>NZ_BPQG01000070.1 GCF_022179125.1 Methylobacterium cerastii
ATCAGTGAGGATTGGTATAACCTACTGTGTGGTCGCATTTCCTTCACGCAAGCCGGCATCCAGCTCGCTTGAAAATGCTCTGGCCGGCGGGTTCAGTCTTCCGTGTCGCGTGGGTAGACTGCATCCGAGGCCTGTCGAGCCACCGCGACGCGGTCGATCGCAGTCGTCGGACCAGGGTGCAACGTTCGATCACACCCGGCGCGGCAGGAGCACCACCGTCAGCGAGCGCACGCCTTGCGCCCCGTGGATGAGCACGCCTTCAATGTCGGCGGTCGCCGACGGCCCGGTATGCAGCACGGCGTAGGCCGCGCCGGCGAAGTCCGGGCGCTTGTAGGCGGCCTGGATGTTCACGACGACGTCGGCGGGGTCGAGCAGGACCACGAGGTGCTGGGCGAGGTAGGCCACCGCGTTCACCACGAGCTCGGCCTCGGTGAACAGCACCGATCCGGTCTCGGCCACCCCGAAGCGGGCGCGCACGATCGCCACGTCGACGTCGTCCACCGCCTGCGGCCGGGTGACGGCGGCGAGGTCGAGGGTGCCCGCGTGTTCCGGCACGGCGGAAGCGACGACCTTGGCCGCATCCAGGCGGTCGCGCACGTGGCCGAGCGGATCGCCGGCGGGGCCGGCCTCGACCACCCGGCCGCCCATGCGCTTCAGCGCCTCGGTGAAGGCCAGGATGCGGTCGTCGTCGACCAGCGGCGCGAAGTCCGGGATTTGCGGCAGCGGATAGTCGCCGGCCGGCCGGTTGCGGCGGATCGCGGCCAGCGTCGCCTCGCGGGTGCCGGCGCTCACGACACGTCCTTCTTCGAGGCGACGTCCTTCTTGGATGCACCCGCCATGCGGTTCTGCTTGTACCAGGCGTGAAAACTCTGCTTGGGGGCCTCGGGCATCTCGCGCTTCTTCCCCCAGGTGTTGAGCGGGTTGTAGACGGCGAAGCGCGGCAGGGCGCGCAAAGCCGAATCCGCCGTGCCGATCGCCGCGCGGTAGGCGGCCGGGCGGCTCAGCACGGCGCCGGCGGCCTTCATCATGCCCTGCTTCAAGAGCGGGATCTGGTGCTCCTCGGCCAGAACCTTGCGCCAGGCGAAGATCTGCTCGTGGATGTTGATCTTCACCGGGCAGACGTTGGTGCAGGAGCCGTTCATGGTCGAGGAGAATGGCAGCGTCGAGTATTTCCGCTTGTTGAAGGTCGGGTCGATGATCAGCCCGATCGGCCCGGCATAGGTCGCCCCGTAGGAGAGCCCGCCCGAGCGCCGGTAGACCGGGCAGGTGTTCATGCAGGCGCCGCAGCGGATGCATTTCAGCGAGGTCCAGAACTCCTCCATCCCGAGGCGTTCGGAGCGGCCGTTGTCGACCAGCACGTAATGCATCTCGGTGCCGGGCCGCGGACCACGGAAGTGCGAGGTGTACTGGGTGATCGGCGAGCCCAGCGCCGAGCGCGACAGCAGGCGGATGAACACGCCGAGGTCTTCGATCCGCGGGATGACCTTCTCGATGCCGATCGAGTGGATCTGCAGCGGCGGCACGTTGCCCGACAGGTCGGCGTTGCCCTCGTTGGTGCAGGTGACCACCGTGCCGGTCTCGGCGATGGCGAAGTTGCACCCGGTCATCCCCGCATCCGCGTTGAGGATGTAGGGCCGCGTGGTCTCGCGCTGGCTTTCGGCCAGGTAGTGCGCGTCGTCGTTCTCGGGGTCGGTGCCGAGCGTGCGCGCAAAAACCTCGGCGACGTCCATCCGCGTCTTGTGCACGGCCGGCGCCACGATGTGGCTCGGCTCCTCGTTGTCGAGCTGCTGGATGCGCTCGCCGAGGTCGGTCTCGATGATCTCGATCCCGCTCGCCGCCATGTGGTGGCGGAAGCCGCACTCCTCGGTGAGCATCGACTTCGACTTCACCAGGGTCTTCGCGCCGTGGCTGCGCAGGATCTCGAGCACGATGCGGTTGTGGTCCGCGCCGTCCGAGGCCCAGTGCACGTGGACGCCGTTGGCCTTGGCCGCCGCCTCGAACTGCTCGAGGTAGGTGTCGAGCCGGCTCAGCGTGTGCGCCTTGATGTTCGAGGCGATCTCGCGAAGCTCCTCCCATTCGGGGATGCCGTG
Organism: Methylobacterium cerastii; assembly: GCF_022179125.1. Taxonomy (GTDB): domain Bacteria; phylum Pseudomonadota; class Alphaproteobacteria; order Rhizobiales; family Beijerinckiaceae; genus Methylobacterium; species Methylobacterium cerastii. The sequence continues at coordinate 2,091 of NZ_BPQG01000070.1, forward strand.
GGCCGACACGTCGCGCTTCTTGCGCAGGTCCCACAGGCGCTCGTCGTGCGCCGCCTGATGCAGCGGCGCGGCGAGGAAGCGCTCGGCGGCCTCGCCCTGGTCGATCGGCCGGTTGCCGCGGATCTTGGCCCCGCGTGGCTGTTGTTCGCGCGTCTTCGGCGCTGCGATCGGCTTCGAGGCGGCCTCCGCGTGCTGGAGGCGGCCGCCATCCTGGTGGCGCTCGCTCTCGTCGCCGGGCGCGCGCACCTCCGGGTGGATCATGCCGGCGCTCTCGCGGGGCGTGCCATCCGTCTCGCGGGGCGTAAGGTCTTCGATGCTCATGCGGCGGCTCCGTTCAGGACCTGCGCGATGTGGATGTACTTCAGCGGCACGCCGAGGCGCTCGGCGCAGCCCTTCTGGTGCATCAGGCACGAGGAATCGGCCGAGACGACGTACGCGGCCCCGGCGCGCGCCTGGTCGGTCACCTTGTCGTAGCCCATCTTGGCCGAGACGGCGGGCTCGAACACCGAGAAGGTGCCGCCGAAGCCACAGCACTCGTCGGGCCGCGTCAGCTTGACGACCTCGATGCCCTTCACCTTGGCCAGCAGGTCGAGGGGCTTCGAATAGTATGGCAGGTTGATCTCGGACGGCCGGGCGTGGTGGATGCCGCGCAGCGCGTTGCAGTTGGCATGGTAGGCGACCTTGTGCGGGAACGACGCCCAGGGGAATTCCTCGATCTTCAGCACGTCGTGCAGGAACTCGACCAGCTCGAAGGTCTTTCGGCGAACGCCGACGACTTCTTCGGTCTGGGGAATCGCCGTCAGATGCTCGCGCACCTGGTGGACGCAGCTGCCCGAGGGCGCGACGACGTAGTCGAACTTGGCGAAATTCTTGACGAACAGGGCTTCGGTGGCGGCGGCTTCCGCGTGGCAGCCGGTGTTGGTCATCGGCTGGCCGCAGCAGGTCTGGTCGAACGGGTATTCCACCTCGAGGCCGAGGCGCTCGAGCAACTCGAGGGTGGCGATGCCGACCTCCGGCTCGAAGGCGTCGACGTAACAGGGGACGAACAGTCCGATCCGCATGGTCCTATCCCGTTTCCCTGAGCCGTTCCGCCGGGCCGTTCGCCCACGCCGTCAGGCGCCGTCTTCCGAGGCGCCCACCTGGACCAGCAGCTTGCCGAAGTTGCCGCCGGTGTAGAGGCTGTCGAGGTGTTCCACCGCCCGCGCGAGGTCGGGCCGCACGTCCTGCCGGGTCTTGATCCGGCCTTCCGCCATCCAGCCGCCCAGCGCCTGCACCGCCTCGCCCCAGCGCGCGGCGTAGTCGGTGACGATGAAGCCCTGCACGGTGAGCCGCCGCATCAGCATCTGGCGCCACGCCGCCGCGACGGCCGGACCCGGGCGCTCCGAAGAGTCTTTGGACGTGTCGTTGTAGGAGGCGATCAGGCCGCACAGCGGCATCCGCCCGAACAGCCGCATCCGCGCGAACACCGCGTCCGAGATCGGGCCGCCGACCTGCTCGAAGTTGATGTCGACGCCGTCGGGCGCCAGGGCGTCGAGGCGGGCGCCGACATCCTCGCTGCGATAGTCGATCGCCGCGTCGAACCCGAGCTCGTCGACGACGAACCGGCACTTGTCCGGTCCGCCGGCGATGCCGATCACCCGGCAGCCCTTGATCTTGCCGATCTGACCGACGACCTGGCCGACGCCGCCGGCGGCGGCCGAGACCACCAGGGTCTCGCCGGCCTTCGGGCGGCCGATGTCGAGCAGGCCGAAATACGCCGTCGGGCCGACGAGGCCGAACACGCCGAAGGCGAGGGAGAGCGGCACGCCCGGCGGCAGGGCCAGGGGCTGCAGGCCCTGCCCGTCGGTGACCATGTGGTCGGCCCAGACGCCCATGCCGGAATAGAGCGCGCCGGGCTCGACGCCGTCCTTCCGGCTCTCGATCACGCGCCCGGCCACGAGGCCGCGCATCGGCTCGCCGATCGCGACCGGCGGCATGTACTGCTCGGCGTCGCTCATCCAGATGCGGTTGGTCGGATCGAGCGACAGGTACAGCACCTGCAGCAGGAACTGGCCTTGCTGCAGCTCGGGCAGAGCCTCGGCGCCGTAGGCGAGGTCGCCCTCGGCGACGGCCCCGACCGGGCGGCGCGCGAGGCGCCAGATGTTCCGTTGCCGGGCCATGCGCCCTCCCTGATGTTCCTTCGAAGCCGCGAAGCGCCGCCTTGGAACGATTTCAATCCGGTCTATCGAATGAGGTTGGTCTTGGCGAGGTCGAGGACCGCGTCACCGCGTCCGCTCATCACCGCACGCAGCATGTAGAGGCTGAAGCCCTTCACCTGCTGGCCGTCGATCTTGGGCGGGATCGAGAGCTCGTTGCGGGCCACCGCCACGTCGAGCAGCGACGGCCCGTCGAAGGCCAGGAACTCGCGGATCGCGCCTTCGAGTTCACCAGGATCCTCGACCCGAATCGCGAAGATGCCGGCCGCCCGCGACATCGCGGCGAAGTCCGGGTTGTCGAGCGCGACGCCGGTCTCGAGGTAGCCTGCGGCCTTCATCTCCATCTCGACGAAGCCGAGCGAGCCGTTGTTGAACACCACCACCTTCACGGGCAGCCGGTGCTGGCGCAGCGTCAGGAAGTCGCCCATCAGCATGCTGAAGCCGCCGTCGCCGCACAGCGCGATCACCTCGCGCCGGGGCGAGGCGGCCTGGATGCCGATGCCCTGGACCATGGCGTTGGCCATCGAGCCGTGGACCCAGGATCCGAGCAGCCGGCGCTTCCCGTTCATCTTGAGGTAGCGCGCCGCCCAGATCGTCGGCGTGCCGACGTCGGCGGTGAACACCGCGTCGTCGGAGGCCGCGTCGCTCAGGAGCTTGGTGAGGTATTGCGGGTGGATCGGCTTGCGGCCGGGCTTGCCCGTCGCCAACTCGTCGAGCCCTTCGCGCGCCTTGGCGTAGTGCTTGAGGCTGCCGTCGAGCCAGGCGCGGTCGGCCTTCACCGCGAGCAACGGCCGCAGCGCGCGGATCGTGGCGCCGACGTCGCCGACGAGGCCGAGGTCGAGCCGGCAGCGGCGCCCGAGCTCTTCCGGGCGCAGATCGACCTGCGCCACCTTCGCGTCCTTCGGGTAGAACTGCTTGTAGGGAAAGCCGGTGCCGAGCATCAGCAGCGTCTCGCAGCCGACCATCGCCGCGTAGCCGGACGAGAACCCGATCAGCCCGGTCATGCCGACGTCGTAGGGGTTGTCGTATTCGACGAACTCCTTGCCGCCGAGTGCGTGGACGATCGGGCTCTTCAGGGCCTCGGCGAGCTGCAGCAGCTCGGCATGCGCCCCGGCGCAGCCGCGACCGCAGAGCAGCGTGATCTTGCGGGAGCCGTTCAGAAGCTCGGCCAGCGCCGTCAGATCGGCCTCGGCCGGCTGCACCACGGGCTTCGGCGGCACGAGGCCGGCCTTCGTCGCCACGGCGCGGGCCGGCGCGTCCTTCAGCGCGACGTCGCCGGGGATGACGACCACCGCGACGCCGCGCTGCCCGATCGCGGCGCGCATGGCGTTCTCCAGCACGTAGGGGAGCTGGGCGGGATCGGAGACCTGCTCGCAATAGTGGCTGCAGCCGCGGAACAGCTCGGTCGGGTGCGTCTCCTGGAAGTAGCCCGAGCCGATCTCGGCCGACGGGATGTGCGCCACCAAAGCCAGGACCGGCGTGCGCGAGCGATGGCAATCGTAGAGGCCGTTGATCAGGTGGACGTGGCCGGGGCCGCACGAGCCGGCGCAGACCGCGAGCTGCCCGGTGACCTGGCTCTCGGCGCCGGCCGCGAACGCGCCGGATTCCTCGTGGCGGACGTGGATCCACTCGATCACGCCGCGCGCCCGGATCGCCTCGGTGATCGCGTTCAGGCTGTCGCCGACGACCCCGTAGATGCGCCGGACGCCGGCCTCCTGCAGGGTATCGACGACGTGGTCGGCGACGGTGGTGATCCGCATACGTTCGGCTCCGTGGATTTGGAGGGCGAACTTTTTGCGGTGCGGCGCGGTTCCGGCTCGCGGATCGGGGCCGGTGAGGGATGTCGCTCTCGCTACGGCATTGAGCCGATGGCAGGCGTCGAGCGCAGCGCCACTCAGCCGGCCGACGCCTCGCTCGGGATCGCCGCGATGATCGGGCGAAGCTCGGGCAGCGACACCGTCGCGATCTTCCATAGGATGAGGTCGTCGATGCGAATTTACTCGTGCCGGAGCTTGTTGCCGACGGCGGCGATCTCGGACCATGGTACGGCCGGAAAGCGTGTCTTCGCATCCGGCGGCACGTGTCGGCTCGCTTCCGATACGATCTCGACACGTCGTTCGACGGCGAGGCGCATCACCAGGTCCATGCGATAATCGGCGAACGTTCGTCCCGCGACGATGTCCGCAGCCGCGTCGCTCATCGTCAGGATATCCGTGAGGCGTGCAATCGCCGACCGCTTCATCACAGGACCTGGATGGCCTCGCGCTCGATCTCTGCCCGCAATTGAGGGTGTAGGCCTTCCCGCGTCGTCAAGTCGACCCGGCACCCGAGCGCCTGCGCGAGGTAGGCTTCCGTCCTGAACAATTCGACGAAGCCGAACCGGTCGTATTGCGGGTCGACGAACAGGTCGACGTCGCCATCGAGGCCGGCCTCGTCCCGGGCGACGGAGCCGAAGAGGTAGAGCGCGAGAATGCCGGAATTCTGAAGATGCCCGGCCCGCTCGGTGAGTCTGGCGATCACGTCGCTGCGCTGCATCGCATGCCACCGTCGTTCCGCATCACGATCGAAGGCCAAGCCGCCACCGATTCGAACAGGCCCGCTAGTCAACCCGAGGGAGCCGAAAAGCTCAATCGTCCATCTTCAGCGCGGCGATGAACGCCTCCTGCGGAATCTCGACGCGCCCGAACTGGCGCATCTTCTTCTTGCCTTCCTTCTGCTTGTCCAGGAGCTTGCGCTTGCGCGAGATGTCGCCGCCGTAGCACTTGGCGGTCACGTCCTTGGACAGGGCCTTGATCGTTTCGCGGGCGATGATCTTGCCGCCCAACGCCGCCTGGACCGGGATCTGGAACAGGTGGCGCGGGATCAGGTCCTTCAGCTTCTCGCACATGGCGCGGCCGCGATGCTCGGCGCGGGTGCGGTGGACCAGCATCGAGAGCGCGTCGACCGGCTCGGCGTTGACGAGGATCGACATCTTCACGAGGTCACCCTCGCGGTAGTCGGAGATGTGGTAGTCGAACGAGGCGTAGCCCTTCGAGATCGACTTGAGGCGGTCGTAGAAGTCGAACACCACCTCGTTCAGCGGCAGGTCGTAGACGACCATGGCGCGTTTTCCGACGTAGTTGAGGTCCACCTGCGATCCGCGCCGGTCCTGGCACAGCTTCAGCACGCCGCCGAGATGCTCGTCGGGGGTGAGGATGGTGGCGCGGATCCACGGCTCCTCGATCGCCGTGATCTTCATCACGTCGGGCATGTCGGCCGGGTTGTGCAGCTCCTTCACCGTGCCGTCGGTCATCTGCAGGCGGTAGACCACGGAGGGCGCCGTCGAGATCAGGTCGAGGTTGAACTCGCGCTCAAGCCGCTCCTGGATGATCTCGAGGTGCAGCAGCCCGAGGAAGCCGCAGCGGAAGCCGAAGCCGAGGGCGGCCGAGGTCTCCATCTCGTAGGAGAACGAGGCGTCGTTGAGCCGGAGCTTGCTCATCGCGCTGCGCAGGGTCTCGAATTCGGCCGCATCCACGGGGAAGAGCCCGCAGAACACCACCGACTGCACGTCCTTGAAGCCCGGCAGCATCTCCTTGCACGGGCGCTTGTCCTCGGTCAGCGTGTCGCCGACGCGGGTGTCGGCGACCTCCTTGATCGAGCCCGTGAAGAAGCCGACCTCGCCGGGGCCGAGCTCGCCGATGTCGGCCATCTTCGGTCGGAACACGCCGATCTTGTCGACGCCGTGCACCGCGTCGGCCCGCATCATGCGGATGTTCATGCCCTTCTTGAGCACGCCGTCGACGATGCGCACCAGCACGACGACGCCGAGGTAGACGTCGTACCAGCTATCCACCAGCAGCGCCTTCAGGGGCGCGTCGCGGTCGCCCTTCGGCGGCGGCAGGCGCTTGACGATGGCTTCCAGCACCGCCTCGATGTTCAGCCCGCTTTTGGCCGAGATCGCCACGGCCTCGGACGCGTCGATGCCGATCACCTCCTCGATCTGGGCGCGGATGCGCTCGGGCTCGGCGGCCGGCAGGTCGATCTTGTTGAGGACGGGCACGATCTCGTGGTTGGCGTCGAGCGCCTGGTAGACGTTGGCCAGCGTCTGCGCCTCGACGCCCTGGCTCGCATCCACCACCAGCAGCGAGCCCTCGCAGGCGGCGAGCGAGCGGGACACTTCGTAGGCGAAGTCGACGTGGCCGGGCGTGTCCATCAGGTTGAGGACGTAGTTCTTGCCGTCCTCGGCCTTGTATTCCAGGCGCACGGTCTGCGCCTTGATGGTGATGCCGCGCTCCTTCTCGATGTCCATCGAATCGAGCATCTGCTCGCTCATGTCGCGCAGCGCCACGGTGCCCGTCGTCTGGATCAGGCGGTCGGCGAGCGTCGACTTGCCGTGGTCGATATGCGCGACGATCGAGAAGTTGCGGATGTTGTCGATCGGCGTGGTCGTCATCGATGCGGATCTCCGGCGCGCGTGCGGCCGACCGGAGGGCCGTCGTCGCGCGCCGTCTGATGTGAGGAGGCGGTGTCGGTCGTCCCGGGGGGATAGCAGCCGCAGGGGGGAGCGCCAAGCGCGGGCGGCGTCGCGGGGCGAATCCCTCGGTGACGGAGACCGAATGGGCCTGTCCGGCCCCACGGCCCTTCGGATTTTGGGCGTTCGGCCCTATCTAGAGGGCATACCCTCCGCGCAATCCCGTGCTTTGGGCTCCGAAGCGGAAGGCCCAAGATGGCTCGCACTCCCCCCAACGGGCGTTCGCCCAGCATCTCGATGTCGGACTTCAACGCCCGCGTGAAGCGCGTGCTCGAAGGCAACGAGGAAGTGACCCGCGGCGCGCCGCGCGCGACCCCGGGCTGGAGCCGCCGCCGCAACACCCGGCCGCCGGTCGGCGCCGAGGCCCAGCCCGAGGCGGAGACCTCCGAGGCGACGGAGTCCGAGACCGAATCCGAGGATTCCGAGGCCGAGAAGCCGGCCACCGAAGAGGCCTGAGACCTCCGCTTCACGTCGGCCCGCGGTTTCGCGGACCGACGTCCGGCCGCTCAGGCTCGCGGCGCCTCGTCCTTCGCCCGAGCCTCGGCGGCCATGACCACGAGGACCTTTCGCAACGCGCCCATGTCGCCGACTCGCTCCGGGAAGGTCACCCGCGCGGTCCGGTCGGCGGCGAGCAGGTCCATCCCCTCCGGGTCGAGCCCGGTGAGGCGCCACGCGGCCGCCCCCTCCGAGGCGGCGTAGAGCGCCAGCGCGTCGGCGTGGTCGGCGTTCATGTGCTCGATCGCGCCGCTCTCGCCGGCCACGATCGCCTCGGCGCCCGCGAGATCCAGCAGCAGCTCGGCCTTCGTCAACGTCGCCGCCTTGGCGAAGCCCCCGTTGAGGTGGCCGGCCGTCGGCTCCAGCGCGAAGAATCCGAAATCCGGGAAGTCGGCGTAGAGCGCGGCCTTCGGGTGCCGGGCGAGGAAGCGCGCCCGCACGCGGGGCTCGTCGGTCCGCACCGCCCGCCCGACGACGGTCAGCCGCGGGTGGGCGAGCGGGTCGCCCTTGCCGCCGGCCGAGAACAGCAGCGAGCAGCGCGGGTCGGCGAGCAGGTTGCGGGTGTGGGCCGAGAGCTGCGACAGCAGCATCAGGGGCGTGCCGTCGACGTCGGTGGCGATGGTCGTCAGCGAGGCGAACGGCGTGCCGTCGGAATCGAGCGTCGCCAGGGCGCCGGAGCGGATGCTGCGCAGCAGGCGCCGCGACAGGCCGATCGCGTCGAACGGGGCCTGCGCCGCCGGAAGCGGCCGCGCCGGACCACGCGCCCCCCCCGATTCGGTCCCGCCCACGCCGTCGGATGTCTCAGCCATCGCGCCCCTCGCTCCCCGGAAGCGGCGGAAACGAAAAACGCCGCGCCGACCGCATCATAGGGCGAAATCGCGACCGCCGACGAGACGGGCGAGACGCGGCGCATCGCCCGGATACGGCCAAGCTACCATGGCCGCTCGCTTTTTTCGAAACTTCGGCTTAAAGCGACAGACCGTCCGCGCGAAACGGACACGGTCATACGACTCGTCGTCGCGTTCGCGTTTTTGCCTGCCCCGTCCGGGGCCGGAGGCGGCGACGCGGGCCACCGCCACGCGCCCGCGACCGCCCCGTCAGTCAAGGAACGCGCATGCCGACCATCGCCCTCGTCGACGACGACCGAAACATCCTCACCTCGGTGTCGATCGCGCTGGAGACCGAAGGATACCGGATCCAGACCTACACCGACGGCGCCTCGGCGCTCGACGGGCTCAAGCACTCGCCCCCCGACCTCGCGATCTTCGACATCAAGATGCCGCGCATGGACGGGATGGAGCTTCTCAGGCGCCTGCGGCAGAAATCGGACCTTCCGGTGATCTTCCTCACCTCGAAGGACGAGGAGATCGACGAATTGTTCGGCCTCAAGATGGGCGCCGACGACTTCATCCATAAGCCGTTCTCGCAGCGCCTGCTGGTCGAGCGGGTGAAGGCGGTGCTGCGCCGCTTCGCCCCGAAGGACGGGCCGGGCGCCGCCGCCCGCGAGGCCGACGCCGCCGCCCGCTCGCTGGAGCGCGGCTCGCTGATGATGGACCCGGAGCGCCACACCTGCACCTGGAAGGGCGAGCCGGTGACCCTGACGGTCACCGAGTTCCTGATCCTCCAGGCGCTCGCCCACCGCCCGGGCGTCGTGAAGAGCCGCAACGCGCTGATGGACGCGGCCTACGACGACCAGGTCTACGTCGACGACCGCACGATCGACAGCCACATCAAGCGGCTGCGCAAGAAGTTCAAGGTGACCGACACCAGCTTCGACATGATCGAGACGCTCTACGGCGTCGGCTACCGCTTCAAGGAAGGCTGAAGGCCTTCCACACTGCCTCATGGGTTCTCACCCATGAGGTCCGGCGGACGACCGCCGCCCCGCCGTCGCGGGGGGCCGATCCCGATGCGTGAGACGCCTCGGGATCGCGTTTCGCCCGCCTCGCTTCCCTCGATTCCCCGTCGAAGACCGGACCGTCGTGACGTCGCAGACCGATGAAGAGCCGCGCCGCGGCCCGCTCGCATGGCCGCGGGCCTCCTGGGATGCGATCGGACAGCGGGCCTCGTCGAGCCTGACCCGCCGCATCGTGGTGCTCAACCTCGTCGGGCTGATCGCGCTGCTCGTCGGGTTCCTGTACCTCAACCAGTTCCGGCAGGGGCTGATCCAGGCCCGCGTCCAGAGCCTGGCGATCCAGGGCGACATCATCGCCGGCGCCATCGCCTCGTCCGCCTCGGTCGACACCGGGACGATCCGCATCGACCCCGACAAGCTGCTCCAGCAGCAGGCCGGCGAGGGCAACGGCACCGAGGAGGAATCCTCGCCGCTGGCCTTCTCGCTCAACCCGGAGCAGGTGGCGCCGCTGCTGCGCCGGCTCGTCACCCCGACCGGCAACCGCGCGCGGGTGTTCGACAGCGAGGGCGGCCTGCTGTTCGACACGCGCTCGCTGTTCAACCGGCCCGAGGGCGGGGCCGGCACCGCGCAGGTCCGCAAGCGCTCCCTGCTCGAGCGGGCCTTCGAGGTCGCGCAGGCCTGGAGCTTCGGCCTGTTCGGCGAGCGGGTGAAGCCGCAGGAGGAGGTCGGGCCGACGAACGGCCATTCGCTGCGCGAGGTCCAGACCGCGCTGAACGGTGCCCGCGGCAGCCTCGTGCGCCGCAACGAGCTCGGCGAGACCACGGTCTCGGTCGCCGTGCCGATCCAGCGCTCGGGGGCGGTGCGCGGCGCGCTGCTGCTCTCGACGCAAGGGGACGCGATCGACCGGGTCATCGCCTCGGAGCGCTTCGGCCTGTTCCAGGTCTTCCTCGTCGCCGCGATGGTGATGGTGGTGCTCTCGATCCTGCTGGCCGGCGCCATCGCCGGGCCGGTGCGGCGCCTGGCGGAGGCCGCCGAGAAGGTGCGGATGGGGATCAAGACCCGCGAGGAGATCCCCGACTTCACCAGCCGCACCGACGAGATCGGCCACCTCTCCGGCGCCCTGCGGGACATGACCCAGGCGCTCTACCGGCGCATCGACGCGATCGAGAGCTTCGCCGCCGACGTCAGCCACGAGCTGAAGAACCCGCTGACTTCGCTCCGCAGCGCGGTCGAAACCCTGCCGCTCGCCCGCAACGACGATTCGCGCAGCCGCCTGATGGCGATCATCCAGCACGACGTGAAGCGCCTCGACCGCCTGATCAGCGACATCGCCGACGCCTCGCGGCTCGATGCCGAGCTCGCCCGCGCCGAGGCGCGACGGGTCGACCTGCGCAAGCTCCTGTCCACGGTCGTCTCGGTGGCCAACGAGCGCAAGCGCCCGAAGGACTGCGTGATCCAGCTCGACGTCGACGCGCCCGCCGGCGACCAGGACGCGCCGTTCGCGATTATCGGGCACGACAGCCGCCTGGGCCAGGTGGTCAACAACCTCCTCGACAACGCCCGCTCGTTCTCGCCGACGGAGGCGAAGGTCCGCGTCGCCCTGCGGCGGGTGCGCGGCGACATCGAGCTGATCTGCGAGGACGAGGGGCCGGGCATCCCCGAGCACGCCCTGGAGCGGATCTTCGAGCGCTTCTACACCGACCGCCCCGAGCAGGGCTTCGGCCAGAACTCGGGCCTCGGCCTCTCGATCTCCCGCCAGATCGTCCAGGCGCATCGCGGCTCGATCCGCGCCGAGAACCGCCCCGGCCCGGCCGACGAGGACGGCGAGCCGACGGTCCGCGGCGCCCGCTTCATCGTGCGCATCCCGGCGGCCCCGCGGCAGATGTCGGCGGCGTGACGGGGGTGGCGCGGCAACGGTCCGACCGAGGGCGACCGCTCCGCCTCTCTACCAAATGCTCCGGCAAAAGCGCGGGTCCCTTCTCCCAGGGGGAGAAGGACAGGATGAGGGGCGTGACATGTCCTGAGAGGGCACGCCCCTCCCCCCTCGGAGCGACCAGGTTCACGCCTGTCGGCGCGCCCGAACCGGACGGATCGCGCGAAACGCGGCGCGCCGGTCACGACCTTGCCATGACGGCGTTCGACGATGCCTGACCCGACAAGCCGACGAGGCCGGCCGGGCTTCCCAGCTGCTCCTGCCGCCGACCTACGCGAAACCGTCCACGCCACCTGCGTCGTCGTCGGCGAGGCGGGCGTGCTGATCCGGGGCGAATCGCGGGCCGGCAAGTCGAGCCTCGCCCTGGCGCTGATCGAGCGGTGCACCCATCAGGGCGGCTTCGCGGCGCTGGTCGGCGACGACCGGGTCCGCGTCGAAGCCCGTCACGGGCACGTGGTGGCGCGCCCGCACCCGGCCATCGCCGGTCTGATCGAGGTCCGCGGCCACGGGATCGTCGCGGTGGACCACGTCCCGGCCTGCATCCTGCGCCTCGTCGTCGACCTCGTGGCGCCCGGGCCGCGCCTTCCCGAACCGCGGGAGCCGGAGGTCGCGATCGTCGGCGTCGCCCTCCCCTGCCTGCGGATCGACCGGGCGGCGCGGGATGCCGGCCTCGCGCCGGGGCTCGTCGTCGCGAAGCTGCTCGCGGCGACGCCCGGCGTGTCTTCGCAGTCGCACACGCCGCCTCGTTGCGGCGAGGCGCCCGCACCCCGTAGCGCGGGTGCGGCAGGCGTGGCATGATTGGGACGACGGGCGATCAAAACGTCGCGACGCCTTGAGCCTGTGCGTGCAATGCACAAATTGGCGGACTCGTTCACAGGACACCGGAATACGTGTCGATGATTGGCATGGTGCTCGTCACCCACGGACTGCTCGCGACCGAATTCCGGGCAGCGCTGGAGCACGTGGTCGGCCCTCAGAAGCAGATCGAGACCATCACGATCGGGCCGGAAGACGATATGGAGCTGCGGCGGCGGGACATCATGTCCGCGGTCGGCCGCGTCGACACCGGCACGGGCGTCGTCGTGCTCACCGACATGTTCGGCGGCACGCCGTCGAACCTGGCCCTGTCCTGCATGAACGGCGGCGCCGTCGAGGTGGTGGCGGGCATCAACCTGCCGATGCTGATCAAGCTCGCCAGCGTGCGCGACGCGGAATCGCTCGGCGACGCGGTGCTTCACGCCCAGGAAGCCGGCCGCAAGTACATCAACGTCGCCTCGCGCGTGCTCGCCGGCAAATAGTCTTCCCCCCGATCTTGCCGTCCCGACCGCCGACCCGTTACGCACGGTGACGGCCGCGCCGTGCGCGTGCCGGAACAGGCTCGCGCTGCCCACGGCGCGGCGACGGACAGGGAAGCGCGCCGGCGGATGGACGACCTCTTCGAGCCGGACGACGAGCCCCCGACCGTTCCGGAGGGCGGCTTCCTGCGGCGCCTGCCGATCATCAACCGGCGCGGCCTGCATGCGCGGGCCTCGGCCAAGTTCGTCCAGACCGTCGAGCGCTTCGACGCGCAGGTCACCGTCACGCGCGCCGGGGAGACCGTGGGCGGCCGCTCGATCATGGGCCTGCTGACGCTTGGCGCGGCGCAGGGCACCCACGTGACGGTCACCGCCGTCGGCGCCGACGCCGAGGCCTGCCTCGATGCGATCGAAGCCCTGCTCGCCAACAAGTTCGGCGAGGACGAGTAGCGGATCAAACTTAAATCCCGTCGATCCCTTCGGGGTGGCGGATCTGGGCTTCGCTCGAGCGCCGCGCGGGCTTGCCCGATACGGCCTCCGCTTGATCGCGCGGCGGCCTATCAGGCCCGGGCCGCGCGGCGCCAGACCACCGCCCGGGCGCCCGCGCCGAGGTGGAGCGTGCCGGCGACCAGCTCGCCGGCGCGGCGGGCGAGCTCGATCCGCATCTGCCCGCGGCGCCCGAACAGGCGCGTCACCACCCGCACCATCGACGCCTCCGACGGGTCGGCGATGATCGGGCGCGCCGCGTGGCGCGCATCGAGCGCCAGGAATTCCTCGACCGCAGCCGGGATCAGGGCCGAGTCGGAGACGTGTTCGACGTCGGCCGCCGCGTCCTCGGCGGACAGGATGCCGACGACGCAATCGGCCGGAACCGTCCGGCGCCCGTCGGCGCGGGCGGCGAGGGCCGGGCGGAGGGCCTCGCCGCGCGACGGCAGGCGGGACGGCGCGGCGAGCCGCAGGGGCCGCCGAAGGCCGGCGAGCCGCCCGCGGATCGCGGCCTCGACCGCGTCCGTCCGCGGGCCGTCGATCAGGGCGGCGGCCGGGTGCGGAAGGCTCGGCGGCTGCCACAGCTCGGCCCGCGCCCGCCCCCAGATCGCATGCGGCATCGCCATCGGCATCACGCCGCGCAATGCCTCGCGGCCGCTCCCGTCCCGGTCCCAGGCCAGGGCGAAGGCGATGGCCCGGCCGCCGGACTGATGCCGGGCCGCGCTCAGCAGGTAATCCGGGTCGACCCGCGGATCGGTGATCGCGTTGCGCGTCATCAGCGCCCGCCAGGCGGCGACCGCGCCGTCGTCGACGGTGCCGGCGCGGCGCAGGTCCACCCGCCAACCTTCGGTGGCCGCCTCGGTGCCGGTCGAAACCGGGTGGACGTCCACCGCCGCGTCGGGCTGGGCCTGTCCGCCCTGGATCACCGTGAAGCCGTGCGTCATGGCACCTGCGTCCCGCCTTGGCTACAAATCGTCCCGATCCGGGACGTTCGGGCCCCCTCGGGCGCCCTTCGACAGGCTGGTTTCAAGGATGGTGCCGCGGGCTCCGTCATACCAAATCTGGTCGATCCTTTCGGGATGGCGGATTTGGGCTTCGCTCAAGCGCCGCGCGGGCTTGCCTGACACAGCCTCCGCTTCGATTGCGCGGAGGCCGTATCAGCCGCCGGGAATCGCCAGCGGGTTGTTCGTCAGCGCCGCCGCATCCGGCGCATCGATCCGCGGGCGGCCGAGGAAGGCGTCCCAGAGGCTGACGACGAAGGCCGGATCGAGGTCGCGGACGATCAGCACCAGGCGTGAGGTGCGGTCGTCGTCGGGCCAGGCCGGCAGGGTGACGGGGGCGTGCACCACGTGCTGGACGCCGTGGACCACCACCGGCCGGTCGGGGTCGTCGGCGATCGCGACGAGGCCCTTGAGCCGCAGGAGCTTCGGGCCGTGCCCGCCGCGCAGCAGATCCAAGAACATCTCGAACGCCGGGCGCGGCACCGGCGCGTCGCTGGTCAGCGAGAAGGCGCGGATCGCCGCGTCGTGCCGGTTCACGTCGTGGGCGTGCCCGTCCGTCTCGGGCACCGCGCCGAGCCAGGCGCGCACGTCGGCGGCCTTGCCGTCGAGGCCGAAGAAGCCGCCGAGCAGCGTCGCCGCCGGCACGTCGGGCGGGTCGATCGGCGCGGACGGGTTGAGGGCGGCCAGACGCGCCCGCAGCGCCGCGGTGTCCCCGGCCAGATCGGCTTTCGCGAGCACGATCCGGTCGGCCACCGCGGCCTGCCGCATCGCTTCCGGGTGGTCGTCCAGCGTCGCGGACCCGTTGACGGCGTCGACGACGGTGACGACGCCTTGGAGCCGGTACCGCATCACGAGATAGGGATGGTAGATCAGCGCGTGCAGGATCGGCGCCGGGTCGGCGAGCCCGGTGGTCTCGATCACCACCCGGCGGAACGGCGTGATCCGGCCGTTGTCGCGCTTGCGCAGCAGGTCTTCCAGCGTCGTGATCAGGTCGCCGCGCACGGTGCAGCACAGGCAGCCGGCGCCGAGGAGGACCATGTCCTCGGTGACGCCCTCGATCAGCAGGTGGTCGAGCCCGATCTCGCCGAACTCGTTGACGATGACGACGGTGTCGGCGAGCGCCGGGTCCCGCAGCATCCGGTTGAGCAGCGTGGTCTTGCCGGCTCCGAGGAAGCCGGTGAGCACGGTGAGCGGGATCGGGTCCGGTCGGCGGGGGGCGTCGGTCATGCGTCCGGCCTAGCGCGGCCGGGCGGCGGGCTCAATCGCTGAGGCCGATCACTCGTCCGCGGTCGCAGCGGACTTCGCAGCGGACGACTTCGTAGCGGACGACTTCGCAGCGGACTTTGCCCCGCCGGGCTTGGCCTTCGCCGTCGGCTTGGCGGGCGTCACCTTGGCAGATGTCGGCTTGGCCGGCGCAGGTTTGCCGCCCTTCTGGGTCGCCGTCGTCGCCGGCTTGGTGTGGGCCGGCGTATGCTTGGCCTCCGGCATGCCGGACGCGTCCACCGCGGTGTAGGCGCTGGCCGAGCGGGGCACGCCGCCGGCGACGGCAGGCTTCGCCTTCCCCTGCGACTTGGCCTCTGACTTGGCCTGCGCCTTGGCCTCCAGGGCCGCGGCCCGCTTCTGCTTGGCCGCCTCCAGCGCCGCCTCGCGCTTGGCCTTGGCGGCCTCGAGCTTCGCGGTGCGGCTCGAGGCGGCGGCGGCCTTCTCCGCCTCGGCCTGCTCGTTGAGCATGATCTGCCCCTCGGCCGGGTCGCGACCGATCCAGACCAGGATCGGCTGCAGCGGCGCGCGCGGCGGCAGGGTGCGGTTCCGCGCGGCCGCGCCGTTCAGCGTCGCCAAGGTCAGCGCGGACGAGGACAGGCCGGCGGCCCCAAGGAACTGCGCGCCGGCGCTGTCGGCCGCGCCGGCGATGGCGCCCGGGCCTTCGTCGATCGGCATCGGCTTCTTGCGGTCGCAGATGTAGGGCCGCATGTCGGGCGGCGCGCCGATCGACGAGGCCGGCATCGCGTCGAGGGTCTGCGCGGTCCAGCCGGCGGACTGGCCGAAGCCGTAATCGAACAGGTCGGCGGCCTTGAGGTCGCGCTCGCGCGCGCTCGGGCTGCCCATCACGATGGTGAGGATGCGCCGGCCGTTGCGGTTGGCGCTCGCCACCACGTTGAAGCCGCCCGCGCAGATGAAGCCGGTCTTCATCCCGTCGACGCCGGCATAGCGCCCGAGCAGGCCGTTGTGGTTGGCCATCACCGAGCGGCCGAACTGGATCGCCGAGATCGAGAACAGGTCGTGCGAATCGGGGAAGTCGCGCAGCAGCGCGCGGCCGAGCACCGCCATGTCGCGGGCCGAGGTCCATTGCCGGGGATCGGGCAGGCCGTTCGGGTTGTACCAGCGGCTCTCGCGCATGCCGATCTTGCGCGCGGTCTCGTTCATCATGTCGGCGAAGCCGTCGACCGTGCCGCCGAGCGTCTCGCCGATCGCGAAGGCCACGTCGTTGGCCGACTTGACCATGATGATCTTCAAAGCGTTGTCGAGGGTGAGCTGCGTGCCCGGCTTGAAGCCCATCTTCGAGGGCGGCTCGGCGGCGGCGGCGGCCGAGATCGTGATCATCGAATCGAGCGAGACTTTGCCCTGCCGCACCAGGTCGAGGGCGACGTAGGTGGTCATCAGCTTGGTGATCGAGGCCGGGTACCAGGGGTCGGTCGCCCCTTGCGCGTAGAGCACCTTGCCGGAATCGACCTCCACCACGAGCACGGGTGCGGTCACGGCGTCGGCCGCCTGCGCACCGAGGAGGCCGGCGAGCGTGGCGAGCCCCAGGGAGAGGCGCCTCAGAAAACGGTTCGACATCGACCCCGACTCAAAGCAATGGAACGCCGCGCCGGCACCGGGCCCGGTGCCGTCCCTCTCGCGGCTGCGAACAAGGGCCCATGGATCGCCGGCCGTTCAACGCGGGCACCGTGGCAAGAGCATGGCGGAGCCTCAGCGTCTCGGCAGGCCCATGGCTGAGCTTCGCGCCTTGGGACACCGATGTGGCGTTGCGGCACGCGGACGCCTATGTGCTGTCGCTCGACGACCTTTTGGAACGGGACGGGGGCCGCGCCGACGGCGCGCGGGCACGGCGGGGCGATGGCGTACGCGGTCAAGGAACTCTTCCACACGCTTCAGGGCGAGGGTGCGCAGGCCGGGCGGGCGTCCGTGTTCTGCCGGTTCGCCGGCTGCAACCTGTGGTCCGGCCGCGAGGACGACCGGGCCGAGGCGGTCTGCCGGTTCTGCGACACCGCCTTCGTCGGCACCGACGGCGAGGGCGGGGGCAAGTTCGCCACCGCCGACGACCTGGCAGACCGGATCGCGCAGACCTGGGAGGGCGGCCCGCACGGGCACTACGTCGTCTTCACCGGCGGCGAGCCGCTGCTGCAGCTCGATCCCGCCCTGATCGCGGCGGTCCACGCCCGCGGCTTCGCCATCGCGGTGGAGACCAACGGAACGCTGGCGGCGCCCGAGGGGATCGATTGGATCTGCGTCAGCCCCAAGGCCGGCGCCCCCCTGGTGCAGCGGCACGGCGACGAGTTGAAGCTGGTCTTCCCGCAGGCCGGCCTCGCGCCGGAAACCGTCGCCGACCTCGACTTCCGCCATCGCTGGCTTCAGCCGATGGACGGCCCGGACCGGGTCGCCAACACCGGCGCGGCGGTCGCCTATTGCCGGGCGGATGCGCGCTGGCGGCTCTCGCTCCAGACGCACAAGATGATCGGGATTCCGTAGCGGGCGCGCTGGAGCCGCGAAAGGTCCTCGCGTCTTGACAGCCATGAGGAATGCCTGGAAGCCCGCTCGATGCGTCCGAGGCGGACGCCGTGGCGTGAGCGGCGGCGCGGTCGGGCGCTGGGCGCAGTACCATCGGAGAGCGTGCGATGGACGTGATCGAGACCCG
>NZ_BPQG01000071.1 GCF_022179125.1 Methylobacterium cerastii
CGATCGGGCCCCTTCATCGTTCAAGCTGCCGGCCGCCACTGGCCTGGTTTTACTCCGCCACAGCAGCCTGGAATTGGTCCGCCCTTTACACCTATCTCTAAACCCGCCAGTGCGCCATCGGACCCGAGGTCCCGCTGCCGACGGATGTCGGTCGCATCCTGTCACACGGTCGTCAGCAGCCGTATCCATGCCACCGCAAGGATGGAGCCCGGCATGAACGAAGGCATCGACGACACGGCGTCCCCCATGACCCGACGTGCGGCCGTGTCAGGTCTCGGGGCGATGGCCGCGACGCTCGCCGCACCGGCGTTCGCACGGGGCACGGCGCCCGACCGGCCGGAAGGCTCCCTGACCGCCAGCGGCTTCGTGTTCGAGGACCGCTCCGGGGCGGGACACAGGCAGATCGGCGACCCGGGGCTGCCGGGTGTCGCCGTCTCGAACGGACGGGACGTCGTGCGCACCGACGAAAGCGGGCGCTACCGCCTCGCCGTCACGGACGGCGATGCCGTGTTCGTCGTCAAGCCATCCGGCTACCGCGCTCCGCTCGACGCGAACAACCTTCCGCGCGTCTCCTACATCCATCGGCCCGATGGCACCCCTACCGAACTCGGCTTTCGCTACCCTGGCCTCGCACCTACGGGAGCGCTCCCGGAATCGCTCGACTTCCCGTTACGGCGGGTCGACGAGCCCTCAGCGTTCGACGTGCTGTTGTTTACGGACCCGCAACCCGCGAGCGAGGCCGAACTCGCCTTCGTGCGCGATACCGCCCTGACCAGCGTCCTCGGCACGTCCGCCGCCTTCGGCATGACGATGGGCGACATCGTCTCGGACGATCTCTCGCTCTATCCGCGCTACAATCGCATGATCGGCCGGGTCGGCATCCCGTGGTGGCACGTCGGCGGCAACCACGACCTGAACTTCGAGGCGCCCGACGCGGATCTCAGCCGCGAGACGTTCAAGCGGGTCTACGGCGCGCCGTACTATGCCTTCGAGCATGGCCACGCGTTGTTCCTGATGCTCGACAACGTGCGCTACCTAGGTATCGGCACCGCTGCCCCGGGTGCGCGCGGCGGCCGCTACGAGGGGCGCTTCGGCGAGAGTCAGCTGACCTTCGTCGAGAACATCCTGCGTGATTGGCCCAGGGACCGTCTCGTCGTCGTCGGCATGCACATCCCGCTCGTGACCGATACGGGATCTGAGGACTGGAGCCGGAACACCGTCGACCGCGACGCCCTCCTGGCTCTGCTCGCCGGGCGGCCGAGCCTCAGCGTGGCCGGCCACACCCACACGACAGAGCACCATTATCTCGGCGGCGACGGCACGCATCACCACCACGTCCTGACGGCCGTGTCGGGATCCTGGTGGAGCGGCCCCTACGACCGGCGCGGCATCGCCTGCGCCGACAGTCGGGACGGCACGCCCAACGGCTACCACGTCCTGTCCATCGACGGCGCCGGCTACACGACGCGTTTCGTCGCCGCCTCCGAGCCTGACCGGGCGATACGGATCACCCTCGATAGCCAATACAATGCCCGCACCCCGGAGGTCGCCAAGGCTTACACGATTCAGCGTTTGCTCGGCTCGCCGATCCCGGTCGAGGCCGTCGGATCGACCGACCTCGTGGTCAATGTGTTCGATGGCGGACCCCGGACGCGGGTTACCCTGCGGCTCGGCGGCGGACGCGCGGCCGTCCCGATGCTGAGGAAGCGTCAGCCCGATCCGTTCGTGACGCAGGTCTACGCGCGCAACGCGGACACCAAGAAGCCCTGGGTGTCGGCGATCCCCTCATCGCACGTCTGGGTCGGCCCACTGCCGGCGAACCTTGGGCTGGGGACGCACCGTGCGGACGTCGAGGTCCTGGACGAGTACGGCCGGGCGCGGCGTGAGGCGATGATCATCGAAGTCACCGGTGCGTGACGCTCGGGCTCGTTCGCCGCTGCCTCGGTGACCCGACTACCGAGGATCATGCCTGTCATCAGCTTGTTGCACGGTCGGTGGTAGCGGCCGTGCAACGGCGCTTTCCCCCCGAGACCCGGCGCCGAACCTCATCCCGCCCGGCATACCGCCGCGGCGGGTTTTTTGTGGCGCAGGGGTCACCGCCATCGGCTTCCCGCTCGTTCGGCAACGAAGGTGACCATCGCGCGTATTGACCGAACTCTTATGGATCGGGCCCACACTCTGCGTCCGCTCGCATCCTTTCGCTGACCCTCGGATGGTCCGCTTCGGGAACCTCGTGGGTGTCACATCAGTGTAGACAGGCCACCAAGGTCCTGGGCGTGGAGCTCAACCCCCGCGGTCATGCCTGGCCTTCTGCCCGTCCGCTTCGGGCCGTAGAGGGTATCAGAGCTAACATCGCTGCCCCATGCGATCACGTCCTGTAACAGCCCGTCGCGTGGCTTCACCCTCGCCCAAAAAATATCACGGCCACAGGCGCTCGTGCGTCCAGCCTCCTTGGTTGTTTTGCCGGTATCGCAAACGCGTGTGTCTGCGTTCCTCGTCCGCCTGCCAGAACTCGACCTCATCCGGCTTGACGGCGTAGACCGCCCAGGTCGGTGATACGGTGGATGGGTCGGCCTCGATCCGACGCCGCTGCTCGGCCAAGCCCGCATCCAATGCGGCATCATTGACGAGGACGTCGCTCTGCCGGGCGAGCAAAGCGCCCGCACGCGAACCGATGGGGCGGGCCAAGAAGTCCGCCTCACAGATCTCTCGACCCATTTCGACAACCGGACCTCGCAGGCGGACCTGCCGACCGAGTGGTTGCCAGTAGAAGGTCAGGGCGGCGCGGGGCTGGGCGGCGATCTGGCGGCCTTTGGGACTGAGCTTTGTGCTGGCGAAGTGCCACCCGTCGGCATCCACGTTCTTGAGGATCAAGACGCGGGCATCAGGGTAGCCCTGCTCATCGACAGTCGAGAGCGTCATGGCATGGGCTTCGAGTATGCCCCGATTGATAGCGTCGTAGAGCCATGTCTCGAACAGAGCGCGTGGGTCATCCGGGGTTACGCCAGCATCGAATGGCGCGAAGGGACCGGCAAGGGACTTGAGGCCGCGAAGCCGCTCTTTGAGTGCCATGAACTGCTCCGACATCGACCAACAGGAGGACAGCGCGTGAACTTCCTGCCGAGGTGGTATTCAGGCTACCTGCTCGCGCAAATACCCAATCAGCTTAGCTGCTCCGATCTCCGGAGCGCGGTCGTTCCAAATCGTGCACTCGCTCTCAATTGGGACGACGCGGTCGAGGCGGCTGCGCAAGTCGCCATCCTCTGGCCGGGCGCGAGCAGAGAGACGGTCGGCAAGTACCTCGGGTAATGCCGTGATGGTCACAACGCCGACATGCGGCAGCGATCCTCGAGCCTGTTCCACGATTCGCCGGGAGACGTTGCAGACCACCACCCGCCCGGCCCGGGCCTCCTCAAGCGTCTCGCCGGGGATCGCGTAGCCGAGGCCGTGTGCGCGCCAATATAAGGCGAAGGCGCCGGAGGCTGCCCTATCCGCAAAGGCTTCCTCGGTAAGCGCGATATTGTCCTCGTGCGTTGATGGCTCGCGGGTGACGTGGCGGCGCGGGAAGACGAAGCGGGAATCGCCAACGAGCGCGTCCCGTGCCAGCCGCAGCAGGGTGTCCTTTCCGGCCCCGCTTGGGCCGACCACGAGGACAAAGCCGCCCGCCATCACACCACCCGCGCGCCGGCGCGCCAGACCTGACGCACCACCGGGACGCCCCGGGCGAGGCGAACGCGGACGAGGTCAGCGCGCAAGCCCGGTTCCAGACGCCCGCGATCGGTCAGGCCGGTGGCGCGGGCGGGGTTGGCCGTCACGGTTGCGATGGCGTCGGGCAGGCTGATGCCGGGGACGCGCTCGGGCAGCCCGAATGCCGCCATCAGAAGGCTCGCTGGCACGTAGTCCGAGGACAGGATGCTGAGGTTGCCGGCCTCCGCCAGGGTGTGCGCCGCGACGTTGCCCGAATGCGAGCCACCCCGGATCAGGTTGGGCGCCCCCATCATCACGGTGATGCCCGCCGCGTGCGATGCCTCGGCCGCCTCCAGGGTGGTGGGGAACTCGGCGAGCACCACCGACTCCTCTTGAGACAGCGCGACGTCAGCCAGGGTGGTGTCGTCGTGGCTGGCGAGCGGAATGCCGTGCTCGCGGGCGAACGCCACCAGAGCGGGCCGGTTCACGGCGTTGAGGGCGCGGCCCTCGCGCATCTTGCGCTCGGTACTGAGCTTGATCTCCTCCAACGAGCGGCCGCCGCGCCCGGCATAGACGTAGTACTTAGAGACATCCCGGAACTGACGCTGGCCCGGCGTGTGGTCCATCAGCGACAGCAGCCCGATGGCGTAGCGCTCGGCAAAGGTCCGCACCGTCTCGACCACGTCGGTGGAGGGAATCTCGCAGCGTAGATGCGTGCGGTGCTCGGCCCGGAACAGGTCCGCGTCTTGCGCCTCCGCAAGCGCGGCGGCGAGGAGCTCGAGTTCGGTCCCGAGACCGCTCCCGTCCGGGTCGGTGCCCGCGCGCAGCGAATCGAACACCGTGGTGATGCCGGAAGCCGCGATCTGCGCGTCGTAGGCCAGGACCGCCCCAAGGGGGTGCCAGCGCACGCCGGGGCGCGGGGCATAGTGGCTCTCCAGGTGGTCGGTGTGGAGTTCGACGAGGCCCGGGATGAGGGTGTCGCCCTCGCAATTGAGGCCGTGCTCGGGGGCCGAGCCGGTGCCGATCTCGGCGATGCGCCCATCGACCACTGCGATCCAGCCGGTCTCGACCCGGTCGGGCAGAACGAGGCGCGCGTTCTCGAGGATTTCGACCCGGTCGGTCATGCTGGTGTGCTTCCGGTCAATCACTGTTTGGTTCATGCCGCCATTGCTCCACGGAAGGCGGAGACGTCGACGATCCGCGTCGCCACTGCCTCACGGACGTCCGCATCGTGGAAGATGCCGAGGATGGCGGTGCCGGCGGCGCGCTTCTCGGCGATGAGGTCCACCACCACGGCCCGGTTCGTGGCGTCTAGGGATGCGGTGGGCTCATCCATGAGCAAAATCGGCCGCGCGGCGATCAGGCCCCGGGCGATGTTCACCCGCTGCTGCTCGCCCCCCGAGAAGGTGGCTGGGGGCAGCGCCCACAGTCGCTCGGGCAAGTTGAGGCGGGACAGCAAGTCGCCAGCCCGGGTGCGGGCTACCTTGAGGGGAAGCCCCCCTTCGATCCCAGCAGCCTCCACCACGGCGCGGGCGCCGACCCGGGGGATGACCCGCAGGAACTGCGAGATGTAGGACAGGGTGGTGCGGCGGAGGGCCAGGATCTCGCGCGGCGCGGCTGCTGCGAGGTTGACCACGCGGGCGCCGTCGCGGACCCAGACAGCTCCCTGCGGGCAGCGGTAATTGCCGTAGGCCATTTTGAGGAGCGAGGACTTGCCCGCTCCCGAGGCGCCGCCGAGCACGACGCACTCTCCGGAATGGACCGCCAGGGTGGCCCCCGCGATGACGGGGAGCACCGCCCCATCGCGCAGGTGCAGGGTGAAGCTCTTGGCCACGTCTTCGAAGGCGAGGAGAGGCGTCATGCGGCGAGCACCGAGGAGACGAGGAGCTGGGTGTAGGCGGCCTGCGGGTCGTCGAGGACCTGGTCGGTCAGGCCGGTCTCGATGACCCGGCCAGATCGCATCACGAGGACGCGGTGCGAGAGCAGGCGCGCCACGGCCAAGTCATGGGTGACGATGATGACCGCGAGGCCGAGTTCGGCCACCAGCCCCCGGATCATGTCGAGGAGGCGGGCCTGGACCGAGACGTCGAGGCCCGAAGTCGGCTCGTCCATGAGCACGAGGCGGGGCGCGGTGACGAGGTTACGGGCGATCTGCAGGCGCTGGCGCATGCCGCCGGATAAGCGCGTCGGCGGATCGTCGACCCGGTCGGCGGCGATCTCGACGCGGGCGAGCCAATCGAGGGCGGTGGCGCGGATGCGGCCGTAATGACGGTCCCCAACCCCCATGAGGCGCTCGCCGACATTGCCCCCAGCCGAGACCGCCATGCGCAGGCCTTGCGTCGCGTCCTGGCGCACGAAGCCCCAGTCGGTTCGCATCAGGGCCCGGCGTTCGGCTTCGCTCAGGGTCGCGAGGTCGCGGGTGGCGCCATCGCGCATGCGGTAGGATACGGAGCCGGCGTCGGCCGCGACCTCGCCGGCGATGAGCGACAGCAGGGTCGACTTGCCGGAGCCAGACTCGCCGACAACCGCCAGGACCTCGCCGTGATCGAGGGTGAAGCCGATGCTGTCGCAGGCGAGGCGGTGGCCGTAGCGCTTGGTCAGGCCCTCGACCGTAAGCAAGGTCTCGGGAAGCAAAGGCTCGGGAAGCAAGGGTTCGATCACGCGGCCTCTCCGGTGTGGCCGTCGGCGCGGCGGGTCTCGCAATGATCGGTGTCCGAGCAAACGAACATCCGCCCGCCGGCATCGTCGAGGATGACCTCGTCGAGGTAGACGCCCTCGGCGCCACAGAGGGCACAGGGGCGGTCAAATCTCTGAACCCGAAAGGGGTGGTCCTCGAAGTCGAGGCTGCGCACTTGGGTGTAGGGCGGGATCGCGTAGATGCGCTTCTCGCGGCCCGCCCCGAAGAGCTGGAGGGCGGGGCAGTCGTCCATCTTCGGGTTGTCGAATTTTGGGGTTGGGGAGGGGTCCATCACGTAGCGACCAGCGACTTCCACCGGGTAGGCGTAGGTGGTTGCGATGTGGCCGTGGCGGGCGATGTCCTCGTAGAGTTTGACGTGCATGAGGCCATATTCGGCCAGAGCGTGGAGTTGGCGCGTCTCGGTCTCGCGCGGTTCGAGGAAGCGCAGGGGCTCGGGGATCGGCACCTGGTAGACGAGGACCTGCCCCTCGGTCAGCGGCGCCTCCGGGATGCGGTGGCGGGTCTGGATCACCGTGGCCTCTGCCGTCCGCGTCGTCGTCGCGACCCCGGCGGTGGCGGTGAAGAAGCGGCGGATCGAGACCGCGTTCGTGGTGTCGTCGGCGCCCTGGTCGATGACCTTGAGGACATCCGCCGCGCCGAGGATCGCGGCGGTGACCTGCACCCCGCCGGTGCCCCAGCCATAGGGCATCGGCATCTCGCGGGCGGCGAAGGGCACCTGGTAACCAGGGATCGCGATGGCCTTGAGGATGGCCCGGCGGATCATCCGCTTCGTGCCCTCGTCGAGATAGGCGAAGTTATAGCCGGTGCCGGCCGAAACCGTGACGGTACCTTGCGGGCTCATTCGGCGGCCTCCCGTAGGGTGGGATCGTCCTGGACCGGCTCGGCTGCCAGGGCGGCGTGCTCAGCGCGCAGGCGCCGGACAAGTTCGAGTTCGGCCTGGAAGTCGACGTAGTGCGGCAGCTTCATGTGCTCGACGAAGCCCGTCGCCTGAAGGCTGTCGCAATGGGCCAGCACAAATTCCTGGTCCTGGGCCGGCACCACCACCGCCTCGCCGAGTTCGGCTGCCCGGAGCGAGCGGTCCACCAGCGCCATCGCCATGGCCTTGCGCTCCCCCTGGCCGAAGACGAGGCCGTAGCCTCGGGTGAATTGCGGCGGCACCGCGCCGCTCCCGTGGAACTGGTTGATCATCTGGCACTCGGTCAGGTCGACCGTGCCGAGGCTGACTGGGAAGCCGAGCTCCTCCGGCGTGAATTCGAGTTCGACGGCTCCGACCCGGATTTCGCCGACGAAGGGATGGGTGCGGCCGTAGCCGCGCTGCGTCGAGTAGCCGAGCGCAAGGATGAAGCCCTCGTCGCCCCGCGCCAGCCCCTGGAGCCGGAGCGCGCGGTCGGCCGGGTAGTCCACCGGCTCGCGGGTGAGGTCGCCGACGGGGGCGCCCTCGTCCGGGGGCGAGGGCTCCAGCAGGCCGGCCTGGCCCAGGAGATCGGTGACCCGCGGACAGGCGGCGGCATCGGCCTCCGGCTTGGCCTCAGCGGCGGGCGCCGGATCGGCGCCATCCTCCAGGGCGAAATCCACGAGGCGGTGGGTGTAGTCGAAAGTCGGGCCGAGCACCTGGCCGCCGGGCAGGTCCTTGAAGGTGGCGGAGATGCGCCGCGCGAGCGTCATCCCCCCGGTGTCGAGGGGCTCGGTGGCGCCGAAGCGCGGTAGCGTCGTGCGGTAGGCTCGCACCAGGAATACCGCTTCGACCACGTCGCCCCGCGCCTGCTTCAGGGCGAGCGCAGCCAGATCCGGGTCGTAAAGGGAGCCCTCGGTCATCACCCGGTCGACGAGGAGGCGCATCTGCTCGCGGATCTGCGCCACCGTGAGTTCAGGCACGGCCGGATCGCCGCGCCTGACCTCGGCCAGCAGCCGGTGGGCGTTGTCGATCGCGGCCTCGCCACCCTTCACGGCTACGTACATGGCATAGCCTCCAGAGCGACGGGACGCGCCGAGCGCGGCAGCCCGGCGAGGCGCGCTGAAGCGACGAAGAGCAGGTCGAGGCCCAGGGGGAAGGCCGCATGGTTCGCGGCCCAGCGCGACGCCCAGTCGGCCGGCAGGGGACCGGCGTCGAGGTGCGCGGTGCCGCGGATGCCCGGTCCCGCGAAAGCGGGACCGGCGGAATTGGACAAGGTCTCCACGGCGAGGATCAGGGTGGCGGAGGTATCCGGGTAGGCCGGGGTGCCCTGCGAGAACGCCGCGAAGGCCGGGCAGCGAGCGGGATCGGCGATCAACGCGAAGGCCGCCCGATCGGGCGCGTCGACGAGGGGCGCCCCGGTGTGGAAGCGCAGGAAGGCTGCAACCGCCGGCTCGGCACGCAGCGGCGCATCGAGCCAGACCGGCGTGTCGGCATCGGTCAGCGCCAGGGCCAGAGCCGCAAGCTCGGGAATGAGGGGAGCGGGCGGCGCCAGGGTCGTGGCCAGCGGGCGGATCTGGCCGGGCCGGCTCAGGGCGTCCATCGCGGCGCGGAACACGGCTTGGCCCTCGTGGACGGGATCGGCAAAGCCGTGGGCAAGAGTGTGCGCCATCAATCCTCTCCCCGCGCCAGGGTGAAGAAGTTCACCCGCGTCGCCGCGGTCTTGCGGGCGGCCTGCCGCACCGCTTCCGCCCGGCGCCCGGCGATGGCGTCCAGTGCCGCCTCCAGGGCGGGCCGTGCCTCGGGGCGCTGCCAGTGCGCGTCCAGGATGGCGGCAAGGCGGGCGCGGACCCGGTCGCGGCCGAGATGGTAGGCGAAGCCGGTCTCGCCGCCGGGCAGGCGCACCGCCGCGCGCGTTACCGTGGCCTCGCCGGCGTTGAAGGCCCGTCCGTCGCCACCGATTCGCCCGCGGACCATCACCAGACCCGTCTCGGTTGGGCGCAAGTCCTGCGCCTCGGTGACGGCCCCGGTTCGCGCCAGGGCAGCTCGCAATTCGTCGGAGGTCGCCTCGCCGGCCCGCGCCATTGCGCGTTGGCGCGCGGCGAGGTCTGGCATCGAGTGCGGAGGTGGTGTTTGGCTGACACTCGGCATTGATCGGACTCCAGACATGTCTATATGTTTAGACAAGTAGAGGAGTGGACGCAAGAGGTTTCGAGGACGTCATGCGAGCAATCCACGCAGGCAACCCATGAATGAGGCGGGCGACACGGGCGTGACGGCGCTCCAGCGTGGGGGCGGCTTGGCCGCGTGGCGGCAGATTGCGGATGCGCTGGCGGCGGAGATCCGCAGCGGAGCGGTCGCCGCCGGGGCGCAGCTGCCGGCCGAATCAGCCCTGGCCGCGCGCTTCGGCGTGAACCGGCACACGGTAAGGCGCGCGCTCGGCGTCCTCGCCGAGGATGGGTTGGTGCGCACCACGCAGGGCAAGGGCAGCTTCGTCGAGCAGGGGCCGATCCCCTATCCGATCGGTCCCCGGACCCGATTCTCCGAGATCGTTTCCCGCACTGGCCGCGAGGCCTGGGGCGACCTGATCGCGGCTACAACCATGCCCGCCGGACCGGACTGGGCTGAGGCCTTGGGGATCGCCCCCGGCACACCGATCCTCGAACTTCACACCATGCACCGGGCCGACGGCGCGCCGATCTCGACTGCCCGGACCTGCCTGCCGCTACCGCGCTTTGCCGGCTTCGACGCGGCCTACGCTGCCAGCGGCTCGATCACCCGTGCCTATGCGGGATTCGGGGTCGCCGACTACACCCGGCTCTCGACCCGGATCGGCGCCCGCCCGGCGAGCCCCGAGGAGGCGGAACGCCTCGACATTGCCCCCGGCCGCAGCCTGATTGTCCTGTCGAGCGTGAACGTAGACGGGGACGGCCAGCGCATCCAGGCCACCCGCAGCCTGTTCGCCGCCGACCGCGTAGAATTGGTGGTGGAGTGAAGCCTACCACGCAGCGCCGCCGATCAGGGCCCGGCGCAGGCGACCGGAGACGGCGTCGATGATCGCCACAGTCACGAGGATCATCAGGATCAAAAAGGCGACCTGGCGCAGTTCGAGGACGCGGATCAGTTCGGTCAGGTATTGGCCGATACCGCCCGCGCCGACGATGCCGATGATGGTGGCCGACCGGGTGTTCGACTCGAAGAAGTACAGCACCTGGCTGCCGAGCACGGGCAGCACGGCCGGGATGAGGCCGAAGCGGATACGGTGAAGCTCGGCCCCGCCGGAGGCGGAGACGCCCTCGCCGGGCTTGCCGTCGACGGTCTCGACGGCTTCCGAGAACAGCTTGCCGAGCGCCCCGAAATCCGCGCAGGCGATGGCCAGCGCCCCCGCGAAGGGGCCGAGCCCGACGACGTTGATCCAGATCAGCGCCCAGATCAGCACGTCGATGGAGCGCACCACGTCGAGGCCGCGCCGCACGGTGAAGTGCACGAATGGGTTGGGCACGACGTTGCGGGCGGCCAGGAACGCCACCGGGAACGCCAGGAGCGCCGCCGTCAGCGTACCGATGAAGGCGATGCCGAGGGTCTCGGTCAGCGCCTGCAGAAACGCCCAGCCCCGGCCGCCGGCTTCGGGGGGCAGCATCAGCAGGCTGAACTCGCCGAGGCGGCCAAGTCCGTTGAGGAGGCGCGCGGCGGAGAAATCGAGGCGGACCATCGCGTAGCCCGCAAGGGCGACGAGGCCGGCGAGCGCGAGGCCCGCGACGAGGCGGCCACGCCACGCCGGCCGGAAGCTCTCTGGAAAGCGCCGGCGCAGGGCGGCGATCTCGGCCGCATCGATGTCGGGCCCGGTCATCGCAGGCTCCCGAGGAGATGGTGGCGCAGGCGCTCGGTGCCGAGATCGATCGCCATGACGGTGAGGATGATGAGGACCAGAATCGCGCTGACGTCGGCGTAGTAGAAGTTGCGGATCGCCACGAGGAGCTCTTGCCCGATGCCGCCGGCACCGACGAAGCCCATCACCCCGGCGCCCCGCACGTTGACCTCGAAGCGCAGCAGTCCATAGGAGACGAAGTTCGACAGCACCTGCGGCAGCACCGCGAAGCGCAGGGTCTCGATCCGCCCGGCCCCGCCGGCGGTGAGGCTCTCGACCGGCTTCATGTCGATGTTCTCGACGACCTCGGAGAACAGCTTGCCGAGCGCGCCCGTGGTGTGGATCGCCAGCGCCAGCACGCCCACCATCGGCCCGAGCCCAAAGGCGATGACGAAGAGGAGTGCGAACACGATCTCCGGCACGGTGCGGCAGAATTCCAGCCCGCGCCGCACCACGAAGCATGCCGTCCGGCTACCCGCTACGTTGGCGGCGGCGGAGAAGCACAGGAGGAACCCGCCGATCGCTCCGAGAAGGGTGCCGAGATAGGCCATCAGTAGGGTCTCGCCCAACAGCGCGAGCCATTTCGGCCAGCCCCAGTACCATTCGGCGAGGTCTGCCGGCAGGTTCGCCAGGGTCAGGGGGGGCAGGATCTGGGCGATGTAGTCGGTGAAGCGGCCGATATGAGCCGCGAGCACCCAGGGACGAACCTCGGCCGCCTGGGCGGCGAGCCCAGTGAGAACAACGAACGCGGCGAGGCCGACCCAGGTCCGGCGCCGGCTTGCGGCGACGGCGGCGTCATAGGCCCCCGCAAGGGCGGCGGCCCGGTCTGGGGGCAGGGACGTGATCCGCTCAGGCATCGGTCATTACAGGCGGCTTACCCGAACTCAGGTCAGGACTTGCGGCGTTGCTCGTCGTTGAACTTCAGCATCTCGATGACCGGCTGATAATCCTTCAGGGTTACGGCGGTGAGACCCTGGTCCTTGCCGTCCGAAAGCCGGTCGAAGGCCGTCTTGTCGGCCGTCGGCATCGCCACGAGGGCGTCGCGGATGCGCGCCTTGAGGTCGTCCGGCAGGCTCGCCAGCATGGCGAAGGGCCCCTCGGGCAGGAAGTCGGACTTAAACACCACGCGGAAATCGCCCTGCCCCATGGCCGAGCCGTCGGGCTTCTTGAGCATGCCCTTGGTGGCCATCCGGGTGACCATGGTGTCGGTGTCGGTGTTGTAGAGGTTGGCCGCCGCATCCACGGTGCCCTGGACGAGGGCGAGGACGGCGTTCTCGTGGCTGCCGGCATAGACGGTCTTGCCGAAGAACGCGTCCACCGGGTGGCCGGCCTTGTGCAGGAAGAAGCGCGGCGCCTGGTTGCCGGAGGTGGAGTTGGGGTCGACCAGGGCGAGGTTCTTGCCCTTCAGGTCCTCGATCGTCTTGTACGGGCTGTCGGCGCGCACGTAGATCACTGAATAGTAGCCCGAGGCGCCGGTGTCGTGGCGCTGGTTGACGATGGGCTCGATCTTCACGCCGGTCATCACCGCGCGGGCGAAGGAGGCGGGGCCGTAGAACGCGAGCTGGGCGTTGCCGGCGCGCTGGCTCTCGATCACTGCGGCGTAGTCGTTGGCGATGCGCAGCTTTACCGGCACGCCAAGGGCCTTCGACAGGTAGGCGGTCATCGGCGCGTAGCGGTCCGTGGTGCCCGAGGCGTTCTCGGCCGGGATCACCGCCAGGGTCAGCTCGGGATAGGTCGCCTTCCAATCCTGCGCGGCGGCCGGGACGGCGAGGAGGGCGAGCGCGAGGGCTCCGGCGAGGGTGCGACGGGTCAGCATGGCAGGGTCCTGGGTCGGAGGTGACGGATCAGGCGACGAGGGCGGCGGGATAGGCCCGGGGGCGTGCGGGCGCGGCGGGGGCGTCGAGCACCTCGCCCGCCTCCAGCCCGTAGAGCTGGCGGGCGACGTCCTCGGTGAGGTCGGCAGGTGCGCCGTCGAAGACGAGGCGGCCGTCGGCGAGGCCGACGAGGCGGTCGCAGTAGCTGCGGGCCAAGTCGAGGGAGTGCAGGTTGCACAGCACGGTTATGCCGTGGCGCCGGTTGGCCTCCGCGAGGGCATCCATGACGATGCGGGTGTTGCGCGGATCGAGGGACGCCACGGGCTCGTCGGCCAGGATCAGATCGGGAGCCTGCATCATCGCCCGCGCGATGGCGACGCGCTGCTGCTGGCCGCCGGAGAGCTGGTCCGCCCGGTGGGCGGCGAAGTCCCCCATGCCGAATTCGTCGAGGGCGGCCAGCGCAAGGGCGCGCTCGCGCTCCGACCAGAGCTTGAGGAGGGAGCGGTGCCGGGGCACCTCAGAGAGCCGTCCCATCAGGACGTTGCTCAGCACGTCGAGGCGGCCAACGAGGTGGAACTGCTGGAAGATCATCGCGCAGCGCGCCCGCCAGCGCTGGAGGTCGCGGCCATGCAGGGCGGTGATGTCGAGGCCGTCGAACAGGATGCGCCCGCCCGTCGGCTCGGCGAGGCGGTTGACCATCCGTAGGAGGGTCGACTTGCCGGCGCCCGAGCGCCCGATCACGCCGACAAAGCGGCCGCGCGGGATGGCGAGGGAAATCCCATCCACCGCGCGACGGTCGCCGTATCGACGGCTCAGATCTTCGAGGATCAGCATGCTGTTTCCCGGCGATTCATGTTGAACGCCGGTAGACCCGTAGTGCGCGACAGTAAAATGACAGTTGTCCGGCTAACCGATAGTCGACATTATGGTGCTTCGGCTTCGTAGCGCTCCAAGAATGCCTCGATCGCCAGGGCGCGGAAGTCCGGCAGGGCCCGGCGCAGGCGGTCGTGGTCCCAGTCCCACCAGCCGAGGGCCTGCAGGCGGTCGGCCACCGCCTCCGGGAACCGCCGCCGCACGACGCGGCCCGGATTGCCGACCACGATGGTGTAGGGCGCCACGTCGCGGGTCAGAATTGTCCCCGCGCCCACGACCGCTCCGGTGCCGATGGTCCGCCCGGGCAGGATTACGGCCCCGTGCCCGATCCAGACGTCGTGGCCGATGGTGACGGACAGAGCCCGGCGCCGGGCGAAAAAGGCTGGCTCGTCCGCCGCCTCCCCCGGCCAGTAGGCGCTGGCCCGATAGGTGAAGTGTGCCTGCGAGGCCCGCTCCATCGGGTGGTTGCCTGGATTGATCCGCACGTGTGAGGCGATGGAGCAGAACTTGCCGATGATGGTATAGTTCGCCTGTCCGTCCTCGACGATGTACGAATAGTCGTCGAGCTGCGTGTCGCTGAGGCGCGTGCGCGCGCCGACCTCGGTGTAGCGGCCGAGGCGGCAATCCCAGAGATGGGCCGTAGGGTGGACGGCCGGTTCGAGGCCGAGGCGGTCAGAGGCCATGGCGAGGTCCTGTCAGGCGGCGAAGGGCAGGCGGCGCAGGAGGCGGAACGGCTCGGCGCCGTCCCGAACGACCACGCTCACGGCATCGATCGCGAGGTCGGGCAGGTTTGCTGCGGCCTCGACCAGCAGGGGTAGGGCGGTCGCCAGGTCCTCCGGCTCGAGGGGGCCGGTGAGCGTCATGTGAAAGCGGAAGGCCTCGAACACGTGCGGGTAGCCCCAGCGCTCCAGCAGCGCCCGGCCGCGGGGGTCGAGGCGCTCGGGGCGGCGGCGGGCGCGCTCGGCCTCGGTGAGGGGCGCGCGCAGCGGATCGAGCGCGGCGACGTATTCGGCCGCGAGGAGGCCGAGGGCGGGGGGCGGCACCTCCGGCACCAGGGCGGTGAAATTCCCTAGGGCGGCGACCCGCATGGGGCCGACGGGCAGCGGGAGCCGGTGCGCCGCCACCGCCGCGGTCGCCGCGAGGAGATCCGCTTCGGTCGCGCCCGGGGCGAGGTGCATCGGCGCCTTCAGGGTGGCGTGGAACCCGTAGACGCGCTGCTCTGCGGTGTTGGCGGCGAGGATTGCCCGGAGCGCATCGGGACCGGGCGCTGGATCGAGGCCGAGAATCGCGTCGCCGAAGGTGGCGAGGGCCGAGCCGGGGGCGGGGGTGAAATAAAGCGCGTAACGGGCAACGCGATCCAAATGAACTTCTCCTTGGCTGCGCCGTGCAGGCTGAAGCGATCCGTAATACCTTGCTCAAACGTCAATGTGACAATCTTACTTCGTGAATAAAAATTTTCCCGACATGCAGGCCCAGGGTCGATCTTTTCTGATTCCGATCGCTGACACAAATTGCAAATTCTAGAATAATGAATTACGCAATAATTCTCGTATCGACTGTCTGAAGATTATGAATTATATTATAGAAATATTGATACATATCTACGTCATATAAAAATCGATATGATCTGTAAAGGGCGGACCAATTCCAGGCCGCTGTGGCGGAGTAAAACCAGGCCAGTGGCGGCCGGCAGCTTGAACGATGAAGGGGCCCGATCGGGCGCCTTCATCGTTCAAGCTGCCGGCCGCCACTG
>NZ_BPQG01000072.1 GCF_022179125.1 Methylobacterium cerastii
TCGCTTCGGCCCATCCCACGAGGGAATCAGCGAAACCCGACCCGCGCAAGGGGGTGGGTAATTACGCGTGGCCGGTGTTTTTTTTCGCGTGATGCCGTGACGTTTGAAGAAGCGCGACAGGCTGCTTACTCCGACCCGCAGGCCGCGCTTCGCCAGCTTCTCCTGTAGCTCCGTCAGGAAGATCTCGGGCTTGGCCTCGTAGGTCGAAACGATCAGGTCGGCTTGCGCTTCGATCGTCTGCGAACGCTGATCCCCGCCCATCGGCTTGGGTGCGATCCGCCCTTCTTGCGCGAAGCTCTCGTACCAGCGGATCGCGCTGGTCGGGCTTACGCCGAACCGCTTGGCCGCCTGACGGCGCGACGCGCCTTCCTCGACGGCGGCCACGACACGCTCGCGCAGATCGACGGATAGGGCAGATGGCATGCGGCTCTCCTGCGAAAGCCGCGAAGAGAATCACATCAAACCCCAACCGGTAAACCCTATTGATTCAGCCCGGTCGGATGCCGCTCTAGTCCATGCTGGGCGGCAAAATCGCTTAGCGAAACTTGCGATCGCTGTAGCGCTCCTTTCACTGTGTGCCTAGTGCCCTGACTCAGACGGATGGTTCAGGGGCACGGTTGAGGGCATCGAAGATGGCGGCGGCGGGCTTTGTCCAGACGAAGGGACGGGCGCTGCGGTTGTGCTCGGCGATGTAGCGTTTGATGGCGGCCTGCAGGTCGACGATGCCGGTGAAGGTGCCGCGTTGCAGGCGTCGGCGTGTCAGCGAGGAGAAGAAGCCCTCGACGGCGTTGAGCCAGGAGGCCGAGGTCGGGGTGAAGTGGAAGGTCCATCGCGGGTGGCGGGTGAGCCAGGCGCGAACCTTTGGGTGCTTGTGGCTGCCGTAGTTGTCGAGCACGACGTGGATCACCTTGCCCGCGGGGACGGCCGCCTCGACGGCGTTGAGGAAACGGATGAACTCACCGTGGCGATGGCGCTGCATGCAGCGGCCGAGCACCGTGCCTTCCAGGACATCGAGGGCGGCAAACAGCGTCGTGGTGCCGTGGCGGGTATAGTCGTGCGTCTGAGCGGCAGGATGCCCGGGGCCGAGCGGCCGGGCGGGACGGGTGCGTTCCAGGGCCTGGATCTGGCTCTTCTCGTCGATGGACAGCACGACGGCATGGGCGGGCGGGTTCATATAGAGCCCCACCACATCCTCGACTTTTTTGGCGAAGGCCGGGTCGTGCGAGCGCTTGAAAGTCCGCACCCGATGCGGTTGCAGGCGGTGCTCCTGCCAGATCCGCTGCACGGAGCGGAGTGAGATGCCGGTCCGCGCAGCGACGGCGCGGCCGGTCCAGTGCGTGACCTCGTCCGGCGGTTCCGAACAGGTCAGCGCCAACACCTTCGCCACTGTGCGAGTGGAATGCGGCGGGGTGCCGGGTGGGCGGGTCTTGTCGCGCAGCAAGCCCTCGACGTCTTCCTCGGCAAAGCGCTGCTGCCAGCGCCAAACGGCCGGTCGGCTGACGCCAGCCTGTCGAGCCACGTCCTGCACGCTCAGGCGTTCGGAGGAGAGCAGGACAATGCGCGCCCGTAGGATGTGCTTGAGAGGGCGGGATCGATCTCCGGCGATCGTGGCAAGCGCCGACTGGGTGGCGTTGTCGAGGAGCACGCAGAGGGTCTGGGCCATCCCCCAGACTCGCATGCATCAAGCCCCGCGTGAATCCTCTGACCGCGTCACTGCACTAGTCGTAGCGCAGATGTGAAAAACCTGTCCCATAACGTTCCTCGGCATGCAACGACTTCAGCGAAATTGATGCCATCACACCTCGAGATTGCCCAGCCAACCATGGGAGATCTACCACCAGAGAATAAAAAACCGGGCTGAGGAAACAACACTTTCTATAACAATTATTTCCTCAGCCCCAAAGCGACATATCACTCCGCTATAGAAAAATCTTCTCTATTCTTTGTTAGATTTTCAGAATAAAATCTATCGTTGGATAATTGATTCCCCCAAGTGTTTTTCATGTAATCTATCTCTCTATTAAATCGCTCTATCTTCAGAGGGGAGTCTTCGGCACCCCGACTAATTGATTCATGGTGATATAGCTCAGCAAATGGAGACCACACATTGATGTAACCGGCGCGATCCACCTTCATGCAAAAATCCACATCATTGAATGCGACCTTCAAATCTATCTCGTTTAATCCCCCAACCTCAATAAAAATCTCCTTTCTTATTACTAAGCAGGCAGCAGTAACCGCTGATACATTGTGTGTTACTTTCAGCCGATAATAATAACCTGGGCTTTCACCTGGAAAATGCTTATGTGAATGGCCAGCGACTCCGCCAAGCCCAAGCACAACACCTCCATGCTGCAAGCTTCCATCGGAGTAGTAGAGTTTCGCGCCTACGCAACCAATCTCCTTACGAAGCGCTAGACTTGACATTTCATCTAACCATTCTGGGCTTATTATCTCGATGTCATTATTCATCAAGCAGATTAGTTCGCCACGAGCGTGCTTTACTGCCAAATTATTCATAGCTGAATAATTAAATGGCTCATCAAATTTTACAACCGTAATAAGATTTACATCTAATGAGTTGAGGTATTCTATTGTTTTATTCTCGCACGACTGATTATCAACGATGATTATTTCAAAATTTCTATAAATTGTTTTATCCAGTATTGAGTCTATACACTTTTGCAAAATATCTACATGATCTCTCGTAGGTATGATAATGGAAACAAGGGGTTTATGTGAGCCGATGTTATATTTAACACGATAGCATCCAATTTCTTCTAATTTTTTTACTTCGGCATTTATATTTGAGCGGGCAATATGATTACTGAGAGCTCTATAGCCTGCCTCAAAAGGATAGTTTTTTTGACTAGGGTCCATTGCAACTGAACCAGGGATTGAGCGCCAATGATAGAGAATTTTCGGTATGTGGACAATATCTTCTGGCTTTGACAATTCTATTAATTTCAAAATCATATTATAGTCTTGACTTCCTTCAAAGCCAAGCTCCCAACCTCCAACCTGTCGCACCTTATCAGCCCTAAAAACAGTAAGATGATTGAAATAATTTTGGCTTCTAATCAAGTCGATTGAAAAATCAGGCTTAAAGAAAGGGGAATATCTAAACTTACCGTCATCGGTAATTTTGTCTTCGTCACTATAAATTATATTAACGTTCGTGTTTTTGTTAATCGCAAAAGCTACTTCAGCCAAGGCATTTTCAGTAAAAACGTCATCATGATCTAGTAGAGCGAGCCACTCTCCTGTTGATACTTCTAATGCTGAATTCGTGCACGCACAGATATGTCCATTCGTATTTCTGGAAACAAATTTGACTCTTTTTTCCTTTTTAGCATAGCGCTTTAATAGCTTTCTCACTCGGACATCAGTGGAATTATCGTCGGCAATGCAAAGCTCCCAATTATTGTACAATTGCGACGTTACCGATCGAATTGCTTCTTTTAGGAGATGAATATCTGTGTTATAAGTCGGCATTAGCACTGATATTTTAGGCTTATGCAGAAGATTATCTATTTTAACTAAATAAGACGCTTTATCTCTGCTAGAAATATAGTCATATTTATTAATCCACTGATTATATGAGGGGTCTTTACTATGAGTAGAATTGCTATAATGGCTGGGCAATATGTATATATTGCTCTCGGTGTTAAGGCGATAAAATTCTTTTATTGTTGGGAAAAAGCTTGTTATGCTGCTCCTTTGGCGCCATGCCTCGCCAAATTGGGCCTTAAGCACCGAAATTTCACTTACGGACTTAATAGAGAAGTTTAAGTGACGAATAATTCCAACTTCTTCAGTTGGGTCAAAACGTACTTGCTTTGCGGGCTTGTTTATAAATACGATGCATTCTAGTAAGCCACCACTCCCGCTAGACAAAAAGCAGCTGTCTGCACTAGAGAACCCGTCGCCAAAATCAAAGAAAACGTATGGCATCGACCGTATATTTCTAACGGAACTAGAAATTCTATACCATCCTCTCTGAAGAGATGGTACGCTGTCATAGAATATTTTCGGATCGTTAGACGTTGCCTGTAAGCAGCCATTCTTCAATATTATATCTTCTATTCGATTCAACTGTAACGATTCAGAGTTAGATACACCTGACACGTGGGAGCATAACGTGCCATAACCTTCATCTTTAAATATAGATCGCCCTTCTGAATGGCCGTGTGTCAGATAGTGGCGGACAGGGTGAGCCTTATTCCCCCGAAGATCTTCGTTTTCTTCAATATACTTTACAACGTCAAATCCAATAAGCCCATCTGGGATGTAACTAAAATTCCTCCTTATGTTTGCGGGCAAAACATTCAGTAGATGCATAGTGCTTGATCGATATATAGCTTCTGATGCTCTAAGGTCCTGGATTACTTCTTCGTTATTTGATACTTCTTTGTTTAGCATCAAGCAAGTTTTTTCAAGAACCGCTATTTGATTTTGTTTTTCGGCTTGGTTCAGTAATAGATTTTCTATTGCCTTTTGTTTTTCGGCTTGGTCTAGTAATAGATTTTCTATTACCTTTTGTTTTGTCTCTATTTTTTCTGCATTTTGTTCATAAACTATTTTTTTAATTTTTTGAGCAACTTTATGTATAGCTTTCATTTACACCTCTTTTAGATTATATTCTATAGTGCTCTAAGTATTATTAGGTTTGACTTGTATCGATATATAATCCTTAATTTCTTATAAAGTCACCGCTCTTATAAATCGCACCTCATAAAAATTATCGCTGTATTTTTCATCAATAACTTGCACACGGTGATTTTACCTGAGGGAATAGGATTTACAAGTTTGGAATTGCTTTGAAAGATTAGGGAGCCGACAAAATTGTTTTCGCGTAGATCCTGTAACTTTAAGTTTATAAACCCATAGCTGCCCGCTTTAGAAATTAACATAAGAGCCTTCTTGGCGGACGCCGCTTCCATTTGCACCTGACCCTCGATCCTCGTAAAATCCTATCAGGAGGGCATCTAACTCAAACGTGTGCAGTGCGACAATCGAGATGGCGGACTGATCCTGTTCGTGCCTCCCGCTCAAGCTTGGCTGTCCTTTGTAATGCGTATAAAATATAGCGCGGTGACGCGGTCAAAGAATGCATGAGTCCGGTGATCCATGTGAGGCTCAGCGCTGGTTCAGATCGTTTGCATGCTCCTCTACAATGCCAATGGGTCAGCGCTTACCCTACTCGCCGGCGATCGATCTCGCTGCCTCAAGCAAGTCTTGTGCGCGCGTATCGTGCTGCTCTCAGTAGAGCGTCTGACCGTGTACAAGGTTGCTCGGCGAAACGGCGTCAGCCGGCCGGCCGTTTGACGAAGACAGCAGGGCTTCGCAGAGGAGGCAGTCAAGGGCCTGCTACGCGACAAGGCCCCCTCACTTAGCACTGTGCGATATTCCACATGTACGGTCGCGAGGATGCTGACGCTGACTTGTTTGGGGTCGTCTAACGAGGTCACACACTTGACCGTATGATCCGCCCCCACGAGGTGGTTCAAGGGTAAAGTTATTGCACGGTAGGCCGCTTCGCCACGGGTCGCTTGGCCGGCGAAGCTGGTTGAGCGAACGCAGCCGGCCAATTGGACGACCTTCGCAACGAACTCCGGGCGGTTATCCTAACGGGTATGGCTCGGTATCCCCGAACTTGATCCAATTTAAGGCCGCCAAACTCACGTCGCCCCCGGTCGTATGTCACCGAGCTCACAATGAGCATGCGGATTGCATCGGCTACGCTCTGGCCCCGTAAGACCCCGTTTCATAAGACCCTGTTTCATAAAGCTCGGGCGATCCGTCTGACGAGGATCATGGCTGCGGCGAGGACGAAGAAGGCGAGCGCAGAGGACGGGGTAGCCTCGTGGTCGCGAGCCAACCTGCGGCAGCGGGCGATCCAACTGAGCGTCCTCTCGATGACCCACCGCCTGGGCTGCACCGCAAAGCCCTTCTGGCCCTCCTTGGGTTCGACAATTTCGACCGTGATGGTCGTGGCTGCGCCAACACGCTCGCCTCGATAGGCACGGTCGGCAAAGCAGTGGGCTAGGAAGGGAAACAGTCCGCGCGAGGCTCGAAGCAGGGCAATCGCGCCGTGGCTGTCGTGCAGGTCAGCGGGTGAGACCGCAGCCACGAGCAGGCGCCCGTCTGTATCCGTCAATGCGTGGCGTTTGCGCCCGACGACCCGCCGGGCCGGATCGTAACCGCGTTCGCCGGCCACCCCCACGCCACCCGAGCGGGCAGCTTGCGCATCGACGACACAGCCGGTCGGGCAGGCCTCACGTCCGACGCGCTCACGGTCAGCCATCGTGAGGGCATGAGCGAGGCGCTCGAACACGCCTGTCTGCGAGAGACGCAAGAACCAGCGATGCACCGTGCTCCACGGCGGGAAGTCCAGCGGCAGATGCCGTCGAAGACCGCGCGCAGGGGCCGGCGCCATGGGCGGCCTGTGCTGGACGGCGCAGGCAGAAGCGGCGCAAGCACCGCCCACTCGGCATCGCTGAGATTGGTTGCGTAAGGCAGGCTCTCGCGCGCAAGCTCGGCGCGGGCGACGGGCCGATCGCAGATCGGCGGGCGTCCACATCGGGGTTCCTGGGTAAGCGTCAGACACTCTCCCAACGCCTGCGATGCTCGCCGCTCACCCAATAGCTAAGCTGCTCTGCCCATTATGAAACGGGGTCTAACGCTCGTGCCAGGCGTCTGACGAGGATCATGGCGGCTGCCAGGACGAAGAAGGCGAGTGCGGAAGAGGCCGTCGCCTCGTGATCACGGGCGAGCCTGCGGCATCGACTGATCCATCCGAAGGTTCGCTCGATGACCCAGCGTCGCGGTTGAACCGCAAAGCCCTTCTGTCCCTCGTCGGGCGCAATGATCTCGATGGTGATCGCCGTCGCGGTGCCGACGCGCTCGCCTCGATAAGCTCGGTCTGCGAAGCAGTGCGCCAGGAACGGCCAGAGACCGCGCGAGGCACGCAAAAGCGCAACGCCTCCATGGCTGTCGTGGAGGTCAGCAGGCGAGACGGCGGCGATCAGAAGACGGCCATCCGTGTCGGTCAGCGCGTGGCGTTTGCGGCCCACCACACGCCGAGCTGGATCGTAGCCGCGTTCTCCATCGACGCCGACGTCGCCCGAGCGCGCCGCCTGCGCATCCATGACGGCACCCGTCGGGCTGGCCTCACGCCCGGCTCGCTCGCGGTCGTCCATCGTGAGAGCGTGGGCGAGGCGAT
Source organism: Methylobacterium cerastii (assembly GCF_022179125.1). Lineage (GTDB taxonomy): Bacteria > Pseudomonadota > Alphaproteobacteria > Rhizobiales > Beijerinckiaceae > Methylobacterium > Methylobacterium cerastii. The sequence continues at coordinate 7,226 of NZ_BPQG01000072.1, forward strand.
CGAACACGCCCGAAGCTGACAGGCGCAAGAACCAGCGATGCACGGTCGACCAGGGTGGGAACTCATGCGGCAGGTGCCGCCAAGCGCAGCCTGTCCGTAACACATACAGGACGCCATCCAGCACCGACCGCATCGGCCAGCGCCAGGGGCGACCCCTTGATGCGGGACTAGGCAGCATCGCGCCAACGACGGCCCATTCAGTGTCGGTGAGGCAGGTTGCGTAGGGGCGGCTTTCGCGCGCAAGCTCGGTGCGAGCGGTAGGGGTCCACATCGGCGATCCAGGGTGAGCGTCAGACACTCTCCCAACGCCCGCGACACCTGCCGCTCACCCCATTATGAAACGGGGTCTGAGATCAGTACGTCCGCTTGCCGTAGCTTGGCGACGATCTCCTTGGGTTTTGAAGGATTTACCATCTTGTCATTCCTGCAACCTCAAAATCCATACCAAAAGGGCAGACCACTTCAATGGTGTCGAACCAGAAATAGCCAAATCAGCAGTGCCATCTCGACAGACTGTTGCTCTTGGTCTACCAAGCAAGGCAAACGCCTGAAATTATGGTCTAAAGACAACGCTTACGATGCCATATGTTTCATTTAAGGATTATAGATGGACGTGATCGAGACCCG
>NZ_BPQG01000073.1 GCF_022179125.1 Methylobacterium cerastii
GTCCAGACACCGCTTACGATCCCACGCGCCGCCCCGGCCTTCATGCATCGACCCACCATGGCGGCGCTGGCCGAGGGGCCGTCATGGCTACCTTGGGCGTCCGTCGCGCTGGCCCTGGCGGGGGCGGGCTACGGCCTGTTCCGGACGCGGTTGCCGAAGCTCGTCGTCCGCCCGCTCCGCGCGACGCAGTCGGCGCCGACCCGCACCCTCGAGCTGCTGCACAGCGGCCTGATCGGCGACTACGCGGCTTGGCTCGCGATCGGGGTGGCGATCATCTCCGGGGTGCTCACCGTGGGGTGAGAACCTCGCCTCGCCGCATCGGGACCAAATGAAGTGCCAACTCGCATGAGAGATAAGCGCCATGCACCAGGAGACAGCGCACACCGGAGCGCAATCGCACGAGCCGGTGCCGGACCATTCACTCCATCGGTTTCACCTATCCTGACTTGGTCCGACGTTGTCCGCAGCGAAGGCGTCCCGGACGCCAAGGGGTTTGGGCCATCCTTCGGTGCTGTCGCGGGCGGTCTGGCGTTCCATTTCCGAATTGATCTCGGCGCCGAGCAAGACGACCACGATCGAGAGCCACATCCAGGACATCAAGCCGATGCCGGCACCCAGAGACCCGTAGATGCGATTGTAGCTATCGAAGCTCGCCACGTACCAGGAGAACACGCCAGACGTGCAGACCCAAAGAAACGCTGCCAGCGCGCTGCCCCAGGTCACCCAGCGCCATTTCGCCCGGCGCCTGCTCGGGCCGTAGCGATAGATCAGCGTCAGGCTCAGGCTGACCACGACCAGGATGACGGGCCACCGGGCCACGGACAGGATGGTGTCGGCCAATCCCCCGAACCCGAAGCGCGCCAGGATCGCCGGAAGGACGACCACCACGCTGATCGTCAGGAGCAGGAACGCCGCGCCGCCAAGGGTGAACAGAAAGGTCGTGGCGTAGAACCGGATCAGGGTGCGATCCTCCCGTTCCCGGTAGATCACGTTGAGGGCATCGAAGAGGGCGCTGACGCCGGAATTCGCGCTCCAGAGCGCAATCAGCAAGCTGATCGTCGAGGTGAGGCTCAGCGAACCCGTGCTTCGCGCGGCGATCCGCACGAGCTGCTCGGAGAGCAGTTCGAGCGCGGCGGCAGGGAGGATGTAGGTTAGGAGGCCGACATGCTGGCTGATCACGTTGGGATCGGAAAACAACCCGTAGATCGAGACCACGGCCACGAGTCCGGGAAACACGGCGAGCAGGGCGAAGAAGGCGACGCCGCCGGCCGTGGCGAGCACACGATCCTTCGGGAGAGCCCACACGGCGCGCCACAGGATGTCCTGCCATCCTGCCTTCGGAATCTCGGAAGGGCGGTTCGCATCGCGGCCACGATCAGGCTCGCGGGCGCGCTGCCGAGCCGTTTCGAGGGTCGCTGCATCCTGCGGACGCGTGGCGATTGAGCGCCAGTCGTCGCCTTCGTCAACGTCCTGAATCACGGCTACGATCCTGCGAGGACTTGGTACCAGTGATCGCGATTTGATCCTGCTGACATCGGTTCAGCCGAAGTCGTAGCGGCGCGGAGCGTCCGATCCTGCAGGAGTGTCGCCTACCGTCGCCCTGAATGGAAGCGGTGGCGCCAGCCCTCCTCCAGCCTGCGCTCCTCCGCGCTCTCCTCCGGAACGGCTTTGAGACGCAGCAGGATCATCGCAAAGCCACCCTGCTGGAGGTACACCTGCTCGTAGAGCGACGGCACATGGAGGTCGCGCTTCACATCGATCCAGAGATCAGCACTGCAGGCCGCGATGTCGCTCGGGATGCTCGGTTGATGCGAACGGCTGTGAACGAGCGATCGCTCCGGGACCGGGCTTCCGACGGCACAGACGATGGCCGGGAAGGAGAGGCTGCGGTAGCAACGCTGCACCCGGCCGTGGCCCGCCACGACGATGGCGATCCGCTCGGAGTGGTACTGGACGTAGGCCCGGGCCGCCGTCTCCTTACCGACCGCGAAGTCGCGCGCGAGCGCAAGGACGTGCTGCAGATCGGGCTCGCGAAACGCCGTCATAGCCCCCCGTAGGAGGTGCGGAGGCATCAGCAGGAGGCTGGCAAAGCGGTTGGCCTCGACCTCTCTGCGCTGGCGCGGGTCGCCCTCCTTGGCCGTCATGCGCAGCATGTCGGATGTCTTGCACGAGAACCGGTCGGGCTGATCGGGGATGTGGTGCGCCATCAGGAAGTGGCCGAGTTCGTGCGCGATGGTGAAGCGGCGACGCGGTTCGCCCCCGCGCCTGGCGAGGATGGTGCCGTCAGACCGCTTCGTGTCGGTGACGAGGCCGCCCTCGAACGCATCGGTGTCGAGGTCCTCGATCTTCACAATGCCGAGGCGCGCGCACAGCTCCTGGATCGGCACGGGCACCGGAAGGTTCGGCTCGGCCTGTAGGATGCGTTTGACGAGCGCCTCCGGCGAGCCTGCGTCTGCAAGGTCCTTCCTCTTGATCTGCATGCGCGGACCCCTTCGTATTTCCGAGGCGATCCGTCAGGCGCCACGCACCTGCGATCCCAAGACCAGGTTGCAAGGGCGTTCGCGCGAGCGGTAACCCAACCGCGCCATCGTGCGCAAAGGCCATGCTGGCCTGGCATGGCGGCCCCTGTGATCCCGACGGCGTCGGAGGAGCTAAGATCGCGGCCGCGCTTGCCGAGCTGGCACAACGGCGACCGTCAGGTCGAAGGGCTTTTCTCAAATTCATAGACCGGTGATGTCGTGCTCAGAGGCTGGGCCTGCTCAGCCCAAGCTGCGCATGCGCCTCGGCGGGCGTCATCAATCGAACGGCCTCATCCGAAAACCCAAGCGCCCGCAGCTCCGCTCGTTGCTGGTTCGTGATCATCAACGACACGGCGGGAGCTGATGCGGGTCTGGGCAGCGTGACACCCGGCTTAGCGTCGTTCGCTTCGCGCAGCCGGCCAAGGTATGCTTCCTCCGCGGCTGCCTGATCGAGAAACGCTCGGAGATAATCGTCTGCCTCTGACATCGGCGATGCTGCCTCCTTTTTTGTACCAACGACGTGCTTGACCACCCGCCACTCCATAGCAGCGTCTATCTCACGACATCGCGTGGCGAGATTCTTCGCATGGAGCGTAAGCTTTCGTTGATCCGAGCGGCAGGGCTTTTCATCGCGGAGGAGACTTACAGGTAATGCACATTCGTCCCTACCAGCGCGACAGTGACGAATCTTCTGTACTCGCGGTTTTAGATATGGCATTCCCCGTCTCTCATTCTTTCCTAGAACGCCGTGAACAGCTTAAGGCGCGTCAGTATCTGAAGCTTGTGCTGGGACACGCCGAAAATTTGATTGCCGAGCTCGACGGCGCAGTGATCGGCTTCATCACCGTGGACGATGGGGGCTACATATCCGCTTTGTACGTCTCTCGTGCCAGCGCCGGTTGTGGATCAGCTCTTCTACGAGCGGCACAGGACCGTCATCGACGCTTCGGGCTTCACGTTTTCGCAGATAACATCTTCGCTGTGAAATTTTACAAAGCGCGCGGCTTTGCGGTCGTCGATGAGGATACACAGATCGATAGCCTCGGGCGCCGGCACCGCCGTTTCGAGATGGAACGCGCGAACGGTTTCGACGCAAATCGGTAGGGCTCGATCACACTGTCGAAGCGGTCGCTTGCGCCGCACTCGAACGTGATTGTGCCAAGCCCGATCACCGCGTCGCAGCTGTGATCGATGCCAGTCCTCTCCGTGTCGAGGGTCAGACCGATGAACGTTGGCTCATTTGGCGTACCAACGCACGCGACGGCCGGTCTAACCCGCCGCAGCACCCGTTACTCCCCGGTACCCTCGAGCACGCTCGCGATGCTGTCGAGAGGCTGCGTCACAGAAATCTTGGCCGCTTCGAAGCCATACGCTCGCTCTGCCGACAGAGGCGGCCCTTCGGCTCGGTAGCAGGATACGGTCGCAGTTCCCAAGCCAGACCTCTCGCGGCCGGGTCCTCGAGAGGATCGATAGTGGCTCGGATGAGTGACACCAACGACCGACCAGGCGTTCATCTAGATAAGCCATGGCCACTTTGTCAGCTCAGCGGGTTTGGGGTTTTATCGTCTTGGGTCGAGCGATTGCCTTAACCGAGGGCCATGGGGCTGATCATGATCCTCCCCCGGTTCCAC
>NZ_BPQG01000074.1 GCF_022179125.1 Methylobacterium cerastii
CGCCCCCTTCACCGAAGTCTCCAAGGTCGTCAGCGTCTTCTCCACCGTCGCAGGACCCGTCGCCTCCGCCGCATCCGTCTACGCCTACGCACGCTAGGCGCCGACCGGACCCGCGCCGCCGCCGAACGCCGCCGCATAGCCCTCGCCGTCGTCCCCAGGCGCCGAGGGCGAGCCCGGCCGAGGCGGCGCCGCGTCGGGGCGGCACTACCGGGTCGAATAGGATCGAGCGGTCGCCGACGCTGCCGCGCGCACGCGCCGGCTTCGCCCCAGCAAGCCTTTCCCACACTACCACGCTCCAATTTTAAGCCCGTCCGGTCGCTCCCCGGATGGCTTCGACGTGGATCCGAGCCCGATGCCGCTCCTGGGCCCGGGCCGTCCATCGATTGGTCGGACTTAGACCGCGCAGCGCGCTCGCGCGATGTTCGGCGTGAAGATCGCGCCGTCTTTCGATCCGGACATCGTCGCACCGTGCAACTCCGCGTCGGGGGCGGACGCGGCAAAATGCATCCCAGGGCTACCTCATCGATACGGCGTTCGGCGTTCGGACACGCACAATCGATGCGCGCGCGACACCGGCAATTTATCCCAACAACGTTCGCTCAATAGGGCACAGACGGACAATTGCGCACAATTTAGTTCAATCCGGGCTACATTCCCGAACGTTTGTGCGCATCGCCGCGGCTCTTGATCAGAGGATAGCGCCGGAGTACCGCCGATCCCGGTGGATTTCCTCGAAAAACGGGCGAAAACCACGAAATAATCTTGCCCGCCAACAAAACTGAGCTTACGGTCGGCACTATCATTCGAACTCACAATGACGGACCGAACAACATGAGCGAACCAGACGTCGACAGGGCCCGTTTCATCACGTTGGCCGCGGACATCGTCTCCGCCTATGTCAGCAACAATCACGTCCAGAGCGTCGAACTGCCGAAGCTCTTGAGCGATGTGCACGAGGCGATCGTCGGCGTCTCGGGCGCCAACGGGCCGGTCGCCGAGGTCGGGCCGCCGAAGGCGACCGCGCCGGAGATCCGACGCTCGGTGACGCCGGATTACCTGATCAGCTTCGAGGACGGAAAGCAGTACAAGACCCTGCGCCGGCATCTCACCCTGCGCGGCCTGTCGCCCGAGCAGTATCGCGCCAAGTGGGGCCTCGCGCCCGACTATCCGATGACCTCGCAAAGCTATTCGGAGCAGCGCTCCGAACTCGCCCGCGCCCTGGGCCTCGGCCAGCAGCGCCGCAAGAACGTGGCGAAGTCCGCCGCGCCCGAGCCGGTGGTCACCGAGGAGGCGGCAGCCGAAAGCGAGGCCGACGCCCCCGCCAAGAAGCCCCGCGCCGCCCGGAAGAAGAAGGACGCCTGAGGCTCCCACCGCTTCGGCAGGACTCTCCAGGACTTCCACGGCATCGAATGGCCGGAGGCGCGAGCGCGCCTCCGGCCATCCGGCGTCATGGGGTCCGCTCCCTCGGAACGTTCGACGCGGCCGGTTGCTTCCCGTCCGCGACAGGCGTCCCGGCATCGTTCGACAGCCGCCGACGGATATCCGAGCAGGAGCGAGACATGGCCATCCGCGACACGGCCTTCATCCGGACCGGGGACGGCACCCGGCTCTACGTCAAGGATTGGGGCACCGGCCGGCCGGTGGTGCTGATCCACGGTTGGCCCCTCGACGCCGACATGTGGGAGCACCAGATGCCGGCGCTGGCCGAGGCCGGCTACCGGGTCGTCGCCTACGACCGGCGCGGCTTCGGCCGGTCCGACCAGCCCTGGACCGGCTACGACTACGACACCTTCGCCGACGACCTGAAGGCGGTGCTCGACGGCCTCGACCTCCAGGACGTCGCCCTCGTCGGCTTCTCGATGGGCGGCGGCGAGATCGCGCGCTACATGTCCCGCCACGCGGGCGCACGGGTCACGAAAGCCGTGCTGGTCTCGGCGGTGACGCCCTACATGCTCAAGTCCGGCGACAACCCGGACGGCGTCGACGGCGGCGTCTTCCAGGGCATGATCGACGGACTCCGGAAGGACCGCCCGGCCTTCCTCGCGAACTTCGCCAAGACCTTCTTCGGCGCCGGCGTGTTCCATTCCCCAGTCTCGGCCGAGACGATGACCTGGGCCGGAAACCTGGCGATGCTGGCCTCGCCCAAGGCGACGACGGCCTGCGTGACCGCCTTCGGCACCACCGACTTCCGGGGCGACATGACGCATTTCAGGGTGCCGACCCTGGTAATCCACGGCGACGACGACCAGACCGTGCCGATCGACGTGTCGGGCAAAGTAGCCGCCGCCGCGATCCCCGGCGCCACGCTCGTGGTCTACGAGGGCGCGCCGCACGCGGTGCCGTTCACCCACGCCGAGCGGCTGAACGCCGACCTGCTGGCCTTTCTGAAGGGCTGAGCCGCGGTGCGCGGGCCGGCGGACCGGGCTCTCGCGCGCCGCATTCGACCGCGATAGACAGGCCGCGATCGCATGTCGGTCCGGGCCGTCCCACCGCGCGGACGGCCCGGCGCCCCGACGGCCTCGAGCGCCCGGAGTCCTGCATGCCCCATCCGTCTTCCCTCGCCGCCCTGGCCGTCGCGCTGATGCTGGCCGGCGGCCCCGCCGCCGCGCAGATGGCCAGGACGCCCGACAAGACGCCCGACAAGACCTCGGACGCGCCGCCGGCCCGGCTCGCGACGCCCGACAAGGCGGCGCCCGCAAGCAAGGGCGAGGTGCAGCTCTCCTTCGCCCCCGTCGTGAAGCGGGCGGCGCCCTCGGTGGTCAACGTCTACGCCTCGCACATCGACAAGCGGCCCAACGCCCGCACCAGCGCCATGGACGAGTTCATGCGCCGGTTCTTCGGCGCGGAAGGCGGGCGCGGGCAGGGCGGCTCCCCGGGCGAGCGGGCGCAGAAATCCCTCGGCTCGGGGGTGATCGTCGACGGGTCGGGCCTGATCATCACCAACAACCACGTCATCGACAACATGAACGAGGTCCGCGTCTCGCTGGCCGACCGGCGCGAGTTCGAGGCGACGATCGTGCTGCGCGATCCGCGCACCGACCTCGCCGTGATCCGCATCACCAACCCGGCCGGCGGCCTCGTCGCGATGCCGTTCGGCGATTCGGAGGGCCTCGAGGTCGGCGACTTCGTGATGGCGATCGGCAACCCGTTCGGCGTCGGCCAGACGGTGACGCAGGGCATCGTCTCCGCGCTGGCGCGCACCCAGGTCGGCTCGTCGGACTACCAGTTCTTCATCCAGACCGACGCCGCGATCAATCCGGGCAATTCCGGCGGCGCGCTCGTCGACCTGCGCGGGCACCTGGTCGGGATCAACACCGCGATCTACTCGCAGTCCGGCGGCAGCCACGGCATCGGCTTCGCGATCCCGGCGAGCATGGTGAAGGCCGTGGTCGAGACCGCCAAGAACGGCGCCACCACCGTGCGGCGGCCCTGGCTCGGGGCGCGCGTCCAGAGCGTGACGCCGGACATCGCCGAGAGCATGGGCCTCGACCACCCGACCGGCGTCCTCGTGGCGAGCCTGCAGGCCAAGAGCCCGGCCGACGAGGCGGGGCTGAAGCGCGGCGACCTGATCCTGACCGTCGACGGCCAAAACGTCGACGACCCGGAAGCCTTCGGCTACCGATTCGCGCTCAAGGGCATCACCGGCCAGACCAAGTTCGGCATCCTGCGCGGCACCAGCCGCAGCACCCTGCCGGTGAAGCTGGTGCCGGCGCCCGAGACGCGGCCGCGCGACGTGCTCAAGGTCCGCACCCGCTCGCCGTTCCTCGGCGCGACGCTGATCAACACCTCGCCCGCCGTGGCCGAGGAGATGCTGGTGGACTTCCCCGTCGACGGCGTCGCGGTGCAGGCGGTCGACGAGAACTCCATCGCGGCCCGCGCCGGCCTGCAGAAGGGCGACATGCTGGTCTCGATCAACGGCCAGCCGGTCTCCACGACGAAGGACGTCGAGCGCGCCACCCGCACGGTCCAGAACGCCTGGGAGGTCGCGATCAACCGCAACGGCGAGGTGCTGACCTCGATGTTCGGCGGCTGAGGCGGGGCAAGACGGGCCGAAGCCCGGCCTTCATACCAAAATTCGGTCGATCCCTTCGGGATGGCGGATTTGGGCTTCGCTCAGGCGGCCTGGAGCGCGAGGGCCTTGGCCTGGATCTCCTCGACCGGCGCCCCGATCAGGGCGGTGATCGCCTCCTTCGGCATCGGCGCGCCGAACAGGTAGCCCTGGCCGTAGTCGCAGCCCTGGTCCGACAGCCAGTCGACGCTGGCGTCGGTCTCGATCCCTTCGGCGGTGGTGACGAGCCCGAGGCTGGCGCCGAGCTTGATGATCGCGTCGACGAGCTTGGCCCGTTCCGCGCTCATGGTGATCGTGTCGACGTAGGTGCGGTCGATCTTGAGCTTGTCGAACTTCAATTCGCGCAGGTGGTAGAGGCTGGAATAGCCCGTGCCGAAGTCGTCGAGGGCGATGCGCACGCCGAGGTTCTGCAGCGAGGTCAGGGTCGTGCGGGCCGCCTCCAGGTCCTGGACCAGAGCCGTCTCGGTGATCTCGACCTCCAGGCGACTCGGGGAGAAGCCGGTCTCGGTGAGGATCGCGAGGATGCGCTCGCACAGCCACCGGTCCTGGAACTGCTGCGGCGCGATGTTCACCGCGAGCTGGAAGTGGGACGGCCAGTCGCGGGCGTCGAGGCAGGCCTGGCGCAGGAGCTTCATGCTGAGCTCGGAGATCAGGCCGGTCTCCTCGGCGATCCCGATGAAGCTCGCCGGGGCGAGCAGGCCGCGGACCGGGTGACGCCAGCGCGCGAGCACCTCGACGCCGACCAGCGTCTTCTCCGGCAGCGTCACCACGGGCTGGTAGAACGGCTCGATCTCGCCGTTCGCGATCGCCTCGCGCAACTCGCTCTCCAGCTGCGCGCGGGCCTTGAGCTCGAGGTCCATCGCGCTCTTGAACACGCGGAACACGCCGCGGCCGTCCTTCTTGCCCTGGTACATGGCGAGGTCGGCGGCGTGCAGCACCACGTCGGCGTCGGCCTGGTCGGCCGAGATCAGGGCGATGCCGATGGTCGCGCCGACCTTCAGCTCGTTGCCCTGCCACTGGATCGGCGCGGCGATGGAGGCGATCACCGCCTGGGCGAGGCGGGACAGGCCGTCGCTGCCGCCGTCGAGCGGCACGAGCAGCGCGAACTCGTCGCCGCCGAGGCGGGCCGCGAGGCCGCCCTCGGGGGTCAGGGCGGACAGGCGCTCGGCCACCGCGCACAGCACGGCGTTGCCGGCCGCATGCCCGTAGATGTCGTTGACCGGCTTGAAGCGGTCGAGGTCGACCAGCAGCACGGCCTGCGTCGGGACCAGGCTCGCGGCCGCCCGGCGGCGCTCCAGCGTCTCCAGGAACAGGCGGCGGTTGGCGAGGCCGGTCAGCACGTCGTGGCGCGCCACCGCCTCGGCCTCGGCGGCAGTGATGTCGCGCTCGCGCATCGCCACCCGCAGGAGCAGGGATTTCCGCAGGCTCGCCGCGAACACGGCCAGGCCCATCAGGGCGACCAGCATGAACGCGTTCGAGAGGTCGTTGGCGTGGATGAAGGCGTTGAGGCTGGAGAAGACCTGGAACTGGATGCCGATGATCCACAGGCAGCCGCAGATCATCAGCAGGCACAGGGCCTCGTAGAGTTCTCCCTCTCCCCAGCTGCCGCGTTTCCGGATCATGCGTCGTCCCCCGTGAGCGGGCTCGACAAGACCACCGGTGGACTTAAGGGATTCTCACGCGGCACGGCCGCTCGCGGCGTCACCGTTGCTTTCGCTGCGTCCGGACGAACACTTCGTCCGCTTGAGTTAACAGGGTGTTTTCCGAAACGAAGACGGTTGCGGCGATGGTGTCGCACGGGCTCCGCCCGGCCGGGTGGCCGGCGGCGCGCTTCCGTCGGCTTCTGCCGGGCGGCGCCTCTTGCCGAGCGTGGGCCGCAGGGTGTTGATGCGGGCATGCCCGACCTCTTCGCAACCGCCGGCCTCGACGCCTCGGCGCCCCGTCCGCTCGCCGACCGGCTCAGGCCGGGCACGCTCGCCGAGGTCGTCGGCCAGGACCACCTCACCGGCCCGGACGGGGCGCTGACGCGGCTGTTGCGCGGAAAAAGCTTCGGCTCGCTGGTGTTCTGGGGACCGCCGGGCACCGGCAAGACCACCGTGGCGCGCCTGCTCGCGCACGAGACCGACCTGCATTTCGAGCAGATCTCGGCGATCTTCTCCGGCGTGCCCGACCTGCGCAAGGTGTTCGAGGGGGCACGCAAGCGCCGGGCGACGGGGCAGGGGACGCTGCTCTTCGTCGACGAGATCCACCGCTTCAACCGGGCGCAGCTCGACGCCTTCCTCCCCGTGATGGAGGACGGGACGGTGACGCTGGTCGGCGCGACGACGGAGAACCCGTCCTTCGAGCTGAACGCCGCCCTGCTGTCGCGCGCCCGGGTCCTGCTGTTCCGGGCGCTGGACGACGCGGCGATCGCCAAGCTGATCGCCCGGGCCGAGGACCTGACCGGCCAGGCGCTGCCGCTCACCGAGGAGGCCCGGGGCGTCCTGGTCCGCATGGCCGACGGCGACGGGCGCGCGGCATTGACTCTGTGCGAGGAGATCTGGCGCTCGGCCAAGCCCGACGAGATCCTCGACGCGGAGGTGCTGCAGACCCTCGTCCAGCGCCGCGCGCCGATCTACGACAAGGCGCAGGAGGGCCACTACAACCTGATCAGCGCGCTGCATAAGACGGTGCGCGGCTCGGACCCGGACGCGGCCCTGTACTACCTGTGCCGGATGCTCGACGGCGGCGAAGACCGCCTGTTCATCGCCCGGCGCCTGGTGCGGATGGCGGTGGAGGATATCGGGCTCGCCGACCCGCAGGCCCTGGTGATCACGACGGCCGCCAAGGACGCGTTCGACTTCCTCGGCAGCCCCGAGGGCGAACTCGCGCTGGCGCAAGCGGTGATCTACCTCGCCTGCGCCCCGAAATCGAACGCGGCCTACGAGGCCTACAAGGCGGCGACCCGCATCGCGAAGGAGCACGGCTCGCTGCCGCCGCCGCGCACCATCCTCAACGGCTCGACCAAGCTCATGAAGCGGCTCGGCTACGGCGAGGGCTACCGCTACGACCACGACGAGCCGGAGGCGTTCTCCGGCCAGGACTACTGGCCGGAACGGCTCGGCCGCCAGCACCTCTACATGCCGACCGACCGCGGCATGGAAAGCCGCTACCGCGACCGGCTCGCGCATTGGGAAGAGCTGCGCCGGGAACGGCGCGGGGAGGGGTGATCGGCGCCGTGGACGTCCTGCTCAAAGGCGTGGCCGGCGGCCTCGTGACGATGGCGATCGTGCTGGCGTCGCGTCGCGGCAACGTCCTGCCCGGCATCCTGCCGTTGGCGCCGACCTTCGCGATCATCGCCCTGCTGGCGGTCGGCGCGAAGGGCGAGGCCGGCGCCTTCCGCGAGACCTGCCTGGCGGGCTTTCGCACGATTCCTGCTTACCTAGTCTTCCTCGCGGTGGCGTGGTGGATCGGCGGATCCTTCGACTACCGCCTGGCGCTCCTCGGCGGGCTCTGCGCCTGGCTCGTGGTCGCGCTCGCGCTGTTCCTCGGGCCGCGCTGGCTCTGAAGCGCTGGACCCCGCGCCCGCCAGCCTGTAGGGCAGCCGCCCCCACGAACACCGGCGAAAGACGACACTTGATGGCGGCCTGCGGCCTCGATTTCGGCACGTCGAACACGACGCTCGGACACCGCGCCCCGGCGGGTCCGCGCCTCGTTCCCCTGGAGGGGCGCCACCTCACCATCCCAAGCGCGATCTTCTTCGAGCCGAACCGCGCCGCGGTGATCGGGCGGGCGGCGACGGAGGCCTACGTCGAGGGAACGCCGGGCCGGATGATGCGCAGCCTCAAGTCGGTGCTGGGCTCGGGGCTGATCGACGAGACGACGCCGGTGGGCCGCGAGCGCGTGCGCTTCCGCGACGTGATCGGGCGCTACCTCGGCGCGGTGAAGGCGCGGGCCGAGGCCGCCGCCGGCGAGACCTTCGACACCGTGGTGCACGGGCGTCCGGTGCACTTCGTCGACGGCGACGCGGCGGGCGACCGCCGGGCCGAGGACACCCTGCGCGAGATCGCGCAAAGCATCGGCTTCCGCCACGTCTCGTTCCAGTACGAGCCGATCGCGGCGGCGCTCGACCACGAGCAGAGCGTCCGGCGCGAGGAGATCGCGCTGATCGCCGACATCGGCGGCGGCACCTCCGACTTCTCGATCGTGCGCCTCTCGCCCGAGCGTCACGCCAAGGCGGAGCGAGCCGACGACATCCTCGCCAACGACGGCGTGCGCATCGGCGGCACCGACTTCGACCGCTTCCTCAGTCTCGGCACGGTGATGCCGCTGCTCGGCCTCGGCAGCCCGATGAAGCGGGCCGAGCTGCTGGTGCCGAACGCCTACTTCCACGACCTCGCCACCTGGTCGAGCATCAACCGGCTCTACAACCCCAAGACCCTGCGCGAGATCGCCGAGATCATCCGCGACGGCGCGCGGCCGGACCTCGTCGAGCGGCTGCGCACGGTGGTCGAGCTGGAGCGCGGGCATTCGCTGGCCATCGCCGTCGAGGGCGCCAAGATCGCCGCCTCGAACGACGGCGCCTCGGACGTCGACCTCGACTGGGTCGAGCCCGGGCTCGCCGCCCCCGTGGACCGGACCGCCCTCGTCGCCCACACCGACACCCTGGCGACGCGGATCTCCGAGCGGGTCGGGCGCTGCCTCGCCCAGGCGGGCCTCACCGCCGACCGGATCGATTCGCTGTTCCTCACCGGCGGCTCCACCGGCCTGCCGCATGTCCGCCAGGGACTCACCGCCTGCCTGCCGGGCGCCCGCGTGGTGGAAGGCGACACCTTCGGCTCGGTCGGCATCGGGCTTACCCTCGAGGCGATCCGCCGGTCGGCGTGAGGGCGAAGGCATCAGCCCCCGAGGGCTGCCGACCGACGGATCCCCGACGGTGCCGAACGGCAGGACGACCCGACGCCGGCCTGCCGTGCGGGCGGCGCGAATTGTCGCCGGTGCGGGCGGGTGTTAACGCGCTTGCATGACAGGCAATCCACCACGCGGCGGCAAGGGTTCGGGCAAGGGTCCGGGGACGGGCTTTGGCAAAGGCGCAGGCAAGAGCGTCGGCAAGGGCTCCGGCCGGCCGCCCTCGCCGAAATCCGCCGAGGGCAAGGCTGCGGCGAGCAAGGGCGCGAGCCGCGGCCCCCGCTCCGGCGCGCCCGGAAAAACCCGGTTCGGCCGCCCGGAGCGGGCCGGCACCGGCCCGCGCACCTCGGCCCTGGCGGCGGCCCAGCGCGCGGCCCAGCTGCGCGGCGACGACGCGACCGCGCGCTCGCCCTGGGGCGAGGTCGAGGGTGCCGAGCCGGCGCCCCGGCCCGCCCGCGCGCCTCGGCGAGCTCCGCCCCCCGGGTCGGGGGACGCGGACGGCGCGCCGGCCCGCGCGCGTCCGAGCCTCGCCCGAGCCGCCCGTCCGCGCCCCGTCGAGGACGCCCCCGCGGCGCCCGTCGAGGGCCCGACCCGGCGCCAGCAGCGCGCGGCGGCCTCGGCGACGCTCGCCTCCGGCGTGCAGACGCTCACCGTCGAACCCGACGAGGCCGGGATGCGGATCGACCGCTTCCTCACGGCCCGCTTCCCGCAACTGCCCTTCGCCCGCGTGCAGAGCATCGTCCGCAAGGGCGAGCTGCGCGTCGATGGCAAGCGTGCCAAGCCGAACGACCGGCTCGAGCCGGGCATGGCCGTGCGGGTGCCGCCGCTCAAGCTCGACCAGCCGGCCGACCGCCCGCGCAACCCGGTCCGCGACCAGGACGACGCCGAATTCATCCGCTCGCTGGTCCTCTACGAGGACGCGGACATGATGGTGCTGAACAAGCCCTTCGGCCTCGCGGTGCAGGGCGGCTCGGGCACCGTCCGGCACGTGGACGGGCTGCTGGAGGCGCTGGCCGGCCCCGACGGCTCGAAGCCGCGCCTCGTCCACCGCCTCGACAAGGACACCGCCGGCTGCCTGATCGTCGCCAAGACCCGGGTCGCGGCGGCGACGCTCGCCAAGAGCTTCCGCTCGCGCGCGGCGCGGAAGATCTACTGGGCGCTCACCGCCGGCGTGCCGCGCACGCCGCAGGGCCGGGTCTCGACCTACCTCGTCAAGGAGGAGCCGACCGACGCCGACGCCCGCATGCGAATCGCCCAGCACGGCGAGGAGGGCGCAACCCACGCGCTGACCTATTACGCCACCGTCGACCAGGCGGCGCAGAAGGTGTCGTGGCTGTCGTTCAAGCCGGTGACGGGGCGGACCCACCAGCTGCGCGCGCACGCGGCCCATATCGGACACCCGATCGTCGGCGACCCGAAGTATTTCTCGGTCGAGAACTGGGCGCTCCCCGGCGGCATCCAGAACCGGCTCCACCTGCTCGCCCGCCGGATCGTGATCCCGCATCCGCGCACCGGCAAGCCGATCGACGTGAGCGCGCCTCTGCCGCCGCACATGGCGCAGAGCTGGAACCTGCTCGGCTTCGATGCCGCCCGCTACGACCCGATCGTCGACGCGCCGGAGGCGTGAGGCCAAATCGGCGACACCCCGGAGGCGCGCGGCCAAATCGGCGACGCCCCGGAGGCGCGCGGCCAAGCGTTCGTGATCGCGAAGGCGGCCCGCGCGTCGTGCTCTGCGGCGCCGCGAGGGTTGGCAACCGCCCCGCGAGGCTCATATCCTCGAACGGCAGCGAAGCGCCGGCCCTTCGCTGCGCGCGACCGAGCCTAACTCGACCCCCGAGCCTAACTCGACCCCCGAGCCTAACTCGACCCCGTGGTGAGACCCGATCGACATGAAGCTCACGACGCTGGCCTGCCTCGCCGCCCTTTGCGTGATCGGTCCCGAGACCCTCTCGATTGCCGCCCCGGCTGCGGCCCCGGGCGCCCAGGCGCAGCCGTCGCTCGGCCGCGCCGGCCCGCCCGGCGTCCGCGCCGGCGACAAGCGGCGGCGCTCCTACGCCGCCTGCAACCGCGCCTCGCATGCGCGCGCGCTCCAGGGCGGCCGCCGCCGCCGCTTCCTGATCCGGTGCAAGCTCGGCTACGAACGGCCGCGCACCCCCTCGGCGCAGCAGCAGCAATCGCAGCCGTTGCAGCAACAGGCGCCGGCCTCGGCCCCCGCGCCCGCCCCGATGACGGCGCCCGCGCCAGCCGAGCGCAAGCCGTGAGGCGGCCCCGCCGTCCCGGCGCGTGAAGCTCGTCGTCTTCGACGTCGACGGCACGCTGGTCGACAGCCAGCACCTGATCGTCGCCGCGCAGGGCACGGCCTTCGCCGAGAACGGCCTGCCGGCGCCGAGCCGCGCCGAATCGCTCTCCGTGGTCGGCCTGTCGCTGCCGCAGGCCTTCCGCCGCCTCGTCGGCGACGACGGCCCGGTCGCTGCCCTGTCGGAGAGCTACAAGCGCGCCTTCAACGCGCTGCGCCTCGACCCGGATTACGAGGAGCCGCTGTTTCCCGGCATGGGCGAACTGATCGCGCGCCTGCACGCCCGCGACGACGTGCGACTCGGGATCGCCACCGGCAAGTCGCGGCGCGGCGTCGACCACCTCGTCGCCTTCAACGGCTGGGAGGGTTGGTTTTCCACCACCCAGACCGCCGACGACGCCCCCTCCAAGCCCGATCCGGCGATGTTGAACCAGGCGATGGCGGAAGCGGGCGTCGGCCCCTCCGCCACCGTGATGGTGGGCGACACCTCCTACGACATGGCGATGGCGGTGGCGGCAGGCGCCGCCGCGGTCGGCGTGGCCTGGGGCTACCATCCGCCCGGCGCCCTGTTCGGCGCCGGCGCCGTGACCGTGGTCGAGACCGCCGCGGCCCTGGGGGACCTGTTCCGCGACCCCGCGGAGCGCTGAGCGGGCTCGCGAAACCATGCGCGATCCCTTAATCTCCGAGCCATGAGCGACGACGTCACCCAAGATTGGCTGGGACAGCCTTCCGACACCCCGCGCCCCGACCCGATGCGGGCGGTGCGCGACCACGGCAAGCCGGTGCTGCCGAAGCGCTTCTACAAGGAGACCGGGTTCGCCGAGGGCGAAGGCGGCTTCCGCCTGACGCTGGACGGGCGCCCGGCCAACACCCCGGCGCGCAACCCGCTGGCGGCGCCGACGCGGGCGCTGGCCGAACGCCTCGCCGCCGAGTGGGCGGCGCAAGGCGAGACCATCGACCCCGCGAAGATGCCGTTCACGCGGCTGATCAACACCGCGATCGACGGCGTCGCCCCGCGCATGGCGGCCGTGGCCGAGGACCTGTGGCCCTATGCCGGCACCGACCTCGTCGCCTACCGCGCCGGCACGCCCGAGCGGCTTGTGGCGGCGCAGGCAGAAGCCTGGGACCCGATCCTCGATTGGGCGCGCGAGGCTCTGGGCGCCCGGCTGATCCTCAGCGAGGGCGTGATGCACGTCACGCAGCCGGAGGATTCGGTGACGGCTCTGCGCGCGGCGGTCTCGGCGATCGACGACCCGTTCCGGCTCGCCGCCTTCCACACCCTGACGACGCTGAGCGGATCGCTGCTGATCGCGTTGGCCGTGCTCGCCGGGCGCCTCACCGCTGAGGAGGGCTGGGAGGCCGCCCACGTCGACGAGACCTACCAGACCGCCGTCTGGGGCGCGGACGAGGACGCCGCGACGCGGCTCGCCGGACGCAAGGTCGAGTTCCTGGCCGCCGCCGAGGTGGCGGCGCTGGCCCGCTAGGCGCAGCTCGCGCGGACCGGAAAATTCGGCTTTTCGCCGGGCCAAAACAGGTTCAATTCCCCGGCGCGGAACTGCATGCTAAGGCGCTGTTCAAGCTTGGGCACGCCGTCCTGATCGGGCGGCCTGCGCAAGGAACAAGAACTCCCTACGCCTGAGGCAGGACCGCTCGACCCATGAAGGACATCCTGGAAAAGCTCGAGGAGCGCCGGTCGCTCGCCCGTCTCGGCGGCGGCGAGAAGCGGGTCGACGCCCAGCACAAGCGCGGCAAGCTCACGGCGCGCGAGCGCATCGAACTCCTGCTCGACCACGGGTCGTTCGAAGAGTTCGACATGTTCGTGCAGCACCGCTCGACCGATTTCGGGATGGAGAAGCAGAAGATCCCCGGCGACGGCGTCGTCACCGGCTGGGGCACCATCAACGGCCGCACCGTGTTCCTGTTCTCGAAGGACTTCACGGTGTTCGGCGGCTCGCTGTCGGAGACGCACGCCGCCAAGATCGTCAAGGTCCAGGACATGGCGCTGAAGATGCGCGCCCCGATCATCGGCATCTTCGACGCCGGCGGCGCGCGTATCCAGGAGGGCGTGGCCGCGCTCGGCGGCTACGGCGAGGTGTTCCGCCGCAACGTCATGGCGTCCGGCGTGATCCCGCAGATCTCCGTCATCATGGGCCCGTGCGCGGGCGGCGACGTCTACTCGCCGGCCATGACCGACTTCATCTTCATGGTCCGCGACACGAGCTACATGTTCGTCACCGGCCCCGACGTGGTGAAGACCGTCACGAACGAGGTCGTCACCGCCGAGGAGCTCGGCGGCGCCAAGGTCCACACCACGAAGTCGTCGATCGCCGACGGCTCGTTCGAGAACGACGTCGAGGCCCTTCTTCAGATCCGCCGCCTCGTCGACTTCCTGCCGGCCAACAACATCGACGGCGTGCCGGAGATCGAGAGCTTCGACGACCCCTTACGCCTCGACAAGTCGCTCGACACCCTGATCCCGGACAACCCGAACAAGCCCTACGACATGGGCGAGCTGATCCGCCGCGTGGTCGACGAGGGCGACTTCTTCGAGATCCAGGCGGCTTACGCCCGCAACATCATGACCGGCTTCGGCCGGATCGAGGGCCGCACGGTCGGCTTCGTGGCCAACCAGCCGATGGTGTTGGCGGGCGTGCTGGACGCGGACGCCTCGCGCAAGGCCGCCCGCTTCGTGCGCTTCTGCGACGCCTTCTCGATCCCGATCGTGACCTTCGTCGACGTGCCGGGCTTCCTGCCGGGCACCGCGCAGGAATACGGCGGCCTGATCAAGCACGGCGCCAAGCTGCTCTTCGCCTACTCCCAGGCGACGGTGCCGCTCGTCACCATCATCACGCGAAAGGCCTTCGGCGGCGCCTACGACGTGATGGCCTCCAAGCACGTCGGCGCCGACCTGAACTACGCCTGGCCCACCGCGCAGATCGCGGTGATGGGCGCCAAGGGCGCGGTTGAGATCATCTTCCGCAGCGAGCTCGGCGACGCCGACAAGATCGCCGGCCGGACCACCGAGTACGAGGACCGCTTCCTGTCGCCGTTCGTGGCGGCGGAGCGCGGCTACATCGACGAGGTGATCATGCCGCATTCCACCCGCAAGCGCATCGCGCGGGCGCTGGGCATGCTGCGCACCAAGGAGATGGAGCAGCCCTGGAAGAAGCACGACAACATCCCGCTCTGAGGACGGGCTGAGATCGTCGCACACGTCGGCGCTCGCATCGGGGAGCGCCGACGTGTGATACTGGCTTTCGATATCATATGAAGCTCAGCGGGCGGCATCGGGCGACGCTGGCGGCGATCCTCGCCGACCCAGTGCGCTCGGGCGTCGTCTGGACCGACATCGAGGCCCTGATGATCGCCTGCGGCGCGGAGGTCACGGAGGGCCGGGGATCGCGAATCCGGGTCGCGCTGAACGGCGTGCGCGCCGTATGCCATCGGCCCCATCCGCAGAAGGAGACGGACGAGGGCGCGGTCAAGTCGGTGCGACGCGTCCTGTTCGAGGCCGGAGTCACGCCATGACGACGATGCCGTATCGAAACTACGAGGCGTCCGTCGAATACGACCCGGAGGCCGACCTCTTTCACGGCGAGATCCTGGATCTCCGCGACGTGATCACGTTCCAGGGCCGGTCCGTCGACGAGTTGAAGCAGGCGCTCGCCGACAGCGTCGAGGATTACCTGGCGTTCTGCGCCGAGCGCGGGGAAGAGCCCGCGAAGGCCTATTCCGGGCAGTTCGTCGTGCGCGTCGAGCCGGGGCTGCATCGCGCGTTGGTCTCGTCGGCGCGCAGGGCCGGGATCAGCCTCAACAAGTGGGTCGCCCGCACCTTGGAGCAGGCGGCCGACTGAGACGGCCCGCCGCGTTCAGCTCCGGTCGCTGTGCTCGATCACGGCGCACATGGTCAGCGGCCCCTTGTCCGTGCCCGAGACGGAGCAGGTGATGCGGGCGCCGCCGGCGTCGACGTTGCTGTGGCGCAGGCGGCTCGCGGCCTCGCGGGCCTTGTGGGCGGCGGCCTCGATCACGTTGGCGCCGATCCCGGTGACGGCGTGGCCGGCCTTGCCGAACAGGGCGTAGTAGCCGTCGGGCGGGGCCTCGCCGCGGAACTGCGCGCCGACCGAGGAGAGCTGCGGGCCGCCGCAGGACAGCGTCAGGGTGGTGCCGTCGCCCGCCGAGAAGTTGGCGAAGTCGGTGCTGCGGTTGCCGGGGCTCGCCGCCGTCTCCTTCGCCACCTTGTCGATCAGGTCGCCGCATTCGTCGGCGAGCGCCGGGGCGGGCAGGGCGAGGATGAGGCCGACGAGAAGTGCGCGCATACGGCGAACCTAGCGTGTCGGCCCGAAACGGCCAGCGCCCGCGCCTGAGGCGTCTCGCCGCTCAGGCCGTCGCGGGACCGTCCCCGAGTTCGAGAAGCACGATCTCGGGGGGCACGCCGAGCCGGACCGGGATGCGGCTGACGCCGAAGCCGCCCGACACGATCATGTGGCGGCCCTGCGTGACCACGTGGCCGTAGGAATAGTCGTGCCCGTGGATCGGGCGGATCGCCGGCGAATGGCCGAACAGGCGGATCTGCCCGCCATGGGTGTGGCCGGCGAGCGTGAGCGACACGCGCTCCGGCACGTCGACGAAGGCGTCCGGCTCGTGGATCATCAGGATCGCCGGCGCGTCGTCCGTGATCTTGGCCATCGTCGCGGGCAGGTCGTCGCGGCCGCTGTCGTCGTCGAACATCAGGAACGGCTGCTGGTCGCCGAGGCCGGCGACCCAGAACGGGTGCCCGTCCTTGGTCAGGCGCAGGGCGTCGTTCTCCATCACCGGGATGCCGACGGCCTCGAGCACGCGGCGCGCTTCCGGCACGCCGCCGCGGGCGGCCTGAGCCTCCGCGTCGTCCCACCAATCGTGGTTGCCGAGGATCGAGTAGGTGCCGAGCGGCGCGCGCAGGCCCGCGGCGATGCGGGCGAAATCGGGAAGCGGCACGCGCTTCCAGGCGATCCGACCGGCGGCCGGATAGTCGCCGAGCATCAGGATCAGGTCGGGTGCCAGCGCGTTCGTGGCGTCGACGATCTCGGCGACGCGGTCGAGCGGCATGAACGGCTCGCAGACGTGGAAGTCGGCGAGCACCGCGACCTTGAGGGAGAGGCCCGGGGTCCAGTGCGGCAGGCGCGGGGCGTAGCGGGTCACCACGAGGCGGTGCAGCGGCTCGACCCCGAAGGCGTAGGCGCCGGTGGACAGCCCCGCCGCGGCCAGCGTGCCGCCGAGACCGGTCAGGACCTGCCTGCGGCTCGGCAGGATCAGCATGAAAGCCTCGGGTTCGCGTCGGTCGAGCATCCCTGGCCTCACACTCCGGCGAAAGCGCGGCGTGGACCTGGACGCGAACGACGATGACGCGAACCCGTCGAGAAACCCTGAACCGGACCGCAGAAAGCGGACCGGATCATGCTCCCGAATCGTGGGATCGCTCAGTCGAGCGGCACGTCCTCGTGCACGATGCCGAGCACGCCCTTGAGGTTGGTCCGCGGGGCGGCCTTGCCGGCCGGCTTCACCGAGTGGGCGGCGGCGGCGAGCGCCGGAAGCGCGAGGGGGCGGAAGCCGTAGCGGGCCTCGGCCTGGTCCATCTGCCGGCGCTCGGGCTCCTGTGCCTGGGCCTGCGTCTCCGAACCTTGCATCGCATCGGGGGCGTACATGGGATTTCCGTCCTGTGGTCGTTCGCACGGCGATGGCGCCGCCGCATGCTGCCCCCACGCCGCTCCAGGGCGATGGCGAGCGATTCGAGATCATCCGCCGGATCTGGAGCCGGCGGATGATCGATAAGGATGCAGTCGGCATGAACGCAGGCTTAAGAAATCGCCGCCGCATCGCAGCATTCGACGCACACGAAATCCGGTGTCAGGCGGCCGGCATTGCCTCCAGCCCCTCGGCCCTGATCCAGTCGGCGGTCCGGTCCAGCGCCCGGGTGAGGCGGTCGAACAGGGCGTCGATCTCGTCGGCCGTGATGATCAGCGGCGGGCAGACGGCGATGCGGTCGCCCATCAGGAACCGGACGATCAGCCCTTCCGCTTGCGCGAAGGCGACGCAGCGGGCGGCGACTCCGGCCTTCGGCTCGTACTGCCGGCGCGACGCCTTGTCGGCGACGATCTCGAGCCCGCCGATCAGGCCGAGGCCGCAGGCTTCGCCGACGATCGGGTGTTCGGCGAGGCGCGACAGCCGCGCCTGGAAGTGCGGCGCCTTGGCTGCCACGCCCTCGACGATGCGCTCGCGCTTGTAGATCTCGATGGTCTTGAGCGCGACGGCGCAGGCGACGGGATGGCCGGAATAGGTGGTGCCGTGCCCGAACGTGCCGATCTTCAGGCTCTGCGCGCGCATCGCCTCGTAGAGCGGCTCGTCCACCGAGACGCCGCCGAGCGGCACGTAGCCCGAGGTCAGCGCCTTGGCGAAGGACAGGGTGTCGGGGCGCATGCCCAAAGCCTCGCTGCCGAACCAGGTGCCGAGGCGGCCGAAGCCGCAGATCACCTCGTCGGCGATGAAGCGCACCTCGTAGCGGGCGAGCACCGCCTGGATCGCGGCGAAGTAGCCCTCCGGCGGGACGATGGCGCCGCCGGCGCCCATCACCGGCTCGGCAATGAAGGCGGCCACCGTCTCCGGCCCCTCGCGCAGGATCGTGGCCTCGAGCTCGTCGGCCAGCCGCTGCGAGAAGGCGGCCTCCGTCTCGCCGGGTTCGGCGAAGCGGTAGAAGTGCGGGCAGCCGACATGAAGGAAGCCGGGCAGCGGCAGGTCCCAGTCGGTGTGGTTGGCCGGCAGGCCGGTCATCGAGGCGGTGGCGATGGTGACGCCGTGATAGCCGCGCTGGCGCCCGATGATCTTCTTCTTCTTCGGCCGGCCCAGCGCGTTGTTGAGGTACCAGGCCAGCTTGACCTGCGTGTCGTTGGCTTCCGAGCCGGACGAGGTGAAGAAGATCTTCGAGGTCGGGACCGGCATCAGCTCCTTCAGCACCTCGGCCAGCTCGATCGCCGGGTCGTGGCTGCGGCCGGAGAACAGGTGGGTGAAGGGCAGCTTGGCCATCTGCTCGCGGGCGGCCTCGACGAGCTCGCCGTTGGAATAGCCGAGCGCCGTGCACCAGAGGCCCGCCATGCCCTCGATGTAGGGCCGCCCCTCGGTGTCGTAGACGTGGACGCCGTCGCCGCGCTCCAGCACCAGCGGGCCGGCGCTGCGGTGCGCGTCGAGGTTGGTGTAGGGGTGGATCAGGGTTTCGACGTCGCGGACGGCGAGGTTCGAGAGCATGCGGGCGATCCGGTGCTGTGGCGCGTTGGCCCGCCACACTACCGACCCGATGCGGGCTCAGGTACCCCGACACGTTCGCGCGGCCTCGGGCCGCGCCCCTTTCGTAACCCAGACGCCGCGACGCGATGCTCGATCCCGCCACCATCGTCGCGACGCCGGCCCCCGGCCGGGCCTGCGGCGCCTGCACCCTGTGCTGCAAGGTCTACGACGTGCCCGCCGTCGAGAGCCTCGCCGGGCAATGGTGCCGCCACACCAAGGCCGGGCGGGGCTGCGCGATCCACGCCGACCGGCCCGACCATTGCCGCGCCTTCCACTGCCTGTGGATGACCGAGAGCTGGCTCGGCCCCGAATGGAAGCCCGACCGCGCCAAGATGGTGCTCAGCCTCGATCCGGTGAGCCGCAACATGAACGTGCAGGTCGACCCCGGCCAACCGAAGGCCTGGACGCGCGAGCCGTATTACGGCCAGCTGAAGGCCTGGGCCGCATCCTCGCTGCCGATGAAGCGCCACGTCCTCGTCCACCTCGACAAGGCGACGACGGTGGTGCTGCCCGACCGGGACGTACCGCTCGGGACACTGACGGCCGACGACCGCATCGTGATGCGCGAGCGCATGGGCTCGCGGGGGCCGACCTTCGAGATCGAGGTGGTCCGCGGCGCCTAGCGCGTCTTTCGTGGTGCCGAGATCACGGACGGTGACTTGCCTCGTCGCGTGGTCGAGGTCGCCCTGTGCACGCCTTCCTACACCTTGCGCGAAACTGCTCCGGTTGTGGGAACCCCTGTCGCTACACTTACGCCTGACTGGTCGCGCCTGACTGGTCGCGCCTGACCGGTCGCGCCTGACCGGTCGCGCCTGACTGCTCGAACGGGGCGAGCTTCCGCCGCGCCCTTCCCGACGTCGGTCCCTTCGGTAATCCGTCAGCTGACAGGTGGCACCGGCCGCCGGCTGAGGTCCGGCGCCTTCTCAATCGCCGTCGTCACACAGGGCCATGATGCGCGCATGGACCACATCGACCGGCCCGCAGGACCACGGATGTTGCCTTCGAGACAATAATCGAAATCCTGTTTCTCGAGCAGCGCCCCGAATTGTTCTGCGATGAAACGGCGAATGTCGGCGTCGGCCCGCCGAACCTCGTCGACGATCTCTTCACGTCCATCGACGACCAAGAGGACACCTTCCAGATCACAGCTGCCGAGAAGATCTCCTCCGCCGCGACCGAGGTATGCCTCGAACTTCGTCGCGAGGAAAAACTCGGGCTTCAGTATTTTGATGATAGTTTCCTTTGCGAGCGGACAATCGGTCGCCGTCGCAATTCCCCTGGCATACCATCGATTCGCGAAGCCGAGGATGTTCGCATCATCGATGCATCACGTCGACCTTGAGGCCGGAAAGCGTCATTCGGCATATGACCGAGTCTTCGGACGCTTCGACGAAACCCTTCGTCCGCAATCGTGCCTGCAAGGCGGCCCATGCCGGATAACCGGCCAGATCGACGATCAAGTCCACGTCGTCCGTTGCCCTGACGTCTTCGAGGGTGACCGCATCGGTGATGAACAGGGCCGTCGTGCAACCGCCGACGAAGACCAACCGGGGGCGGAGATCGGTACCAAGAGCCTGGCGACGAGCGTCAGCATCTCGAGCAATCGACCCCGAACGCTCATGTCCCGAGCAGCCGTTTCGAAAGCCGTTCCTTCGCCAAGCCCGCCTCGCGCTGGTTCCCGAGCCTGATGGCGTCGACGAGGGCGAGGTCTTCGTAGAGACGCACGTCGTTACGCGCCGCCTCCGGAACACTCTTGAACAACGGCGAGACGGATTGGCCGATATCGCGCCCTCCCGGGTCCGGCCAGACGTAGATGTAATTGCCGGCGCTCAAGAGTGCGCTTTTCAACATCGGCGCGCAGAACGCGGTCGGCAGCCCGCGTGTCATCGCCCCGGGCGAGGCAGGAAACACGAATTTCAGGCCATGAACGATGAAGTCGTAGAGATTTCGGCGATTGGGCTTCGGCCGACCCGTCGTGCGATCCTTGATCGCCATGCCATTTGAAAGAATACGCTTGAACGAAGCGCCGATCTCGGTCTTGCTGATCCCCAATTGGGATTCGAGCCCGCGAACGGAATAGGGCGCCTCGGCCCCGAGGTGCGATCGGATGCCGTCAGCGCCGGTTTCTTCCTCCTGCTGAAGGCTCACGAGCTTCAACAGGACGACGACATCCTGGCTCTTCATTACGCTCATGCGCGTACGTCCTCTGTCCTAGGACTAAGGACACTCGGTCACGGGGAGAGATGCGCGTCAACGGGGCGATACGCTTCGACCTTCCTTCCCGGCCATACGTCGAAAGCGAAGGGCACCGATCCTCGGATGTCCCGCCGAAACCACGGCGGCTTCGAGCGACCGGCATCGTCAAAGCGGTGGTGCCAGGAGTCCCCGGGGCAACCGTCGATCGGCCGCCCTTAACCCCTCCGCAACCATACCGCGCGATAAATTCCCGACCGCCATCCTCGCACCGGAACCAGCCGGGAGGATCGTCGGGTGTGGCTTATCGAGTACGGGTCGGTTCGGCGTGGGCACGAGACGAGGACGACGCGGACGGAGCTTCATCGGGCTCGGCACCGCCTTCACGCCCTGGATGGCCGGCCTCGGGCTGCTGGTCTCCTTCACGGCGAGCGCCGGCACCGAGACCAGCTTCGGGTCCAGCCGGCTCGTCGAGAGCGACGTGCGCCTGGTTCCGGCGCTGCCCGCCGGCACCGTGCTGATCGGCGCGAGCCTGCGCCGCGACGGCGCCGGCGCGATGCTCACCATCGAGCGGGCGGACGCCGTCCGCATCCGCCGCCGCGTCGGCGACGAGCCGCTGCAGGCCGACCTCAAGGCCGAGGCGCGGGTCTTTCCGATCGTCCAGCGCGGCGGCAAGGGCGATCCGGCGCGCGCGCCGGGGCCGAGCTTCGAGCGCACGGCCGCGTCGCTGCGCGAGGCCGGCGCCTCGCTGCTCTTCGCCAACCTCACCGGCAACGTCACCGGCCTGCTGACGCCGGGCGCCGCCACCTGGAACCCGGACCTCGAACCCGAGGCCGGCTTCGTGCCGGTGCCCGACCTCGGCCTCGGACGCGCCGATCCCGGCACGACCGCCGAGGACGACGCACGGGCCGAGGCCGACGAGGAGCGCCGCTCCGACGGCTCGACGCCGCCGGTGCCGCGCGCCGTGGCCCTGTCCTCGACGACGCCGGCTCCGGCCGACGCCACCCCGATCGAGGTCGCCTCGGCCAGCCTGATGCTGCCGGGATTCACCATCCGCACCGACCGGGCCGAGGCGCCGGCGGTCCAATCCGTCCCCGAGGACGCCCGCCACCGCTACGCCGACCTGATCGGGCCGGACGCCATGGACAAGGAACAGCGCTGCCTCGCGGAGGCCGTGTACTTCGAGTCGCGCAGCGAGCCCGAAGCCGGCCAGGCCGCCGTCGCCCAGGTGGTGCTGAACCGCGTGAAGAGCGGACTCTACCCGTCCAACGTCTGCGGGGTCGTCTACCAGAACCGCCACCGCTACATGGGCTGCCAGTTCTCCTTCGCCTGCGAGGGCAAGGCCCTGCGCATCACCGATTCGGGCTCGTGGGCCACCGCCACCCGCATCGCGCAATCGGTGATCGAGGGGCGGACCTACCTCGCCGAGGTCGGCGACGCGACCCACTACCACGCCGACTACGTGAAGCCCGGCTGGTCGCGGCGCCTGCGCAAGATGGACGTCATCGGCCGGCACATCTTCTACGAACTCAAGCCGGGGCAGACGTAAGGCCGGAAGACGAGCCGGTTTCCGAGATCAAATTTAGCGAGGATTTACTTACGTAGACGGTAACTACGTAGTCCGGATCGAGGGTTAATTTTACCCTACTTTCCAATAGTGCTTGCTTGTACAGCAACCCGACGGCCTCTTGAGCGTCGAGATGAGCGCGCCCTTCGCGTCATCCCACTCGTTCCGCGTATCAGAGGAAGCCGTCATGACCGCGCCGGTCGCCCGAAACACCCTGCTCTTCGCCGCCTTCGCCGGTGCCGTCCTCGTCGCATCGCCCGCTTCGGCCGGCGGCTGCTACGGCTCCGAGTGCTACCGCCACGTCTCGACCCCGCCGGTGTTCGACACCGTGCAGGAGAACGTGCTGGTGCGCCCGCCCCGCACCGTCTACCGCACCACGCCGCCGGTCTACGACACCGTGTCGGAGCGGGTGATGGTCTCGCCCGGCGGCCGCTCGTGGCAGACCCGCCGCGGCCCCTACGGCGAGCTGATCGGCTGCTGGGTCACCACCCCGCCGCAATACACCGTTCAGCACCGCCGCGTGCTGGTGCAGCCGGCCCAGTCCATCCCCGAGACGATCCCGCCGGAATACGCCAGCGTGAGCCGTCGCGTCCTGGTCGCGCCGGCCCGCTCGGGCTGGGTGCCGGTCGGAGGCGGCTACGGTGGCGGCGGCTACGGTGGCGGCGGTTACGGCGGCGGCTACCAGGGCGTGGGCTACCAGGGCGGCGGCTTCGGCGGCCCGCGGATCGGCTCGATCCCGGACGCCGTCGGCATCGCCGGCGCGAGCTCGGCCGACATCGGCGTCGGCCTCGGCTTCTCCTCGGGCAGCGTCTACGACGGCTACTGATGCCCAGTCTCATGGGTCGAAACCCATGAGATCTGACGTGAACGCCACGACCTGCCGGAGCCGGCCCCCCCGGCGGGTTGATTTCGCGGAAGCTGCGCCACAGGTCCCCCCGACAAGCAGCGGGAGGCGAGCATGGCGCGGTTCAAGGCCTGGGTGATCGAGAAGGGCGAGGCCGGCCAAAACCTGTCCTTCACCGATTTCGACGAGGCCGACCTGATGGACGGCGACGTCACCGTCCGCGTCACCCATTCCTGCCTGAACTACAAGGACGGGCTGGCGATGACCGGCGCGTCGCCGGTGGTGCGCCGCTTCCCGATGATCCCCGGCATCGACTTCTCCGGCGTGGTCGAGGCCTCCGATCATCCTGAGTACAAGCCCGGCGACGCGGTGGTTCTCACCGGATGGGGCGTCGGCGAGACGCATCTCGGCGCCTACGCCGAGAAGGCGCGGGTGAAGGGCGACTGGCTTGTGCCGCTGCCCGCCGGCCTCTCGCCCGAGCAGACGATGGCGATCGGCACCGCCGGCTACACCGCGATGCTCTGCCTGATGGCGCTCGACGCCCACGGCGTGACACCGAAGGACGGCCCGGCCCTGGTCACCGGCGCCTCGGGCGGCGTCGGCTCGGTCGCGGTCGCGCTGCTGGCGCGGGCGGGCTGGCACGTGATGGCCTCGACCGGCCGCGCGGGGGAGGCGGATTACCTGAAATCCCTCGGCGCCGCCGAGATCGTCGACCGCGAGGAACTCGGCAAGCCCGGCCGGCCGCTGGGCAAGGAGCGCTGGGCCGCGGCGATCGACGCGGTCGGCTCGACGACGCTCGCCAACGTGCTGGCCCAGACCAAGGCCGACGGGGCGGTCGCCGCCTGCGGCCTGGCGCAGGGCATGGACCTGCCGACCTCGGTCGCGCCCTTCATCCTGCGCGGGGTGTCGCTGCTCGGCATCAACAGCGTGACGACCCCGCAGGCCAAGCGCCGCGCGGCCTGGGCGCGGCTCGCCGCCGAGCTCGACCTCGACAAGCTCGCGGCGATGACGAACCGCATCGGCCTCGCCGAGGTCGGCGGCCTCGGGCCCGACATCCTCTCGGGCAAGGTCCGCGGGCGGACGGTCGTCGAGGTCGGCTGAACCCGCGCGGCCTCGACTGGCCGCCCGCGGGTGATTGAGTCGGCGGCCGAACGGAACCGCGGCGCAAGCTCGGGCATTCTTGCCGCATGAGCATTGCATTCGTTCGCGAGAAGGAGGGCGGGGAAGCCTTCGAGGACCTCCCCGACCGCCCGATCTCCCCCCACACCAACTTCGTCACCCCGGCCGGGCTCGAGCAGATCGAGAAGGAGGTCGCGCGCCTCCAGGCGGAGCAGGCCAAGCTCACGCCCGACGACAAGGCCGACACCGCTCGCGTCACGCGCGACCTGCGCTACTGGACGACGCGGCTCGGCACCGCCCAGCTCGTCGAGGCGGTCGAGGGCGACACGGTGCATTTCGGCTCGACGGTGACGGTCCAGCGCGAGGACGACGCCCGCCAGACCTTCCACATCGTCGGCGAGGACGAGGCGGACCCGGCCAAGGGCTCGATCGCCTACGTCGCCCCGCTCGCCCGGGCGATCACCGGCAAGGGCGTCGGCGACGTCGTCGAAGTGAACGGGCAAGAGGTCGAGATCTTGGAGATCAAGGCCGGCTGAGCACGAGCTCGCGCGCCCGGCGCTCGGGCAGTGGCCGCCCTTCCAGCATCGGGCGCAACGCCACGACCGCGTCGCCGACGAAGTCCATGAAGGCCCGGACGCGCACCGAGTGGCGCAGGTCCGGGTGGGTCAGCATCCACAGGCTGTCGGCGAAGGGCGGCTCGGCCGACCCGATGCGGCGCAACGCCGGTCGCGCGTCGGCGCTGAGGCAGGGCAGCAGCCCGATCCCGATGCCGGCCTCCACCGCCTCGCACAGTCCGGTCACCGTGTTGAGCCGAAGCGTGATGCGCTCCGGGTCGCCGTGCTCGGCGACGAAGCGCAGGAACCGCCCGTCGCCGACCGCCTCCGACAGCGTCACCCAATCCGCCCGGCGCGGGTCCGCTTCCGCTCGGTCGGCGCGGCCGTAGAGCGCCCAGCCGAGGGTCGCGAGGCGGCGCCCGAACAGGTTGGGCGACGGGTCGTTGCTGGCGCGCACCGCCACGTCCGCGTCCCGGCGCGAGAGGTTCAGCGCGTCGTCGGACACCACCACGTCGAGGTGGATGCCCGGGCGGTGCGCGCGGAACGCGGCGAAGATCGGCATCAGCAGGTCGGTGACGAGGCCCGACGGCGCGGTGACCCGGAGCTGGCCGGTGGGTTCGGAGGCGCGCCCGGCGACCTCGCGCGCGAACTGCGACGCGGTCTCCTCCATTGCGCGGGCCGCCGCGACCATGGCGGTCCCGGCCTGCGTCGCCGCGTAGCCGGTGCGCGCGCGCTCGAACAGGCGGGTGCCGAGCGCCGCCTCGATCGCCGTCAGGCGCCGGAACGCCGTCGAGTGGTTGATGCCGAGCCGCGTTGCGGCCGCCGTCAGCCCGCCGTGGTCGGCGATGGCCTTGACCAGGCGGAAGTCGTCCCAGGGCCTCGCCATCTCTCGACCTTGCACGCATGCAAGACCGTTCTTGCAGATTGGGGCATTTGCGCAAGGCCCGGCCGGGACGATCTTGCAGCCAGGGCGAGGCGGCCGCCGATCCCGGCCCGGCCGCCCGGCCCTGCGAACGGAAGCCGACGATGACCAAGATCCTGGTGCTGTACTATTCCTCCTGGGGCCACGTGGAGACGCTTGCCCACGCCGCCGCCGAGGGCGCCCGCGAGACCGGCGCCGAGGTGCACGTGAAGCGCGTGCCCGAGCTGGTGCCGGAGGAGGTCGCGCGGCAGTCGCACTACAAGCTCGACCAGTCCGCCCCGATCGCCCAGCCCGACGAGCTCGCCGACTACGACGCGATCATCTTCGGGACGCCGACCCGCTACGGCAACATGGCCGCGCAGATGAAGCAGTTCATCGACCAGACCGGCGCCCTCTGGGCGAAGGGCGCGCTGGTCGGCAAGGTCGGCTCGGTGTTCACCTCCACCGCCACGCAGCATGGCGGGCAGGAGACGACGATCACCAGCTTCCACACCGTGCTCCTGCACCACGGCATGGTGATCGTCGGGTTGCCCTACGCGTTCCAGGGGATGAACGACGTCGGCACGGTGGCGGGCGGCACGCCCTACGGCGCCAGCACGATCGCGGGCGGCGACGGATCGCGCCAGCCGAGCGCGGTGGAACTCGACGGGGCGAAGTTCCAGGGCCGGCACGTGGCCGGGATCGCCGCCAAGCTCGCGGGCTGATCCGCGCCGGCGGCTCCGGCCATCGCGCCGGGGCCGCCTGAGGACAGCACGCAAGAAAAAAGGCTCGGATTGCTCCGAGCCTGAAAGGGAAAAGGCCATTGGGGGCTGAACTGGCCTTCGTGGATGGGAAACACCCCGCCCACGCATCGGTTCCGCGACGCGCAACAATTATTTCAGCGCGGCGCCGCGGCCCGTCCGAGGCGGTCGAGGATCGCCTCGCCGAGGCCGTCCGCGGGGATCGGCGACACCGCGATCGTCGCCGCGCCGTAGGCGTCGAGGTCGCGCAACGCCGCGAACAGCCGGGCGGCGGCTTCCGCGAGATCGCCGCGCGGGCTGAGGTTCAGCACGGCCCGCGCCTGCGCGATCCCGGCGGGCCGCGAGGCTCCGAACAGCAGCACCGCCTCGTCGGGCTCGATCGCCGTCGCATCGAGGCGCAGGCGCGCGCGCGGGGCGTAGTGCGAGGCGAGAAGCCCCGGGCCGACGGGCCGGGCCGCGGCGTCCGGCGCCGAGGCGTCGAGCGCCGTCCCGAGAACCGACAGGATCGCTGCGCGGGTGATGCCGCCGGGCCGGAGCAGACGCGGCGGCCCGCTGAGGCAGGCGATCACCGTCGACTCGACGCCGACCGGGGTCTCGCCGCCATCGAGCACGGCGGCGATCCGCCCGTCGAGGTCGGCGAGGACGTGGTCGGCCCGCGTCGGGCTGACCCGGCCCGAGCGGTTCGCCGAGGGCGCCGCGACGGGCCGCCCGACCGCGGCGAGCAGGTCGCGGGCGAGCGGGTTCGACGGCACCCGCAGCGCGACGCTCGGCAGGCCGGCCCGCGCCAGGTCGCAGACGCGGGTGCCGCCGGTCGCCGGCACCACCAGGGTCAGGGGACCGGGCCAGAACGCCTCGGCAAGGCGCAGCGCGAAGGCGTCGAAACGACCCTCGGCCTCGGCGGCCGCACGGTCCGGCAGATGCGCGATCAGCGGGTTGAAGCGGGGGCGCGCCTTCGCCGCGAAGATCCCGGCGACCGCCTCGGCGTCGGTGGCGTCGGCGCCGAGGCCGTAGACGGTCTCGGTCGGGAACGCGACGCAGGCGCCGGCCCGGATCAGGCGCGCGGCCTCCGCCACGCCCGCTCCGTCGCTGGAAAGCTGGGTCGTCGCGCCGGGCGCAGGGATTGACGCGAGATCGTTCATATATAAACCATCTCCGGCGGTGACGGCGGGGCCGGTTCGGGCGTATGCCGTCAGCGGAGGGCGTGGGCCGAAGCGCCTTTCACGGAAGAGGGGTCGGGCTGCGCGGAAAGCCGGCGGCCGGGTCTTTCGGGGGCTGCACTAACGCGGCCCCGCGGCGACGGTCAAACGAGACGCCGAGGCGCGGGCGAACCGCGCCGGGCGGGAGGACATGCCGATGAGCTACCGCGCGCCCGTATCCGAGATGATGTTCACCCTGCGCCACGTCGCCGGCCTCGACGGCGCCGGCGCGGTGAGCGTCGAGGACGCGGACGCCATCCTGACCGAGGCCGGGCGGCTCGCGGGCGACGTGCTGGCGCCGCTGAACCGCGTCGGCGACCGCCACGGCGCGACGCTTTCGAACGGCGTGGTCACCATGGCACCGGGGTTCGCCGCCGCCTACAAGACCTTCGTCGCCGGTGGCTGGAACGGGCTCACCGCCGACCCGGACCATGGCGGCCAGGGCCTGCCGCAGGTGCTCGACGCCGCCTGCACAGAGATGTGGAACGGCGCCAACCTCGCCTTCGGCCTGTGCCCGCTGCTGACCGCCGGCGGCATCGAGGCGCTGGCGGCGCACGGCTCCGAGGACCTGAAGGCGCGCTACCTCGGCAAGCTCGTCTCCGGCGAGTGGACCGCGACGATGAACCTGACCGAGCCGCAGGCCGGCTCGGACCTCGCCGCCCTGCGCACCCGCGCGGAGCCGGCCGGCGACGGCAGCTACCGCATCGTCGGCTCGAAGATCTACATCACGTACGGCGCCCACGACATGGCCGACAACGTCGTCCACCTCGTGCTCGCCCGCCTCAAGGACGCGCCGTCGGGCACCCGCGGCATCTCGCTGTTCCTGGTGCCGAAGGTGCTCCCCGACGGGTCGGAGAACGACCTGCGCTGCTCGGGGCTGGAGCACAAGCTCGGCATCCACGCCTCGCCGACCTGCTCGATGGCGTTCGGCGACCGGGGCGGCGCCACCGGCTGGCTCGTCGGCGAGGAGAATCGCGGGCTCGCCTGCATGTTCACGATGATGAACAACGCCCGCCTCGGGGTCGGGCTGCAGGGCGTCGGCGTCGCCGAGGCGGCGACGCAGCGGGCGCTCGCCTACGCCCGCGAGCGCAGGCAAGGAAAAGCGGCGGGCTCCGCCGAGGCGAGCCCGATCGTCGCCCACCCGGACGTGCAGCGCATGCTGCTGACGATGAAGGCCTACACCGCAGCCGCCCGCGGCATCTGCTACCTCACCGCGGCCGCCCTCGACGCCGCCGAGGGGCCGGAAGGCAAGGCGGCGCTCGACCGCGCCTCGCTGCTGACGCCGGTGGCCAAGGCCTTCTCCACCGACATCGCCAACGAAGTCGCCTCGCTCGGCGTGCAGGTGCATGGCGGCATGGGCTTCGTCGAGGAGACCGGCGCGGCGCAAGCGATGCGCGACGCCCGCATCCTCGGGATCTACGAGGGCACCAACGGCATCCAGGCGATCGACCTGACCGGCCGCAAGCTGCCGCTGAACGACGGAGCCACGGTGCGGGCGCAGATCGCCGCCATGCGCCGGGTCGCCGAATCCCTGCTCAAGGCCGCCGACTCCGACCTCGGTCACGCCCCGGCGCGGCTGCGCGCCGGCATCGAAGCCCTCGACCAGGCGACGAGCCATCAGCTCGCGAGCCTCAGGTCCAACCGGCCGGAGGCGGCGCTCGCCGGCGCGACCCCGTATCTGCGCCTGTTCGGCCTGGCCCAGGGCGCGGCCTGCCTCGCCCGCGAGGCGCTGGCCTCACGCGCCGCCCTGAAGGCCGGAGAGACCGACCCGGCCCATGCCGGGCGGATCGCGCTGGCGCGCTTCTTCGCCGAGAACCTGCTGCCGGCGACGGAAGGCCTGGCCCAGGTGGTGATCGACGGCGGCGGGTTTCTGGACGACGCGGGCGCGGTTCTGACGGGGTGACGTCAAGGTCCTCGCCCGTCATTCCGGGGCCGCGCAGCGGAGCCCGGAATCCAGAACCGCAGGTGGCGCCTTTTCGAGCACGGTTGGCGGCTCTGGATCCCGGGCTCGCCTGCGGCGCCCCAGGATGACGGGGTTGGGACGGAAGCGGTGCGGTTCGCGGCGCGATTTGGAACGAACCGGGGAGGCGGACATGAGCGAGCAGGTCACGATCACCGACGGAGCGGACGGCGTCCGCTCGATCGTCCTGAACCGGCCCGAGAAGAAGAACGCGCTGACCGGGGCGATGTACGACGCGATGCGCGAGGCGCTGGCCTCCGCCGACGCGTCGGACGCCATCGGGGCGGTGGTGTTCTCCGGAATGCCCGGCAGCTTCTGCGCCGGCAACGACATCGCCGACTTCGTCACGCGGGCGGAGAAGGCGTTCAGCGAAGCGCCCTCGCTCCGCTTCATCCGCCAGCTGGCGCGCACGGCGACGCCGATGGTCGCGGCGGTGGACGGGATCGCGGTGGGCATCGGCACGACGCTGACGCTGCATTGCGACCTCGTCTACGCGAGCCCGGCGGCACGCTTCCGCATGCCGTTCGTCGAGCTCGGCCTCGTGCCGGAGGCGGCCTCGAGCTACCTGCTGCCGCGGCGGGTCGGGCGCCTCAAGGCGACCGAGCTGCTGCTACTTTCCGAGATGTTCGGGGCGGACGCGGCCGAATCGCTCGGCCTCGTCAACGCGGTGATGCCCTCCGACATGCTGCTGGAGCACGCGCTCGCCCAAGCCGCGCGCCTCGCCGCACTGCCGCGGGGCGCCCTCGCCGCATCGCGAAAGCTGATCCGCGGGGATCAGGCCCAGGTCGAGGCGGCTTTGGACGCCGAGGCCGAGGCGTTCGACCGGCAGCTGCGCACGGAGGAGGCGCAGGGCGCGTTCCGGTCGTTCCTCGCCCGGTCGAAGCCCGGCCCGAGGTCGTGAAGCCGGACCTCAGCCAGAAGGTCTGCCTCGTGGCGGGCGCCTCGCGCGGCGTCGGGCGGGGCATCGCCCGGGCGCTCGGCGAGGCCGGCGCCACGGTCGTCGTCACCGCCCGCTCCAGCGAGACCGGGCCGCGCACCGAGCAGCGCTCCGAATCGATCGAGGACACCAGCCGCGAGGTCGACGCGGCCGGCGGCGACGGGCACCACTACCTCTGCGACCACACCAGCGAGCGCGCCGTCGACGAACTCGTGCACTGGACACTGCGCCGCTTCGGCCGCATCGACGTGGCGGTGTCGAGCGTCTGGGGCGGCAACGAGGGCTACGACGGCGAAAGCTACCCGGACGGGACCGGCTGGGGCACGCCGTTCTGGCGCCGGTCGGCGGAGCCGTTCGCGGAGTTCGCCCGCGTCGGCCCCTATCCCGGGCTGCTGCTCGCCCGCGCGGTGGCGCCGGCGATGGTCGCGGCCGGGTCGGGGCTGATCGCGCTGGTCTCCTTCGGCACCGCGGAGGGCTACCTCGGCGACGTCTACTACGACCTCGCCAAGGCGACGACGAACCGCCTCGCCTTCGCCTTCGGAGAGGAACTGCGCCCGCACGGCGTGACGGCGCTCGCGCTCTCGCCGGGCTTCGTGCGCACCGAGCGCGTCTGCGACCTCGGGCAGGGTGCGCTCGCCACCGAGAGCCCGCTCTACGCCGGCCGCGCCCTGGCGGCGCTCGCCGCCGACCCCGGCGTGATCGCCCGGACCGGCTTGGTGATCCACGCCGGCGACGTCGCGGCGGAATACGGTTTCACGGATGCCGACGGGACGCGGCCCGCCCGCTTCCGGATCGCGCCGTGACACGAATCCTCGACACGAACCCGCGGAGGACGCGATGACCGGCACCCTGGCCAAGAAGACCCTGTTCATCACCGGAGCCTCGCGCGGCATCGGGCTCGCCATCGGCCTGCGCGCGGCCCGCGACGGGGCCAACGTGGTGATCGCGGCCAAGACCGAGACGCCGCACCCCAAGCTCGAGGGCACGATCCATACCGCGGCCGCGGCGATCGAGGCGGCCGGCGGCCGGGCGCTGCCGCTGGTGGTCGACGTGCGCGACGAGGATTCGGTGCGCCAAGCCTTCGCACGCGCCGCGGAGACGTTCGGCGGCGTCGACATCGTGGTCAACAACGCCAGCGCGATCTCGCTGACCCCGACGAAGCAGACCGAGATGAAGCGCTTCGACCTGATGCATCAGATCAACACGCGCGGCACCTACATGGTCTCGAAATACGCGCTTCCCTACCTGGAGAAGGCGGACAACCCGCACATCCTGATGCTTTCGCCGCCCCTCGACATGGCGGAGAAGTGGTTTTCGCCGCACCTCGCCTACACCATGGCGAAGTTCGGCATGTCGCTGTGCGTGCTCGGGCTCGCGGGCGAGCTGCGCAGGTCGGGCATCGCGGTGAACGCGCTGTGGCCGCGGACCACGATCGCGACGGCCGCGGTCAACAACCTGCTCGGCGGCGAGGCCCTGATGCGGGCGAGCCGGACGCCCGAGATCGTCGCGGACGCGGCCCACGCGCTGTTTCTGAAGCCGGCTCGCGAGATCACCGGCCAATTCCTGATCGACGACACGTTCCTGTCGCAGAACGGCGTCACGGATTTTTCGCAATACCGCGTCACCGCCGGCGTGCCCCTTGCGCCGGACTTCTTCGTGCCGGATGCAAGCACGCCGCCGCCCCACGCGCTCGATTGAGCGCAAGGCAAAGAGACGCGCTCGACTGAGCGCGAAACCCAAAGACGCGCTCGCCCGAGCGCCCATCCCCAGGTTCGCCCTTCGTGATCTTCATCCACCAGCCGGTCACCGGCACCGGCCAGATGCTGCTGGAGCGCCGCCCCCTCGAACTGCAGGACGCGATCCCCGACGACACCGTCTGGCTCGACATGATCAAGCCGACGCGGGAGGAGGACCTGAAGGTCGAGGCCTTCATGGGCATCCAGGTGCCGACCCGGGAGGAGATGAAGGACATCGAGCCGTCGGAGCTGCTCTACGTCGAGGACGGCGCCCGCTACATGACCGGGCGCGTGCTCTCGAAGGTCAGCGATTCGGAGGATCCGGGGCTCGCCGGCATCACCTTCATCCTGCAGGGCCGCAAGCTGGTGACGGTGCGCTACGAGGAGCCGCAGGCGTTCCGGATGTACACCCAGCGCGCCGGCCGGGCGACCGGGAGCGGGCCGACGGGGACGCCTTCGGGCGAGACCATCCTCGCCGGCCTGATCGAGGCGGTGATCGACCGGGCCGCCGACGTGCTCCAGCTCCAGGGCGAGCGCATCGACCGGCTCTCGGGCAAGATCTTCGAGGTCCAGGACGACCCCTCCGCCCGGAACACCGCGCTCCAGGACACGCTGCGGGCGCTCGGCCGCCACGGCGACCTGATCTCCAAGCAGCGCGAGAGCCTGGTCTCGATGGAGCGCATCCTGCTCTCGCTGTCGGCCACCTACCGGACCGCCAAGGCGCCGCGCGAGCTGCGCGAGGACGTGCGCTCGACGCTGCGCGACCTGCAGTCGCTGGAAGAGCACGCGACCTTCCTGTCCTCGAAGATCCAGTTCCTGCTCGACGCGACGCTCGGGCTGGTGAACCTCGAGCAGAACAACATCATCAAGCTGTTCTCGGTCATGGCGGTGGTGTTCATGCCCCCGACGCTGATCGCCTCGATCTACGGGATGAACTTCAAGGCGATGCCGGAGCTGGAATGGAGCTTCGGCTACCCGATGGCGGTGGTGATGATGGTGGTCGCCGCCGTGCTGCCCTACGTGTTCTTCCGCTGGAAGAAGTGGCTGTAGGCTGCCGTCGCGCGCCGCGGCAGTGCGAACGTCGCGAAAGGCGAGCGTCGCGAGAAGGCGAGCGTCGCCGGCGGACAGGAGCCCCTGGGAATGTGCGGACGCTTCTTCATCGCCCAGGCGCCCGAACTCTTCGCCGAATTCTACGACTACCCCGAGCGCCCGAACTTCCCGCCGCGCTACAACGTGGCCCCGACGCAGCCGGTGCCGATCGTCGTCGGCGAGGGCGGGGCGCGGCACTTCCGGCTGGTGCGCTGGGGCTTCTGGCCGAGCTGGCTCAAGGACCCCAAGACCTTTCCGCTGGTGATCAACGCCCGGGTCGAGACCATCCTGGAGAAGCCGACCTTCCGCGGCGCGGTGCGCCACCGGCGCTGCGTCTTCCTGGCCGACGGCTTCTACGAATGGCGCCGCGAGGGCACAGGCCGCAACACCGTGCGGACGCCCTTCGCGATCTCGCGCGCGGACGGCGCCCCGATGGCGCTCGCCGGCCTGTGGGAATCCTGGCTCGGGGCGGACGGCTCTGAGATCGACACGGCGGCCATCGTCACCACCGGGGCGAACGGCACCATGGCGGCGGTCCACGACCGGATGCCGGCGATCCTCTCGCCCGAGCAGGTCGCGCCCTGGCTCGACACGCGCGACGTGGACCAGGCCGAGGCGGCGGCCCTCTGCCGCCCGTGCCCCGACGAATGGCTCCGCCTCGATCCCGTCTCCGACCGGGTGAACGCCGTGCGCAACGACGACGCGGCGCTGATCGCGCCCGTCGGGCGCCCCCGTCCGGCGCCGACGCCGCCGGACCTGCCCGCCGCAGAGAAGCCGCGCTCCAGCGACGAGGACGAGCAGGGGACTCTGTTCTAAGCGTAAGACTTCAATCACGAAAACGTGAGCGTCGGCGCTGATCCATGTTAGTGCCGTCCCGGATCGCATACGCGATCGCTTACGTCCGAAATCACGCGCTCGTGACCTCCGCCAGGATCTCACTGTTCGGGGTGTCGGCAGAACCGTCGCAGGCGCGGATGGCGCGACGTTGCGAGGCCCGGCGCTCGTTACCATCGTGCCGAGATCCGGTGCGAGCCGAAGCCGCCGACCTCCACCCGCGCGCGACGATGGATCGTATGAGTTGTGAGAGCCGGTTGATGATGGCGTCTTGGTGCGAGAAGGCGATCCTCGCCGCGCAGATACGGCAGAGTCGCCGACGGATCGGCGATGCGAACGATCTGATGGAACGGTCCCGTTCCGCGATCGAGCGGTCGCGCGCGGCGATACGATCCTCCCACACGCAGATCGCCGCGCCGACGCGGGCCACGGCGTCGGCGACGCCCGCCTCCGCCGCCCGGACGCTTCTGGCGGACATGAGCGCCGACGCGCTCGACGCGATCGTCGACGACTTCTCCGCCGCCTACCTGGAAGCGGAGGCGACGGGGAACGACGAGACCGCCGAGATCGTTCGACAGGCCCTCGTCGTCCTCGGGCGCCACCTCGCCCATGAGCTCGGGCCGAAGGCGGCCGGAGTGCAAATCAACTGATTGGCTCCGTAGGAGACCGAGCCCAAGGGGTCATCGTGTGAAGAAGCCAGGCGTTCACGAATCCCTAGCGCGCGCGAGCCTGGAGCGGATCGCGCGCACGCTCGACGAGCCGGTCAGCACATTCTTTTCGCCGGGCGAGCACGAATCCCGCGATGCCGAGACGTTGGCCCTGGTCCGCGCCTTCGATCGCATCAAGGACCCGCAGGCCCGCGCGCGCTGCCTTTCGTTCGTGACGGCCGAGGCCGACCGGTCGTAGCCGGCGCTGCGCTCCTCTCATCGCGGACATCGGGTCTACCCCTCCTGAGGCCGGGGGATGTGCCAGGTGCCGGTCATCACCAGTTCCGCGCTGTAGATCACCCCGCCGGCCTCGTTGCGCACGCTCACGGTGAAGGTGCGGTCGTCGCCGTTCGGGATCTTCTGTCGCGCCATGTCGGGCAGGGCGTCGATCGCCGTCGTGCGGGCTTCGAGCGGTCCCGGAAGGTCGAACCCGGCCTCGTCGATCACGCGGGCGTCGCCGTCGTCCGTGTCGATGTAGTAACGCATCACGCTTGCCGCTCGTCCGCGACCCCCGCGGAGAGAACCGGCCGGCGTGGACTTGGTTCTCCGACGGCGCGGACCGGACGGCGCAAGGACGACCCGGAGCGCATGCGCTCGTCGTCGTGCCGCTCGCAAGAGCGTTGTCTTCACGCGACCCGGCCTCCACCGTTCTGGAAGACGCTCCTCCTTGTCGGTGTGGTCGCGTCTTCTTCACGCGAGCCGGCGTCCACCTTGCTGGAAAACGCTTTAGCAGGCTGCTGAAAAAGTCGGGCGAGGTAGAACAATCATCTCCGAATCACACCATTTGTTAGAGAATGGGGCGGTTCTCGCGTCTCGACGGTTCTCGATCGTGGGGGCTCGGCCCGCGAGTGCCTGCGGCAGGAGAACGTCTTTCTCCATCTCGGGACTTTTTCAGCAGCCTGTTAGAGCCGGCGCCGGACAGCGACCGCCCGGCGGAACACGCCGACCATCTCGACGTGGCCCGAGTACCGGAACTGGTCGACGGGGGTGACCCGCTCCAGGCTGAAGCCGGCCGCGACGAGGGTCGCCGCGTCGCGGGAGAAGGTGCCGGCGTCGCAGCTCACGCCCACAGTGAGCGGCACCTTCGATTCGGCGATCTGCTTCACCTGCGCCTGCGCGCCCGCCCGGGGTGGGTCGAAGACGACGGCGTCGTAATCGTTGAGATCGTGGGCGAGGACCGGCCGGCGGAACAGGTCGCGGGTCTCCGTGGTGATGCCTTTCAGCCCCTGCGCGCTGCGGTAGGAGCGCTCGATGCCGGCGAGCGCGCCGGCCTCGCTCTCGACGGCGTGGACGTTGCTGACGCGGGCCACGCCCAAGGTGAAGGGGCCGCAGCCCGAGAACAGGTCGATCGCGCGCTTGGTCTTCTTCGCGAAGGCGTCGCGCACCAGCCCGGTCAGCGCCGTCTCGCCGGCCGCCGTCGCCTGAAGGAAGCCGCCCGGCGGCGGATGCAGCCGCGTATCGCCCGAGACCACGGTGACGGCCTTGCGCTCCACCACCACGTCGCCGTGCAGCGACAGCCGGGCGAGATCGAGCGCGCCGGCGAGCCGCACCAGCGTGGCGCGCACCCCCGCCTCGACGGGGCCGTGGCCGCGCAGGTCCACGTCGAGCCCGGCCTCGGTCGCGGTCACCGCGACGTCGAGGGGCTTTCGCCCGTGGCCGAGGGGGGCGCTGAGCGCCCGCGCGACCTCGGGGGCGCGGTGCAGGGCCGGCACGGTGATCGGGCAATGGTCGATCGCCACCAGGGCGTGGCTGCGCGCGGCCATCAGCCCGGCCTCGGCCCGGCCCTCGACCTCGCGGACGTGCAGGGTGATGCGGCGGCGGCCTTCGCCATGCGCATCCACCAGCGGATCGAGGGGGCGGTCGAGCCCGGCCTGCGCCAGGGCGTTGGCGACCTGCCCGGATTTCCA
Organism: Methylobacterium cerastii; assembly: GCF_022179125.1. Taxonomy (GTDB): domain Bacteria; phylum Pseudomonadota; class Alphaproteobacteria; order Rhizobiales; family Beijerinckiaceae; genus Methylobacterium; species Methylobacterium cerastii. Next base: position 36,872 of record NZ_BPQG01000074.1, read on the forward strand.
CGCGGCGTAAGGCGCAGGCGCCAGGTGCTGGGTCGCGCAGCCGCCGCAGCGGGTGAAATACGGGCAGATCGGCGCGATCCGGTCGGGCGAGGGCGCCTCGATGCCGAGAAGCTCGCCGCGCGCGCCGTCGCGCCGGATCGCGACGCGCTCGCCCGGCAGCGCGAAGGCGATCGCGGTGCCGTCGTCGGCGATGCCGTCCCCGCGCGCGCCGAGGCGGCGGATCGTGACGGTTTCAGATTCGGTCATCGGGTCTTTCGGGGGGAGCGGCGGTGGCGCCGGCGGCGCGGGCGCCGACGAGGAACTCGGTGTTGCCGTCCCCGCCCCGGACGGGGGAGGGGATCAGGCCGAGGATCGTGAAGCCGAGGTCGGCGAGCGTCGCGCGCACCGCCTCGCACACCTCGGCGTGGACGGCTTCGTCGCGGACGATGCCGCCGCGGCCGACGCGCCCGCGGCCGGCCTCGAATTGCGGCTTGATCAGCGCGATCAACGGCGCACCCGGCGCCAGCAGCCCCGCCACAGCCGGCAGCACGAGGCGGAGCGCGATGAAGCTCACGTCGATGCCGGCGAGGCGCGGAGCGGGGTCGAGGCTGCCCGGCGCGAGGGTGCGGATGTCGGCGCCCTCGCGGTTCGTCACCCGCGGGTCGGCGGCCAGGCTCGCGTGGAGCTGGCCGTGCCCGACGTCGACCGCGGTGACGTGGGCCGCGCCGCGGCGCAGCAGAAGGTCGGTGAAGCCGCCGGTGGAGGCGCCGACGTCGAGGCAGGGCAGCCCGGCCGGGTCCACGCCGAAGGCGTCCAAAGCCGCCTCGAGCTTCAGGCCGCCGCGCGAGACGAAGGGGTGGGCGGCGGCGGCCTCGATCGCCGCGCCGGGCGGCAGCCGTTCGGAGGCGCGGGTCACGGGCCGGCCGTCGGCCCGCACGAGGCCGGCGGCGATGGCGGCCTGCGCCCGCGCGCGGCTCTCGAAATGGCCGTGCTCGACCAGCATGAGGTCGGCCCTGATCCTGTCTCGCGTCATCGGGGTTGGGTCACGGATGGTTCTGCCGCCTCGGGCGGCGCAATCGAACAAACCCCTGTCGGACGACCGGGCGAGAGCTTAACTAGCCCGACGTGGAGAGGAGAGCCATCATATGACACGCACCCTGCCGTTGCGCGCAGCCCTTATGCTCGGAGCCCTTGCGGGCTTCGCATCCGGCGCGAGCGGAGCGCTCGCGCAGACCGCGCCGGCCCCCGAGGCGGCCCCGGCCGCGGCGCCCCAGACCTTCGACGGCGAGATCAAGAACAACAAGGGCGAGCCGATCGGGACGTTGACGATCCGCGACGGCGCCAACGCGCTGGTGATGCGGATCGCGATCAAGGCCGGCGGCCTGCCGCCCGGCTGGCACGGCATCCACTTCCACGCGGTCGGCGACTGCTCCGACACCGAGAAGTTCATGAACTCCAAGGCCCACGTGAACCACGACCAGAGCAAGCACGGCCTGCTCAATCCGGACGGCCCGGACGAGGGCGACCTGCCCAACGTCTACGCGGCGGCCGACGGCTCGGTGAACGCCGAGGTCTCGAGCGAGACCCCGCTGACCGGCGACGGCGGCCTCAAGGACGGCGACGGGTCGGCGCTCATCGTCCACGCCAAGGAGGACGACCACGCCACCCAGCCGATCGGCGGCGCGGGCGACCGCATCGGCTGCGCGGTGATCAAGTAGCGCAGGCGCTTCCCTCCCCCCTGCGGGGGGAGGGAAACCTGCTACGCCCGCGCCAGCCGGCCCTTGGCGCCCAGCGCCTCCTCCACCGTGCCGTCGCCGTCGAGATAGCCGTGGACCTTCGGGTTCGGCATGATCAGCGAGGCGACGAAGGCGATGGCCAGCAGGATGGTGACGTACCAGAAGAAGCTCGATTCCATCCCCGCCTCCTTGAACCACAACGCCACGTATTCGGCGGTGCCGCCGAAGGTGGCGTTGGCCAGCGCGTAGGACAGGCCGACGCCGAGCGCGCGGACCTTGGTCGGGAACAGCTCCGCCTTCACGATGCCGCTGATGCCCGTGTAGAAGCTCACCGCCAGAAGCCCGAGGGTGATCAGGCCGAAGGCGACGTAGGGGTCCTGCGTCGCGCCGATCGCCGTCATCAGCGGCACCACCATCAGCGTGCCGAGGCCGCTGTAGAGCAGCATGTTGGCCTTGCGCCCGATCCTGTCGGACAGCGCGCCGAAGGCCGGCTGCACCAGCATGTAGACCAGCAGCACCGCGGTCATCGTGCGCGAGGCGGTGCCCTTGTCGAAGTGCGCGGTGTTGACGAGGTACTTCTGCATGTACGTGGTGAAGGTGTAGAACACCAAAGAACCACCAGCCGTGTAGGCCAGCACCACGCAGAACGCGCGCCAATGCTTGGCGAGCTCGGAGAAGGTGCCGGCGTTCTCCTTGTCGGAGCCCGCGGTCTCGGCGAGCGAGCGGCGCAGATACAGCGCGACGACGGCCGCACCTGCGCCGATGAAGAACGGGATCCGCCAGCCGTAGCTGTGGAGCTGGGCCTCGGTCATCGCGAACTGCAGCACGATCAGCACCAGCGAGGCGAGCAGCTGACCGCCGATCAGCGTCACGTATTGGAACGAGGCGAAGAAGCCGCGCTGACCCTTGAGCGCGACCTCGCTCATGTAGGTGGCGCTGGTGCCGTACTCGCCGCCGACCGAGAGGCCCTGGAGCATGCGCGCCAGCAGCAGCAGGACGGGGGCGGCGGCGCCGACGGTCTCGTAGGTCGGCAGCAGGCCGATGAACAGCGAGCCGACGCACATCATCATCACGGAGATGACCATCGAGGTGCGGCGCCCGACGCGGTCGGCGATGCGCCCGAACAGCCAGCCGTCGATCGGCCGCATGAAGAATCCCACGGCGAAGATGCCGGCGGTTTGCAGTAGCTGGCTGGTGGAGTCGCCCTTCGGGAAGAACGACGAGGCGAAGTAGATCGCGAAGAAGGCGTAGCAGTAGAAGTCGTACCACTCGACCAAGTTACCCGAAGACGACGCGACGATCGCCTTGATGCGGCGGCGGCGGTCGGCCGCCACGTCTTCGGCGGATGGCGCGATCCCGATCGAGTCGGACATGCTGGCTCCCTGTCTCCGTCCTTGGGACGGCGCATTCTTGATACCGGCGAAGTTACAGGCGGGGAGGGGAGCCGCCTAGGGTGCGAAACCCTTCGGGCGGGACGGCCCACCGCCGCCGTCACACGCGTCTCGCGACGGCGTCTCGCACCCTCGCTCGGGCGGCGCGGCACGACGGAACGCTTTCCGGCACTGTGCCGTTTCGGGCCGGTGACGTCGCCGGTCGGCGAAGGACGCGGCCTTTCATCAAGAATGGGACGGATTCGAACGCCATGAACAAGATCTTTCGCGGAACGGTGACGGCCGCGGTCCTGGTGCTGGGTACGGCGACGGCCTTCGGCCAGGGCGGCCCCGGCGGTGCGGGCGGCGGTGCGGGCGGCGGCGCGGGTGGCCCCGGCGCCGGTGGTGCCGGCGGTCCGGCCGGCGGCGGCGCGGGCGGCCCTGCGGGCGGCGGCATGCGCGGCGGCGCCCCCGGTGGTGGACCGGGCGGTGCCGGCGGCGCGATGCGCGGCAACGATGCCGGCGGTGCGGGCGGCGGCGCGGCCGAGCGCGGCGGACCGGGCGGCGGCGCCGACCGGGCCGGACCGGGCGGAGCCGAGCGCGGCGGTGCGATGCGCGAGGACGGTCCGGGCGGCAAGCCCGGCGCGCGCGACGACAAGGCGGGCGCGCGCGGTGACCGCGACGGCGCGCGCGAAGGACGTGGCGACCGCGACGGTCCTGGCGCCCGTGACGGCCGGGGTGATCGTGACGGCCCCGGAGCCCGCGATGGACGTGGCGACCGCGACGGACCGGGCGCTCGCGGCGAGCGTGACGGACGTCCCGATCGCGGCGCCCGCGGTCCGCGTGGCGGCGGCGAGGCCCGAGGCGCCTACGGGCGTCTCGGCGGCGCCGAGCGCACCCGGTTCCGCCAGGACCTGTTCCGCAGCGGCGTGCCGCGGCTGGCGGCCGGCGCCTTCGCGCTCACGGTCGGAACGGCCATCGCTCGCAGCTACGAACTGCACCGGCTCCCGCCGGCGATCGTCGAGCTGGCCCCGGAATACGAGGATTACAGCTACGTCCTCGTGGACGACGACATCGTCATCGTCGATCCGGACACCTACCAGATCGTGGACGTGATCCGCGGCTGAGGCCGAAAGAAGCGCCGCCTGCCCCCTCTCCCATAGGGAGAGGGTTGGGGTGAGGGGTGTGACATCTCCGGAGAGGTCACGCCCCTCATCCTGTCCTTCTCCCACTGGGAGAAGGACCCCGCGATCGATCGAGCACGCCGACGACCGCACGTTACCTGCCTGGCGAAAAGTTACGTCCCGCGGTCCATCATCCGCGAGACCACCCGCGCGGTGTAGTCCACCATCGGGACGATGCGGGCGTAGTTGAGCCGGGTCGGGCCGATGACGCCGACCACGCCGACGATCGTCTGCGAACCGTCGCGGAACGGGGCGGCGATCAGCGAGGAGCCGGAGAGCGAAAACAGCTTGTTCTCCGAGCCGATGAAGATCCGTACCCCGTCGCCGCCCTCGGCGCGGGCGAGCAGGTCGATCACGTCCTTCTGCGTCTCGAGGTCCGAGAACAGCAGCCGCATCCGCTCCAGATCCTCGATCGCGCGCAGGTCGTCGAGCAGGTTGGCCTGGCCGCGCACGATCAGCTGGCGTGCCTCGGTGGGCCCGACCGAGACGGCAAGCCCGGCGTCGACCAGCCGCTCGGTGATGGCGTCGAGCTCGCGCTTCATCGCCTGCCGGCCCGCTTCGATCTCGGCGCGCAGGCCCCCGAGGGTGCGGCCGTGCAACCGGGCATTGAGGTAGTTCGAAGCCTCCTGCAGCGCGCTCGCGGGCAGGCCCGGCGGCAGGTCGAGCAGGCGGTTCTCCACCGAGCCGTCGTCGGAGACGAGCACCACCAGGGCGCGGGCCGGGTCGAGCCGCACGAACTCGATGTGCTTGAGCTGCACGTTGGTCTTGGTCGTCAGCACCACGCCGGCGCCGCGCGAGACGCCCGAGAGCAGGCTCGACGCCTCGGCCAGCACCGACGCGAAGGTGTGGCCGGAGGCGGCGGCGCGCATCTGCGCCTCGATCCGCTCCTGCTCCTCGCGCCCGACGTCGCCGAGCTCCAGCATCGCGTCGACGAAGAAGCGCAGGCCCAGCTCCGTCGGCAGGCGCCCGGCGGAGGTGTGCGGGGCGAAGATCAGCCCGGCCTGCTCCAGGTCGGACATCACGTTGCGGATCGAGGCCGGCGACAGGGCCATCGGCAGGATGCGTGCGAGGTTGCGCGATCCCATCGGCTCGCCGGTGGACAGGTATCCCTCGACGATCTGTCGGAAGATCTCGCGGGCGCGCTCGTTCAGCGCGGCGAGCGCCTGCACCTGCGGAGGTTGGGAAATGGATCTCGAAAACTCGGTCACGCGCGGTTCCTGCCCGGCGATTGTGTCCCGGCGAAGCCCGCGGATCAATCCGTCGGCGATGCGATGACGTTGCGGCGCGTCGGGTTGCCGCCCGAGGCGACGCAGCCTAAGCACCCGGCTCGGAATTTCGAACCGGGAGAACGCCGCATGCGGCCCTCGAAGCGCGCGGCCGACGAGTTGCGCACGGTCACGCTGGAACGGTCGGTCGCCCGCTACGCGGAAGGCTCCTGCCTCGTGACCTTCGGCGAGACCAAGGTGCTGTGCACCGCCTCCCTCGAAGAGCGCGGGCCGCACTGGCTGCGCGGCTCCGGCAAGGGCTGGGTGACGGCCGAGTATTCGATGCTGCCGCGCGCGACGCACGAGCGCACCCGCCGCGAGATCAATTCCGGCAAGCCCTCGGGGCGGACGCAGGAGATCCAGCGGCTGATCGGGCGATCCTTGCGCGCCGTCACCAACCTGCCGGCCATGGGCGAGAAGCAGATCACCGTCGACTGCGACGTGATCCAGGCCGACGGCGGCACCCGCACCGCGGCGATCACCGGCGCCTGGGTCGCGCTGCACGAGTGCTTCGCCTGGATGCGCGCCCGCTCGATGATCTCGGTCGACCCGCTGCGCGACCACGTCGCCGCGGTGTCCTGCGGCATCGTCAAGGGCGCGGCCGTGCTCGACCTCGACTACGCCGAGGATTCGGGCGCCGAGACCGACGCCAACTTCGTCATCACCGGCACCGGCGGCCTCGTCGAGGTGCAGGGCACCGCCGAGGGGAAGCCGTTCTCGGAAGCCGAGCTGCTCGAACTGCTGCGGCTCGCCAAGGGCGGCGTCGCCGACCTCGTCGCCCTCCAGAAGCAGGCGATCGCATGAGCCACCGCATCCTCACGGGCAAGGTCGTCATCGCGACCCACAATGCCGGCAAGCTGGTCGAGATGCGCGAGCTGCTGGCGCCGTTCGGCGTCGAGGCGGTCTCGGCGGGCGAACTCGGGCTCGCCGAGCCGGACGAGACCGGCACGATGTTCTCCGAGAACGCGGCAATCAAGGCGATCGCCGCCGCCGAGGCCACCGGCCTGCCGGCCTTCGCCGACGATTCGGGCCTGTGCGTCGCCGCCCTCGACGGGGCGCCCGGCCTGTTCTCCGCCCGCTGGGCCGGCCCGTCCAAGGATTTCGCCGGCGCGATGGCGCGGATCGCCGCGGAACTCGCCCTGCGCGGGGCGACCGACCGGCGCGCGCACTTCGTCTCGGCGCTGGTGCTGGCCTGGCCCGACGGCCATGTCGAGCTGTTCGAGGGCCGCGTCTTCGGCGACCTCGTCGAGCCCCGCGGCACCGCCGGCTTCGGCTACGACCCGATGTTCCGGCCGGACGGCTCTAACCGAACCTTCGGCGAAATCTCGTCGGAGGAGAAGCACGGGGTCGACTGGCAGACCGGCAACGCCCTCTCTCACCGGGCGCGCGCCTTCGTGGCGCTCGCCGCCGCATGCCTGCGTCGCCCGACCTGAACCCGTCGCACGATTGCCAAACGGCGCGCACGCGAGCACATCGCGTGCGATGATCGACCGTTCAGGCCCGGACCACCCGACCCGCGACGCGGGCTTCGGCGTCTACGTGCATTGGCCCTTCTGCGCTTCGAAGTGCCCGTATTGCGACTTCAACAGCCACGTGCGCCACGCGCCGGTGGACGAAGTGCGCTACCTCGCGGCCTTCCGCGCCGAGATCGCGCACGTGGCCGCCCGCACGCCCAGCCGCACCGTGTCGAGCGTCTTCCTCGGCGGCGGCACGCCCTCGCTGATGCAGCCCGGCACCGTCGCCGGCATCCTCGACGCGGTGGGCGAGGCCTGGGGCGTCGCGCCCGACGCCGAGATCACGCTGGAGGCCAACCCGACCAGCGTCGAGGCCGGGCGGTTCCGGGGTTACCGCACGGCTGGGGTCAACCGCGTCTCGCTGGGCGTCCAGGCCTTCGACGACGCCTCCCTCAAGAGCCTCGGGCGGCTGCACAGCGCCGAGGAGGCGTTCGCCGCGATCCGGGTCGCGCAGGGCGCCTTCGACCGCAGCTCGTTCGACCTGATCTACGCCCGCCCGAACCAGACCGCCGAGGCCTGGCGGCGGGAACTCACCCAGGCGATCGGCCGGGCGGCCGAGCACCTCTCGCTCTACCAGCTCACCATCGAGCCGGGGACGCCGTTCTACGGCCTCGCCGCCGCGGGCCGGCTCGTGCCGCCCGACGACGAGGCGGCCCGCACCCTCTACGACGTGACCCAGGAGGTTTGCGACCGGGCCGGGCTTCCGGCCTACGAGATCTCGAACCATGCGCGCCCCGGCGCGCAGTCGCGCCACAACCTGCTCTACTGGCGCTACGGCGAGTATGCCGGCATCGGCCCCGGCGCGCATGGCCGCCTGGTCACGGAGGCGGGCCGCCTCGGCACCGTCACCGAGAAGGCGCCGGAGGCCTGGCTCGCCCGGGTCGAGCGCGACGGCCACGGCATCTCCGAGACCGAGACCATCGCGGGCGCCGACCAGGGCGACGAGTTCCTGATGATGGGCCTGCGCCTGTCGGAGGGCATAGACCCCGCGCGCTACGCGGCGCTGAAGGGCCGGCCGCTCGACGGAGCGCGCATCGACGCCCTCGTCGGAGACGGCCTGGTCGCCCGCCTGCCCGACGGCCGCATCGCCGCGACCGCGCGGGGCGCCCCGGTGCTGAACGCCGTGGTGGCGAGCCTGGCCGCGTGAGTTCGATCGCCCTCGTGCAAGATGATCCACAAGCCATGAGCCCGCGATGACGCCGGCCGTCGTCGCCCTCGTCCTCTTCGCGGCTTTGCTGCATGCGGGCTGGAACACGCTGCTGCGCGGGGGCGCCGACCGCCTCTGGACCATGAGCGTGATGAACCTCGCGGTCGGCGGGCTCGGGCTCGCCGTGGCGCTCGCGGTCGGGTTGCCGGCCGCGGCGAGCTGGCCCTACGCCGTCGCCTCGGGGCTGATCCACATCGCCTACAACGCGCTGCTGATCGTCACCTACCGCACCGGCGACCTCGGCCAGACCTATCCGATCGCCCGCGGCGCCTCGCCGGCCCTGGTCGCCCTCGGCGCGGGCGTCTTCGCCTCCGAGGTGCCCGGCACCGTCGGCGCCGTCGGGATCGCGCTGGTGAGCGGCGGGATCCTGTCGCTGTCGCTGGGTAAGGCCGGGCTGTCGCGGGGCACCGTGCTCGCGGCGCTGGGCACCGCCGCGACGATCGCCGCCTACACGCTGATCGACGGCATCGGCGTGCGGCTGTCGGGCGACTGGGTCGCCTACACGGCGGCGATGTTCACCTTTCACCTCGCCTTTCCGCTCTGGCTCCTGCTGACGCGCGGACCCGCGGCGCTCGGCGGGACGCCGGCCGCGCTAGCCCGCGCCGTCGGGGGCGGCGCCGCCTCGCTGCTAGCCTATGCCGCGGTGATCTGGGCGATGCGGCTCGGGGCGATGGGGCCGGTCTCGGCGCTGCGCGAGACCAGCGTCGTCTTCGCCGCGCTTCTCGGCCGCTTCGTCCTGAAGGAACGCCTCACCGCCGGCCGCATCGCCGCCTGCCTCGTCATCGCGGCAGGCGCGGCGATGATCGGCCATGGCTGAGCGGGGGCGGCGGGTTCAGGTTCCGGGCTTGGCCAGCGCCCGGGGGGCGGGGCTGACGACGCTCGCCGCGTTGTTGCGGATCTCGTAGACGGCGAGCGCGCGGTCGCTGAGCCCGTCCGGGCGGAAGCGGAAGGTGCCGTCGATGCCCGAGAACCCGGCGCTCTTCGTCAGCGTCGCGTCGGCGAAGCGCTGGGTTCCGTATTGCCGCGCGAGCGCCGCCGTGAGCGAGACCGCGTCGTAGGCGAGCGAGGCGACCCGCGGCGGGCTGGTGCCGAACCGCGCCTGGTAGCGCCCGGCGAAGTTGCCGAAGCCGCCGGCGTCCGGCGCGGCGAACCGCCCCCCCTGCAGCGCCGGCAGGGCGAAGAGCCGCGGCTCGTTCCACACCGCCGTGCCGATCGGCCGGATACGCGACGGCGCGAAGCCCGCCTTGGTGAGCGCGGCCGCCACCGCCGGCAGCCCCTCGGCGGTCTCGGGCAGGAACAGGGTGTCGGCCTGCGCGCCGGCCCCGGTGATCAGGCCGCCGAGGCGGGCGATCGCCGGCTCCGACGCGCCGGGGACGTAGCGCTCGATGCCGACGAGGCGGGCGCCCTTGCGCGCCACCGCCTCGCGGAACTGCGCCTCGACGGCGTTGCCGTAGGCGTTCTCGGGGATCAGCGCGGCGAAGGACCGGCGCCCGCCCGACACCGATTCCTCGACGATCCGGTCGACCTCCGCCTGGGGCAGGAAGCTCAGGAGGTAGGTGCCGGGGGCGGCCACGCTCGCATCGGTCGAGAACGCGATCACCGGCTTGCCCGCGGCCCGCGCCGGCACGGAGGCGGCCGAGACGTTGGCGGCGAAGAGCGGGCCGAGCACCAGCTCGGCGCCCTCGGCGATGGCGCCGCTCGCCGCCTCGCGGGCGCCGTCCGGCGCGCCGCGGTCGTCGCGCACCAGGATCTGGAGGTCGGGCTGCTGGTACTCCTCCATCGCCAGCTCGGCGGCGTTGCGCATCGCCGCGCCGAGGCTGGCGCCCTGACCCGACAGCGGCACCACCAGGGCGACCTTGACCGACCCCTTGCCGATCCGGCCCGGAGCAGAGGCCGCGGCCGGCGTCAGCCCCGGGACGGCATCTGCGGGCGGAGCGAGATTCGGAGCGAGATTCGGGGCGAGGTCCTGGGCAAGCTCGGCGCGCGGCGGCGGCGCGGCAGAGCGCACAGTGCGCGGCTCATCCGGCCCGCCGACGCACCCGGCGAGCGCGAGGACCAGGGCGAGGGCGGCCCTTGTCCCGAAGGCGCGGGGCGAGAGATGTCGCGCCATCGCGAAACGTCCTTCACGCAAGATCCGGCACGAACACATCGTCGCACAGGCTTAGAGTGTGCGCCCGAAAAGTAAACGCGCCGGCCTCGCGGACGCGTGTCCGACACATCCGATGTCGAAACGGGCGCGGTTCAAATTCCGCTCGGGCCCGCGCCGTGGCAAGGTCGCCGCGATGACACAGAGAATCGAGCCCGCACGCCGCCCCGTCCGCAAGGACCCGCCGGGCGGTTCAACCGCCAAGCCCGCGACCTTCACCGCCTTCGGGCTCGCCACCGAGGCCGAGCCGCTGACGCCGGGCCTCCACGTGGTGGCGACGCCGATCGGCAACCTGCGCGACGTGACCATCCGGGCGCTCGCGACGCTCGCCGCCGCCGACGCGGTGCTGGCCGAGGACACCCGCGTCACCCGCACGCTGCTGATGCATTACGGCATCACCACCCCGCTGGTCGCCTACCACGAGCATTCGAACGCCGCCGTCCGCGAGCGGATGGTGCGGCGGATGCTGGACGGCGAGGCGCTGGCGCTGGTGTCGGACGCCGGCACGCCGCTGGTCTCCGACCCCGGGTTCAAGCTGGTCCAGGCGGCGATCGAGGCGGGGATCGCGATCATCCCGATCCCCGGCCCATCGGCGGTGATGACGGCGATCGTCGCCGCCGGCCTGCCGACCGACCGGTTCTTCTTCGAGGGGTTCCTGCCGCAGAAGGCCGGCGCGCGCCGCAACCGGCTCTCCGCGCTCGCAGGCGTCCCCGGCACGCTGGTGCTGTTCGAGTCGCCCCACCGCCTGCCGGAGATGCTGGCCGACGCGGCCTCGGTCCTCGGCGGCACCCGCCCGGCCGCGGTGGCGCGCGAGCTGACCAAGATGTTCGAGACGATCCGCCGCGGCACGCTGGGCAGCCTCGCCGACACTTTCGCGGAGGAGGGCGCGCCCAAGGGCGAGGTGGTGGTGGTGATCGGCACCGCAGCCGACGAAGCGAGCCCGGAGGAGGCCGACGCCGGCCTCGACGCGGCCCTGCTCGCAGCGCTCGCGCGCCACTCGATCAAGGATGCCGCGAGCCTCGTCGCCGACGAAACCGGGCAGCCGCGCCGCGCGGTCTACAACCGGGCGCTGGTGCTGGCACGCAAGACCGATGCGGACGCCTGAGGCCACGCGCCGGCGGGCGGCGACGGAGCGGCGCGGGCGCCGGGCCGAATGGCTCGCGCTCGCCGCGTTGATGCTGAAGGGCTATCGCCCGCTGGCGATGCGGGTCGCCGCGGCCGGCGGCGAGATCGACCTGATCGTGCGGCGCGGCGACACCATCGCCTTCGTCGAGGTGAAGGCGCGGGCGACCCTCGTGGAGGCGCAGGGCGCGATCGGCCGGGTCAAGCGGCAGCGCTTCTCACGCGCGGTGCGGGCCTGGGTCTCTCGCAACCCGTTCGCTGCGGCGCTGACGCTCAGGGCCGACGCGGTGTTCATCGGCGGCCGCGGCTGGCCGGTCCACCTCGTCGACGCGTTCCCGATCGAAGGCTTGTAGGAGGGTCGCGTCAGCCGCGCGCGGCGCTGATCGCGCCGATGAGCGTGCGCTTGAGGTCGGCTTGGCTGAAGGGCTTCTGCACCACCGGCCGGTCGCGGAACGGCTCGCGGATGCCGGCGCCGCCGTAGCCGGTGGAGAAGATCAGAGGCAGGTCGCGCTTCGCGATCGCCTCGGCGACGGGGTAGATCGGCTCGCCCGCGACGTTGACGTCGAGGATCGCGACCTCGAAGGTCTCGCCCTCGGCCATCTCGAGGGCGGTCGAGAGACGCGCGGCGGGGCCGACCACGGTACAGCCGAAATCGAGCAGCATGTCTTCGAGCAGCATCGAGATCGCGGCTTCGTCTTCGACGACGAGCACGCGCTTACCCTGGAGAACGTCGTCGTTCGGTTCCGCGCTCACGCCGAGGTGTCTTCCTTAGTCGATCCGCCCCGCTTCAGCGGGACGTCGCCATGATGGCTGGTCGGATCCGATCGTCGCGCCAGAAGAACCAAGCGGGTACGCCGGGGGGCTGAGGGGTCGCCCGGAACGCGTTTTGTGTCAAGCGTCCGGCGCGGGCCGTTCGCCGACCAATGTTACACGGCGATACATTTCGCGATAGGGTGTGGCCGGCCCGCGCCGAGGCAAACCCGCGACGGGCCGGATTTTTTCTCGAGGGGGGCGGATCTATTCCTGCGATGGGTCGATGTGTCCCTGCCTGCGATCGCCGCGCGGTGCTGGCCGGCCTCGGCGCCTGCCTCGCCGCGGCGCCGGCGCGAGCGCGCGGACCGGTGGTGGTCGCCTCGAAGAGCGACACCGAGGGCACGCTCGTCGGCAGCATGATCGCCCTGTGCCTGGAGGATCTCGGCATCCCGGTGCAACGCCGCCTCGGCCTCGGGCCGACGCTGATCGTCCGCACGGCGCTGATGTCGGGCGACGTGGACCTCTATCCCGAATACACCGGCAACGGCGCCTTCTTCACCGGCACCGAGGCCGACCCGGCCTGGAAGCGGCCCGACAGCGCCTACGCTGCAATCGCCGCCGCCGATCGGGCCAAAGGCCTCGTCTGGCTCGGGCGGGCGCCGGCCAACAACACCTGGCTGATCGCGGTGCGCGGCAGCCTCGCCCGCAAGGAGGGGCTGGCCACCATGGCGGACTTCGCAGAGGCCGTGCGGCGCGGGCTGATCCGCCTGGCGGCCTCGACTGAGTTCGTCGAGAGCCCGGCGGCGCTGCCGTCCTTCGAGGCCGCCTACGGCTTCGCGCTGCCGATGGGCCGCATCGTCAGCCTGCCCGGCGGCGAAACGGCGGTGACGGCGCGGGCGGCGGCGCAGGGCATCAGCGGCGTCAACGCCGGCATGGTCTACGGCACCGACGGGGCGCTCGGCGCCCTCGACCTCGTCGTGATGAGCGATCCGAAAGGCGCGCAGATCGTCTACGAGGTCGCACCGGTGATCCGCGCCGACACCCTCGCAAGCCATCCGCGCATCCGCGACACGCTCGATCCGGTCATCGCGCGCCTGGATGCCGACACGCTCCGCCGGCTGAACGCCCGCATCACCGTCGAGGGACAGGTGGCCGAGGCCGTCGCGCGGACATTCCTGCGCGACGCCGGCTTCATCACGTGACGGCCGCCGCCCGCGATCGAATGGCCCGCCTCGTGCCGCTGCTGTTCGCCATCGCCTTCCTCGGTGCGGTCTACGGCCTGCCGCTGCTGCGGCTCGCCAAGAACCGCCTCGTCGTCGGCGAGCCGGTCTACGCCCTGGACGGCGCCGGCATCGTGGCCGGCTTCGGGCCGGAGATCGAGGCGGTGTCGGCGCTGGTGCTAGGGGCGGCGCTGCTCGCGCGCGCCGGGCGGACGCGGGTCGGGCTCGGCGCCGCCACCGCCCTCCTCGCGCTCGCCCTCGCGCTGCTGGTTCTGGCGCTCGGCAACACCGCCGAAGACCTTCTCGCGGGCGAGCCGCCGGCCGCCCGCGCCGGCCTCGCCGCCGGCGCCTGGGCGGGGCTGGCGCTGCTCGCGGGCGGGCTCGCCCACCTGTCCGGGCGCATGGCCGTCCCCGGGCTCGGCGCGGGGCTGGCGGTGGCCGTCCTCACCTTCGTCGGCGTCGCCTACGCGGCCGGGGCGCTGGGGAGCCTGTCGCTCGCCGTCGAGTTCGCGGCGCGCGGCCCTGCCGTCGGCGGGGCCCTGGTGCGGCACCTGCTGCTTTCCGGCGGCGCGGTGCTGATGGCGGTCTGCGGCGCCGTGCTGCTGTCGCTGTGGCGGCGCGGGCAGGGCCTCGTCGCGATCCTGGTCGGCGGCATCCAGGTGGTGCCGGCGGTGGCGCTGCTCGGTGCCCTGGTCGCGCTGGCCTCGGGCCTGCTGCGGGCGGTCCCGTCCCTGCGCGAAGCCGGCTTCAGCGCCCTCGGGCCGGCTCCGGCGCTCGTCGGCATCGCCGCCTACCTGCTGCTCCCCCTGTGGCGCGGCCTCGCCCTGGCGCTCGCGGCGCCCGACCCGGCCACCCTCGACGCGGCCGAGGCCCTGGGCCTCACCCCGCGCAAGATCCTCTTCGAGGTGCGGCTGCCGATCGGCGCCGGCATCCTGATCGGGGCGCTCCGCGTCGCCTGCGTCCAGGCGATCGGGCTCGCGACGCTCGGGGCGCTCGTCGGGGCGGGCGGCCTCGGCGGCATCGTCTTCGACGGCATGGCGCAGTTCGCCCCGGACCTGATCCTGCTCGGGGCGATCCCGATCGTCGTGCTGTCTCTGGCCGTCGAGCGGGCCTTGAGCCGCGTCGAGGACCGCGTGCGGAGGACGGCATGAACGTCCGTCGCGCCCTGCGCCCGGCCCTGGGAGCGCTCGTCGCCGGCCTGGTGCTCGCGGCCCTCAGTCACCCGGCCATCGCCTCGGCGATCGTCGCAGGCCTCGGCGACGTGCCGCGGCGGGCGCTGACGCCCGGCTACCTCGCGGCCCTGGCGCTCCAGCACCTGATCCTCGCCGCGACCGGCCTCGCCTTGGTCGCGACCGCCGGCATCGGCCTCGGCATCCTCGCGACCCGGCCCGGTGCGGGCTCGCTCCGCGGCGGCGTCGACACCCTCGCGGCCGCCGCCCAGGCGGTGCCGCCGGTGGTCGTCGTGGCGCTGGCCCTGCCGGTGCTCGGCTTCGGCGGCCCGCCGACCCTTCTGGCGCTGGTGTTCTACGGGATCATGCCGACGCTTCGCGGCACGGTCGGCGCCCTGGAGGCGGTCCCGGCCGAGGCGCGCGAGGCCGCCACCGCGCTCGGCCTCACCGCCCGCCAGACCCTGACGCGGATCGAGCTGCCGCTGGCCGTGCCCGCGATCGTCGAGACCCTGCGCACGGCCCTCGCCCTCGCGGTGGCGGTGGCCGCGGTCGGCGCGCTGGCGGGCGCCGCGACGCTCGGCACGCCGATCGTCGCCGGCCTGCAGAACCAGAACACCGTGCCGATGCTGCAGGGCGCCGCCGCCACCGCGGCCTTGGCCTTCCTGTGCGATGCGGCGATGGTCGCGGTCGCGGGCGTGTTGCGGCGGTAGCGCGCTCGGACACGCAAGGGCTCGCGTCCGTAGGAATTTTTATGAGATCAAAGCAATAACGTCTCGACGGCGCCGTCGTTGACGGCGCTTGCCTGCGTCGCGGCGGGGTGGAGGGCGCGTGCGGATCACCGACGGAACGCACGCCCTCGACAACTTGGCGGATCGTGCCCTGGAACGCGTGTGGATCGAACGCACCGTGACGGAGCCGGAGGTCGCCGAACCGGACCCGAAACACCCCGAACGCATCCGCGCCTATCGCTCGGTCCCGGAGCGCGACGGACGGATACTCCGCGTGGTATCCGTCCCCACGGAGGGCGGGGTGCACATCATCACCGCTTTCCTCGATCGCAGCCGGAGGCGCCCACGTGAAGTCGCGGTATGACGCTGAGACCGATGCGCTCTACGTCCGCTTCGCGGATGCTCCGGTGGTCGAGAGCGAGGAAGTCCGTCCCGGCCTCATCATCGATCTCGATGCGGCCGGACGGATCGTGGCGGTCGAGATCCTCGATGCGTCCGAGCACCGTTCGACCGGTGCGGAGCTCGATCACCTCTCGGCCGCCTGACCGCTAATCCTCCTTGAACGACACCTTCGCCCCGCGCGAGACGTGGGCGGCGAGGTCGCGGGCGTTCCAGTTGGTGAGCCGGATGCAGCCGTGCGACTCGGTCTTGCCGACCTTCTCGGGCTCCGGGGTGCCGTGGATGCCGTAGGAGGGGATCGCGAGGTCGATCCAGACCAGGCCGACGGGGTTGTTCGGGCCGGGGCGGATCGAGAACTTCTTGCGGGTCTTCACGCCCTTGAAGCGATACTTCGGATCGTAGGTGTAGGACGGGTCGAAGGCGACGCCCTTCACCTTGGTTTCGCCGCTCGGCGCGGGCTTCTCCTCGCTGCCGATCGAGGCGGGGTAATAGGCCAGGAGCTTGCCCGCCTTGTCGAAGGCACGCACGTCGCGGCTGCTCTTGTCGACCTCCACGCGGTCGACCTTCGGCTCCCGCGGCAGCTCCTTGGCCTTGGGCTTGTCGAGGCCCATCGGCTGGACGCCGGCGACCAGGATCACCGTCCCGGCCTTGTCCAGCGGCTTGTCCGGGTTTAGCTGGCTCAGGAGGTCGCGGCTCATGTGGAAGCGCTCGGCCAGCATTTCGCGCGGGTTGGTGTAGCCCATCGATTCGAGGTCGGCCTGCGCCTCCATCTTGGGCGGGATCTTCTCGACGTAGGGGCCGGCCGCATCCGCCTCGGTGATGGTGTAGTCGGTCACCACCGGGTCGCCGCCGGCGCCGGCGAGCTTGTCGAAGACCTCCTTGGTCAGCGTCTTCGTCGCGGGCAGGCCCTGCGCCACCGCGTAGGCCGAGAGCGCGCCTTGCAGGTTCTCGCCGTCACGCCCGTCGATCGCACCGGGGAAGAACCGCGCCCGGTCGAGCAGAACCTGCACCTTGATCGTCAGCGGATCGGGCTGGTCGTCCGCCTTCGACGCGGCGGATTTCTTGGTCTCGTCCTGGCTTGCACCCTTCTTGCCGTCTTTGACGGGCTCGGCGAAGGTCGCGTCCCGGATCGCCTGCGCGCTCGGCGGCGCAGGCTCGTCCTTGCCCGACCCCTTGCCCGAACCCTGGGCCGCCGCGACGCCGGGGACGGCAAGGCAGGCCAGGGCGATGACCGCGAGGCTGGTCCGCGTCGTCAATCCGAACGTCATGGTCGAGGCTCCTGGAGCCGGTTCGCTCCCGGGCGATCAAGCGTCGGCGACGGGTGGGCGTTCCGCGCCAAACGGCACGGCGGCATCAGGTTTTCGCGAACGGCCCCGCTGGCACAGCTCACTGGCACAGCCGGTGCCCGGCCGCCCGCTCGCGCTCGTCGAGATGGAAGTGGTTGGCGTGCGCCGCGTTGGAGCCGGGGCCGAGCACCGTGCGGAAGAACCCGCAGGCCCGCGACCGCGCCGCATCGAGGAAGCGGCCCTCGGCCGACCCGTCGGCCATCGCCCCGACGGCGATCGCCGGACGGCCGGCGAAGGTGAAGCTCATCACGTCGACGCCGTTGGCGAAGGCATGCTCGCTGAGCTTGGCCTCGACGTCGTGGTTCTGCCCGCGGCACTCGTAGGAGGTGCCGATCGCGATCCCCGCCAGCGGCTGCTTCAGCTCGCGCTCGGCCGCGACCTGGACCTCGGTCGTCCAGCGCGCCAGCGCCTCGGCGGCGGCGCAGGTCAGGGTCGCCGGCTGCGGCAGCGCCACGTCGGTCAGACCCGTCAGCTTCAGCGGCAGCGGCGTGCCGCATTGCCCGTTGACGATCGCCGGCAGCGGCTCGAACGCGGCGCCGAGGCGCTTCAGCCGCACACGGCAGGCGGCGTCGTCGGGCGCCGCGACCTTGAGGGCGAGCGCCGCCTCGCCCGACAACTCGGCCGGCCGCTCCGGGGGAAGCGGCGGCGGGACCGGCATCTCGGGGGGCTTGTCGGCGACCTTGTCGCCGGGTTTGACCTCCGCCTGGGCGGGCGGCTCGGCGGGTTTCGGCTCCGGCGCCGAAGCCGGGGGCGTCGCCGGCGTCAGCTCGGCCGGGCGCTCCGGCGGGCGCGGCGGGTCGCTCACGGTCGCGCCCGGCGCGGTCGCGGGCTTCAGCTCCGCGGGCCGCTCGGGCGGCAGCGGCGGCGGCACGGGGACGGTCGCCTCGGGCGCCTGCGTTTGCGCCTTGATGCCCAATGCCTTGACGTCCAAGGCCTTGGCGTCCTGGGCCTTGGCGTCCTGGGCCTTGGCGTCCTGGGCCTTGGCGTCCTGCGCCCTCGCATCCTGGGCCCTCGCATCCCGTCCCGCCGTCATGGCAAGCAGGGTCGTGCCGGCGAGCGCGAGCGCCGCGAACCGTCGAGACCGACCTGACGCCATGACCCATCCACCCCATCCGGTCGTCACCCGCGACACGATCCTGTGCGAGGGACGACCCGTCACGATCGAGCGGTTCGCCCCGCACGGCAAGGACGCCCCGGCCACGGCGACCGTGATTCTGCTCCACGACGCCGAAGGGCCAGGCTCGGACCGGCCGGTCCGGGCCGAGGCCGCGGCCTTGGCGGAGGCCGGCTTCGCGGTGCTGCTGCCGCACTATCTCGACCGCACCGGCGAGGCACGGGTGGGCTTTTCGGGGATCAGCCGGCATTTCGGTGCGTGGCGCGACGCCCTCGAGACGGTCCGGGCGCAGGTCCCCGGCCCGGTGGCCCTGGTCGGCCGCTCGCTCGGCGGCGCCCTGGCGCTGGCGCTCGCCGCGCGGGCGCCGGGGGCGAACGCGGCGCTGGTGCTGCGCGCGACCTTCCTGCCGCCGGAGCTCGGTACCGGTCCCCTCGCCCTGCCGCCGGCGCTGGCGCTGCACGGCGCGCGGGACGCCCTCGTCGGCCCGAGCCATCCGGAAACCCTGCGGCGGCGGATGGAAGAGGCGGGCGGGACCTGCCGCGTCCACCTCTACCCGGACCAGGGCCACGCCTTCGACCCGGCGACGGATGCCGACGCGACCGCGCGCGGCGTCGGCTTCCTGAAGCGTGCGTTCGGTCCTATCTGAGGTGGACACGTATCCGACCGCCGCCCTCCGGCGGCCCCAGCCGACGCGCGGCGCGAGACATCGAGACCTTCAGATGACGACAGCGCAAAATCCCGGCCTCGCCGACCTGCCGGCCGGCAACCCCTTCTCCGAGGCGGCCTGGGGCACGCCGGCCGAGCTTCCGCCCTTCGAGCGCATCCGGCCCGAGCACTACCTGCCGGCCTTCGAGGCGGCGCTGGCGGCGCACGACGCCGAGATCGCGGCGATCGCAGGCGAGGCCGCGGCGCCGAGCTTTTCCAACACCGTCGCGGCGATGGAGCGGGCGGGCCTCGCCCTCGATCGGGTCGCCGGGGTGTTCTACAACCTCACCGGCAGCCACACGAACCCCGAGCTGCAGGCGATCGAGCGGACGATCGGCCCCAAGCTCTCGCGCCACGGCAGCGCGATCTACCTCAACCCGGAGCTGTGGGCGCGCATCTCCGCGGTGGACGCCGACGCCGAAGGCCTGGGCGACGAGGAGCGCCGGGTGCTGTCGCGCTACCGCACCCGCTTCCGCCGCGCGGGCGCCGACCTCGGGCCGGAGGACAAGCTGCGCGTCGCCGAGATCGCCGCGCGGATGTCGGAGCTCGGAACCCAGTTCAGCCAGAACCTGCTCGCCGACGAGAGCCGCTTCCTGCTGCCGCTGGACGCCGCCGAGGACCGCGCCGGCCTGCCCGACTTCCTGGTCGCCTCGGCCGCCGACGCCGCCAAGGAGCGCGGCGGCGCGCACAGCCACGTCGTCACCCTGTCGCGCTCGCTGATCGAGCCGTTCCTGGTGTCCTCGACCCGGCGCGACCTGCGCGAGCGCGCCTACGAGGCCTGGATCCGCCGCGGCGAGGGCGGCGGCGACACCGACAACCGCGGCATCATCCGCGAGATCGTACAGCTCCGCGCCGAGCGGGCGCGGCTGCTCGGCTTCGACAGCTTCGCCCACTTCAAGCTCGACGACACCATGGCGGCGACCCCGGACGCGGCGATGGACCTGCTGCGCGAGGTCTGGACCCCCGCCCTCAAGCGCGCCGGCGCCGAGCGCGACCGGCTGCAGGCGATCGTGCAGGCCGAGGGCGGCAACTTCGCGCTCCAGGCCCACGATTGGCGCCACTACGCCGAGAAGCTGCGGCGGGCCGAGCACGACCTCGACGAGAGCGAGATCAAGGCGTACCTGCCGCTCGATTCGGTGATCCATGCCGCCTTCGACACGGCCTCGCGCCTGTTCGGCCTGACCTTCGCCGAACTCCCGGACGTACCGCGCTACCACCCGGACGTCCGCGCCTGGCGCGTCGGAAACGCCGACGGCTCGGAGGTCGGCACCTTCCTCGGCGACTACTTCGCGCGGCCGACCAAGCGCAGCGGCGCCTGGATGAGCGCCTTCCGCTCGCAGGAGCGGCTCACCGGCGACGTGAAGCCGATCATCGTCAACGTGATGAACTTCGCCAAGGCCCCGGCCGGCGAGGCGCCGCTGTTGTCCTTCGACGACGCACGCACCCTGTTCCACGAGTTCGGCCACGCCCTGCACGGGCTCCTGTCCGACGTGACCTATCCGGTGCTGGCCGGCACCGCGGTGTCGGGCGACTTCGTCGAGCTGCCCTCGCAGCTCTACGAGCATTGGCTGGAGCAGCCGGAGGTGCTGCGGACCCATGCCCGCCACCATCGCACCGGCGAGCCGATGCCGGAGGCGCTGCTGACGAAGCTGCTCGCCGCCCGCACCTTCAACCAGGGATTCGCCACCGTGGAATACACCTCCTCGGCGATCGTCGACATGACCCTGCACCTCTCGGCCGGGGGCGAGGACGGCCTCGACGTGGGCGCCTTCGAGGCCGACGCGCTGGAGCGGATCGCGATGCCGTCCGAGATCAACATGCGCCACCGCACGCCGCATTTCGCGCACATCTTCTCGGGCGACGGCTATGCCGCGGGCTACTACAGCTATCTCTGGTCCGAGGTGCTGGATGCCGACGCGTTCGACGCCTTCCGCGAGGCCGGCGACATCTTCGATCCGGCCACCGCGAAGCGCCTTCGCACCTACGTCTACGGCGCCGGCAACCTGCGCGACCCGCGCGAGGCCTACACCGCCTTCCGCGGACGCCTGCCGAGCACCGGACCGCTGCTGCGCAAGCGCGGGCTGGCGGCCTGACCTCCGGGTCGGGCAGCGGCCGCATCGCACGCCTGCGGCCCTACGGGACCGGGGGCGGAATGGGCCGACGAGGCCCGGCGGGGGCGGTAACCCTTTGGTAAACAAACGTCCTTAACCAAAGCTTTCGACAGAGATGCCGGACGCGGAGGCGAGGGCCATGACGACGAACATCGATTCGCCCGCGGAGGCCGTGAAGGCCTCGCCGGACGCGCTGCTGAAGGCTGCCGTCTCCGGTGGCAAGCCCAAGGCGGCGCCGACTGTGCCGACGGCCGCCAAGGTTGGCCGCCGCCTCGACGGGGTGGCGATGGGTCTGGCCGGGGCCGCCCTCGCGCTCGGCACGGTGCTCGGCGCCGGCACCGCGATGCTGGCGACGCCTCGCTCCGAGGGCACGGGCGTCGTGCTGGCCGAGATCAACGCGGCCCTCGAAGCCAACCGGCTGGAAGCCTCGCGCCTCGCCATCGCCTCCGACCGCCTCGACAAGTCGGTCGCCGCCCTCAAGGAAGTCTCCGAGGCCGCCCGCAGCGAGGCGAAGGTCCGCGGCGGCGCGCTGATGGAGAAGGTCGGCAAGACGGAAACGGCCCTGGTGGCCAAGATCGCGGCCCTGGGCGAGCGCATCGACCAGGCCGAGAAGGAGCAGGCCGCCCGCCTTGCGGCGACGACCGCGCAAGCGGACAAGCGCACGGTGGCGGCAGCCACCGCTCCGGCGCCCGTGCCCGCTCCTCTACCGGCCGCCAAGGCGGAGCCGGTCCAGACCGGAAGCATCACCGAACCCAAGCCGAAGCCAGCGATCATCGAGTCCTGGGCCGTGCGCGACGTGTACGACGGCACCGCCATGCTGGAGGACCGCCGCCGCCGCCTCGTCGAGGTCGCGATCGGCGATTCGATCCCCGGCGTCGGCCGGGTCGAGGCCGTCGAGCGGCGCGGGCGGGAATGGGTGGTGGTGACGCGTCAGGGCCTGGTCACGCCGCAGCCCTGGTAGGGCGCGGGGAAAATCGTCAGCTCGAGGCGATCGGCGTCGGGGTGAGGGTGCCGGCGCCGACCGGGAAGCGATGCTCGATCGTCATCGGGTCGGCCATGATCGCGGCGCGCTCGGAGCGCTGGCGGCCATGCGTGAGGGCGCGGGTCTGTGCGGTGCGCGTCGGGTGCAGGATGGCCGCGAGAAGGGCTTGGCCTTCGAACTGGGACCCGAGGTTCTTGGCGTCGAAGACGGGCATGACCGGCCTTGCAGAGACAGCGGAGCGTCGGCACCGACGGCCCAGAAGAACTGGACCGTGCGGGAGTAACGGGGACAAGCTGAACAAGTTCCGAACCTTTGAGGATCGAAACTCTTTTTTCATCATTGCATTGCGGCGGCCCGGCCATGGTGCGAGATCGCACGCCGACTTGCAGCAGGGAGCGATTTCCAGACTACGCACCCTGGGTAGAACGCCGTCGCAGGTCGTCGCGCGCGGTGCGCGTGCCGCGCTGCCTGCCGGAAAAGCATCCGTTGCACGCCTGCGCGATCAGCGGGTGTCCTCGCGCAGCAGCTCGGTGTTGACCGCGAACGCCGCCATCGCGCCCTCCGCGGCGGCGACGACCGCGAACTGCACCCGGCGCGAGGCGTCGCCGGCGACGTAGAGCCCGGGCACGTTCGTCTTCTCGTACTCGCGGGTCGGCACCACGCCGGCCTCGTTCAGGGTGCAGCCGAGCTGCGTGATGAGCGTCGAGGGCAGACAGCCCGTCGGCATCAGGAACACCGCGCGGCAGGGCAGGGCGGTGCCGTCGGCGAAGGCGAGGTGAGTCGGCCCGTCGGCGTCGCCGTCGAGGCGTGCGATCGGCGCCTCGATCAGCCGGACCCCGTTGCGCGCCAGGCGGGCGCGGTCGTCGTCGGAGAGTTCGGTCGGGTGGCCGTCGGTGCACAGCGTCACGTCGCGGCTCCACGCCGTCAGCTCCAGGGCGAACCCCTTGGCGACCGGGCCGTGGGCGTAGGCGGCGATGGGGCTGTCGCGCCGCTCGTAGCCGTCGCAATAGGGGCAGGAATGGACGCCCGCGCCCCAGTAGCGCGCGAAGCCGTGGATCGCCGGCAGATCCTGGTGCAACCCGGTGGCGAGGATCAGGCGGCGGGCGGATTCGCGGCGCCCGTCGGCGAGCGTGATCGCGAACCCGTCCGCGACCGCTTCGGCCCCGATCGCCTCGCCGTCGCGAAGCTCGACGGTGTCGTAGCGGGCGAGGTCGGCGCGGGCGAGGGCCCGGAGTTCGTCGGGCGGCGTGCCGTCGCGGGTGAAGACGCCCCAGGTCAACCGGGCGGCGGCGTTGCGCGGCGTGCCCTGGTCGACGAGCAGGACCCGGCGGCGGCAGCGCCCGAGGATCAGGGCGGCGTTGAGGCCCGCCGGGCCGCCGCCCACGATGATGACGTCGTGCATGCCGCAGCACCTCCGGATGTCGCCCCCGATCCCCTCCCTGGGCTCAAGCCGCGGCATGCGCGAACGTTTCTCGGGAGCGGACACGAAAAAGGGCGCCGGGGCGCCCTTCGTCGTCGTCCGGTCGCGCGGCCCGTCAGGCGGCGGCGGACTTCACCGGGATGCCCTTCTCGGCCAGGAAGGTCTGCAGCTCGCCCGACTGGAACATCTCGCGGGTGATGTCGCAGCCGCCGACGAATTCGCCCTTCACGTAGATCTGCGGGATGGTCGGCCAGTTGGAGAAGGCCTTGATGCCGTCGCGGATGCCGGCGTCGGCCAGCACGTTCACGCCCTTGAACGGCACTTCGAGGTAGTTGAGGATCTGCACGACCTGCCCCGAGAAGCCGCATTGCGGCATGGTGGGCGTGCCCTTCATGAACACGACCACGTCCTGGGACTTGATCTCGTTCTCGATGCTTGCGTTGACGTCGGTCATGGGTTTCGGTCCTTGATCTGCAAGAGTGATCTAATGATGGTCGGGGCGCGCTTTCAACACCTCGGCGAGACGTTCCAGGGCGCGGTCCATGTCGAAACCGTCCGACGACATCTCCTCGGGGGTGAAGGGCATCCGGTCCGGCAGTCCGCCGATCAGCCTGCCGCCGAAGACGTCGAGCGAGGCGTCGGCGATCGTTTTGGCGTTCGCCCAGAGGCGCTCCCAATCGATCCTCTGGCGCAGGAAGGGACGATAGTTCCGCTGCGCCGAGGCCTGGAAGACCAGGACCTCCTTGCGCCAGGAACGGGTCGACTGCGCAGCCGGCGCGGAGGCATATTTCAGTACGTGGATCAGCATCTGGGACATCGCGCTCTCGACGCGATCGATCTCGGACCGGCCCACGCCCTCGATCTCCTCGGCGACGTTCTCCCAATCGGGGACGTTCGACAGCTCGGGGCGCGTCGCGAGGGACCGCAACGCGGCGACCTGCTGGTCGGCCCACGTCACCGTGTGGTCGTCGTAGAGGCTCGGCTGGTCCATCGGCACCACCGCTGCGGCGACTAATCCTGCGGGACGCCCGTCGTCAGCGCAAGGGCGTGGAGCACGCCCCCCATCCGCCCCTGGAGCGCGCCGTAGACCATCTGGTGCTGGGCGACGCGGGTCTTGCCCTTGAACGCCGCCGACAGCACCGTGGCGGCGTAGTGGTCGCCGTCGCCGGCGAGATCCTTGATCTCCACCTTGGCGTCGGGCAGGGCCTCGACGATCATCCGCTCGATCTCGCGCGCGTCCATCGGCATCGGTCGGTTCCTTGGTCGGGGTTCAGGCGGCGGCCGGCAGGCTCGCCATGTAGGCCGGCAGCCAGCCTTCGTGCGCCTCACGAAGCTCGGCGACGGATATGGTCTGCCCGCCCGGCAGGGTCAAACCGTCGCCCTCGACGACGCCGACCACCGAGGCGTCAATGCCCTGCGCCGAGGCGGCGTAGAGGATGTCGGTCGCGACCTCGGCCGGCACGGCGACGAGATAGCGGGCCTGGTCCTCGCCGAAGAGGTAGGCGTGGGCCGGCATGCCCTCGGGGGCCTCGGGCAGCGTCGCGCCGAACGAGCCGGCCATCGCCATCTCGGCCAAAGCCACCGCGAGGCCGCCGTCGGAGAGGTCGTGGACGGTGTCGATCTGTCCCGAGACGATCAGCCCGCGGACGAAGTCGCCGTTGCGGCGCTCGAGCGACAGGTCGACGGGGGGCGGCGCGCCCTCCTCGCGACCCTCGATCACCGACAGGTAGATCGACTGCCCGAGCCAGCCCTCGGCCGCGCCGACCAGCACCAGCACGTCGCCCGCGCGCTTCAGGGCGATGGTGGCGTGGCGCGCGACGTCGTCGAGCACGCCGACGCCGCCGATGGTCGGGGTCGGCAGGATGCCGACGCCGTTGGTCTCGTTGTAGAGCGAGACGTTGCCGGACACGACGGGGAAGTCGAGCGCCTTGCAGGCCTCGCCGATGCCCTGGATGCAGCCGACGAGCTGGCCCATCACCTCGGGTTTTTCCGGGTTGCCGAAATTGAGGTTGTCGGTGATCGCGAGCGGCCGGCCGCCGACGGCGGTGATGTTGCGCCACGCCTCGGCCACGGCCTGCCGCCCGCCCTCGACGGGGTCCGCCTCGCAATAGCGCGGCGTCACGTCCGCGGTGAGGGCCAGCCCGCGCGGGCCGTCCTCGACGCGGACGATCGCCGCGTCGCCGCCGGGCTTCTGCACGGTGTTGCCGCCGATGAAGTGGTCGTACTGCTCGTAGACCCAGCGCTTCGAGCACAGCTCGGGCGAGCCGACGAGGCGCTTCAGCGCCTCGGTCAGCGAGGCCGGGGCGGCCACGTCCGCGGCGTGGATCTCGGGCAGGTGCGTGTTGGCGATGTGGGGCCGGTCGTAGAGCGGCGCCTCGTCGCCGAGCTCCTTGATCGGCAGGTCGGCGACCACGTCGCCGTGCCACTTCACCACGAAGCGCAGGGTGTCGGTGGTCTTGCCGATCACCGCGAAGTCGAGGCCCCACTTCACGAAGATCGCCTCGGCCTCGGCCTCCATGCCGGGCTTGAGCACCATGAGCATGCGCTCCTGGCTCTCCGAGAGCATCATCTCGTAGGGGGTCATGCCCGCCTCGCGGGCCGGCACCTTCTCGATGTCGAGCTCGACGCCGAGATCCCCCTTGGCGCCCATCTCGACCGCCGAGCAGGTGAGCCCGGCCGCGCCCATGTCCTGGATCGCGATGACCGCGCCGGACTTCATCAGCTCCAGGCAGGCCTCGAGCAGGAGCTTCTCGGCGAAGGGGTCTCCGACCTGCACGGTCGGACGCTTCGATTCGGTCTCGGCGTCGAACTCGGCCGACGCCATGGTGGCGCCGTGGATGCCGTCGCGGCCGGTCTTGGAGCCGAGGTAGACGATCGGGTTCCCGACGCCGGAGGCCGCCGCGTAGAAGATCGCGTCGGCCTTCGCGAGGCCCACCGCCATGGCGTTGACCAGGATGTTGCCGTCGTAGCGCGGGTGGAAGCCGACGGCGCCGCCCACCGTGGGCACGCCGAACGAGTTGCCGTAGCCGCCGATGCCGGCGACCACGCCCGAGACGAGGTGCCGGGTGCGGGGATGGTCGGGCGAGCCGAAGCGCAGGGCGTTGAGCGCCGCGATCGGGCGCGCGCCCATCGTGAACACGTCGCGCAGGATGCCGCCGACGCCGGTCGCCGCGCCCTGGTAGGGCTCGATGAAGCTCGGGTGGTTGTGGCTCTCCATCTTGAAGACGCAGGCGAGCCCGTCGCCGATGTCGATGACGCCGGCATTCTCGCCCGGGCCCTGGATCACCCAGGGGCCCGTCGTCGGCAGTCCGCGCAGGTGCTTGCGCGAGGACTTGTACGAGCAGTGCTCGTTCCACATCGCCGAGACGATGCCGAGCTCGGTCAGCGTCGGGTCGCGCCCGATCAGCCCGCGGAAGCGTTGGTACTCGTCCGGCGTCAGGCCATGCTGGCGGACGAGTTCGGGCGTGATCGGGACGTCGTTGCGGAACATGCGGCGGTCTCGACGAAAATCCGGTCCCGATGAGAAGGTGCCCATCGGTGAGGTAGGCGCCGGCTCGGGGGTCGCCACGGCTCTAGAGGGTAAGCGCCCGCCCTGGCAACATTCGATCGCGCATCCGGGCGGGACCGTACCGGGGTCGAAGCGCTCAGGCCCGGGCCGGCGCGTCCGCATCGGCCTCGGATGCGCTTCCGGGCTTCGCCCTGCGGCGGCGGTCGATCGCCGCGTGCACCGGTTCGGCGCCCGAGACGAGGGCGACGTAGTCGAACCCCTCCGTGTCCAGGCTCGACATCAACAACTGGAAGTGCATCTGGAACAAGTTGAAGCGCCGCCCCCGGATCAAGCGGTCCTCGATCAGGTCTTCGAGGCGGACGTAGCGCGTCGCCGGGCGCGTCCGGTCGGGGGAGGGCACGTCGGACGCGGTCAGCGGATCGCGCAGGTGGATCGACAGCCAGTCCCAGGGGGCGCGCACGTCGAGCCAGCGGATGTGGTCGGCGGCGGCGAACCGCGCGAGCGCCGCCCGGAACGCCACGGCCGGCCGGTCGAGGGCGATCCAGGGAATCACGCTGCCGAGCGTCACGAACGAGACCGGGGTGTCGCGGGTGCCAAAGGCCGGGTCGGCCGCCAGGATGCGGTCGAGCACCTCGATTCCGAGGAAGCTCGAGGAGGAATGGCCGACCACCACGATCTCGTCGGCCGTCCCTTCCGCGGCGGCGATGCGCGCGGCCATCGCGTCGAGGCGGTCGGGCATCCGCGGCTCGCGTCCCGCCGCGTGGTCGTGGGTGAAGGCGGTGTCGTCGACGAGGTGGGCGCAGTAGAACGGCTTGCCGCGGGTGAGCGCCATGATGCCGGCCAGGATCGCGTAGGCCGCGACCGGCACCGCGAGCCAGGACCAGGGCCGCCAGCCCGCCGGCAGCGCCGACGGCAGGAGGGCGCCGAGCGCGAGGCTCACGGCGACGAACAGCAGGAACAGGTACTGGACCCCGAAGATCACCATGGCGAAGCTGCGCGCCTCGCGGCGCAGGCGGCGCGCGTAGCCCGAGCGCCGAAGCCGCCACAGCAGGGCCGGCACCGTGCCCAGGCGCCGCCAGTTGGCGCGCGGGAAGCGGGCGCGGACGATGTCGTCCCAGCGCAGCAGGCCGTAGCGCGTGCGGGTGGCGCCGGATTGCACGGTCCAGTCGAGGCTGAGGCGGTCGGCGCTGCGCGACGGTTCGCCGACCGCGATGTCGAGGCCGCGGCGCGCCGCGGTCAGCCGGCTCTCGCGGCGGAAGAGGCCCCAGTAGGTCTCCGGTTGGCGCGGGTCGAAGCCGGGCAGGTAGAAGACCTGGCGCGTGGTCGTGCCCGGCCGATCGGTTGCGGGCCGCTCGACCGTGGGCAGGTCGGCCGCGGCCGTGTCGTTGGACTGGGGAATGACGACGCGTTCCGGCGCTGGTGCTGGCAAGGGATTCCGGCTCCCTACACGACGGCGCGGCCCCGAGACGAGCGAAAAGACCGATTCCCGCCGCTCACGCGGCCGGGGGATGCGCCAGGAACTCGGCGATGGCCGCGACGAACCGGTCGCCGTAGGCCTCGCGCTTGCGCTCGCCGACGCCGTGGACGGTGCGCAGCGCGTAGAGGTCCACCGGCTTGCCCTTGGCCATCTCGATCAGCGTCCGGTCGGGAAACACCATGAAGGCGGCGATGTTCTCCGTGCGTGCGATCGTGGCGCGCAGGCCCCGGAGGTGCTGGAACAGGGCCTCGTCGGCGGGGCTCAGGTCGTCCGAGCCGGCGTCGCGCACGGCGCCCGTGCGGCGGCGCTCGCGCGGCTCGGCGGATTTCGGCTCCGGGTCGGGGCGGAGTTCCACCGGCTCGCGGCCGAACAGGATCGCCTCGCCCTTGTCGGTCATGGTGAGGCCGCCGTAGCCGTCGCCGTTCTCGGCCACCGCGCCGGCCGCGAAGAGCTGGCGCAGGATCGCCCGCCAGGCGGCGACCGGCTTGTCGGCGCCGACGCCGAAGGTCTTGAGCTGCTCGTGGCCGTTGCGGCGGATCGGCTCGCTCGCCTTGCCGTGGACGACGTCGCAGACGTAGGCCGCGCCGTAGCGCTGCCCGGTGCGCACGATCGCCGAGAGGATCTTCTGGGCCGAGACCGTGCCGTCGACCAGCGTGACGCCGCCGCGGCAGAGGTCGCACCGGCCGCAATGGCCGCTGGCCTCGTCGAAGTAGGCGAGCAGCGACTGCCGGCGGCAGGCCGCGCCCTCGCACAGCGAGATCATGGCCTCGAGCTTGCGCCGCTCGACGCGGCGGCGCTCGTCCGGCACCTCCTTCTCGTCGATCTGGCGGCGGCGCAGCGCCATGTCGTCGAGGCCGTAGAGGGTCAGGGTGTCGGCGGGCAGCCCGTCGCGGCCGGCCCGGCCGATCTCCTGGTAGTAGCCCTCGACGTTGCCCGGCATGTCGGCGTGGCAGACGAAGCGCACATCCGGCTTGTTGATGCCCATCCCGAAGGCCACCGTCGCGGTCATCACGACGCCGTCCTCCTGCAGGAAGGTGTCCTGGTTGCGCATCCGCGTGCCCTGGTCGAGGCCGGCATGGTAGGCCAGCGCGTTGAAGCCGTCCTTCTTCAGGCTTTCGGCCAGCTGCTCGGTGCGCTTGCGCGACGAGCAGTAGATGATCCCGCTCTCGGAGCGGCGGTGCTTGAGGAAGCGCTCGATCTGCCGGGTCGGGTTGTCCTTGGCGGCGAAGGTCAGGCCGATGTTCGGCCGGTCGAAGGAGTGCACGAAGGTCCTGAGGTCGCGCCCTTCCGGAAACAGCCGCTCGGCGATCTCGGCCCGCGTCGCCTTGTCGGCGGTCGCCGTCAGCGCCACGGTCTGGACGTCGCCGAGCGCCTCGCGCGCCCGCGACAGGGCGCGATACTCGGGCCGGAAGTCGTGGCCCCATTGCGAGACGCAATGCGCCTCGTCGACCGCGAGCCGGCGGACGCCGGCGCCGCGCAGCGCGTCCATGCAGCCGTCCATCAGCAGCCGCTCGGGCGAGACGAAGAGCAGGCGCAGCTCGTTCGCGCGGATCATCCGCCAGGTCTCGCGCGAAACGGATTCGGCCACCGACGAGTTGAGCGTCGCGGCCGCGACCCCGAAGCCGCGCATCTGCTGCACCTGGTCGTGCATCAGCGCGATCAGCGGCGAGACCACGACGGTGAGCGAATCCTCGACCAGCGCCGGCAACTGGTAGGTCATCGACTTGCCCGAGCCCGTCGGCATCACCGCGAACACGTCCGCCCCGGACAGAACCGCCTCGATCACCTCGTCCTGGCCGGGGCGGAAGTCGTCGTAGCCGAACGTCGTTTTCAGGGCCCGCCGCGCGTCGTCGAGTCGTGAGGTCATACCTGTCCCGGGCGATGCGGCCGCTTGCCGCCGCGGTGTGTATACACTAGCGTTGCACTGTCTACACGGAGACGCGCGATGCCGCTCAATATTCGAAGCGAGGAGGTCAACCGCCTCGCCGATAAGCTGGCTTCCCTGGCGCGCGTCAGCAAGACCGAGGCGGTGCGGATCGCGCTCGCCAACGAGCTGGAGCGGCGCGATGCGTCGCTGACTGCGTTCATCGCGGGGATCAAGCTGATCCAAGATCGTATCGCGGCCTGTCCGGAAACCGGGCTGGAGGCCGACAAGGCGTTCTTCGACGACCTGAACGGCGAGCCCTGATGTTCGTCGACGCGTCCGCGCTGGTCGCGATCCTCGCCGGCGAGCCCGGGAACGCGTCACTGGCGCGGGCCATCAAGGCGGCGCACGATCCGATCACGTCCGCGCTGGCCATCTTCGAGACCGCGAGCGCGCTCGCCCGAAAAAACGCGCTCGCGATCGACGCTGCCGAGACGGAGACCTACGCGTTTCTCGATCTCGCGGGCATCCGGATCGTCGCTCTCGGCGACGAGGAAGTGCGCGACGCGCTCGCCGCCTATGCCCGCTTCGGCAAGGGCCGGGGCCACCCGGCTCGGCTGAACATGGGCGACTGCTTCGCCTATGCCTGCGCGCGCGTCCACGACGTGCCGCTCCTCTTCGTCGGCGACGACTTCCCGCAGACCGACATCCACTCGGCGGCAGGCTGAGGCGAAGTCGCCCGAGGCGATTACCCGATCCGCACGATTTCGGCGGCCTCGCCGAGGCCGTCGAACATCGCCGGGTCGGCGCCCGTCATGAACACTTGCCCGGGCAGCGCGTCGAGCGCCTCGAACAGGCCGGCGCGGCGGCGCGGGTCGAGGTGGGCGGCGACCTCGTCGAGGAGGATCAGCGGCGCGATCCCGCTCATCGCCCGCACCAGCCGGGCGTGGGCCAGCACGAGGCCGATCAGCAGCGCCTTCTGCTCGCCGGTGGAGGCGGTCGCCGCCGGCACGTCCTTGGGGCCGTGGCGGACCACGAGGTCGCTGGTCTGCGGGCCGGAGAGCGTGCGCCCGGCGGCCCGGTCGCGCGCGCGGCCGCGGGCGAGCGCAAGGCGGAAGCGGTCTTCCGCCTCCAACGCCGGCCACACCGCCACGAGGTCGTCGAGGTCGCCCTCCAGGCGCAGGGCCGCCCAGGGAAACGGCTGCGCGTCGTCGCGGGTCTCGTGGATCAGCCGGTCGAGGCGCTCGGTGGTCTCGCGGCGGGCGAGCGCCACGGCGACGCCGAGCTCGGCGACCTCGCGCTCGATCGCGTCGAGCCAGCGGCCGTCGTTCGGGCGTTCTTCCAACAGCCGGTTGCGCGAGCGCAGCGCCCGCTCCATCGCCGAGACGCGGGCGCCGTGGCCGGAATCGACGGCGAGGACGAGGCGGTCGAGGAAGCGGCGGCGGTCGCCGCCGGGCCCGCGGAACAGCCCGTCGAGGTCCGGCGTCAGCCAGACCACGCGCACGAACTCCGAGAAGGCGACGGGCGAGGGCGCGCCGGCCCCGTCGACCCGGCAGAGCCGGCTGGTGCGCCCGTCGAAGCCCGGCGGCTCGCAGCCCGTGCCGAGGCGATGCTCGGCCCCGTCGCGCGCCAGCGTCACCGAGACGGCGAACCCGCCGGGGCCGTCCTTGCGCGCCATCGTGGCGAACTCGGCCCGCCGGAGCCCGCGCCCGGGGGCGAACAGCGAGACCGCCTCCAGGATGTTGGTCTTGCCCGCCCCGTTCTCGCCGACGAGCGCGACGAAGCGCGACGACAGCGGCAGGTCGAGGTCGGCGTGGTTGCGGAAGTCGCGGACGGTCAGGCGGGTGAGGCGCTGGGCGCCTTGCTCTGGCTCCAGACCGATGTCAGCTTCGGGCCTAATCACAGACGATCTGTTTCAGATTTTCGAGCGCCGGGACGTTGGGCAAGACCCTATAACGTGGCTCTCGCATCCTGACCAAAGCCCACTTCTCAGGGTAGAGCCGGACCGTCGATGGTCGGCACAAAGCGGAAAAGCAGGCCCAGATAGAAGCCATAGGCAATCAGGAACCCGACGGCGTGAATGGCCGTGTTGCGGCGTGCCAAGCGAGCATTTCGGCGATGAACCCAAAGATCGATCGCCATCAGGAGGGCCGCCAGCACCGGCACGAAGGCGAGAGCCAGCGGCCGAGGCGCACTCCAGTTCACCTCGCCCGACAGGCTCCATTGCATCGGTAGCCGATCGAGCGCGGAGAACCGTCCATTCGCCCATAACGAAAGCGCAGAGAGAACAGCGACGGCGGCAATCGCGATGAGACGGGCCGCCGTCATGTCCGCATCTCGGGGTCCGCGCGGCGCCGGCTCACACCCGCATCGGCATCAGCACGTAGAGCGCGGAGGCGCCCTCGCGGTCCTGGATCAGGGTCGGCGAGCCCGGGTCGGCGAGCTTGAACAGGGCGGTGTCGCCTTCGAGCTGGCCGGTGATGTCGAGGAGGTAGCGGGCGTTGAAGCCGATATCGAGGCCGGCGGCCTCGTAGTCGACGTCGAGCTCCTCCGTGGCGCTGCCCGAATCCGGGTTGTTGACCGAGAGCGAGAGGCGCCCTTCCTGCAGGCCGAGCTTCACCGCGCGGCCGCGCTCCGACGAGATCGTCGAGACCCGGTCGACGGCGCGCGCGAAGGCGTCGCGCTCCACCGTGAGGCGCTTGTCGTTCCCGGCCGGGATCACGCGCTGGTAGTCGGGGAAGGTGCCGTCGATCAGCTTCGAGATCAGCGTCACGCCCGAAGCGAAGCGCAGGCGGATCTTGGCCGGCGACAGGTCGATCGCGACGCTGTCGCCGCCGTCGTCGACGAGCTTCTGGATCTCGGCGACCGCCTTCCGGGGCACGATGATGCCCGGCATGCCGGCGCTGCCCTCCGGCGCGTCGATCTCGACGCGGGCGAGCCGGTGGCCGTCGGTGGCCACCGCGCGGAGCTTCAGCCCCTCGGACTCGATGGTGTGGAGGTAGATGCCGTTGAGGTAGTAGCGCGTCTCCTCGGTGGAGATCGCGAACTGGGTCTTCTCGATCAGCCGCTTGAGGTCGGAAGCCGCGATCTGGAAGCTGTGCGGCAGCTCGCCCGCGGCGAGGTCCGGGAAGTCGCCCTCGGGCAGCGCGCCGAGCGCGAAGCGCGAGCGGCCGGAGCGGATCGTCATCTGGCCGGATTCGCCGCCGGTCTCCAGCGAGACCTGCGCCCCCTCGGGCAGCTTGCGCACGATGTCGTAGATGACGTGCGCCGGCACGGTGGTGGCGCCGGGATCGCTGACGTCGGCCGGCACGGTCTCGGTCACCTCGATGTCGAGGTCGGTCGCCCGCAGCTGCAGGCCGCCGTCGGTGGCGCGCAGCAGCACGTTCGACAGGATCGGGATCGTGTTGCGCCGCTCCACGACGCGGTGCACGTGGCCGAGCGACCGTAGGAGGGCCGCACGCTCGACAGTGACTCTCATCGCAGTACTCTGAATGCTCGAAGGACCGTGCTCGAACGCCGCCGCGGCCGGCGGGTTCGGAGTTTGGCCGTTCAGCTTGGCGAAGGGCCGCCGCGAAGGCAAGGGCGCGATTCGTCCCCGCACAGGGTATGGGCGGGCGCGCGGCCCGCCCCCGTGCCGTCCTCCCCGCCGGGGGAGGAGGCGCGATCAATCCTGGAGCATGCGCTTCAGGAGCTCGACCTCGTCGCCGAGCACCGTGTCCTCGCCGATCAGCTTCTCGATCTTGCGCACGGCGTGGAGCACCGTGGTGTGGTCGCGGCCTCCGAAGCGGCGACCGATCTCGGGGAGCGAGCGCAGCGTCAGCACCTTCGACAGGTACATCGCGATCTGGCGGGGCTTCACCACGGCGGCGGTGCGGCGCTCGCTGAGGATGTCGGAGCGCGAGACGTTGTAGCGCGAGGCGACGAGCTTCTGGATGTCCTCGATCTTGATGCGCTTGGGCTCGCGGTTCTTCACGAGGTCGCGGATCGCGGTCTCGGCGGTCTCCATGGTCACGGCGGTGCCGGTGAGCGTAGCGTGCGCCAGGAGCCGGTTCACGGCGCCTTCGAGGTCGCGGCCGTTGGCGGTGATCGCGCGCGCCACGTAGGTCGCCACCGCCGGCGAGACCTCGAAGCTCGGATGCGCCACCCGCACCGCGGCGAGCCGGGCGGAGAGGATCGAGGCGCGCAACTGCTCGTCGAGCATCCCGATCTCGACCACCAGGCCGCCGGCGAGCCGCGAGCGCACGCGCTCGTCCAGGGCCTCGAGCTCCGTCGGCGGCCGGTCGGAGGCGACGACGACCTGGCGGCCGGCATCGATCAGCGCGTTGATGGTGTGGCCGAACTCGGCCTGGATCGACTTGCCCTGGATGAACTGCACGTCGTCGAGGATCAGCAGGTCGATGCCGCGCAGGCGCTCCTTGAAGGCCAGCGCGTTCTGCGTCTTCAGGGCGTTGACGAAGCCGTACATGAAGCGGTCGGCGGTGAGGTAGATCACCCGGCGGCCGGCCTCGCGGGCGGCGTGGCCGATGCCGTGCAGCAGGTGGGTCTTCCCGAGGCCGACGCCGGCATGGAAGTACAGCGGGTTGTAGAGCGCGCCCTCGCCGTCGTGGCGGGCGACGCGGTCGGCGGCGGCATGCGCCAGGGAATTCGAGCGGCCGAGCAGGAAGTTCGCGAAGGTCAGGCGGGCGTCGAGCGGCGCGCCGTTCAGCTCGCCGGCGATCTCGGCGCGCATGTCGGGGGCCGGCGTCGTCGGCATCGGCGCGGGCATGCCGGCGGCGTGGAGGCGGGCCAGCGGACCGCTGGTCGGGCCGGGCTTCGGGGCGCCCGGCGCCACCGGGCGGACCGGGGCGGTGGTGCCGCGCACGCCGACCTCGATGCGGCCGACCTCCTCGACCTCGGCCTTGAAGGTGTTCAGCACCCGATCGAGGTAGTGCGATTCGATCCAGCTCTTGAGGAACCGGGTCGGCACGGTGAGGCGGGCGGTGCCGCCCACGACGCAATCCAGCTCCAGGCGCGCGAACCAGCTCGCGAACACGTCCTCGCCGAGCTCGGCCCGCAGGCGGCGCTTCACGCGACCCCAGGCCGCCGCAGCCTCCGCGACCCCGTTTGCTCCGCCGCTTCCGCCGCCGCCCGACACGCTCTCGTCGACATGCATCACTGACACTCTCCTCGCACCGAGGACGGGAGACCCGCCGACGGGGCGTACGCACGCACACTGGAACACCCCGTGAACACGGGCGGGGCGCAAAAATCGGCGGGAGTCAACCCGTCCGACGACGCTGCTGGTCGATTGGGAGAGCCTATCAACAATTACCTACGGTAGTTTTAACAGTGGGACTTGCGGGGAAAGCCTTGATCGGCGCTGCAGCGAGTCGAGCGGAGTCGAGCCGAAGACGGATACCGCTTTGATTCGCCGAACGATTCGGGGTGATGTGGGAGATGCTGTGCCTTTGCTCAGGCGCGGTGAGGTTTTGTTAAGCTACACCTGCCCCGAAGACTCCGCAACGAAATCGATTTTTGGAAATGGGTTAACGCTTCGTCACCGGGCGGGCGCGGACATGGCGCGAACATCGGCGGGGCGTTCGGGGGGTTTTGGCGGGCAATCGCGGGCGCCGATCAGACACCGTCGCCGGACATGTCGGCGCCGTCTCCGCCTCTTCCCGCTTCTACGGGCGGGACCATCGCAGAAGGCGATTTGCTCTTCGGAAACCCGTTGGCAGCACCTCCGTCGTCCCGGGGCCGCGCAGCGGAGCCCCGGAATGACCGCGCGGTGCCGTCTGCAATGGATCTGAGCCAGGGGCGTGGGCTGGGACGAGCTGCGCGCCTGAGCCTAAGGGGTCACGCACCTCATCCTGTCCTTCTCCCCATGGGAGGAGGAACCCGCGCCGGATCGGCGAGCCCGGTGGCCGAGGGACAAGGGAACGGACGACTCGAACGAGAACCACATCACGGGTGCGACGCGAACACGAAAAAGCCCGGCGCTAAGGCCGGGCTTTTTCGTAACGGGTTCGATGGTTCGTCGGCGGCGGTCGCGCTTAGGCGGCGACGGCCAGGGCCTTCACGCGGGCGGCGAGGCGCGAGACCTTGCGCGAGGCGTTGTTCTTGTGAACGATGCCGCTCTGGGCGGCCCGCATGATCTCCGGCTCGGCGGCGCGAAGCGCGGTGAGGGCGTCGGACTGCACGCCCGAAGCGATCGCCTCCTCGACCTTGCGGACGAAGGTACGCATCCGGGAGCGGCGCGAGCGGTTGATCGCCGTGCGCTTGGCGATCTTGCGGGTCATTTTCTTGGCCGACACGGTGTTGGCCATGGGCATCCTCGTATCAAAGGGCGGGGACCTTCGAGCTCGGGGAGCCTCGGATCGGTCTGCGCTGGGTGTGGCGAATGGCGAAGCCGACGACGCGCGCAACCGCACGGGCCCTCGGCAGAGCCGGCTCTATAGCCACGGGACGCCGCGTCGTCAACGCACCTTGATGCACCGGCTTAACCGCGCCGGCTTGATCCCGCCCTGCCGGCCCCGGATGATCGCGGATCGATCCAGGAAGGGGACCGGCGTGGCGCACAGGGTGAACGAGACCGACGCGGCCCGTATCGCAAGGTTCCGTCCGGCGTCCGGCATGGAGACGCCGCGCTTTGCCGGCGTGGCGAGCTTCATGCGGCTGCCCTGCCGCGATCCGGGCGCGGCCGAGGGCGTCGAGATCGGCCTCGTCGGCATCCCGTTCGACGGGGCGACCACGAACCGGCCGGGCGCGCGCCTCGGACCGCGGGGCGTGCGCGAAGCCTCGACCGGCACGCGGGCGATCAACCATGCCAGCGGGATCGCGCCCTATGCTCTGGCGGCCTGCGCCGACCTCGGCGACGTGCCGGTGAACCCGGTCGATGCCGCCGAGACCTGCCGGCGGATCGAGGCGTTCATGCTCGGGCTCGCCGGCGCCGGCATCGTGCCGCTCTCCGTCGGCGGCGACCACCTCGTCACCTATCCGATCCTCCGGGCGCTGGGGCGCGGGCGCCCGCTCGGGCTCGTGCACATCGACGCCCACAGCGACACCGACGACCACCAGTACGGCGGCACCCGGCTCACCCACGGCACCCCGTTCCGCCGGGCGGTGGAGGACGGCGTGCTCGATCCGCGGCGCTGCGTGCAGGTCGGCATCCGCGGCAGCATGGACGCGGCGGACGAGCGCGACTGGGCCTGCGCCCAGGGCATTCGCGTCGTCACGATGGAGGAGGCGGCCGCCCGCGGAATGCCGGAGGTGGCGGCCGAGGCCCGCGCCGTCGTGGGCGCCGGCCCGACCTATCTCAGCTTCGACATCGACAGCCTCGACCCGGCCTACGCGCCGGGCACCGGCACGCCGGAGATCGGCGGCCTGACCACCCGCGAGGCCCTGGCCCTGCTGCGCAGCCTGCGCGGGCTCGACCTCGTCGGCGCCGACCTCGTGGAGGTGGCCCCGCCGCTGGACCCGTCCGGCCTCACCGCGCTCACCGGCGGCCAGCTCGCCTTCGAGATCCTGTGCCTGCTCGCCGATTCGGTGGCCGCGCGCCGGGCGGCGCGACGGGAATCCGATCAGACGACCGAGAACCGGTAGGTCGTCGTCGAGGCGAAAAGCTCACCCGGACGCAGCACGGCGGACGGGAAGCCGGGGTGGTTCGGCGCGTCGGGGAAGGCTTGCGTCTCGAAGCAGACCGCGTCGCCCGAGCGGTAGGCCCGCCCGCCCGGGCCGACCAGCGTCCCGTCGAGGTTGTTGCCGGTGTAGAGTTGCAGGCCCGGCAGCGTCGTCGCCACGTCGAGGCGGCGCCCGCTCGCCGGCTCGATGCAGCTCGCCGCCGGCCGCAGGCGCCCGTCCGCGCCGGCCAGGACGAAGCAATGGTCGTAGCCCTTGGCGATCACGAGCTGCTTGTCGCCCTCGCGGATGCGCCGGCCGAGCGGCATGCCGGCGCGAAAGTCGAACGCCGTGCCGGCCACCGGCCGCAACGCACCGGTCGGGACCTGCGTCGCGTCGGTCTCCAACACCGCGTCGGCCGCGATCGTGACGACGTGGCCCATCACGTCGCCGGCGCCTTCGCCCGCCAGGTTGAAGTAGCCGTGGTGGGTCAGGTTCAGCACGGTCGGGCGGTCGGTCCGCGCG
This sequence comes from Methylobacterium cerastii, assembly GCF_022179125.1. Taxonomy (GTDB): domain Bacteria; phylum Pseudomonadota; class Alphaproteobacteria; order Rhizobiales; family Beijerinckiaceae; genus Methylobacterium; species Methylobacterium cerastii. The sequence continues at coordinate 75,312 of NZ_BPQG01000074.1, forward strand.
CGGTAGTCGATCCGCAACGTCCCGTCCTCGGGCAGGCTGTAGGTCACGGTCACGTCGAGGTTGCCCGGAAAGCCCTCCTCGCCGTCGGGCGATCGGCGCGCCAGCGTCAGGTGGCCGTCGTCGGCCGACGCCACCTGCCACATCCGCCGGTCGAACCCGCGCGGGCCGCCATGCATCGCGTTCGGCGGCTCGTTGGTCGGCAGCGCGTAGGCGTGGCCGTCGATGGCGAAGCGCCCGTTCGCGATGCGGTTGGCGAAGCGTCCGATCAGGCCGCCGAAATGCGGGCTCTTCGTCTCGTAGGCCGCCACCGAGTCGAGCCCGAGCACGACGTTGGCCGCATGGCCCGCCCGGTCGGGCGTCTCGATCGCGGTGACGACGCCGCCGTAATCGAGCACCTGAACCCGAAGCGCGCCGCGCGCGAGGGTGAAGCGCGTCACCGTCTCGCCGTCCGCCGTCGTTCCGAAGGTCTCGCCCGCCATCCCTGGTCCCGACCGTGATCCGCCGCGCCGACCGTCGGCGACACCCTCGAAGACCGAACACCGGACCACGATCCGCCCGAACCGTCGCGGCCTGACCGCCGCGACCGCGGGGCGGCGGCGATGCGCCGGACCTCATGGGTTCCGACCCATGAGACCCGGTGCAAGCGGAGGCATTCCGACCCGTCGTGCCATCCGGCCGCCTCCGAGGTCGACCGGACGTGGCCGGATCCGTCGCCCTCCAGGCCTGCCGGGAAGCGGACGTGGCCCCGATCAACCTCGACCGATGGGCTCGAGCGAACCCGAACCGAGTTGTTCGAGGATCCGCGTCAGCGCCACGCGGTTGTTCTTGTCTTCCGCGCTTTCGAGGGCGTCCTGCAGCACGAGCCGGATGTCGTCGGCCTCGACCCGCTCCATGTCCCAATCCGGATAGAGGCGCTCTCGTTCCTCCTCGCTCTGGCTCAGCGAAACGATATCGTAGTGGCGCTCGTCTCGATGCAGGGTCGCGATCAATTTCCGTATCTCGGCGGCCGGCCCCTCGATCCACTGGAAGAAAACGCCGCTGCCGAAGACCAGCACGCCGGTAATGCCGTGGGCAAGATTGTTGCGCTTGGCCGCTTCGACGATACGGGTGACTTCGGCGTCGTCGACGTGTTCCGCGGCACGACTGCAATAGACGAAATGGTACAGAGGGACCAACGTCGCGTCGTCCGGCTCGGCGCCGCGCGGAATGCCGTACTCATCGAACATGGGTGAGATCGCTTCGTTGGCGGCAGGGAGACCGAGGCGTGGATGGGACGCTGGCGGCGCCCGCATCCACCGGACAGCATCGGTTCGATCAGGCTGTCGGCCATCCATCTTTCGAAGAACGCCGAGTCGTTCCCGATGCGCGTCGGTCCCGATGCGCGTTACGCGTCGTCGTATGCGGGTTCGGCGGCGAGCCGCTCGAATATTCTGAGCGCCTGCAGCGGAGTCGCCTGATCGATCGCTCCGTTGGCAACTTCGGCTTGCGACCACATCCAGGAGCGGGCCGGATCGTCGCGCATCGCCCAGCCGGGGAATAAACGGTCCGTCACCGGGTGATAGGACAACCGCCGGATCTCCAGATGCCGCTCGTCCCTCAAGATCCGGGCATAGGTGGCATCCAGCACCTCGGCCGAGCCCTCCAGCAACTGCATGTAGACATCCGCCCTGCAAATGAGGGCGCCGGTGATCCCATCGCGCGCGTTGCAACGCCGCGATTGCGATAGGATGCCGTTGAGCATCGCTTGGTCGAACCCGAAAGGCCGTGAGGCATAGATGAGCTGAACGACAGACATTGCTGCTGGATCCTGTCAGGACGTCGGATTGGCAGAGCGATCTACATGCGGTCGTTCGAAAGCTCCGAGGATCCGTGAAAGCCGAGGACGTCGCCCGTCGGCGTCATGGCCTGGGCGAGCGTTCGGCGCCTGCGGACGACAGCAGCCTCTGTGCAAGCAGCACCGCGGTGGGGGCGTCGACCGCCGAGGCGTCGGCGCCGACCCGGGCGACATGTTCGGGCTGCTCAAGGAAGACGGGTCCCCCGACCATGACGCTGATCGAAGGATTGAGCGACGCCCGTCGTACCGCCTGGATCGATGCGGCGAGCTGATCCAGGCGGCTCTCGCAGCTTAGCGTCAGACCTACCACGCCGAACGATTCCGAACCGACGAGATCGGCGATCTCCTCGGGCGTAGAGGCGAGGCCGCTCGCCACGTGCCAGCCGGCCTTCCGCAGGAACTGCTCGACGATCGCCAAGCCGAAGGTGTGGAGCTCGCCGGGTGCTCCCATGAGCAGGATACGGCGCCCGCTGTCGTAGGGCGCCAGGCCTCCGTCCGAGCGGAACGTGGCCAGCAGGAACTGGAGTTGGGCGAGGCCGGCCGTGACCTCGATGAAGTCGCACAGGTCGTCGTCCCACATGCGTCCCAGCAGAGCCGCCGAAGGTGCGAGCAGGTCGAGGAACAGGTCGTCGACGCAGTAACCCTTGGCCGTCAGGGCCGTGAACGCGCTCAGGAGGGCCGCGACGTCGTGCCCGAGGATCAGATCCGTGAAGCCCGCGACCGTTTCCGTATCTAGCTTCGGCAGCACGTCCGACCGGACCTGCCGCTCGCCGCGATCGAGCAGCATCAGCCGGGGGATGATGTCCGTCTGGACGATGCGGCCGAGCGCGAGGGTTCGCTGCCGGGCCTGGTCGACGGATCTTCGCCGCGCATAATCCTCGCGGACATACGCGGCTTCCGCGATCCCCTCCGTGATCAGACCGGCCCACTCACGGTGGGGTGATCCCTGATCCAGCATTGCCTCAACCCCATGGTCCGGGGTTGGCGTCCCCGTTTGTCGTCGACCGTCGTCCGGCGAGTACGGGGTGCAACAGAGACGCAAATGCGCACGTTGTAAAGACGGCGACGGTCCCGGCGCTTGCCGCCGATGGCGGTGGTTTCGGCGGGCTGAAAAGCCTCCGCTCGCCGAGGCGGAGGTCCTCGAACGTTCCCCTGCCGCCGGCCGTGGCCCGAAGCGGACCGACCGCTCCCGACCCGGCTCGGAGGCGTCTCGCGGGTGCCCGCCGTCGGATCTTCACGGCCGGGGCGGGTCGGCTCACGGCACGGTCGCCGGCTCCGCGGGATCGTCGGACAGCTGCATCCGGTGCAGGCGGGCGTAGGCGCCGCCTTGCGCGATCAGCGCCTCGTGCCGCCCGGTCTCGACGACGCGGCCGGCCTCCATCACCACGATCAGGTCGGCCTCGCGCACGGTCGAGAGCCGGTGGGCGATCACCAGCGTGGTGCGGCCCTTCATCAGCCGGGTCAGGGCGTCCTGCACCAGGCGCTCGGATTCGGAATCCAGCGCCGAGGTCGCCTCGTCGAGGAGCAGGATCGGCGCGTCCTTGAGGAAGGCGCGGGCGAGCGAGATGCGCTGGCGCTCGCCGCCCGAGAGCCGGCCGCCGGCCGGGCCGACGCGGAAGTCGTAGCCCTCGGGCAGGCGCGAGACGAAGCCGTGGGCGGCGGCGGCCTCGGCGGCGGCCATGATCTCGGGCATCGTCGCGCCGGGCCGGCCGAAGCCGATGTTGGCCGCGATGGTGTCGTCGAACAGCACCACCTCCTGCGAGACCACCGCGACGGCGGCGCGCAGCGACGAAAGCGTCACCCCGCGCACGTCCTGCCCGTCGATGGCGACGGTGCCACCGGTGGCGTCGTAGAGCCGCGGCACGAGGTTCAGGAGCGAGGACTTGCCCGAGCCCGAGCGGCCGACCAGCGCCGTGGTCGAGCCCGCCGGCACGACGAGGTCGATGCCCTCCAGCGCCGGCGCGTCCGCCCGATAGCGGAAATGCAGGTTCCGGTAGGCGATCTCGCCGGGGCCGGGCTTCAGCGCCTTGGCGCCCGACGCCTCGCGGATCGTCGGGGCCTCGTCCATCAGGGCGAAGTAGCGGGTGAGGGCGGCAGCCGCCTCCTGCAGGATCGCGTTGAGGGTGCCGAGCGCGCGGGCCGGCTGGGCGGCGAGCAGCAGGGCGGCGACGTAGCCGGTGAAGTCGCCGACCGTGCGCTCGCCCGCCATCACCCGCTGGCCGACCAGCATCAGCACCGCCGCCACGGCGAAGCCGCCGCCGACCTCGAGCAGCGGGTCGAGGCGGCCGCGGGCGTTGGCGGCCTTCATCTTGAGGCGGCGGACCGAATCGAGCGCGTCCGCCGCGCGGCCCTTGAGGTAGCCCTCCATCGCGTAGGTCTTTGCGATCCGCACGCCCTGCAGGCTCTCGGAGATCAGGCTCGCGGTGGCGCCCATCTGCTCCTGGGTGGTGGTGGAGACGCGCCTGAGCTTCTTGCCGATCTTCCCGATCGGCCCGGCGACGAACGGCACGGTGACGGCGGCAACCCCCGTCAGCACCGGGTCCATCCAGATCAGCGCGGCGACGAGGCCGACGAGCATCGCGACGTCGCGCAGCAGCACCGTCGAGATGCGGGTCAGCGCCTCCTTGATGAAGGCGAAGTCGGTGGTGAAGCGCTGGGTGAAGGCGGCCGGGCTCTCGCGGCCGAGCTGCGCCAGGTCGGCGTCGATCAGGTGGCCGTAGAGCGCCGCCTGCATGTCCGCCTCGACCCGCGTGACGACGCGGTTGGTCAGCACCGTCTGCCCGAACAGCGCAAAACCCCGCACCGAGGTGACGACGATGACGATCAGCGGGCCGTAGGCGAGAGCGCCGGAATCCTTCCGGTCGAACGCGTCGAACGCACCCTTGATCAGCGCCGGGTACAGGCCGGTGGACGCGCCGACGAGCGCGATCAGCACCAGCACGACGGCCAGCGTGCCCCGGTGCGGCGACAGCCATTCGCGCCAGAGCCGGCGGAGCAGGGGGATCGTGTCGCCCTTCAGGCGCGCCATCGCGGGTTCCGCAATCGTCCCGGCGAAGGGCGCCGGCCCACCGTCGCCCGAGGCGGCGGTGGCGCGGGTGTGCCGCCCTCGGCCCCGCGGATCAAGCGCCGCCTGGCCTCGGCGGGCGTCGCGGGGGCCGGCTCGTCGGTCGTGCCGCCTCCGTTAGGGCCTGACGGCGCCCGTGTTTCGGTGGTCCGCCCCGCCCGGCGGCTTGGCGATGTAACAGTATGACACTATCAGCAGGCACGACCGGCTTGAGGAGCGTGACCACGATGAGGACCTGGATTGCAGCCTGGCGAAGCTTCGCGCGTATGTCGGCCTTGGCGCTGAGCTTGGCCGGCGGCGCGCTCCCGGCCTCCGCGGCGGAGCGCCTGCGGGCGGTGGCGACCTTTTCGATCCTCGGCGACCTCGTGCGGCAGGTCGGCGGCGACGCGGTCGCGGTGACGACGCTGGTCGGACCCGATGCCGACGCCCACGGCTACAGCCCGGCGCCGGGCGATTCGCGGACGCTGGCCGCCGCCGGCATCGTCTTCGTCAACGGCCTCGGCTTCGAAGGCTGGATCGACCGGCTGATCCGCGCCTCGGGCTCGAAGGCCCCCGTGGTCGTCGCCTCGGCCGGCGTCGCCACGATCCCCGGCCGCCACGACCATCGCCACGGCGAGGGCGGCCGCGACGCGGCGGGTGCGGACGCCGACCCGCATGCCTGGCAGAGCGTTCCCAACGCGAAGGTCTACGTCGCCAACATCCGCGACGGGCTGGCGAAGGCCGATCCCGGCCACGCCGCCGACTACGCCCGCAACGCCGAGGCCTACCTCGCCAGGCTCGACGCGCTCGACGCCGAGATCCGCGCCGCGCTCGCCCGGATTCCCGCCGACCACCGCAAGGTCATCACCACGCACGACGCCTTCGGCTACTTCAGCGCCGCCTACGGCCTGACCTTCCTGGCGCCGCAAGGGGTCTCCACCGACAGCGAGGCGAGCCCGCAGGACGTCGCCCGGATCATCCGCCAGGTCCGGCAGGACAAGGTCCCGGCGGTGTTCATCGAGACCATCGCCGACCCGCGCCTGATGCAGCAGGTCGCCCGCGAAAGCGGCGCGCGGATCGGCGACAAGGTCTATTCCGACGCGCTCTCCGGGCCGGGCGGCCCCGCCTCGACCTATCTCGACATGATGCGGAGCAACCTGCGCGCGTTCAGCGCCGCGCTTTCGCCTTCGTAACCCTCAGAGCAGGCCGAGCTGCCCGCCGCCATCGCCGGCGCTGCGGCGCTTGGGCCCGTTCCCGACCAACACGCCGGCGCCCGACACCATCGCCTTGAACGCGGCGACGTCGGCATAGGCCTGGACCTGGGTCCGGAAGCGCACGGGCGAGCACACGACGGGCCCGTTGCGGTCGTCGACCAGCGTCCAGAGCCACAGGCCGGTCGCATCCTCGGTGATATCGAACTGCATCGACGCCGCCCCCCGGCAGGTGCTGGATGCCATCCTGGATACGCGAGAAAAAAGCTCGACGGGTAAACGGCTTAGGCCATTCAAGGCTTTGCCGGCAACGAACTGGCGAATCGGCCTGGTTGTCCCCGCTTTCCTCGGTTTTCACACGGAGAGCGGCCGGCGCCGGCGATGAGCAGCTTCGTCCTGCGGCCCGTCTAGTCGTGCGCGCGCCGCGTCAGCCAGAACGCCCAGAGGCCGAGCATGAGGCCACAGATCGGGAAGGCGAACATCAAGAGAACGTGCGGATCGCTCATCGGAGGGTCCTGAGAATCCTGCGTCCCAGCCAATTTAGGGCCGCACTCGTCGTCGCGCAAAGGAGGAGGTTGGCGCCCAGGAGCGCGGCTCCGAAGTCGATGCCGGCGAGTCGCCCCGAGAAGACGGGCGCGAGGCCGCCGACGGCCAGAATCGCGATGGCGACGCCGTTCACGTAGGTCGCGGTCAGCTTGGCGCTCTCGTTGGCGACGAGCTTGGCCCGATCGCCCGCATCTCGCGGAGCCTCGGATTCAGTGGCCATCAGGCGGCATGGCGGGCAACCCGGCAGGGAGAAACGGTCCGCCGACGCCGCGGCGCCGGTCATGTCGACCCATGACAGATCGTAAACCGATGGTTAAGACGCCCGCTCTAGCTTGATCGTGAGAGTGACCGGCGCCGATCTCCGCGCGCCGGCCTTCGGGGGACCGACGTGCGTTGGGGGGCTGATCGCTGGCGCTTGTATCGGCTGGTCGGGCGCGAGGTCGCGCGGACCGCGCGCGCCGCCTCGGCGCGTCTCTCCGCGCCGCCGGACATCCTCGCCCGCGTCCGCGTCACCGGCCTGGTCATCGCGCCGCACGACCTGCGCACCTCCGACGCCACCTTCGCCGACGACATCTATGCCGGGCTGTTCGTCTTCGCCGGGCGCTCGCTGGCGGTGAGCGGCGGCTCGCCGTTCGACTACACCCCGCCCTCGCCGGAATGGGCCGACGTGCTCTACGGCTTCGGCTGGCTCAGGCACCTGCGCGCCGCCGACACCGCGCTCGCCCGCTCCAACGCCCGCGCCTTCGTGGCCGACTTCATCGCCGGGCGCGGCGACGCCGCCCTGGCGCGCCAGACGCCGGTGGCCGCGCGCCGGCTGATCTCGTTCCTCAGCCAGTCGCCGCTGGTGCTGGAAGGGGCCGACCACGCCTTCTACCAGGCCTTCCTGAAGGCGCTGGCCCGGGGCGCGCAGCAGCTCGAGCGCGACCTGCGCCGCGGGGTGCCGCCGCAATGGCGGCTGAACGCGGCGGTCGCCTTGTGCTTCGCGGGCCTGTGCTGCGAAGGCATCCAGCCGATCCTGCGGCGGGCCACCCGCGTGCTCTCGCGCGAGCTCGACCGCCAGATCATGGCCGACGGCGGCCACCGCTCGCGCGACCCGCGCTTCGCGATGGAACTGCTCCTCGACCTGCTGCCCCTGCGCCAGAGCTATCTCAGCCGCAGCGTCGAGCCGCCGGCGGCTTTGCTCGGCGCCATCGACCGGATGCTGCCGCTGCTGCGCCTGCTCCGGCACGCCGACGCCTCGCTCAGCCACTTCAACGGCATGGGCGCGACGGCCGCCGACCACCTCGCGACGCTGCTGATCTACGACGGCGCCCTGGCGCAGCCGATGATGCACGCGCCGAACTCCGGCTACGAGCGCCTGGAAGGCGGCCGCATCGTCATCGTGGCCGATGTCGGCGCGCCGCCGCCGCTGCCGTACTCGCTCAACGCCGGGGCCGGCTGCCTCTCCTTCGAGATGTCGAGCGGGCCGCAGCGGATCGTGATCAATTGCGGCCTGCCCGCGAGCGGCCCGGAGCTGCGCCGGCTCGCCCGCACCACCGCCGCTCACTCGACCGCCTGCGTCGCCGACGCGTCGTCCTGCCGCTTCCTCGGGTCGGGCGGGTGGTGGGGCGAGCGCGTCGCCGCGCGCTGGCTCGAGCGGCGGGTCGGCCCCGTGGTCCTGCGCGGCCCCGCGGCGGTGAAGGCCGAGCGCAGCGACGAGGGCCCCGCCACCGTGCTGGCCGCCCGGCACGACGGCTACGCCCGCGACCACGGCATCGTCCACGAGCGGCGCTGGCAGCTCGACGGCGCGGAGGGCCGCCTGGACGGGCAGGACGCGTTCCTGCGCCCGGCGACGAAGGCGGGCCGCGTCCGGACGCAGGACGTGGCGATCCGATTCCACCTCCACCCGGCGATCGCCGTGCGGTCTTTGGAGGACGGGCTCGAATTGTCCTCGCCGCTGGGCGAGGTCTGGCGGTTCCACGCCACCGGCGCCGAGATCCGGCTGGAGGAGAGCGTCTACTTCGCCGGCCTCACCGGCGCGCGCCGCACCGACCAGATCGTGCTGCACCTGCCGGTCCACGACGACGTGCGCGTCGACTGGACGTTCGAGCGCCTCGCCTCCGCCCCGGGACACGCGCCGACTGCCGCGGCCTGAGCGGACTTCTGGCCCGACTGCGGCCATTCGTGCTACCGCGCCGCCAACGGCCCTCGAAACGACAAGACCCACGATGTCGCATGATCAGGTGCGGGTTGCCCGCGCGCTCCTTTCCGTCTCCGACAAGGCGGGGCTCGTCGACTTCGCCCGCGCCCTGAGCGCACGCGGCGTCGCCCTCGTCTCCACCGGCGGCACCCACAAGGCGCTGACCGAGGCCGGGCTGCCGGTCACCGAGGTCTCCGAGCTCACCGGCTTCCCCGAGATGATGGACGGGCGGGTGAAGACGCTGCACCCGGCGGTGCATGGCGGGCTGCTCGCCATCCGCGACAACCCCGAGCATCAGGCGGCGCTCGCCGCCCACGGCATCGCCGCGATCGACCTGCTCGTGGTCGACCTCTACCCGTTCGAGGCGACGATCGCGGCCGGCCGCTCTTACGACGACTGCGTCGAGAACATCGACATCGGCGGCCCGGCGATGATCCGCGCGGCGGCCAAGAACCACGCCGACGTCGCCGTCGTCACCGACGTCGCCGACTACGCCCCGGTGCTGGACGCCTTGGCGCAGGGGAACGGGACGCTCACCCGCCCGTTCTGCCGCGCGCTCGCCCAGAAGGCCTACGCCCGCACCGCCGCCTACGACGCGGCGATCGCCAACTGGATGTCGGGGCACGTCGAGGCCGCGAGCACCGCGCCCTTCCGGAGCTTCGGCGGAGCGCTCGCGCAGGGGCTGCGCTACGGCGAGAACCCGCACCAGGCGGCCGCCTTCTACCGGGCGCCGGGGATCGCGCGGGCGGGGATCGCCACCGCGCGGCAGGTGCAGGGCAAGGAACTATCCTACAACAACCTCAACGACACCGACGCGGCCTACGAATGCGTCGCCGAGTTCGATCCGGCGCGCGCGGCGGCGGTGGCGATTATCAAGCACGCCAACCCCTGCGGCGTGGCCGAGGGCGAAAACCTCGTCGAGGCCTATGCCCGCGCGCTCGCCTGCGACCCGACCTCGGCCTTCGGCGGCATCGTCGCCCTGAACCGGCCCCTCGACGCGCAGGCCGCCGCCGAGATCGTCAAGATCTTCACCGAAGTCATCATCGCGCCTGAGGCCTCGGAGGAGGCGATCGCGATCGTGGCCGCCAAGAAGAACCTGCGCCTGCTGCTGGCCGGCGGCCTGCCGGACCCGCGGGCCGCGGGCGACACCGTGCGCACGCTCGCCGGCGGCCTGCTGGTGCAGGGCCGCGACGCCAGGGTGATCGACGACATGGCGCTGACCGTGGTGACGAAGCGCGCCCCGAGCGAGGCGGAGCTTTCCGACCTGCACTTCGCCTACCGCGTCGCCAAGCACGTGAAGTCGAACGCCATCGTCTACGCCAAGGACGGCGCCACCGTCGGCATCGGCGCCGGGCAGATGTCGCGGGTCGATTCCTCGCGGATCGCCGCCTGGAAGGCCGCGGAGGGCGCCCAGCGCCTCGGCCGGGCGGAGAGCCTTGCGGTCGGGGCGGTGGTCGCCTCCGATGCGTTCTTCCCCTTCGCCGACGGCCTGATGGCGGCGGCCGAAGCCGGCGCCACGGCGGTGATCCAGCCCGGCGGCTCGATGCGCGACGACGACGTGATCCGCGCCGCCGACGAAGCCGGTCTGGCGATGGTGTTCACGGGGGTGCGCCACTTCCGGCACTGATCCGCCGTGCGGGCTTGCCTGAGCGACGCCCAAATCCGCCATCCTGGGGGATCGACCAAATTTGGCATGAGAAACGAGAAAGGCCCCGCCGGACAGGCGTGGCCTTTTTGCGTGACGCGACGACGATCATGCCCCGGCGCAGCGCCGGATCAGGACTGTTCGCCGAGGATCAGCGGGGTGGTGCGGGCGCGTCCGCGTCGGCGTAGAGGTCGCGATCCTTGGTCTCCGGCACCAGGAACACGCCGACGATCACGGTCGCGACCGCGATGACGATCGGGTACCAGAGGCCGTAATAGATGTCCCCGGTCTGGGCGACCATGGCGAAGGCGGTGGCCGGGAGCAGGCCGCCGAACCAGCCGTTGCCGATGTGGTAGGGCAGCGACATCGAGGTGTAGCGGATGCGGGTCGGGAACAGCTCCACCAGCATCGCCGCGATCGGCCCGTAGACCATCGTCACGAACAGGACGAGGACGAAGAGCAGCCCGATCACGCTCGCCACCTGCGGCCGGAAGACGTCGAACGGGCTCTTCATCTTGACGATGCCGGCGTCGTCCGCCTTCGGGTAGCCCGCGGCCTGGAGCGCCGCGGTGGCGGCCTTGCCGAAGTCCGCCGCCGGGCTTCCGGCCGGGAACGGCACGGCGGTGTCGTCGATCTTGACCACGGTCGGCTGGCCGGCGGGCCCGGCCTCGGTGGCGTACTTCACCGACGACTTCGCAAGGAAGTCGCGGGCGAGGTCGCAGGGCGCCGAGAACGTGCGGGTGCCGACCGGGTTGAACAGGTTGCCGCATTCCTTCGGGTCGGCCACCACCGTCACCTTCACCTGGTCGATCGCCCGCTCCAGGGCGGGGTTGGCCACCGCGGTCAGCCCATGGAACAGCGGGAAGAAGCTCGCCGCCGCGATGGCGCAGCCGGCCAGGATGATCGGCTTGCGGCCGATCCTGTCCGAGAGGCCGCCGAAGAACACGAAGAAGCCGGTGCCGAGCAGGAGCGACCAGGCGATCAGCAGGTTCGCGGTGTAGCCGTCGACCTTCAGGATCGATTGCAGGAAGAACAGCGCGTAGAACTGGCCGGTGTACCAAACGACACCCTGGCCGGCGACGAGGCCGAACAGGGCGATGAGCGCGATCTTCGCGTTCTTCCACCGGCCGAAAGCCTCCGTCAGCGGCGCCTTCGAGGTCGTGCCTTCGTCCTTCATCTTCTTGAAGGCAGGCGATTCGGCGAGTTGCAGGCGGATCCAGACCGAGACGCCGAGCAGCAGCACCGAGACCAGGAACGGGATGCGCCAGCCCCAGACCTTGAACGCCTCCTCGCCGGTGAACGAGCGTGTCGCCAGGATCACCAGCAGCGACAGGAACAGGCCCAGCGTCGCGGTGGTCTGGATCCAGCTGGTGTAGAAGCCGCGTCGTCCGTTCGGGGCGTGCTCGGCGACGTAGGTCGCCGCACCGCCGTACTCGCCGCCGAGCGCGAGGCCCTGCGCCAGGCGCAACACGATCAGGATGATCGGCGCCGCGATGCCGATCGTCTCGGCGTTGGGCAGGATGCCGACGACGAAGGTCGACAGGCCCATGATCAGGATGGTGACCAGGAAGGTGTACTTGCGCCCGACGAGGTCGCCGACGCGGCCGAACACCAGGGCGCCGAACGGGCGGACGATGAAGCCGGCGGCGAAGGCCAGCAACGCGAAGATGTCCCGCGTGGCCGGCGGGTAGGCGGAGAAGAACTGCGCCCCGATGATCGTCGCGAGCGCGCCGTAGAGGTAGAAGTCGTACCACTCGAACACCGTGCCGAGCGACGACGCGAAGATCACGCGCTTGTCGGCGGCTGTCATCGGGCGGGCGGCGTCTCCCGGCCGCGGGATCGTGGTTGCAGCGGCCATGGCGACGGTCCTCCCCATCCTGTCCGTCCCGGCACTCGTTTCGCGGAACCGGGCTCGACGACGACGTGCCGGCAACGCTCGGCCGTTCGCCGAGATTCGAACCCGCGAACGTTAGCGCAGGTGATGGTGCCACTGCATGGGCAGATGGTTTGGAAGGAAGATGAACATGTCGATGTGACGACTTTTCCCCCCCGGATCGCCCGTCGTCCGCGCGCCGCCGCCGGTACGAAAAAGGGGCGCGGCGGATGCCACGCCCCTTTTTCGTCGGGTCCCGTGCGTGACGCCGCGCGTCAGTGCGCGTGGGCGCCATCCGCGCCGATGCCGGTCTCCGAGCGCACGAACTGCGCCTCGAAGGCGGCCCGCTCGCGCTCGGCCCGCCGCGACTTGTCCAGCTTCGAGACGATCCAGATCGTCGCGAAGGCCAGCGGCATCGAGAACAGCGCCGGGTTGTCGTAGGGGAAGATCGCCACCGGGTTGCCGAAGGTCGTCACCCAGACCGCCTTGGACAGCACCACCATGCCGACCGCCGCGATGAGGCCGACGAGGCCGCCGACGAGGGCGCCCCAGGTCGTGGTGCCCTTCCACAGGATCGACATGGTCAGCACCGGGAAGTTGCAGCTCGCCGCCACCGAGAAGGCGAGGCCGACCATGAAGGCGACGTTCTGGTTCTCGAAGACGTAGCCGAGGTAGATCGCCACGATGCCGATGCCGACGGCGGCGAGCTTGGAGAGCCGGACCTCGGCGGCCTCGTTGACGCGCCCGCGGGCGATCACCTGGGCATAGAGGTCGTGGCTGACCGCGGAGGCGCCGGCGAGCGTCAGGCCCGCCACCACCGCGAGGATGGTCGCGAAGGCCACGGCCGAGATGAAGCCGAGGAAGTACGGGCCGCCCACGGCGTTGGCGAGGTTCACCGCCACCATGTTGGTGCCGCCGACCATGTCCTTCAGCTTGTCGAAGGCGCCGGCCGGGCCGAGCTTGAAGTAGCTCGGATCGGACATCAGCAGGGCGATGCCGCCGAAGCCGATGATGAAGGTGAGGATGTAGAAGTACCCAATCAACCCGGTCGCATAAAACACCGACTTGCGGGCCGCCTGCGCGTCCGACACCGTGAAGAAGCGCATCAGGATGTGCGGCAGGCCGGCGGTGCCAAACATCAGGCCGACGCCGAGCGAGATCGCCTCGATCGGGTTCGACACGAGACCGCCCGGCGCCATGATCGCGTCACCCTTTGGATGGGTGGCGACGGCGGCGGCGAACAGGGTCTCGGGGTTGAAGCCGTACTTGTAGAGCACCGCGCCGGCCATGAAGGTCGCGCCGCCGAGCAGCAGGCAGGCCTTGATCACCTGCACCCAAGTGGTCGCCTTCATGCCGCCGAACGCCACGTAGACGATCATCAGCACGCCGACGATGATCACGGCGTAGAGGTAGGGCAGGCCGAACAAGAGCTGGATCAGCTTACCCGCGCCGACCATCTGGGCGATCAGGTAGAACGCCACCACAACCAGCGTACCGACGGCCGAGATGATGCGGATCGAGGTCTGGTCGAGGCGGAACGACGCCACGTCGGCGAAGGTGAACTTGCCGAGGTTGCGCAGCCGCTCGGCGATGAGGAACAGCACGATCGGCCAGCCGACGAGGAAGCCGGTGGAGTAGATCAGGCCGTCGAAGCCGGAGGTGTAGACCAGGCCCGAGATGCCGAGAAACGAGGCGGCGGACATGTAGTCGCCGGCGATGGCGAGCGAATTGGTGCCGGCCGAGATGCCGCCGCCGGCGGCGTAGAAGTCGGCCGCCGACTTGGTGCCCTTGGCGGCTTTGTAGGTGATGCCCAGGGTGAGCAGCACGAAGAACCCGAACATGCCGATCGCCGGCCAGTTCGTCGCCGCCTTCGTGACCGCGCCGATGTCGGGGCCGGCGGCGAGGGCGGCCGTGACGGCGAGGACCGCGAGCGCGCTGCCGAGGACGAGGGGATGCTTGAGACGGTTCATCGGCCGAGATCCCGCTTGAGGGCGGCGGTCAGGTCGTCGTAGCGGCCGTTGGCGCGCTGGACGTAGATGCCGGTGAGAATGAAGGCGAAGAGGATCACGAGGACCCCGAGGAGCAGCCCGAGCGAGGCGGTGCCGCTGCCGATCTTCACGGCGAGCAGGCTCTTGTCGAAGGCGATCAGGCCGATGAAGCCGAAGTAGACGGCGAGCATCAGGCCGGTGAGGATCCAGCCGAAGCGCGTGCGCTCCTCGACGAGCTGGCGGAAGATCGGGCTCCTGGCGACCTTGTCGTCGGCGGAGCCGAGCACGGTGCCGCCGAGCCGCGGCGCTGCTGGGACGGGACGGCCGCCGGGGCCGCTTGTTGACGTGGACATGTACGCTCCCTCCGATGAAGGGGACCCGCGATCGGGGCCGCCTTCCGGTCGATGTGACGATGGTTTTTCATGTTGGAGGCGGACACCCGTGGGACGTCCGCCTCGGCGAGCGGGTCGGGGCCCGCCCAGCGTCGAAGACCGGCCTCAGGGGGCGCGGTTCTGTCGATTCTCGATCAGGTCGTCGACCACCGCGGGCTCCGCGAGCGTCGAGGTGTCGCCGAGCGAGGAGAAGTCGTCCTCGGCGATCTTGCGCAGGATGCGGCGCATGATCTTGCCCGAGCGGGTCTTGGGCAGGCCCGGTGCGAACTGGATGAGGTCCGGCGAGGCGATCGGGCCTATGTCCTTGCGGACCCAGGTCACCAGCTCCTTGCGCAGCGCGTCGTCGCCCTCCTCGCCCTCGTTAAGGGTGACGTAGGCGTAGATGCCCTGGCCCTTGAGGTTGTGCGGGTAGCCGACGACCGCCGCCTCGGCGACCTTGGCGTGGGCGACCAGCGAGGACTCGACCTCCGCCGTGCCCATGCGGTGGCCCGAGACGTTGATCACGTCGTCGACCCGGCCGGTGATCCAGTAGTAGCCGTCCGCGTCGCGGCGGGCGCCGTCGCCGGTGAAGTACTTGCCCGGATAGGTTGAGAAGTAGGTCTGCTCGAAGCGCTCGTGGTCGCCGTAGACGGTGCGCATCTGGCCGGGCCAAGAATCGGTGATGCAGAGGTTGCCCTCGCACGGGCCGTCGAGGACCTTGCCCTCGGCATCCACCATCGCCGGCTGCACGCCGAAGAAGGGGCGCGTCGCCGAACCGGGCTTCAGCCTGGTCGCCCCGGGCAGCGGCGTGATCAGGATGCCGCCGGTCTCGGTCTGCCACCAGGTGTCGACGACGGCGCAACGCGAGTCGCCGACCACCCTGTAGTACCAGTCCCAGGCCTCGGGGTTGATCGGCTCGCCGACCGACCCGAGCACGCGCAGGCTGGCGCGCGAGGTCTTCTTCACCGGCCCCTCGCCGCCGCCCATCAGCGAGCGGATCGCGGTGGGCGCGGTGTAGAAGATGTTGACCTTGTGCTTGTCGACCACGTCCCAGAAGCGGGAGTTCGACGGATAGGTCGGGATGCCCTCGAACATCAGCGTCGTCGCACCGTTGGCGAGCGGCCCGTAGACGATGTAGCTGTGGCCGGTGACCCAGCCGACGTCGGCGGTGCACCAGTAGACCTCGCCCTCGCGGTAGTCGAAGACGTACTCGTGCGTCATCGCCGCGTAGACCAGGTAGCCGCCGGTGGTGTGCACCACGCCCTTGGGCTGTCCGGTCGAGCCCGAGGTGTAGAGGATGAAGAGCGGGTGCTCGGCCTCCACCGCCTCGGCCGGGCACTGGTCGGTCACCTGCTCGGCGGCCTCGTGGTAGTAGACGTCGCGGCCGGGCTCCATCGCCACGCTGCCGCCGGTGCGGCGCACGACCACGACGTGATCGACCACGTCCTTGCCGAGGCGAGCGATCGCCGCGTCGACGTTGGCCTTTAGCGGCACCTTGCGGCCGCCGCGCAGGCCCTCGTCGGCGGTGATGACGATCTTCGAGTCGCAGCCCTCGATGCGCGAGGCCAGCGAATCCGGCGAGAAGCCGCCGAAGACGATCGAATGCACGGCACCGAGGCGGGCGCAGGCCAGCATCGCGTAGGCGGCCTCGGGAATCATCGGCATGTAGATCGTGACGCGATCACCCTTCTCGACGCCGCGGTTGCGCAGCACGTTGGCCATCCGGCAGACCTGCGCGTGCAGCTCGCGGTAGGTGATGTGCTTGGACTCGTTCGGGTCGTCGCCTTCCCAGATGATCGCGGTCTGGTCTCCGCGGGTCTCGAGGTGCCGGTCGACGCAGTTGTAGGCGACGTTGGTCCTGCCGTCCTCGAACCACTTGATCGAGACCTTGCCCGGCTCGAAGCTGGTGTCCTTGACCTTCGAGAACGGCGTCACCCAATCGATGCGCTTGCCATGCTCGGCCCAGAAGGCATCCGGGTCCGAGACGGAGGCCGCGTACATCTCGAGATACTTGGCGTCGTCGGCATGGGCGCCCTCGCGCCACGAATCCCGCACCTCGACGATCTTCTCGTCCATCCCGCGTCTCCCTGATTGGTGCCCGATCGTATCGCGGTGGCCCGCGCAGCCGGGTCTTCCAAAGATTATCGTCGGCTTCGGCATGACGCCAACGCCTGCCACAGCCTCGAACCTTAAAAGGTCAGGGGCAACCCAATTCCTGCTAGGGGCGCCCGCAGAGGACTGTCAAGCCGGTCCGTCGCCCGCGACGACGCCTCGTTCCACCCGTGTTCAGATGATCGAGGCGGCCCGACGTTCCGATTTCGTGCCTGATGGATGATCTGCACGGCTGAGCGTGCGGAGTCTAACGGCACTGCTACGTTTCTAGCCAGTCTTCTGACAAAGATCGGGGATTGTTTTGGCACGCCCGTCACATAGCCCGCATTTTAGATCCTGGGAGAATAATCTCCACCAGCATCCCCTCACCGCTACGGTTGGAGACGCGCACGCGGCCGTGGTTGGCCTCGATCAACGCCTTGGTGAGCGGCAAGCCGAGCCCGGTACCATGCGCCTCGCCGCCCTCGCGCGGGGCACGCCCGGCCTCGATCTCGGACGCGCGCGCGCCCGGGCCGGTGCCGCGCACCTTGAGCGCGACCCCGCCGCGCTCTCCCGGCGTCGTCGAGACGATTACCTGGCCGCCGGCCGCGGTCGCCCGGATCGCCTCGCCGATCACGGCGAGCGCCGCCTGCCGCAGCGACGGCTCGTCCGCCTCCAGTGGCGCCAGGTCTGGCGAGAAGCTGGTGCGCAGGACGATGCGCCCGCGCGCCGCCTCGGGCTGCAGGAGTTCGACGCAGCCCGAGACGAGCTCGTTCAGGGGCAGCGGCCGGACTGAGAGGGCGAGGCCGCCGGACTCGATGGTGGCGATCTCGATCAGGTCGGAGACCAGTCCGCGCACGTGGTCGCCCGCCGCCCGGATCGCGCGCAGCGGCACGCGGTAACGCTCGTCGAGCACCCCGTGCGGTTCCGCGAGGATGCCGTCGGCGAGGCCGACGATGCCCTCGACCGGCGTGCGGATCTCGCGGTCGAGGCGCCCAAGGAAGGCGGGGCGATCGAAGGCTTGGGGATCGAAGGCTTGGGGATCGACATCCGAAGTGCTCCGCGCCGCGACCTCGGACGGCGCGCGCAGTACCGCGACGCGGGCGCCCTCTCGGACCGACACACGCAGCGTCACGGGCCGGCCGCTGGCGGCGATGCTGATTTCGGTGCCGAGGCCGGCGAGGGCGGCGCGGACCACGTCCCGCTGCGCGGCATCGAACAGGGAATCGAAGGCGGTGCCGACCACCTCGCGCGGCTCGCAGGCGAACAGGGCGGCGGCGGCGCGGTTCATCGCGACGATGCGGCCGGCCGCATCGAGGGTGACGACGCCGTCGTCGAGGGCGTTGAGGGTCGCGCGGGCGTCGGCGGCGTGACGCTCGCGAAACGACTCGGCCAAGCGCTCGGCCGCCCGCTCGCGGGCCGGATCGGCCTCGGCGACCACGCGCAGGATGAGGCAGGTCGCCGGCGCGCCGTCCCAGGCCATCGGCCCGCGTTCCACCGCGACCGGCCGGCTGCCGCCCTGCGCCGTCTCGATGATGCGGGGGCCGTCCGACGCCGCCGGATCGCCGCCGGACGGTGCCGGAGGCAGCCCGCGGAACAGGCGACGGAGCCCGGCCGCCTGCAGGCTCGCCAGGTCGGCATGGCCCGTCAGGTCGAGCAGGCGGCGGTTGGCGGCCAGCACCGCGTCGCCGCGATGGATCAGGAGCGCGGCCGGAACGTCGTCTAGCGGCGGCGGCAACGTGTCCCGTGGTGCCGGCGGCGGCGTCTCGGCCGGCCTCGGCACAGGGAAGGGCATCACCGCCGCGCCCGCGCCACGCGCATCCGCGTCGATCGCCTCGCGAACCTCGTCGTCTCCTGCGTAGCGGGCGCCGAGGGCGCGCGCGATTTCGCGGAAGGCCGCGTGCTCGGTCACCGACAGGGCGGCATCGGTACCCTCCTGCGCCGCCACCGGGCGGTCGATGGGAAGGCTCGGCGCGACGGGTTCCGGCACCACACGGGAGAGGAGAGCGTTCGGTGCCACGCCGACGGCCTCGTGCCCCCGACCGGGGCCACGCGCGCCGGACCAGGGATCGCCAGCCGCATGGTCGTCGAGGTGTTCGGTCGCGACCGCGACCGGAGGCCATGCGGCGTTGCGGATGTCGGGGAGCACACGATCCGGCTCACCGGCGGCATTCGGGCGGTCGGTATTCGCGTCGGACGGAAGATCGAAGTCCGGCACCTCGACGCTTGCGGTTTCAACCGGATCGGGATGCGTTTCTACCGGGGCGGCCGGCGGTACGGTCGCCACGGCCGGCGCGGTCACGGCGCGCACGACGCCGTACCCGCCCAGACCCGAGAACGCGTCGCCGCTGCGGCCGAGGCAGGCGCCGGACAGGTCGAGGGCGAGCGTGCCGACTGTGCCGGCATCCAGAACCGCCGGCAGGGCGCGGAAGGTGTGCCGGGTTTCGACCGCAGCGAGGAACGCGTCGGCGTCGCGCAGCTGGCCGGCCTCGGCGAGGTTGGCCCAGCTGCGCCCGACGAGGCGCGGCGCGAGCGCTTCGAAGGATGGTCCCGAGATCGTCGCGATGCGGTCGCCGGCGTCGCTCCGCCAGACGAAGCGGTCGCCCGCCGCCGGCGCGACGGCTCGGTCGGAAT
This sequence comes from Methylobacterium cerastii, assembly GCF_022179125.1. Taxonomy (GTDB): domain Bacteria; phylum Pseudomonadota; class Alphaproteobacteria; order Rhizobiales; family Beijerinckiaceae; genus Methylobacterium; species Methylobacterium cerastii. The sequence continues at coordinate 94,727 of NZ_BPQG01000074.1, forward strand.
CGCCGGGCGCATCCGGTGCGGCGTGTCCGGTCGGCTCGGCGGACGCCGCTTGGCGATCCGGCGCCGGATCGGCCCGGACGGCGCGTGGGCGAATCGCGGGGAGGGGGCCGAGGGCGACGAGGAGCAGGGCGGGCGCGGCCTCGACGGTGCCGCCCGCGATCAGGCACGCGGTCGGCGGCGCGATCCGACGGGGATCGAGGCGCAAGCGCACGAGCCGCGGCCGGGCAATGCCGCTGACGGCGCGGATCTGGCCGGCGAGGCCGGGGCTCAAGCGGCCCACCTCATCCGCCACCGCGTCGCGGAACGGCACGGCGGCCGGCGAGGCGTGCAGGATCGTGGTCGCCATCCCGTCGAGGACGAGGAAGGCGCGCGCCGAATCAGCTAGCGGCGCGGCCAGGACGGGATCGCCCGCCCAGGCCTCCAGTGCGGCCTGGAGGCCCGCGCGCGTGCTGTCGCCAACGTTCACCGAACAGTCCCCATCGGCCGCGCCCCAGCCCGTTTCGTGACGGAAAATATGATTGCCCAAGGCTTATTGTAGGCGGAGCGGCTCCGGACGCTGGACCTTTCGCGCGTCCGTCACACGTTTACCTCGCATCAACGTTAATGCTGCTCCGGCGGGTGGCGTACGATGATACATGTGTTATTGTGCAGCGCACAATGATGCGTCCACAGGCAACGTGAGAGGAGACGAGCGATGAGCAATCCCCCGACCTACGAAGTCCCGACCGAGATGCGCGACTTCGCCGAGAAGAGCGTCGACCAGGCCCGCAAGGCCTTCGACAGCTTCATCGGCGCCGCACGCCGCACCGCGGAGACCGTCACCGGCTCCACAGAGGTGACCCGCACTAGCGTCAAGGACGTGTCCTCCCGCGGCTTCGAGTATGCCGAGCAGAACGTCAACGCCGCCTTCGACCTCGCGCAGAAGCTCGTCCGTTCGAAGGACGTGCAGGAGGCGATGCAGCACCAGGCCGAGTTCGTGCGCAGCCAGTTCGCCGCGATCCAGGCGCAGGCCAAGGATTTCGGCGGCCTCGCCCAGAACGCGATGCAGCAGGGTGCCGAGCGCGCCAAGTCCGCGATGCAGGAAGGTGCCGACAACGCCCGCAAGGCGATGGAGCAGGGCGCCGACGCCGCCAAGCAGGCCGCGCACGACTCGCAGGACGCCGCCAACAAGGCGACCCACTAAGCCCGCCGCCAGGCTCGCCCCTCGAGGGCGGGCCACCCGCGCCCGCTCCCGGCCCGTTCCCGATCCATCGGGGGCGGGCCGTCTCGTTTTCGCCCCGATTGCGCGGGCATGCCTGCGTCGCGCCCGGACCGGGCATCAGACCCTCCGCCGACAGGGATGCCATGCGACAGATCACACGCCTCGGCCTCGCCGCCCTCCTCGCGACCTGCGCCGTGCAGGCCGCCGACGCGCAGTACTACGATGCGCCGCGGCGCGGGTATTACGAGGAGCGCCCGGCCTACGACGAACGTCCCGTCTACCCGCGGCGCGGCGAGCGCCCGGGCCCGGCCCGCCCGGTCGGCCTGAACTGCGATGCGGTCCAGCAGGGCCTCTCCGGGCCGCAGCCCTATTCCTGCCCGCTGCCGGGTCCGCGCCCGCTCGGGGCGCGCTGCTTCTGCGACATGCCGATCGCCTCCTTCAGCCAGCCGCAGACCGCGGTCGGCCGCGTGGTGCCCTGAACGGACGATCCGGCCGCAGGCCCGCGACGGGCGATTCGCTGAGCGCGCGATGGCTCGCGGGCGTCGGCCTCGCGTCGGGGCTCGGTGTCGCCGCCGCGTCGGCGCAGGGGCTCGGCACGGAAGCGATTCGGGCTCCGATGGACGTCGCCGGGCCGGAGGGGCTCGATGCCCTGGTGATGACGCCCGGCACCCTGGGCCGGCATCTCTTGGCGCTGATCAGCCACGGCTCGCCGCGTTGGGCCGCCGACGGGCTCGGACGGGCACGGCCTGTTCACGCAAGGGGGCGGACCGATCTGGGAGCCGATCGTCGAGGCCTTCCTCCAGGCGCGCGGCCATCCGACCGCCGCCGCAGGTCGGCGCCGGCGAACGTAGGGATTTCGACACCTATCGCGCGGCGGCCTCGCACAAGGCCTTCGCCGTCAGCGCCGGTAGCGCCTACGCGTGGCAGACCGCGCAGGGCACGAAGGCGGCGGCGATCGAGGCGGAGCTGCATCGCTGCGAATCGTCGGCCGGCGGCAAGCCGTGCCGCCTCTACGCGGTCGACGACGCCTACGCAGCGGAATGACGAGGGCCGCGCCACCCTTCCGGATGGCGCGGCCCCAATCGGATCGCGAAGTTGCGTCGCGCGAGATCAGTTCAGGACGACGACCTTGGCGCCGACCTTCACGCGCTCGTAGAGGTCGGTGACATCGTCGTTGGTCATCCGGATGCAGCCCGAGGACACGGCTTGACCGATCGTGTCCGGCTCGTTGGAGCCGTGAATGCGGTACTCGGTGTTGCCGATGTACATGGCGCGCGCGCCGAGCGGGTTCTCGATGCCGCCGGCCATGTAGCGCGGCAGGTCGGGGCGACGGGCGATCATCGCGGCAGGGGGCGTCCACGACGGCCACTCCTTCTTGGCGGTCACGGTCTTGGTGCCCGACCAAGTAAAGCCGGGACGGCCGACGCCGACCCCGTAGCGGATCGCCTCGCCGTTTGGCATCACGAAGTACAGGCGACGCTCGGCGGTGGAGACGACGACGGTGCCTGGGGCGTAGTTGCCGTTGAACGCCACGATCTCGCGGGGGATCGGCTGGACCTGCGCCTGCGGCGCGGCCTGGACACCCTGGCCGTAGCCGGGGGAGTAGGCGGGCTGCTGACCGTAATAGTCGCGGTTCTGCGTGCCCTGGTAACCGTAAGACTGGTCTTCCTCGTATCCGGCATCGGTGCCGAAGGGATCGTAGGTCGAGGCGGCCATGGCCGGCACGCTGGCAACAATCGAAAGTCCGAGGAGGGCGGCGAGAGCGGTGGCTGAGGTCTTCATGATGTGGCCTACCTGTGCAGTAACCTTTGCCATTACAAGCGTGAGCATAGGCAGAGGGTTCCACGGCCGGGCGAAGATTTCAGCGGCGCGGGAATACGTAAGCGGACAAGACGTGGCCGGCGAAGATGTGACCCGCCCGGCGGGGCGCGCTCATGCCATCTCGTCGGTGTGCACGTCGAAGCGGGCTAGGTGCACGTAGCCGAAGTTGGTGGTGATCGCGACGTCGGTGGCGTCGCGCCCTCGGGCCATGACGATGCGGCCGATGCGCGGTGCGTTGTGGCGGGCGTCGAACGTGTACCAGCATCCGCCCTGCGGCCCGTCGAGGTAGACCTCGAACCAGGCGGAGAAGTCCATCGGCGCCGGGTCCTTCGGCACGCCGATATCGCCGAGATAGCCGGTGCAGTAGCGCGCCGGGATGTTCATGCAGCGGCAGAAGGTGACGGCCAGGTGCGCGAAGTCGCGGCACACGCCCTCGCGCTGCATGAAGCCGTCATGGGCGCTGCGGGTGGCGTCGGCGCGCATGTAGTCGAAGCGGATGCGCTCGTGGGTGTAGTCGACGATCGCCTGGACCCGGGCCCAGCCCTCCGGCGTCGCGCCGAACAGCGACCAAGCGGTCTGCGAGAGCTTGTCGGTGTCGCAGTAGCGCGAGCCGAGGAGGTAGACGAGGACCTCGTCCGGCAGGTTCTGCACCGCGAACTGCCGCGCATCCGGCGCATATGCGTCCGGCAGGCCGGAATCCCGCACCGTGAAGTCGGCCGAGATCGTCAGCGGGCCGGTCGGCGTGACGATGCGATGGCAGAGGTTGCCTAAGGCATCCTCGTATTGATGGCAGGGGATCGGCGGATCGAAACTGATCGCCTGCGGCGTCACCAGGTCCGGCAGGCGTGACGGGTGGATGCTGAGCATCAGGATCATCGGGGTCGGCTGCGCTGAGTCGAAGGCGATATCGAAACCGGTCCTGATCTTCATCGCGCCACCTGCCAACCTTTCTCACCGAAGCGCGCGCCGGGCGTGTCCGCTCTGGCGCGCCGAGATGCCTAATGCGCCGGGACGAGGTCCGGTGCTGATGTCTCCGTCACGGCGACGTCGACGCGCATGCCGAGGTCGTCGCTCGTCAGACCGAAATACGAGCCGTGCAGCGGCACCGCCTGCCGCGGGTCGCGGGCGATGGCGACGCGGATCAGGTCGCGGTTGCCGACGATGCCGTTGGTCGGATCGAACTCGATCCAGCCGGCGCCGGGCAGGTAGACGCCGACCCAGGCATGGGTCGAGCCGCCGCCGACGTGGCGGTCGCGGTCGTTGCGCGGATTGTAGAGGTAGCCGGAGACGAAGCGGGCCGCCATGCCGAGGGAGCGCACGCCCTCCATCATCAGTACCGCGAAGTCGCGGCACGAGCCGCGCTTGAGGCGGAGCGTCGTCACCGGGTCCTGCACGCCCTTCTCGCTGCGGGCGAGGTAGGTAAAGTTGCAGCGGATGCCGCGGGTCATGTCGGCGAGCAGGTCCTGCGTCGGGATGCGGCCGTCGGCCGGGATGAAGCTGCGTGCCCAGGCATCGACCATGTGGTGGGTGTCGGGCCATTGTCGCTCGATCGAGCGCGACAGGTCCGGCATATCCTCGACGCCGTAGCCGAAGGGATAGTGGGTCGCGTGCGGCGCCAGCGGGAATACGGGCGCGTGCTCTGGGGTGTGGTCGAGGGTGATGCCGCAAGTGAACCGGAGCGTGTCGCTACGCGTGTCGAAGCTCGCGATCGCGACGCAGTTGCCGAACACGTCGAACATCCACCGCACACTCGCCGGCAGCGGGTCGATGTCCAGGGTGGCCTCGATCAGGCGCTGGTCGTAGCTGTCCCGCGGGCGGAACATGATCCGGTGCTCACCGAACGAGACCGGGCGGCGGTAGCGGTACACGGTGACGTGCCGGACGGACAGGATCGGCAAGGACGTAACACTCCGCGGATGCGCCGGTGCGACGGCCACGCTGCAAGTATCACGCCTCGGCGCCCGTCCCGACTCGGCATCACGGAGGAAACACTTCCGTCGAGGAAACGTTTGGCGTCAGCGGATCGGCGGCGCCGACCCGCCCACGGCACGCTCGGCTTCCACCAGCACGTCGAAGGCGCGCCAGGGCTTCTGAATGAAGACAGCCTCCACCGGAATCTCGGGGCGGCCGACGCAATGCCCGGAGGTGACGACCAGCCGCGCCCGCGGCCACAGCGTCGCGACCGCATGCGCCAGCTGGAGCCCGTCCATCTCACCGGCGAGGCGCACGTCGGCGAAGACCAGGGCGACGTCGCCGCCGCGCGCCTGCAGAACCGCGAGCGCCGCCTCGGCGCTGTCGCAGCCGACCACCGCGAGCTCGGTCTCCTCGAGCAGGGCCTCGGCGAGGACGCGCACTTCCCGGTTGTCCTCGACCACCAGCGCGATGCGCTGCAGCTGTGCGACCGGTGCCGCGGCAGGCTCGCCGGCCTCGGACTGCCGGACCTTGCGTACCAGGGCGGCCAGATGCTCCGGCACGCCCTCGGCGACCAGGCTGTCGTAGAACGAGGCCAGGGTCTCCCCGATCCGGTCGAGGGGGATGTCGGGGCTCAAGGTGTCGATGGGCCGGTGGCGCAGCGGATTGGTCAAGAACTTCCCCCGAAGTCTTCGCGTCGCGCCCCGCGGATGCGGAGGCTCTTGAAGCAAGAAGTCGGGAACGCGCCGTCAGTTGCGCCGGCTCCACGATTCAGGCGGTCGTTCGATCCGGGCGGACCGCGAAAAATCAGCGGGCCGTCGCGTCGGCGTCGGCGTAGGCCATCACGCCCGACACGGCGCGGACGTCGCGGTAGCGCGCGCCGCGGGCGCTCATCATCGCCTCGAACTTCTCGTGGACCTGGGCGACCGACAAGCTCGCGGCCTTGCGGCGACGGCTGCGCTCGGAGGCGAAGAAGATCGAGCGGTTGGCACGCGCCGGCCCGGGAAGCAGCTGGGCGGCGGCGGCACCGGGCTTGTCGACGACCTTGGCAAGGAACGATTCGGCGTCGTCCGGCCCGAGGAAGTGGGCGAGGTAGACCTCGCCGAGCGACAGCTCGCGCCCGATCCGCAGGGAGATCCGCGCGGCGTCGCGCTTCAGCATCTCGCCGGCGAGCAGCGCCGAGAGGTAGGGGTCGCGGCGCAATTCGAGAATCCGGGTGCGCTCGGCGGCATCCGCCACCGTCGGCCGGTCGTTGGCGTCGGGGACGATCACCGACGCCTCCTTCTCCATCCCGTACTTGGCGCCGAAGTCGCGCACGCAGCCGAGCCAGGTCCGCTCGATGAACTGGTACAGACCGGTGGCCGAAGAGGTCTTCGCCTGCACGGCGGTGATGAAGCTCGATTCCTTGTCGGCCACCGCCATCAGCAGCACCGGATCGGTCTGCACGGCCTGGGCGGCGCGCACGATCGTCTGAACGATGTGGCGGCGGATCTTCATCGGCCCGAACTCAAGCACGTCGTTCGGGTCGCCGCCGGCGCTCTCCGAGAGCAGGAAGTCGTAGGAGACGCGGTCGACCGCGTTGGAGCCGAGCTCGGTGTCCAGGTCGTGGACCGCGGCGAAGGCCGAGGAGGCGCGCAGCACCACCGGCGCCTCGGCGACGACGGGCGGCAGCGCGCTCACCTGGATGCGCGGGCGGGGCATCGGGATCTCGGTGGCGGCCTGGGCCGACGACACCGCGTTCTCGAGGCCGATCTTGCCGAGCTCGACGCCCGAGCCGATCAGCAGGGCGCTCAGCGCGCCGGCGAACAGCGACATCGAGAGGACGGAGCGGGCGAGCGCCGGACGGCTGCCGTGGCCGCGGCCGACCGGGGCGGAGAGGGTGATGCAGTCGGCGGCGCCTGCGCCGAAACGGCCCGCGGGCGCCACCTTGGAGACGCCGGCGGTGCTGGACGTGATGGCCTTGCGAGACGTTCCGACGGTGCGGCCCAGCATGTGCGACTCAAAATCCCAATTTCGCGCCGACGGCGGCGCCACCCCCTGATCTGGCTTGACAGATGTGGCGACAACACGGCCGCGGTTGGGTTATTCCGGTGGCGCCGCCGGTTTTGCGCGCCCAGGCATCCGCTACCCTCTCGCGAGCCCTTCGCGCGGACCCAAGTTGCGAACCCATGATCGGAAACTGTGACTTGTGATCGGAACCCGTGACTTGGAGCCCGTCCCTCCGTATGAGGGCGCATCCGCGACGAACGGCCCGGGACGGCCGGGCGTCGCCGCGCGAAAAAGCCCGGCCCAGCACAGAGTTATCCGATGAGCGGCGTCAACGAGATCCGGTCGGCCTTCCTCGACTACTTCGCGGGTGCGGGGCACACGATCGTGCCCTCGTCCTCGCTCGTGCCGAAGAACGACCCGACCCTGATGTTCACCAACGCCGGGATGGTGCAGTTCAAGAACGTCTTCACCGGCGTCGAGAAGCGCCCCTACAGCCAGGCGACGACGGCGCAGAAATGCGTCCGCGCCGGCGGCAAGCACAACGACCTCGACAACGTCGGCTACACCGCGCGTCACCACACCTTCTTCGAGATGCTCGGCAACTTCTCGTTCGGCGACTACTTCAAGCCGCGAGCGATCGAGCTGGCCTGGAACCTGATCACCAAGGAGTTCGGCCTGAAGCCGGACCGGCTCCTGGTCACCGTCTACGCCGACGACGACGAGGCGGCGACGCTGTGGCGCAAGATCGCCGGGTTCTCCGACGACCGGATCATCCGCATCGGCACCTCGGACAACTTCTGGCAGATGGGCGACACCGGTCCCTGCGGGCCGTGCTCGGAGATCTTCATCGACCAGGGTCCGGGGCTCGCCGGCGGCCCACCCGGCTCGCCCGACGAAGACGGCGACCGCTTCCTCGAGTTCTGGAACCTCGTGTTCATGCAGTACGAGCAGGTCGAGCCGGGCAACCGGCTGGTCCTGCCGCGTCCGTCGATCGACACCGGCATGGGCCTCGAGCGCATGGCCGCGATCCTACAGGGCGTGACCTCGAACTACGAGACCGACCTCTTCCGCGCGCTGATCGACGCCGTGTCGCACGCGGTCGGCCGGCCGCCGGAGGCCTCCAACGTCGCCTCCTACCGCGTCATCGCCGACCACCTGCGCGCCGGCAGCTTCCTGATCGGGGACGGCGTGCTGCCGGGCAACGAGGGCCGCGGCTACGTGCTGCGCCGCATCCTGCGCCGCGCCATGCGCCACCTCGAGCTGCTCGGCTCGCGCGAGCCCGTGATGTTCCGCCTGGTGCCGACGCTGGTGCGCGAGATGGGGCAGGCCTACCCCGAGCTGGTGCGGGCCGAGAGCCTGATCTCCGAGACCCTGCGCCTCGAGGAGACCCGCTTCCGCCGCACCCTGGAGCGCGGCCTCGCGATCCTCGACGCCGAGACCCGCGACCTCGCCGCCGGCCAGAACCTCGCCGGCGAGACCGCCTTCACCCTCTACGATACCTACGGCTTCCCCCTCGACCTGACGCAGGACGCACTGAAGGCCCGCGGCATCGGCGTCGACACCGACGCCTTCGCCGTCGCGATGCAGCGCCAGAAGCAGGCGGCGCGCGCGGCGTGGTCGGGCTCGGGCGAGGCCGCCACCGAGACCGTGTGGTTCTCCGTGCGCGACCGAACCGGCGCCACCGAGTTCCTGGGCTACGAGGCGGAGGCCGCCGAGGGCGTCGTGACGGCGCTGCTGCGCGACGGCGCCGAGGTCGAGGCCCTGCAGGCCGGCGAGAGCGGGCTGCTCGTGGCCAACCAGACGCCGTTCTACGCCGAATCGGGCGGCCAGGTCGGCGACACCGGCACGCTCGCGGCGCCGGGGCTGAAGGCGCGGGTCACCAAGACCGAGAAGAAGCTCGGCGATCTCTTCGTCCACCACGTCAGCGTGGACGAAGGCACGCTAAGCGTCGGCCAGGCCGTCGAGCTGAAGGTCGACCACGCCCGCCGGGCCGCGATCCGCGCCAACCACTCCGCCACCCACCTCCTGCACGAAGCCTTGCGCCAGGTGCTCGGCGACCACGTCGCGCAGAAGGGCTCGCTCGTCTCGTCCGAGCGCCTACGCTTCGACATCTCCCACCCGAAGCCGATCGAGGCAGCCGAACTCGCCCGCGTCGAGGATATCGCCAACGCGGTGCTGCTGCAGAACGCGCCGGTGGTGACCAAGCTGATGGCGGTGGACGAGGCGATCGAATCCGGCGCCCGCGCGCTGTTTGGCGAGAAGTACGGCGACGAGGTCCGCGTCGTCTCCATGGGCCGGCCGGTGGACGAGGCCGGGCGGGAGGTCGAGGGCGGGCGCCTACAGAGCTTCTCGATCGAGCTCTGCGGCGGCACGCACGCCGCCCGCACCGGCGACATCGGCACCATCACGATCCTCGCCGAGAGCGCGGTCGGCGCCGGCATCCGCCGCATCGAGGCGATGACGGCCGACGCCGCCCGCCGACACCGCAGCGAGGAGAGCCGCACCCTCGGGGCGCTCGCCTCCCAGCTCAAGGCGCCGGTGGCGGAGGTGTCCGACCGGCTCACAGGGCTGCTGGAGGATCGCCGCCGGCTGGAGCGCGAGGTCTCGGACCTGCGCAAGAAGCTGGCGATGGGCGGCAGCGCCGGAGGCGGCGACGAGGCCACGGAGGTGGCCGGCGTCAAGCTGATGGCGCGCGCCATCGAGGGCGTCGAGATGCGCGACCTCAAGAGCCTGGCCGATGCCGGCAAGCAGAAGCTCGGCTCCGGCATCGTCGTCATCGTCGGCGTCGGCGCCGACGGCAAGGCCGGTCTCGTGGTCGGCGTCACCGCCGACCTCACCGAGCGCTACGACGCCGTCGCCCTGGTGCGGGCCGGCGCCGGCCATCTCGGCGGCAAGGGCGGCGGCGGCCGGCGCGACATGGCCCAGGCCGGCGGCCCCGAGGGCGGCGGCGCACAGGCCGCCCTCGACGCCATCACCGCGGCGGTTGCCGCCGCCGCCGGCTAAGCGTCCATCGAACCTGTTGTCGGCCAATCGGTCCGGTCGTGCGCGCGCTGCCTCCCCCCGACGGATCTCGGGCTTGCCCGAGGTCCGCACTCTGTGTGCCCGAGTCGGGCAAGCCCGACTTGGGTGCGGGGGAGGGTACGCAGCCTGAATCGCCAGACGATAAACCGCGGAAACCTTCAGCCCACCCGCTTCCAGGTCTGGCGCTTGCAGAACACGCTCATCACGCAGCCCGAAACTTCGATCGCGTTCGGGCCGGTCATCTTGAGCGAGCCGGAATAGGTCTTCCCGTCCTTCGGATTGTAGAGGGTGCCGGAATAGCCGTCGCCCGATGCGTTCGTGGCGTTGACGATCTGCACGCCGACGACGCTGCGGGCGCGTAGGGCCGGGTCCGGGTTGTTGGCGTCGAGGCCCTTGCCCGTGGTGCTGACGATGGTGCCGCAATACCCGGCGCCGCACCGCGACAGCCGAACCTTGGAATCGCCGGTCTCGGTCAGCCAGATCCCGGCCGGGTCGGCGGCCTTCTGCGCCTGCGCGCCGCCGCCGGCGAGGCAGAGGGCGACGAGGGCGGGAGCGAACACTGTTGCCGGTCTCATGCGGGGTCTCCGAGGGTGCCGCCCGTCCAGGCGATCGCCCCGGCAATAGCCGCGCGCACCGCGCTCCCGCAAGCCGCGGAAGCGTCCGCTAGAGCCCGCGCCCGAGCACGGCCCCGAGATAGGTCTCGGCGACCTCGCAGAACGGCAGGCCGGCCCCGGTCGCAAGCACTGCGTCGATCTCGAACAGCGGGTCGTCCGGCCCCGGGGGAGGGGCGTCGGGGTCGCGCAGCGGCCGCAGCGCGACGTTGCGCCGGGTCGGCTCCAGCGGGCGCACCACCCGGCCGAACGGCGCGTCGGTCTCGTCGAGAGCCGCGTTCATCGCGGGCGTGAGCCGGCCCGGCACGTACCAGTTGTCGGCCTCCGACAGAACGTGGACGCCGCAGGCGAGCCGGACCCGCCGGTAGCGGACGGGCTCGTCCGGCGCGAGCCCGAGCCGCTGGCGCTGGGCCGCGTCGAGGGGCTTGTCGGGGCCCGAGATCCGGCGGGCGACGAGGTGCGGGTCGGCCGACAGGCCGCGCTCGGCGCACCACGCCTCGAGCACCGCGGTAGCGCTGTGGCCGGACAGGATGCGGGCCTGGAGGGCCGCGACCAGCCCAGCCGTCGCCTCGGCGGGCGGGACCGGTTCGGCCGAGACGGGACGCATCGAACCGAACATCGCCATCGCAAGCAGGAGGAGCACCCGGACCGGCGGACGCGGGCTCGCGCAACGCCATAGGCATCGGCGGCCGAACCGTCCATGCGCCGCGTGCACGCTCCTGTCGCGGTCCACCGCGCCGTCACGCATCAGCGCGCCGCCTCGGCCAGGCCGATCAGCGTCGCGACGCGGCGGAGCGCCAGCCCGTAACCCTCGGTGCCGAGCCCGGCGATGACGCCGTCGGCGCGCAGCGAGACGTAGGAATGGTGCCGGAAGGTTTCGCGCTTGTGGACGTTCGAGATGTGCACCTCGATCACCGGCCCGTCGAAGGCGTTGAGCGCGTCGAGCAACGCCACCGAGGTGTGAGTGAAGGCGGCCGGGTTGATGACGATGCCGGCGGCCTCGTCCCGCGCCGCGTGGATCCAATCGATCAGCTCGCCCTCGTGGTTCGATTGGTGGAACTGCAGCCCGAGCCCGAGCTCGTCGGCGAGCGCCCGGCAGGCGGCCTCGATGTCGGCCAGGGTCTCATGGCCGTAGATCTCCGGCTGGCGCCGGCCGAGGAGGTTCAGGTTCGGACCGTTCAGCACGGTGACGAGACGGCTCATGACATCCTCCATCGCACGCGGCTCGCGGTCGCTCGCGCTCGACTCGCGGACCGCGGCGCGGACCATCAACCCATGAACCGGTGCGACCGCCGCATCAAGCGGGCCGCGCCGGTGCGGACAGAGCGGCGGCGCTGTCTCCGTCCCGGGCTTTGCGCGCGGGCGCGGCGGTCTACATCCGTCGGCAGCGCGCGGAGACGCGGCCGACCCACGGAGGGACCATGAGCCAGATCGAGACCAGCGCGCCCGTCGTCATCGCCGTGGCGATCACCGGCTCGGTGCCGCGCAAGGCGGACAACCCGGCGCTTCCGGTGACCGTGGCCGAGCAGGTCGAGTCGACGCATCAGGCCTACGAGGCGGGGGCGACGCTGGCGCACATTCACGTGCGCAACGACGACGAGACGCCGTCCTCAGACCCCGATCGCTTCGCCGCCGTTCAGGAGGGCCTGCGCAAGCATTGCCCCGGCCTCGTGGTGCAGTTCTCCACCGGCGGGCGGGGACGCGACCCGGCGAGCCGCGGGCTCTCGCTGCAGCACCGGCCGGACATGGCCTCGCTCTCGACCGGATCGGTCAACTTCCCGACCATCGTCTACGAGAACGCAGCCACCCTGGTCACCGATCTCGCCACGCAAATGAAGCGATACGGCGTGCGGCCCGAGATCGAGATCTTCGACCTGTCGCACCTCCACGGCGCCCGGCGCCTCGTCGAGGCCGGCCTGATCGACGCGCGTCCGCACGTGCAGTTCGTGATGGGCGTTCAGAACGCGATGCCGGCCGATGAGCACCTGCTCGACATCCTGCTCGCCGAGAGCCGGCGCATCCTGCCCGGGGCGACCTGGACCGCCGCCGGCATCGGCCGAAACCAGGCGATCGTGATGGAGTGGGCGCTGGCGCGCGGCGCCGACGCGGTCCGCACCGGCCTCGAGGACAACATCCGGATCACGAAGGATCGGCTCGCCGCGAGCAACGCCGAGCTCGTCGGGCTCGCGGCCGAGGCGGTGCGCCGTCACGGCCGCCGAGTGGCGAACCCGGCCGAGGCGCGCGCCGTCCTTGGGCTCGCGGCCTGACCATGGCGCCCGCTTCCCTGCACCACACCCTCTCCGGCCCGGAGGACGCGCCGGTGGTGGCGTTCTCGAATTCGCTCGGGACCACGCTGGTCATGTGGGACGCGCTGATGCCGCGCCTCTCCGACCGCTACCGCATCCTGCGCTACGACACCCGCGGCCACGGCGGCTCGGCGACCCAGGACGCACCGGCCGAGATCGACGACCTCGCCGGCGACCTTCTCGCGTTGCTCGACACGCTCGGCATCGCCCGCATCCACGCCGTCGGCCTGTCGCTCGGCGGCATGACGATGCAGGCGCTGGCGAGCGCCGCGCCCGACCGCGTGGCGAGCCTAACCCTGATGGCGACCGCCGCCCACATGCCGAGCGAGGCGAGCTGGAACGCCCGCGCCGCGACGGTGCGGGCGGAGGGCACCGGGGCGATCGTCGAGGCGACGCTCGGCCGTTGGTTCACGCCGGGCTTTCCCGAGCGGCATCCGGACGTGGTCGAGCCGATTCGTCACGCGTTCACGGCCTGCGACGCCGTCGGATACGCGGTCTGCTGCGGCGCGATCGGCCGGATGGACCTGCGCCCGAGGCTCCCGGCGATCACCGCCCCGACGCTGATCGTCGCAGGACGAGACGACCCGGCCACCCCGCCTGCGATGGCCGAAGAGATCTGCCAGGGCATCCGTCAGGCGGAGCTCGTGATCCTGCCGCAGGCCGCCCACCTCCTCGCCGTGGAACGGCCGGACGCAGCTGGGGCCTACCTCGCACAGTTCCTGGACAGGCACGGCTGAAGCACGGGCGACGGAGGCGTCGGGTCAACGAGCGACGGGGAAGGCGCGCACCGCAACACGAGGTTCGCACGTCCGGCCCCGAAAGTGCCGATCCCGCGCCACGGCCAAGCCCAATGCGGCCGCCATGCCGGCAGCGCTTCCACCGATGGGGATCGCCAGGAGTGCGGTCAGCAAGCCGAATTTCGCCAGCAACAGCGTCGACGCACCCGCACCGAACAGCGCCGCCATCACGATCGCAACCATCACGGCCTCATACACAACCACTGATTGAGCGATGAAGGGCGTGGTAGACGATTCGGTTCCTCGGAGAGGCGGGAAAAATTCCACCGCGACCGATCAGGATGAACGCAACCCGCCGGCCGCGCGCACGCGCCGATGGCGATCCGATGCAGGAAAGCTGACGCGTAGGAGCAGCCTGAAACGAGCCGCCGCGCGTGCGAGACACGATGCGAGCGCCCGTTTTTTGCTAAACACCGAGCGCACCTTTACGGGGTGCCTATCGAAGCAAATTGAGTTGGAAAGGGAGAGTGGTGGAGCCTAACGGGATCGAACCGATGACCTCTTCCATGCCATGGAAGCGCTCTCCCAGCTGAGCTAAGGCCCCACTCTCTTCCACCGCGGCTCTGGAGGTCCGCGCTGGTGTCTCGCTGGCCCGGCGATGCCGTCCGGCGAGGGCGGTTCTATAGGCGGGCGTCGGATCGGACTCAACCCCCTTTTTGCCGAAAAATGAACTTGGGTCGTTCGTCGGCGACATTCGGTGCGCGCCTGAGCCTCACTGGACACCGGATCGAGCTGCGCCTCGGATGACGGATCGCGGCGCGCGTGATAACCGACCGCCCCATGTTCCCGCACGACGCCCCGGCGTCGCGACGGCTTTCGGCGCCCCAGCGCCTTCCGGCGATCCCCAGGCCTCGGCCCGGATGCCCTCGCGAAGTTGACCGCCCGTGTCGCACGATTCCGAGCCGACTCCGCTGACCGCCGCGCCCGGCGCGCCCCTGCGTGGGCGGCTTCGCCCGCCCGGCGACAAGTCGATCTCGCACCGGGCGATGATCCTCGGCCTGCTTTCCATCGGCGAGACGCGGGTGGAGGGCCTGCTGGAGGGCGACGACGTGCTGCGCACCGCCGCCAGCGCCCGCGCGCTCGGCGCCTCAATGGAGCGCCTGGGCGAGGGGCGCTGGGTCGTCCGCGGCGTCGGCGTCGGCGGCCTGTCCGATCCGGCCGAGACCCTCGATTTCGGCAATGCCGGCACTGGCTCGCGCCTGATGATGGGCGTGGTCGGCGGCCAGCCGGTCACCGCGACCTTCGACGGCGACGCCTCCCTGCGCAGCCGGCCGATGCGCCGCATCCTCGATCCGCTCCGGCTCATGGGCACACAGGTGCTGGCCGAGGCGGAGGGCGGCCGCGTGCCGCTGACGTTGCGCGGCCCGCGCGAGGCGATCCCGATCCGCTACGAGACGCCGGCGGCCTCGGCGCAGATCAAGTCCGCGGTGCTGCTCGCCGGCCTCAACGCCGCTGGAGCCACCACCGTCATCGAGGCCGCGGCCACCCGCGACCACACCGAGCGGATGCTGCGCCTGTTCGGCGCCGAAGTCTCCGTGGTCCCACACGGGCCCGACGGCCACGGCCGCGCGATCACGCTGACCGGCCAGCCGACGCTGCGCGGCACCGACGTGGTGGTGCCGGCCGACCCGTCCTCGGCTGCCTTCCCGCTGGTGGCCGCGCTGATCGTGCCGGGCTCGGAGGTCACGATCGAGGGCGTGATGATGAACCCGTTGCGCACCGGGCTGATCACGACGCTCATCGAGATGGGCGCCGACATCGAGCGCCTGCGCGAGCGCGAGGAGGGCGGCGAGACCGTCGCCGACCTGCGCGTCCGTGCGAGCCGGCTCAGGGGCGTCGACGTGCCGGCCGAGCGGGCGCCGGCGATGATCGACGAGTACCCGGTGCTCGCGGTCGCCGCGGCGTTCGCCGAGGGCACAACGCGGATGCACGGACTGCACGAGTTGCGGGTAAAGGAATCGGACAGGCTCGCCGCGGTGGCCGCCGGCCTCAAGGCCAACGGCGTCGCCCACCTGATCCAGGGCGACGACCTGATCGTCCACGGCGACGGCACCGCGCCGGTGGGCGGCGGCACGGTCGCGACCCATCTCGACCATCGCATCGCCATGGCATTCCTGGTGATGGGGCTGGCCACCGCCAAGCCGGTCACCGTCGACGACGGCGCGATGATCGCCACGAGCTTCCCGAGCTTCCTGCCGACGATGCAGGCGCTCGGCGCCGGGATCGGGGCGTAACCCGATGCCCGACAACCCGAACGCCATGGTCATCGCCATCGACGGCCCGGCCGCCTCCGGCAAGGGCACGCTCGCCCAGCGCCTCGCACGGCACTACGGCCTGCCCCACCTCGACACCGGCCTGCTCTATCGCGGCGTCGCGCTGACGCTGCTCGACGCCGGCGCCTCCCTCGACGACGAAGCCGCGGCGGCCCGGGCCGCCGAGAGCCTGATCGCCGACCGCCTCGCCGACCCGCGCCTCCGCGACCGGGCGATGGGGGAGGCGGCCTCGCGCATCTCGGCGGTGCCGGCGGTGCGCGCGGCGCTTCTGGCCTGGCAGCAGCGCTTCGCCGGCACCAGCGCCGGCGCGGTGCTCGACGGGCGCGACATCGGCACGGTGGTGTGCCCGGACGCGCGGGTCAAACTGTTCATCACGGCCGACGCAACCGAGCGTGCCCGCCGCCGCCATCGAGAGCTGGAACACCGGGGCGAGACGACGACGCTGGCCGCCATCCTCGCCGACATCGAGGCGCGCGACGCCCGGGACGCGGCGCGGAGCACGGCCCCGCTCAAGGCGGCCGACGACGCGGTGCGGCTCGACACCACCCATCTCGACGCCGACGAGGCCTTCGCCGCGGCCCGCGCCGTGGTCGACCGGGCCCGCTCGCAGTAACGGCCTGACCCAGGCGTCGGGAAACGCTGCGACCGGGGACGCTCACCTTTGCGCGATCGACGGCCCCCACCGCCCCCTGAGAAGAAGGCCCCGCTGCCGCTCCTCGTCGCGGTGACGATGACCGGGACCCTGGCCCTGCACGTCTTCGTGCCGGCGCTTGCGGCGGCGGCAGCCGACCTCGGGACGACGCCGGCGGCGGCGCAGCTGACTATCACACTCTACCTCGTCGGGCTCGCGAGCGGGCAGCTGGTTTACGGACCGCTCTCCGACCGGTTCGGCCGCCGGCCGGTGCTGCTCGGCGGGCTGTCGCTCTACCTGCTCGGGCTGCTCCTTGCGATCCCGGCGCAAAGCATCGGCGTCCTCGTCGTCGCGCGCATCCTGCAATCGCTCGGGGCCTGCGGGTCGCTGGTGATCGGCCGGGCGATGGTGCGCGACGTCTCGACCAGCCCCGACGCCACGCGCAAGCTCGCGATCCTGACGCTCGCGATGACGCTGACGCCGGCCCTGGCCCCGGGCCTGGGCGGCTTGATCTCGGATGCCTTCGGCTGGCGGGCGGTGTTCGTCGCGCTCGCCGCCCTCGTCGCGGTGCTCGGCATCCTCGTACTGCTGCCCGAGACCAACCGCCACAAGACGCCACTGCCGGGAATCGGGGCGATGGCCGCCGGCTATCTTCGGCTGCTGCGGAACCCGACCTTCCGCGCCTACGTCGTGGCCGGGTCGTGTGCTGGGACCAGCCTCTACGCCTTCCTTGCGGTGGCGCCGTTCCTCCTGGTCGATCGCCTCGGGCGCTCGACGCAGGAGGTCGGGCTCGATTGCCTGATCGTGGTGTTCGGCATGGTCGCAGGCGCGACCCTGGCGAGCCGGCTCGCCGGCCGCGTCCCGATCCTGCGGGCAGCCCGCAGCGGGAACTGGCTGTGCCTCGCGGGCGCCGCCTCGCTGCTCGCGATCGACCAGGCGGGCGGTCTCTCGGTGACGAGCCTGATCGCGCCGCTCGTGCTGTACGCGGTCGGCGTCGGGCTGCTCGGCCCCAACGCGGTCGCCGGGCTGATGAACGTCGACCCGCATGCGGCCGGCTCCGCCTCCAGCCTCTACGGCTTCCTGCAGATGGCCTTCGGCGCCGGCTTCACCCTGGTCGTCGCCGCCTGGCACGACGCCTCGGCGACGCCGGTGGCGGCGACGCTGCTCGGCGCGGCGCTGATCGCGGCCGCGGCCCTGCGGCGGCCCTAACCGCCGGTCATCGGCGGGAAGAACGCGATCTCCCGGGCGCCCGCGATCGCGGCGTCGGGCTTGGCGTGCACCTTGTCGATCGCGGCGCGGACCACGCCGTCCTTCTCGAAGGCGTAGGCATATTCCTCGCCGCGCCCCTTCAGCCAGCCGATGAGGTCCCCCACCGTCGCCACCTCGGCCGGCGGCGTCACGGTCTCCTCGGGGCGCCCGACGCGCTCGCGGACCCAGGCGAAATAGACGAGCTTCATGGTTCGGTTTCCTGGTCCGACGCCGGCCCCAGCGGGACGGGCGCCGAGCTACCCCCTCTCCCCCTGAGAGAATGGACCCGCGCCCTATTCGGGGATCTTATCGCGGATCGTCGATGACGTGCTTGATGCCCGCGCGCATGTAGTCCCAGCCGGTCCAGAGCGTCAGGGCGGCGGCGAGCCAGAGCAGGACGAGGCCGATCCGCTCGGTCCCGGGCAGGATCGTCTCGCCCGCCGGTCCCGCGACAAGGAAACCCAAAGCCACGAGCTGCACCGTGGTCTTCCACTTGGCGACCTTGCTCACCGGCACGCCGACCTTCAGCTCGGCGAGGTATTCGCGAAGCCCGGAGACCAGCACCTCGCGGCACAGGATCACGATCGCTGCCCAGACGGAGGAGCCAACGATGGTGCGGTCGGCCACCAGCATCAGCAGGCAGGCGGCCACCAGCAGCTTGTCGGCGATCGGATCGAGCATGCGCCCGAGCGCCGAACTCTGCGCGTAGGCGCGGGCGACGTAGCCGTCGAGGTAGTCGGTGATCGCGGCGAGCACGAAGACCGCGAAGGCTGTGAAGCGCATCGCGGTCGAATCGGGCCAGAACAGCAGCGCGACCATCACCGGGACGGCGACCAGGCGGCCGTAGGTCAGGCAGTTCGCGAGCGTCCAAGCCTGCGACCGGCGTCGGGGGAGGACGGCGTTCATCGCGCCGGTGAAATCATGCGCCTGCGCGAGCGTCAACCATTCCGACGAATCCCCGATGCGATCGCTCATCCTCAGCCTCCCGCTCCGCTCATGCCTCAGCCCCCCGCATGGAAGAAGTCGTAGACGGCGCGCGCGGTGGCGGCGTTGACGCCGGGCGTCTTGGCGAGGTCCTCGTAGGCCGCCCGCTCGATCGCCTTCACGGTGCCGAACTGGTGCAGGAGCGCGCGCTTGCGGCTCGGGCCGATGCCCGCGATCTCGTCGAGCGGGTTGCGCACCAGCTCCCGCTTGCGCTTGGCCCGGTGGGTCCCGATTGCGAAGCGATGCGCCTCGTCGCGCAGGCGCTGCACGAAGTAGAGGGTCGGGTCGCGCGGCGGCAGCTTGAACGGCGGGCGGCCCGGTACGAAGAAGGTCTCGCGGCCGGCGTCGCGGTCGCGCCCCTTGGCGATACCGACCAGCGCCACGTCGGCGACTCCGATCTCCTCCAGGGCCTTTCGCGCGGCGTCGAGCTGGCCCTTGCCGCCGTCGACGAGCACGAGGTCGGGCCAGGCTGGGAACGCGTCGGCCTCCTCGGGCGGTTCGGGCGCCGGCTCCGGCGCGCCGCCCTCGCTCGCCGCGACCGCGGCCTGCGCGGGGGTGCGCGGCGCCTCCTTCACCAGGCGCTTGAAGCGGCGCTGCAGCACCTCGCGCATCATCCCGTAATCGTCGCCGGGCGTCAGCTCCTCGGACTTGATGTTGAAGGTGCGGTAATGCGTCTTCATGAAGCCCGAGGGTCCCGCGACCACCATGCCGCCGACGGCGTTGGTGCCCATGATGTGCGAGTTGTCGTAGACCTCGATCCGGCGCGGCGTGCGGTCGAGGGCGAAGGCCTGCCCCAGCGCGACCAGGAGCTTGCCCTGCGAGGCGGTGTCGGCGAGGCGCCGGCCGAGGGCCTCCTTGGCGTTGCGCTGGGCGTACTCGACCAACGCCTTGCGCTCGCCGCGCTGCGGCTGATGCAGCTCGACCCGGTAGGCGACCTGGCTGGACAAAGCCGCGGCGACGAGCTCCGCGTCCTCGACCGCATGGCTCGTCAGCACGAGGCGCGGCGCCGGCATCGCATCGTAGAACTGGCCGATGAACGAGCCCAGCACCTCGTCCGGCGTCATCGAGCGGTCGGCCTTGGGGAAATAGGCGCGGTTACCCCAGTTCTGGAAGTTGCGGAAGAAGAACACCTCGATGCAAAACTGCCCGGCCTGCTCGTCGAGGGCGAACACGTCCGCCTCCTCGACCCCTTGCGTGTTGACACCCTGAACGCCTTGAATCGCCGACAGCGCACTGATCCGGTCGCGGAAGCGGGCGGCGCGCTCGAACTCCATCGCGTCGGAGGCGGTCTGCATCTCCAGGCGCATCCGGTCCTTCACCGCGTTGGACTTGCCGGCGAGGAAGTTCTTGGCCGAGTCGGCCATGCCGGCATAGTCCTCCAGCGCGATCTCGCCGGTGCAGGGGCCGGAGCAGCGCTTGATCTGGAACAGCAGGCAGGGCCGGGTACGGTTCTCGTAATAGCTGTCGGTGCAGGTGCGCAGCAGGAAGGCGCGCTGCAGGGCGTTCACGGTGCGGTTCACCGCCCAGACGCTGGCGAACGGCCCATAATAGCTGCCCTTGCGGCGCCGTGCGCCGCGATGCTTGACGATCTGCGGCGCCGGCCCGTCGGCGGTGACGAGGATGTAGGGGAACGACTTGTCGTCCCGCATCAGCACGTTGAAGCGCGGCTTCAACTGTTTGATCAGGTTGGCCTCGAGTAGCAGCGCCTCGGTCTCGGTGGCAGTGGTGACGAACTCCATCGCCGCCGTCTGCGAGATCATCCGGGCGATGCGGTTGGAATGCGCCTGGCCCCGTGCGTACGAGCCGACACGGGCCTTCAGGTTCTTGGCCTTGCCGACGTAGAGCACGTCGCCTTTGGCATCGAACATCCGGTAGACGCCCGGCCCCAAGGGCAGCGTGCTCCAGAACCGACGGATCACCTCCGTGCCGGCCTCGACGGCGCCGGGCTCGAAATCGAAGTCGATCTCGGGCGCCTCGTCGGCCTGCGCCGGTACGGCCTCGTCCCGCTCGTCGTCGAAGGCTCCGTTCTCCGAGGCTTCGTCGTCGAAGCCCTCGGGAGGCAGATCCTCGGTGGTGCGACCTGACGGGACTCTCCGGCTCATCGCCGTGATCTAAGCCCGCAAAACTGTGGAGGGAAGGGGCGGGACGCGCTAAGGCGCGCCGCCTCAGCCGAACAGCGCGTCGATGTCCGACTGATCGACGTGGCCCGGATCCTCGTCGAGCTTCGGGCCGTTCAAGAGGGAGCGCTCGTCGTCCGGGTCGATGACGGCCTCGACGCCGCCGTCGATCAGGTCGCGGAAGCCGTCGAGCCCGCTCCAGGCGGAGATCATCCGGTCGAGATGCGATTCGACGAAGCTCATCACGTTGACGATCTTGCTGATGCGCTGGCCGGTCAGGTCCTGGAAGTTGCAGGCCTCGTAGGCGACGATGACGCGGTCGAGGATGACGTCGACCTTGTCCTGGCCGCCCTTGCCGAGGTTGCCGGCCCGCAAGATGTTGGCGTTCGCCTCGATGTCCTCCAGCGCGGTGAGCAGCGTCGAGGTGGCGCGCTCGGTCGAGCCGACCACGGCGCCGAGCTCGTCGGCCGCCCGGCGCATCCCCTTGCCGTTGCTCTCGGAATGATAGAGCGCCGCGATCTCGTCGCGGGTGTTGGTGATCGCCGCCTTCATCACGTCGAGCTCGGACCGCATCGCGAAGGCTTCGCTCAGCTCGCGGCGGCACGCATCGATGGTCTCGCCGGCGCTCGATTGGGTGATGCGGCGCAGGTCCTGGATCGCGGACAGGATCTCGTCGAGGTTGGCGCCCCCCGCCACGGGCTGGACGCTCGGCGCCATCACCACGGCCGGCGCCAGGCCCAGGCTGTCCTCGATGCGGTAACGCTTCTGATTCATCGGCTCGAACCGGTGGTCTTGGAAATCCGAACCTGATCTAAGACCGATAAGGGTTGCGGTTTGCTGAAGATCGCTCGTGTCCGCGACAGATTCACGCTCGATTCATGCTGCTTCGAGACGACCGAGCCCCTGCGGAGCCGCTGGCTTCGATTCACCACGTTCCTTCACCGGATGTCGCGCATCCCGGTCCGACGTTGTGCACCATAGCGGGCGGCACCGAGCCAGACCGCGGCGCAGGAGTGCGGTGATGCGGGCGAGTTGGTGCGTAGGGGCGGCGCTGGTCGCGTCCGTGTGGTCGGGTGCAGCGCAAGCGCAGGCGCGCTATTCGGAGGATGACGGATACGGCGGCGGCCTGATCGAGTACCTGTTCACCGGCGATGTCGGCGCCCGTGGCGGATCGCGCGGCGGGTCCTACGGAGGCGCCCGCTCCGCTTCTGCGCGCTCCGGGTACCAGGCGGCAGCTTACGGCTCCGCAATGCGCTCCGGCGACCCGATCGAGCCCTATGGCGGTGCCGCACCGGCCTACGCCTCGCCCGCTTACGCCGCGTTGCCCGTCCAGGGCGGCCCGCCCCCCGAGGCCGACCGGATCGCCCGTGCCCCAGATCCGCGCTACGCCCGGCAGGAGGTCGCGTTCCCCGGCCATCAGCGGCCGGGAACGATTGTGATCGATACGCCCTCGAAGTTCCTCTACCTCGTCCAGCCCGGCGGCCGGGCGATGCGCTACGGCATCGGCGTCGGACGCCCCGGCTTCGCCTGGTCCGGCCTCAAGACGATCAGCCGCAAGGCCGAGTGGCCGGACTGGACGCCGCCCGCGGAGATGCTGGCCCGCCGGCCGGACCTGCCGCGCCACATGGAGGGCGGTCCGGGCAATCCGCTCGGGGCCCGGGCACTCTACCTCGGCTCGTCGCTCTATCGCATCCACGGCACCAACGAGCCGCACACGATCGGCCAGAACGTGTCGTCCGGCTGCATCCGGATGATGAACGACGACGTGGTCGATCTCTACGAACGGGTGCCGGTGGGAACGCGCGTCGAGGTGATGTAGGCGAGTGTGCGAACGCGGAAAGTTTGACGGTAGGAGATGGTGGTGTGTCGGCTCCGTACCCCAATGTTTGTCGGCACCCGCTCCGCCGCGAACCTGGGGATTGAGATCACCAATATCATTGTTCTGCCGCTCCTCCGGCGTTCTGGCGCATCTCTGGTGATAGCCGACACAGAGATCCAATCTGAACGCCCAAGGTTCCGAGCGAAATCAACCTAAAGTGCGTGCCGTGGCGTAGCTTCGAAATACGTCACGGCGCGTTGGGGTGTTCGTCCGCGTGGGAACGCGGATCGATGTGCCTCACAACGCAGATTGCTTGGTTTTCAGTGGCTCCCGTGCGCGCACTTTCCATGATCGGACAGCGTCTCGATCACCCGGCATTCGCCAACGCGGCCCTTGCCGCATTCCGAGATCATCCGGTCGAGCTCGCCTCGCAGCGCCATGAGCCGCTCGATCCGCCGGTCGACCTCGGCGAGGTGGCGGCGGGCGATCAAGTCGACGTCGGCGCATGACCGGTCGGGATGCGCGTTCATCGTCAGCAACTCCCGGATGGCGTCGACCTCGAAGCCGAGCTCGCGGGAATGGCGAATGAAGTTCAGCCGCGCGACATCGGCCTCGCCGTAGCGGCGCTGCAACCCGGCCGACCGGGGGGGCACCGGCATCAGCTCGACCTGCTCGTAGTACCGGATCGTCGGCACCTTCACGCCGGTCCGCTGGGACAGCTCCCCGATTGCGATATCCATGATTTCCGCTTGCACCTCTAGCCGCTAGAGGTTGTAGCGTCGCCTCCGATCGATGGGAAGGAGACGTGATGAGCGAGCATTGCTGCGGAGCGACCAAGGCTGACGCCTGCTGTTCCCCTCCCAAGCTCGCGCTCCCCGGGCCCCCCACGCAAACGCCGGTGCACGACAAGGGCGGCGGCTCATGTTGCTCTGGCGGCGTGCCGGTCTTCGACGGCGTCGACCCGCGCTACAAGGCGGTCCTCTGGACCGTCATCGGCATCAACGGTGCGATGTTCGTGACCGAGATGGCAGCGGGCCAACTCGCCGGATCGCAGGCGCTCAAGGCCGACGCCCTCGACTTCCTCGCCGACACCGTGACCTACGGCCTCAGCCTCGCGGTGATCGGCGCGTCGTTGGCAGTCCGCTCGAAGGCGGCCCTGTTCAAGGGCGCTTCGCTGTTCCTGATGGCGCTCTGGGTGTTCGGCAGCACCGTCTACCAGACGATGGTGCTCGGCGTGCCCAGGGCGGAGGTCATGGGCGTCATCGGCGTCATGGCGCTGGCCGCGAACCTCGGATCGGTCCTGCTGCTGCGCCGCTACAAGGACGGCGACGCCAACGTGCGGTCGGTCTGGCTGTGCTCGCGCAACGACGCCATCGGCAACGTCGTGGTCATGGTCGCCGCGCTCGGGGTCTGGGGCTCCTCCAGCGCTTGGCCCGACCTAGCCGTGGCGGCGGTGATGGCCGGCATCTTCCTGACCTCGTCCCTCCAGATCCTTCGGCAGGCCTGGGCCGAGCATCGGGAAGGCACTGGCGCGATCCATCCCGCGCCGGCCGACTAGGCTGCGCCGCAATTCATCGACCGATACCGCCCCCTACAGGACGCCATGACGACGCACGATGCACACGCCGGCCACGATCACGGATCGCATGACCACGAGGCTCATTCGGCCGAGGGCCATGCCGGCCATTCACACGAGCCGGGCCATTCCCATGCCCCCGCGAGCTTCGGCAAGGCGTTCGCCATCGGCATCGCCCTCAACGTCGGCTTTGTCGCCGTCGAGGCAACCTACGGGGTGCTAGGGAACTCGATGGCCCTGTTGGCCGATGCCGGCCACAACCTCTCCGACGTGCTCGGCCTGGTGGTGGCCTGGGTCGCCGTGGTGCTGGCCAAGCGCGCCCCGAGCGCCCGCTACACCTACGGGATGAAGGGCTCGTCGATCCTGGCGGCCCTGTTCAACGCGGTGTTCCTGCTGGTCGCCGTCGGCGCCATCGCCTGGGAGGCGATCCAGCGGTTCGGCGAGCCTGCTCCGGTCGCCGGCAAGACCGTGATGATCGTCGCCGCGGTCGGCATCCTCGTGAACGGCATCACCGCGTGGCTGTTCGCATCCGGCGCCAAGGCCGACATCAACATCAAGGGCGCATTCCTGCACATGGCCGCGGACGCCTCCGTCTCGGCGGGCGTGGTCATCGCCGGCCTCGTGATCCTCTACACCGGATGGACCTGGCTCGATCCGGTCGTCAGCCTCGCCATCGTCGCGGTCATCGTCTGGAGCACCTGGGGACTCCTGCGCGACAGCCTCACGCTGTCCCTCGCCGCCGTCCCGCCGGGCATCGATCCGCCCGCCGTCCGAAGCCACCTCGAAGGACTGCCCGGGGTCACCGCCCTGCACGACCTGCACGTCTGGGCGATGAGCACCACCGAGATCTGCCTGACCGCCCATCTCCTGATGCCCGGCGGCCGCCCCGACGACGCCTTCCTCATGGACGCGGCCACCGGCATCAAGGAACGGTTCGGCATCGGCCACACCACCCTGCAGGTCGAGACGAGCGCCGACACCGCCTGCGCCCTCGCCCCCGCCAACGTCGTCTAAGCCATCGGAAACATGCCCAACGCGATGGGGATGCCTCCAACACGTGCGACCGGAGGAGACCTGTATCCGCGTCGCGAGACATCGGTTCGTTGCTTCCGGCCACCGATGGATGAACGGCGATTTCAGGCTTCGTTCAACCGACGAAGCCGATCCTTACGGCATCATCCCTTGAGGAACGAGCCATGCGTGTCCGCATCCCGGCCTTGGTCGCCGTCAGCCTGATCCTCGCCCCGGCCGCGGCGTCCGCCCAATACTACGGCGGCGACTTCGACCGGCGCGGCGACGTCCATGTCGACCGCTACCACCATGGCGACCATGACGACGTCGTCATCCACCGACCGCACCGGGATTACGGCGACCAGGCGTACTATGGCGAGCGCCGGTTCTACGGCGAGCGCAGGCACCACCATCATCACGACGACTATTGAGGCTCCGCCCTCGTCGTGGGTCACCCGGCATGTACGGGTGGCCCTGAATCGTTCATAAGGCGACCATGACCACGGGACCTCGGATCAGGGCCTACGAGACGATGCGCGGCTGGTGGGCGACCATCGTCCGCGCGCTCTCGCTCGTCCTGGTCATGGCGCTCGTCGTCCCCGGCGCGATCCATTCCGCCGAGGCCCACCGGTCCGTCAGCCACGAACTCTCCATGTCGGCCCCGACGGACGTCGCCCGAACGGATCACGCCGATACCTGCCCGGCCTGCCATGCCAACTGCGGCTGCCACCAGGCCCTGAACGTCGACGCGACGCCCGCCCTGCCGTCCCGCGGGACCGCGCGCGCCTCCTACGCGACCGTGACCACCACCATCGGATCGGTCTCGCCCGACCGCCTTCCCAGGCCGCCTCGCGCCTGAGGCGACGTCGCCACGTCCGTGGCGCGTCCTGGCCGGCCCCTCGCAGGCCCCGGCCGCCTCACCATCGCGAACTCCCAACACGGGTCCGTCCCAGGCCGCACGAGCGGCGAGGCGATGTCCCGGTCGGAACCTGGCCATTTCCATGCGTGCATTCCTCTCCGTGGCCTTCCTGGCCATCGGCATCGCCGTCGGCGGTGCCTTCCCCCGTGTGTCCGAGGTCGTGCAGGACGCGCTCGCCGCCGCCGGCCTTACGAACGCCCGGGCGACGCCTCCGACCAACGCGGCCGTGACCAAGCGGGCGACAGTCGCAGCCGACGATGGCCACGGTCACGGCGAGCATGGCCACGGGCACGCCGACGCCGAGACTAGGTCGCGGACTCATTAAG
>NZ_BPQG01000075.1 GCF_022179125.1 Methylobacterium cerastii
GGAATACCCTCATCGACCGCCCATGGCGCATCATGTCGATCGGACTGCGCGCCTGGGCCCATGAGTTCTCATCAGTGAGGATTGGTATAACATAATAAGATCGCCGCGCTGATACTGACCACCCGGAGTCGATAGATAAACGTTCTGATCGATAGTTCTGTCGGCAGTCGCATACGCACGGCGCAGAGCGGATGGGATGAGGGGGCGTATCGTCGAAGGAAATTCCTCGTCGATAAAAATTTCGGCTGGGTTGTCCGCGGCCATGTCGGTGCCTGTAGTGGAGTGCAATTTCCTACAGAAGCCGACATTCGTATCAAAAAGTCAACACCCTCGCGACTTCGCCTATCGTTTGGTGACCGCATTTCGTGCGATCTCTCG
Organism: Methylobacterium cerastii; assembly: GCF_022179125.1. Classification (GTDB taxonomy): domain Bacteria; phylum Pseudomonadota; class Alphaproteobacteria; order Rhizobiales; family Beijerinckiaceae; genus Methylobacterium; species Methylobacterium cerastii. The sequence goes on from NZ_BPQG01000075.1 coordinate 379, forward strand.
GCCCAACGTTCTGCCGGCATACCTGCCGATCGCGCAGCAGCTGTCTCAACCCATCTCGGCCGCAGCCTCATTCATCTTGGGTTTGGTCAGGCCGAAGTTCTCCGGCTCTTCTGCAGTAACGATGCGCATTGCTTTTACGGCGTTGCCGTTTGTGTCGGTAGGGCGCGTCTGGCCTTTGGTCCCGTGGGCATGGCTAATACTTAATCCCACCGGCGTCGCGGTCGTAGATGTTCTCAATAGCTGCGGCTATTTCGTCGTGCAGCACATCGCCATCAAGCTCTGGATCGCTCAGATCGAGGCCCGCTGTCTTTGCGGCAGCCCTCAATTTCTCAACCTCATCAGCAGCCCAATCATCTAGCCGGGCGTCCCACCGAGCGGGATCATTCCGGATATTCGAAGCGATCCAGTCGCGCACAAAGCTTGATGCTTGCTCGGCCATACCCATCTCCTGATCGGCGGCAAGTATACGCCAGCGTTAGTTATCGCGCGACGGACCGGAACAGGAACGCGAGCCTCAACCGTTCGAAGTCGGATTTCGAACCGACCTACTACCCATCGACTCTATGACTTGTTGACTCGCCGTTTCTAGATTCCGGGCTCCGCTGCGCGGCCCCGGAACGACGGAGGGGATGTTTTGCGAAACCCTGTCCGCGAGACGAGGCCGCCTCAGAGCTTCGTCCCAAAGATCTCCGCCACCTGCGGGATGTCCTTGTCGCCGCGGCCGCACAGGTTCATCACCATGAGGTGGTCGGCGGGCTTGTTCGGGGCCATCTCCAGCACCTTGGCCAGCGCGTGGGCCGGCTCCAGCGCCGGGATGATGCCTTCCTGCATCGAGCACAGCTTGAACGCGCCCAGCGCCTCCTGGTCGGTGGCCGAGAGGTAGGTGACGCGGCCGGATTCGTGCAGCCACGCGTGCTCGGGGCCGATGCCCGGATAGTCGAGGCCGGCCGAGATCGAGTGCGCGTCCGCGATCTGCCCGTCGTCGTCCATCAGCAGGTAGGTGCGGTTGCCGTGCAGCACGCCCGGCCGGCCGCCCGAGAGCGAGGCCGCGTGCAGGCCGGAGGACACGCCGTGCCCGGCGGCCTCGACGCCGAAGATCTCGACCTCGCGGTCGTCGAGGAACGGGTGGAACAGCCCCATCGCGTTCGAGCCGCCGCCGATGCAGGCCACGAGCGAGTCGGGCAGCCGCCCCTCGGCCTCCAGCATCTGCTCCTTGGTCTCGCGGCCGATGATCGACTGGAAGTCGCGCACCATCGCCGGATAGGGATGCGGGCCGGCGACCGTGCCGATGCAGTAGAACGTGTCGGCGACGTTGGTGACCCAGTCGCGCAGGGCCTCGTTCATCGCGTCCTTGAGGGTCTTGGTGCCGGACTCGACCGGGATCACCTCGGCGCCGAGCATCTTCATCCGGAAGACGTTGGGCGCCTGGCGCGCCACGTCGACGGCGCCCATGTAGACGACGCAGGTCAGGCCGAACCGGGCGCAGAGGGTCGCGGTGGCGACGCCGTGCTGGCCGGCGCCGGTCTCGGCGATGATCCGCTTCTTGCCCATCCGCCGGGCGAGCAGGATCTGCCCCAGCACGTTGTTCACCTTGTGCGAGCCGGTGTGGTTCAGCTCGTCGCGCTTGAAGTAGATCTTCGCGCCGCCGCAATGCTCGGTCAGCCGCTCGGCGAAGTAGAGCGGGCTCGGCCGGCCGACATAGTGCTTCAGGTAGCCGTCCATCTCGGCCTGGAACGTCGGGTCGGCCTTCGCCGCGGCGTAGGCCTCCTCCAGGGAGAGGATCAGCGGCATCAGCGTCTCGGCGACGAAGCGGCCGCCGAAGATGCCGAACCGGCCGCGCTCGTCGGGGCCGGTGCGGAACGAGTTCGGAGGGGGAGACAGGGTCACGGGTCGCGTCCTTGTTCGCGAGGGTGGGGTCGCGACGCGGTGATCGCGATGGGCCGTCCGGGTGCGGGGCGCACCGGGCGGGCCGTGTGGGGTCGGGTTTGCGGTCAGATCGCCCCGCGGGTCAACACGCGCCGGCGCATGGCGGACGGGGCCGACCGTCGCGGCGGGAAACGAAAAGGCCGGGCGTCGCCGCCCGGCCTTCGTCGTCCGATCCCGTTCGGGCCGGGCTATTGCGGCTTGTCGGCCGGGACCCCCTGCACGCTGCCGTTGGCCTTCAGGTCCTGGGCCTTCTGCTCGGCCGCAGGGTCGGCCTTGGCCGGCGCGTCGGTGGTCGCGGGCGCCGGCGGCGCGGTCGGCGCGGGCGCCGTGTCGGAGGAGGGCGACGGCCCGCTGCTCTCGGGCGCCGACTTCTGCTCGACCGCGTTGCGGTTCTCGGACCCGGCGCCGGCGGGCGCGCCCGGCGGCTTCTCGGTGACGGGCTTGTCGGTCTTCACGTCGGCGGGCTTGGCCGGGCTGTCCTTGCCCTCGGAGGCCTTGCCGGCGGCCGGCTTCTCCGAGGTCGGCTTGTCGGCCGGCTTCTCGGCAGCCTTCGCATCAGCCGGCTTCTCGGCGGGCTTGGCGGCGTCCGCGGGCTTCGCCGCGTCGGCCGGCTTGGCCGCGTCCGCAGGCTTGGCCTCCGCCGCCTTCTCGGCCACCGGGAGCGGCTTCGGGCTGTCCGACAGGGTGTGGAGGTAGGCGATGACGTTGGCGCGTTCCTGCGGCGACGAGATGCCGGCGAACGCCATCTTCGTGCCCTTCACGTAGGCCTTCGGGCTGGTGAGGAATTCGTCGAGGTCGGCGTAGGTCCAGGCGCCGCCCTTCTCCTTCATCCCGGCCGAGTACTCGAAGCCCTCGTGGCCGCCCTTCTTGCGCTCGACCACCTCCCACAGGTCCGGGCCGACCTTGTTCGGGCCGCCCTTCTCGAAGCTGTGGCAGGCCTGGCAGGCCTTGGTGCCGCCCTGGCCCTTCTCGACGTTGGCCGAGGCCAGGCGCACCGCGATCGGCTCGACCTTGGCGGCCTCGGGCGCGGCGGCGCTCTCTTCCTTGGCCTCCGGCAGGTCGTAGCCGGCCTTGCCCGCGGGCTTGGGGTGGTAGATCAGCTCGGCGACGAAGCCCGATCCGGCCACGAACAGCAGGGCGCCGAGGACCGCACCGGCCACCTTGTTCAGCTCGAACGAGTCCATGCTCTCTTCAACTCCTGTCGCGCTGCGCGGCGGGCCGGCCCACGCCCGGCGTGCCGGCGCCGGACTTTGGAAGATTTCGAGGGTGCTTAGCCGCTCCAAGCCGACCTTGACAATGGCGGATCGGGTGACGACGGCCACACGATTGGTCGCACGCCGCCCGCCACCCAACGCGCCCGGGCGCCCTCGGGTGCCCGAACCGGGCCTGTGGCGTGCCCCCGCGGGGCGTTTGGCGTACACCCAGCGGGGCGTACGACCGCGCGCCGGCGCCTTCGATGACAAGGCGGCGGGCGCCTGTTAAGCACCCGTCCGCGGCCGGATCGCTGGCCCCAAATCGCCGCCTCAAAGTCGCTCGCCCGAGATCGCCGACGGATGTCCGATCCCCTCGTCCTGATTCCCGCCCGCCTCGCGGCGACGCGCCTGCCGAACAAGCCTCTGGCGCTGATCGCCGGCGAGGCGATGATCGTCCACGTCTGGCGCCGCGCGGTCGAGGCCGGCATCGGCCCGGTGGTGGTCGCCACCGACACCGCGGAGATCGCCGCCGCGGTCGAGGCGGTGGGCGGCGTCGCGGTGATGACGCGGGCCGACCACCCGTCGGGCTCCGACCGGCTCGCCGAGGCCCTGGAGATCGTCGACCCGCAGGGGAACCACGACGTCGTCGTCAACGTGCAGGGCGACCTGCCGACGATCGACCCGCGCGCCATCGGCGCGGCGGTGGCGCTGCTCGCCGACCGGGCGGTCGACATCGCGACGCTGTGCGCGCCGATCACCGATCCGGCCGAGGCCGACGACCCGAACGTGGTCAAGCTCGTCGGCCACACGGTCGGGCCGGAGCGCCTGCGCGCGCTGTACTTCACCCGTGCCCGCGCTCCGTGGGGCGACGGGCCGCTGTTCCACCATATCGGCCTCTACGCCTACCGCCGCCGGGCGCTGACGCGCTTCATGGCGCTGCCGCCGGGCGAGCTCGAGACCCGCGAGAAGCTGGAGCAGCTCCGCGCCCTGGAGGCCGGGATGCGCATCGACGCCGCGATCGTCGACGACCTGCCGCTCGGCGTCGACACCCCCGCCGACCTGGAGCGCGCCCGCGCCCTGCTCGGCGCCCGCCGCCTCAACTGACGATCCGATGACCGATCCGAAGACCATCAGCTACCAGGGCGAGCCCGGCGCCAACTCGCACATCATCTGCGCGGAGGCCTACCCGGACTGGACGCCGCTCCCCTGCCCCACCTTCGAGGACGCCTTCGCGGCGGTCACCGAAGGCCGGGCGCAGGCCGCGATGATCCCGATCGAGAACTCGATCGCGGGCCGCGTCGCCGACATCCACCACCTGATCCCGACCTCGGCGCTCCACATCGTCGCCGAGCACTTCCTGCCGATCCACTTCCAGCTGATGGTCCTGCCGGGCACGAAGCTGGAAGACCTCAAGTCCGTCCACACCCACGTCCACGCGCTCGGCCAGTGCCGCCGCATCATCCGGCGGCTCGGCCTCAAGGCGGTGGTGGCCGGCGACACCGCGGGCGCCGCCCGCGAGGTGATGGAGGCCGGCGATACGTCCCGCGCGGCCTTGGCGCCGGCTCTGGCGGCGGAGGTCTACGGCCTCGACATCCTCGCCCGCGATGTCGAGGACGAGGCCCACAACACCACCCGGTTCGTGGTGTTCCGGCCCGACGCCCTGCCTGCGGCTTCGGACGACCGGCCGATGGTGACGAGCTTCGTCTTCCGGGTGCGCAACATCCCGGCGGCGCTCTACAAGGCGCTCGGGGGCTTCGCCACCAACGGCGTCAACATGTCGAAGCTCGAGAGCTACATGGTCGACGGCGAGTTCACCGCGACGCAGTTCTACGCCGAGGTCGACGGCCACCCCGAGGAGCCGGGGCTGGCCCGGGCGCTCGCCGAGCTGGCGTACTTCTCGCGCGAGCTGCGGATCGTCGGGACCTATCCGGCCCACCCGTTCCGTGACGCGGCGCGGCCGGCGGCGGAATAGCTCACTCCCGCCCGATCACCCGGTCGACCACCACGTCGGACCAGAAGCCCGGCCGGAAGCCGCGCTTCAGCGCCTCCGGGTCGTAGACGGTCTCGACCCAGGTCAGGAAGTCGAGGCCCCGCGCCTCCCCCTCGATGCGATAGCGCGCGAAGAACGCGTCGAGGATGCCGGTCTTGGCGAAGCGGAAATGGCCGTAGCGGGCCGAGAGCTGGCGCGCCGCCTCCGCCACCGGGCGGTTCTCGTGCAGGATCAGGTAGAGGGCGGCGCCGAGGCCCGCCCGGTCCGCGCCCGACTTGCAGTGCATCACCGCCGGGTATTCGAGGCCGGCGAAGAAGTCGCGCGCCGCCAGGATCGTCTCGCGCGAGGGCGCCTCGCGGGAGCGCAGCACGAACTCGACGAGCTTGAGCCCCTGGCGCTCGCAGGCCTCGCGCTCCAGCGGCCACGAGCCGTGCTCGCGCCCGCCGCGGAGCGAGACCACCGTGCGCACCCCCTCGGCGCGGAAGCGCGCGAGCTGGTGCGGCCCGGGCTGGGCCGCGCGCCACATCTTGCCCGTGCCGACGGGATGGCGGTTGAGGTAGGCCATCCGGAAGATGCCGTGGTCGACGAACAGCATGTTCGCCCAGGCGCCGAGGCGTGCCGGCGCGCCGCTGATCGGGCGCGCGAAGCGCTCGATGCGGGCCATGCGGCGGGCGTAGCGGGTCTCGGGGCTGAGGAAGCGGTTGAACACGGGCTCTCGGGGCTGCGTCGCGGGGCAGGCCCTATCACCGCACCCGGTGGGCGGCAATTCGGCATCGCCCTTGCCTGTCGTCGGCTGCCTTCTGTTCGCCCCGATCGCGGGAGAACCTGACGGCCCGACGCGGGTTGCCCCTCGCGAACCGCACGACCGAACGGAAGGGTCCGGCCATGAGCACCCGCACCACGAGCATCCGCCGGGCCCGCAACGCGGATGTCGGCGCGCTGTCGGCGGTGTTCGATGCGGCGTGGCGCGAGGCCTATCGCGGGATCATCCCGGGCGTCGCCCTGGAGCGGCTGATCGCCCAGCGCGACGGCGCGTGGTGGCGCGCCGCGCTGAGGCGCGGGCGGCCGATCGCGGTGGTCGAGACCGCCGACACGGTGGTCGGCTACGCCGGCTACGGCCGGGCCCGCAGCCGGTCGCTCGGCGTCGAGGGCGAGGTCGACGAGCTCTACCTCCGGCCGGAATACCAGGGCGTCGGCCTCGGGCGGCGCCTGTTCCTGGCGGTGCGCAACGACCTGGCCGACCACGGCCTGACCCGGGTCGGCGCCTGGACGCTGGAGGACAACGCCCGCGCCGCCGAGTTCTACGCGGCCTTGGGCGGTCGGCCCGGCCCGCGGGCGCTCGACCGCCTCGCCGGCGTGCCGCTGCCCAAGGTCGGCTACCTGTTCGGCTGACGCTTCTCCGCGTTCGTCGCGGGCGGCGGCGCGGCCCGGATTTGCTTCGGCGCCGAGGCGCTTTAAGAGACCGGCCCAACGGGGCGAGGCCCCGATCCACGGGACGCCAGCGCCATGATCATCGACAACATCTCGATCGGCAAGAATCCGCCGCACGACGTCAACGTCATCATCGAGGTGCCGCTCGGCGGCGAGCCGATCAAGTACGAGATGGACAAGGAGGCCGGCGCGCTCGTCGTGGACCGCTTCCTCTACACCCCGATGTTCTACCCGGGGAATTACGGCTTCATCCCGCACACCCTGTCCGGCGACGGCGACCCCTGCGACGTGCTCATCGCCAACACCCGCGCCGTGCTGCCGGGCGCGATCATGAGCGCGCGCGTGGTCGGCGTGATGGTGATGGAGGACGAGGGCGGCGAGGACGAGAAGATCATCGCCGTGCCCTCGCGCCACCTGACCAAGCGCTACGACCGGATTGAGAACTACACCGACCTGCCCGAGATCACGATCGAGCAGATCCAGCACTTCTTCGAGCACTACAAGGATCTCGAGCCCGGCAAGTGGGTCAAGTTCGTGCGCTGGGGCGACAAGACCGAGGCCCACCGCCTGATCCAGGAAGGCATCGACCGCGCCACCAAGGCCAAGGGCTGAGCTGCAAAGGCCTGAGGGAGTTCCGCGCGGCCTGATTCGAAGGCCGCGCGCCTCCTCCCTCCCCCCGCAGACGGGCTCCCGTAGTCACACATGTCGTCACGGCCTCGGACGACCCGCGGGTTCCCCTCTCCCCGCGGGCGGGGAGAGGCCTGCACGGACCTCGTCGTCCGTGCGGGAAGCGAAGGCGAAGCCGCAGCGGCGGTGAGGGGGAGCTTCCGAAAGAGCCACGTCCGGCGTCGCCCCCTCACCGTCGGCTGCCGCCTCGCTTTGCCGACGACGAGGTCGGCAAAGCCCTCTCCCCGCATGCGGGGAGAGGGGATGCGCGTAGAGTGCATCGCCAGAAGCCGGGATGTCTGAATTCCGTCGGCAGAGCGGCGGGGAAACCGAGCGCGTTACCGCCACGACCTGAGGCGCCTCACAGCGCCTCGCCGCGCAGCAGCCGCGGTTGGGTGCCGCGCGAGGCGGCGGCCTCGCCGACGAAGAAGCGCTTGAGGCCGGGCAGTCGGTCGACGAGGCCGAGGCCCAGGTCGCGGGCGATGCGGACCGGCAGGGCGTCGTTCGAGAACAGGCGGTTGAGGCCGTCGGTGGCCGCCGCCATCGCCAGCGTGTCGAACCGGCGCGCCCGCTCGTAGGCGACGAGGACGTCGGCCGCGCCCGGATCGAGCCCGAGGCGCAGGGCGCCGGTGACCGCCTCCGCCAGCGCCGCCGCGTCGGCGAGGCCGAGGTTCAGCCCCTGGCCCGCGATCGGATGGATGACGTGGGCGGCGTCCCCCAGCAGCGCCAGGCGCTCGCCGTGGAAACGCCGGGCGATGCCGAAGGCGAGCGGGTGGGCGCTCGGCCCCTGCTCCAGCGCCAGCTGCCCGAGCTGAGGCGTGAACCGCCGCTCGATCTCGGCCAGCACCGCGTCGGGCTCGCCCCCGAGCAGGGCGTCGACGTCGGCGGCCCGCTCGGTCCAGACGATCGAGGAGCGGTGGCCCTGCGGCCCGTCGGCCAGCGGCAGGATCGCGAACGGGCCGCTCGGGAGGAAGTGCTCGGTCGCCCGGCCGCCGTGCGGGCGGGCGTGCAGTACCGTCGCGACGATGCCCACCTGCGGGTACGACCAGCCGACCCAGCCGATCCCGGCCGCCTCGCGCAGGCGCGAGCGCGCTCCGTCGGCGGCCACGAGCAGGGCCGTCCGCAGGTCGCGCCCGTCGGCGAGCGTGGCGCGGATGGTGTCGCCGTCGGGCGTCGCGCGGGCGATCCCGACCGGCTCCAGCGCGACGCCGGCCGCCTCGCAGGCCGCGCGAAGGGCTTCCACAAGCGCCTCCGCCTCGACCATGTGGGCGAAGGGGCCGTCGGCGTCCCGCGGCGTCTGCGCGAAGGTGAGGAAGACCGGGCGCACCGGGTCGGGGAGCCGGCTGTCGCTGATCGCCATCTCGGTGATCGGTGCGGCCGCCGCCCCGAGCCCGTCCCAGATCCCGAGCCGCTCCAGCATGCGCCGGCCGCCCGCCGCGATGGCGAAGGCCCGGCCCCGCTGCCGCACGGCCGCCTGCGCGAGCCCCGGATCGCAGACCGTGACCGCGAGCGCATCCCCGTGCGCCTGGCGCAGGGCCAGGGCCAGCGACAGGCCCGGGATGCCCGCGCCCGCGAGCAGCAGGTGGCGGCTGCCCGGGCGGGTCGTCGAACCCCTCATCGCCTCGTCCTCATCGTTCGTGCATCCCGCCTCGCGGCGTCCCGGCAGTGACACCGCTTCCGCCCGCAGGCAACGCCCGGCGCGGGCGGGCGGTCCCGGAGTGGCGCCGTCGCAGGCCGAGCGCGATGGCGGGCGCGATGGCGAGGCGGGCCGTGCGGATGCTATGGCGGAGGCGTCCCCGCCGAGAAAGCCCGCCGCACCGCCATGCCGTCCGATCCCGTCCTGCCGCCCGAGCCGGCCTCGCCGACCAACCCCGACATCGTCGCCGAACTCCTCGCCATCCTCGACCTCGAGCGGCTGGAGACCGACCTGTTCCGCGGCGTCAGCCCGCAGAACGGCTGGAAGCGGGTGTTCGGCGGGCAGGTGGTGGGGCAGGCGCTGGTCGCCGCGACCCGCACGGTGCCGAGCGCCCGGGCGCCGCACTCGCTCCACGCCTACTTCCTCCTCGGCGGCGATCCCAGTGTGCCGATCGTCTACGAGGTCGAGCGCATCCGCGACGGCCAGAGCTTCACCACGCGCCGGGTCAAGGCGATCCAGCACGGCCGCGCGATCTTCGCGATGACCGCCTCGTACCAGGTGACGGAATCCGGCCACGCCCACCAGGCGGCGATGCCCGAGGCGCCGCCGCCGGAATCGCTGCCCGACACCAAGTCCCTGCTCGCCAAGGGCGTGCCCGGCATCCCCGCGGCGGTGGCCGGCTATTTCGGCCGTCCCCGCCCGATCGAGCTGAAGCCGGTCGACCTGCGGCGCTACCTCGAAGGCGGGCCGCAGGCGCCCCTGTGCAATGTCTGGCTGCGCGCGGCCTCGACGCTCCCCGACGACCCGGCGATCCACCAGGCGGTGCTCGCCTACGCCTCGGACATGACCCTGCTCGACGCCACGCTGATCGCCCACGGCCGCTCGGTGTTCGATGCCGACATCCAGTCGGCGAGCCTCGACCACGCCCTGTGGTTCCACCGCCCGTTCCGGGCCGACGACTGGCTGCTCTACGCGCAGGACAGCCCCAACGCGGCGGGCGCCCGGGGTTTCGCCCGCGGCCAGATCTTCTCGCGCGACGGGACGCTGGTGGCGTCGGTGGCGCAGGAGGGCCTGATCCGCCCGCGGTCGGCCTAGTTTCGCGCCAAACCCTTCGGCGGCGGCCTTGGTGGCCGTTCGATTGAGCTTCGATCGAGCAAGATGCCTGCTCAGTAGGCATCTACTGCTCAGCTTGCGCCCGCCGCCGCGCCAGTGCGCGACCAATGCGTGTGCATTCGGGACGGATGCGAAAAGGTTCCCGAAAACGTCGGCCCTGGCATAGTCCTTGAATGACGGCCCGGCGATCGCGGGGCCATTCCGGCCCTGCGCGACCATTCCCGGACCGGGGCCCCCTGCCGAGCGTCGGCTGCGGCGGACGGTTCCCAAGCCACAGCAGGGGGCGCCACCCATGAAAATCGTGATGGCCATCATCAAGCCGTTCAAGCTGGAGGAGGTGCGCGACGCGCTGACCGGCATCGGCGTGCACGGCCTGACGGTGACCGAGGTCAAGGGCTACGGCCGCCAGAAGGGCCACACCGAGATCTACCGCGGCGCGGAATACGCCGTGAGCTTCCTGCCCAAGCTGAAGATCGAGGTCGCGGTCGCCGCCGACCTGACCAGCACGGTGATCGACGCCATCGCGGGCGCCGCCCGCACCGGCCAGATCGGCGACGGCAAGATCTTCGTCATGCCGCTGGAGAAGGCCGTCCGGATCCGCACCGGCGAGACCGACGCCGACGCGCTCTGAGCGGCCGGCGACAGACGCCGTCCCTCCCTCCATTCTGCCTCGCATCCATCCTGACAGCACCGCGACCCGGGAGTCTCGTGTCCATGAAACTTCGTAACGCCCTCGCGCTCGGACTGGGAGGGGCCGCGCTCGCCCTCGTCCTCGTCGAGCCGTCCCTCGCGCAGACGCCGGTGCCCGAGGCGGCCTCCGCGCCCGCGCCCGCCGCCCTGGTGCCCAACAAGGGCGACACCTCCTGGATGCTGATCTCCTCGGCCCTCGTGCTGATGATGAGCGTGCCGGGCCTGGCCCTGTTCTACGGCGGCCTCGTGCGCACCAAGAACATGCTCTCGGTCCTGACGCAGGTCTTCGCGATCGTCTCGATCGTCTGCCTGCTGTGGGTGTTCTACGGCTACAGCCTCGCCTTCACCAACGGCGGCGGCATCAACGACTTCGTCGGCGGCTTCTCGAAGGCGTTCCTGAAGGGCGTCGACCCGAACTCGACCGTCGCGACCTTCTCCAACGGCGTCGTCATCCCGGAATACGTCTACATCTGCTTCCAGATGACGTTCGCGATGATCACCCCGGCCCTCATCGTCGGCGCCTTCGCCGAGCGGATGAAGTTCTCCGCGCTCGTGGTGTTCACCATCCTCTGGGTGACGCTGATCTACTTCCCGATGGCGCACATGGTCTGGTACTGGGGCGGCCCGGACGCGGTCGGCAACGCCGCCAAGGCCCTGGCTGCCGCCACCGACGACGCCTCGAAGGCGACCGCGCAGGCGGCCCTCGACGCCGTCAACGCCGACGCGGGCTTCCTGTTCAAGAAGGGCGCCCTCGACTTCGCCGGCGGCACCGTCGTGCACATCAACGCGGGCATCGCCGGCTTCGTCGGCTGCCTGATGCTCGGCAAGCGCATCGGCTACGGCCGTGACCTGCTCGCCCCGCACTCGCTGACCATGACCATGATCGGCGCCTCGCTGCTCTGGGTCGGCTGGTTCGGCTTCAACGCCGGCTCCAACCTCGAGTCGAACGGCACCACGGGCCTCGCCATGATCAACACCTTCGTCGCCACGGCGGCGGCGGCGGTGTCCTGGCTGTTCGTGGAGTGGGCGATGAAGGGCAAGCCGTCGCTGCTCGGCATGGTCTCCGGCGCCATCGCCGGCCTCGTGGCCGTCACCCCGGCGTCCGGTTTCGCCGGCCCGATGGGCTCGATCGTCCTCGGCCTCGTCGCCGGCGGCGTCTGCTTCGTGATGTGCTCCACCGTGAAGAACGCGATCGGCTACGACGACTCGCTCGACGTGTTCGGCGTGCACTGCATCGGCGGCATCCTCGGCGCCCTGGCGACGGGCATCCTGGTCGACCCGAAGCTCGGCGGCGTCGGCATCCCCGACTACGCGACCAAGCCCGGCGAGATGGTGCTCGGCACCTACGACATGATGAGCCAGTTCATCATCCAGGCGGAGGCCGTCGGCCTCACCCTGCTGTGGTCGGGCGTCGGCTCGGCGATCCTGTACAAGCTCGTGGACCTGACCATCGGCCTGCGCGTGACCCAGGACGAGGAGCGCGAAGGCCTCGACATCGCCGACCACGGCGAGCGCGCCTACAACTACTGAGCCGTCGACGTCCCCGAGACGTCCAAGGAAGCCCCGGTGCCCCGCACCGGGGCTTCTTTCGTTCCAGCGAGCCGCCGGCGAGCATGCCCATCAGCCCTCCGACGGGTCCGCCGACGGGTCCGCTCGGCGAGACCGGTGCGGAAGCCTGATCCCGAGGCAGGCGATCGCGCCGCGGACCAGTCCTCCGGCGTCGAGCGATTCGCCGATGCAGTCGATCCCGGCTCGTTCCGCCGCCGCTTGGTAACGATGCGTTAACGAAGCGGCACGGAATTCCGGAAGATCAACTCCTGACGGTGCGTTCGGCTGTGGTGCGACGGCAACACATCTTGGCGATAGAACTGTCCAGCTCTGGATTGCCTCTTTGCTAGGCAATTGCCCGCAAGATGTTTTTGCGGAGGTTGGGAACTTTCGGCACCTTGGCCGCAGCAAAAAACAAACGGGGCTCGGACTATGACCTTGAAGCTGTTCCTCCAGGGCGCCACGGCGTCGATCGCCACGCTGCTCTGCGTCGGACAGGTGTCGGCCGCCGACCTGTCGGCTCGGCCCGCCCCGCCGCCCGTGCCGGAAGCCTGCAAGGTCGCGATCACCTTCCCGGCCTATGGCGGCGTGATCAAGCAGAACCCGAACCCGAGCTGCTTCACCATCGGCGGCCTCGGCGAGATCTACGTCGGCGGCGCGGTGACCGGCTACGCCTACACCCAGACCAACCCGTTCAACACGCTCGTCACGCCCCCCGGCGTGCCCAACGACCGCGCCGGCCGCGTCGACTTCTCGAACCTGCAGGGCTTCATCCAGAAGGCCGACGGCCCGTTCCAGTTCTACGTGGCGGTCGGCGCCTACACGATCCCCGGCCTCGGCGCGCCGATCTACAGCGCCTTCGACCAGACCGACCTGCTCTTCACCCCGGTCTCGATCGCGTTCGGCAAGTATCAGATCAACGACGAGTGGTCGCTGCAGGGCGGCCGCATGCCGACCAACATCGGCTCGGAGCTGCCGTTCACCTTCCAGAACCTGAACATCTCCCGCGGCCTGCTGTTCAACCAGGAGAACGTGATCAACCAGGGCGTGCAGGTGAACTACGCCAGCGGCCCGTGGGCGGCCTCGCTGGCTGCGACCGACGGCTTCTTCTCGGGCGAGCTCAACTGGATCACCGGCCTGATCACCTACAAGATCGACGACGCCAACACGATCGGCATCAACGGCGGCACGCACTTCAGCAGCTTCAACTCCGGCCTGCAGAGCCTGCGCTTCCAGTACGCCACCCCCCTGGCGCTGCAGAACAGCAGCATCGTCAGCCTGAACTACACCTACGCGGCCGGCCCCTGGATCGTGACGCCCTACATCCAGTACACCAACGTCGAGCGCAACGCCGCCTTCGGGCTCAACGGCGCCGAGACCTTCGGCGGCGCGATCCTGGCGAGCTACGCCTTCACCGACAACTTCGCGCTCGCCGGGCGCTTCGAGTACATCGCCCAGACCGGCAGCCGCTTCAGCGTGATCCCCGCGACCTCCGTGCTGTACGGCCCGGGCAGCGAGGCGCTGTCCTTCACCGTCACGCCGACCTTCACCTTCGGCCAGTACTTCCTCCGCGGTGAATACTCGCGGGTCGAGCTCTACGACATCAGCCGCGGCAACCTCGCCCTCGGCACGCTCGGCACCGGCTTCGGCCGCACCGGCAACCGCACCTCGCAGGACCGCTACATGGTCGAGACCGGCATCACCTTCTGAGGCCGGCACCGCGCGGGACCGCTCATCCGGTCCCGCACTTGCGACCGAACGAAGAAGGGGCGGCGCCGATGCGCCGCCCCTTCTTCGTCTGCGCCTCGTCCGGCCTGCCGGGCGAGGCGGTCCGCGCTCAGGCGGCCTGCGTCAGCGCCGCCTTCTGCTGGGCGAAGGCCCAGTCGAGCCACGGCGTCAGGGCCTCCAGGTCGCTCCGCTCCACCGTGCCGCCGCACCAGATGCGCAGGCCGGGCGGCGCGTCGCGGTAGGCGCCGATGTCGAGGGCCACGCCCTCGCGCTCCAGGGTCTCGACGATGCCCTTGGCGACCCGCTCCACCACGGCGTCGCCCAGCGCGAGCACGTCCGCGTCGGCGATGACGAGGCACACGCCGGTGTTGGAGTAGGTCGCCGGGTCGACCGCGAGGTTGGCGATCCAGGGCGTGCGCGCGACCCAATCGTGGATCACCTTCGCGTTCCCGTCGGCCCGCGCGTGCAGGGCGTCGAGCCCGCCGAGCGATTGCGCCCAGGCGAGCGTGTCGAGGTAGTCCTCGACCGCGAGCATGGAGGGCGTGTTGATGGTGTCGCCGGAGAAGATCCCCTCGATCAGCTTAGCCCCCTTGGTGAGGCGGAACACCTTCGGCAGCGGCCAGGCCGGGACGTGGCTCTCCAGGCGGGCGACGGCGCGGGGCGAGAGCACCAGCATGCCGTGCGCCGCCTCGCCGCCCATCACCTTCTGCCAGGAGAAGGTCACGACATCGAGCTTGTCCCAGTCGAGCGCCTGCGCGAAGGCGGCCGAGGTCGCGTCGCAGATCGTGATGCCCTCGCGGTCGGCGGCGATCCAGTCGCCGTCCGGCACCTTCACCCCGGCGGCGGTGCCGTTCCAGGTGAAGACCACGTCGTTGGCTTTCGTGTCGATCGCCGACAGGTCGGGCAGCACGCCGTAGGGCGTCTGGTGGATGCGGGGGCTGATCTTGAGCTGCTTCAGGGTGTCGGTGACCCATTCGGAGCCGAACGCCTCCCAGGCCGCCACCTCCACGGTCTTCGGCCCGAGCATCGACCACATCGCCATCTCGACGGCGCCGGTGTCGGAGGCCGGGACGATGCCGATTCGGTAGTCGGCCGGCACCCGCAGCACCGCCCGCGTCAGGTCGATCGCCTGCTTCAGTTTGGCCTTGCCCGCGGGCGAGCGGTGCGAGCGGCCGAGCGGCGCGTCGGCCAAGGCCGCCGGCGTCCAGCCGGGGCGCTTGGCGCAGGGGCCGGACGAGAAATGGGGTAAGCGCGGGCGTGTGTCGGGTCGGCGCAACATCAGATCCATCCTTACAGATGGGCGCACCTCGTCGGGGAGGCGTGTCCCGCCGCCGGGATGCGCCGATCCGAGCATCGGCGCAATCATGGGGGGCTTGGAAAAATCTTCACCGGGCGTCCCGGTTCGGCGCCCCCGACGCCGGTCCGGCATCAGATCGGCTCGGATACCGGAATGAAGAGGCCACGAATACAACGCGGATTTCGCACCGCGATCTGCGTATGGCTCTTTTGCTTGAATCCCGACCCGGGATAGAGTTCGCCGCCCTCGGTAAAAATTCCCCTCACCGTATCGTAGGGTTCGAGGTCCAAGTCTTCGTCGCACGATTGATCGATCATGCGTGAAGGTGGTTGATGACGGCGCAGTCCAAAAACCGAAGCAGCTGATCGGAATGCTGGTCGTTCTTAATGTTTTTGTTTTTTGGCAGAGGAAGGTCCGGCGAGCCTGAGGTCCTATTGAGATCTCCGTCGGACTCGCAACCGACGATGCGAAAGATCGGCACGCGATCTCGGTTCTTCGACCATTCGGACGTGACGGACGCACTACCCGCGCGGCTTCCCCATCAGATCCGGCCGGCGCTCGGCGGTGATCCGCTCGGATTCCGCGCGGCGCCAGGCGCGGATCGCGCCGTGGTCGCCGCCGGTGAGGACGTCCGGGATCGTGCGGCCCTCCCAGTCGCGGGGCCGGGTGTAGTGCGGGTATTCGAGGCGTCCGCCCTCAAAACTTTCCTCGTCGCCCGAGGCCGCCTTGCCCATCACGCCGGGCAGCAGGCGCACGCAGGCGTCGACGAGGGTGATCGCCGCGATCTCGCCGCCCGAGAGCACGTAGTCGCCGATCGAGACCTCCTCGAGGCCGCGCCCCGCGATCACCCGCTCGTCCACCCCCTCGAACCGGCCGCAGACGATCACCGCGCCCTCCCCCGCGCTCAAGGCCCGCACCCGCACCTGCGTCAGCGGTCTTCCGCGCGGGGACATGAGCAGGCGGGGCCGCGCGTCGTCCGGGCCCGTCGCCGCGTCGATCGCCGCGGCGAGCACGTCGCAGCGCAGCACCATGCCGGCGCCGCCGCCGGCCGGGTTGTCGTCGACGTTGCGATGGCGGCCGAGCCCGTGCTCGCGGATGTCGCGGGCCTCGCAGACCCAGTCGCCGCGGGCGAGCGCGCTCCCCGACAGCGAGGCGCCGAGCGGCCCGGGAAACATCTCGGGATAGAGCGTCAGGATCGTCGCCCGCCAGGGGCGCGCGTTCGGCGTCGGGGTCGTCATGGTCGAGGTGGTCATGGTCGGGGCGGTCATGGCCGCTTGATGGCGCCGCGACGCCTGCGCGGTCAACGCCGCGGCCGACACCACGGCACTTGGTGCCGCCCTCGCGCGTTCGGACTGCGATGATCAGATCCGCTTGCGCCGCCCTCCTCGCCCTGACCTTCGCGGCGCAGGCCGCCGAACCCCTCGGGCCCCCCGGCGCGCCGGCCGCGGCCTTCCCGAAACCCGACCGGCCGGTGGCCGAGATCGTGGCGGCGCAATGGGCGCTGGAAAAGGACCGCGAGAAGGCCGACGAGTTCGGGCAGGTCGCCCGCCTGATGGGCTTCAAGCCCGGCGAGACGGTGGCCGACGTCGGCGCCGGCAGCGGCTACTACGTCACGCGGCTGAGCCCGCTGGTCGGGCCGCAGGGCCGCGTGCTCGCCGAGGACGTGACGCCGCGCTACCTCGCCGACCTCGAGGCCCGCCTGCGCAAGGCGGACCTGACCAACGTCACGGTGGTGCGCGGCGAGCCGCACGACCCGCGCCTCGCAGCCGACTCCGTCGACGCCGCGATCCTGGTGCACATGTACCACGAGATCACCCAGCCCTACGGCCTGCTCCACAACCTCGCCGCCGCGATGAAGCCCGGCGGCCGGGTCGGGATCGTGGACGCCGACGACATCCCGTCGCGCCACGGTACGCCGCCGAAACTCCTGCGCTGCGAGCTGTCGGCCGCGGGATATCGCGAGACGAGTTTTTCGGTGCTCGACGGCGGCGTCGGCTACCTCGCGGTGTTCACGGCGCCCGCGGCGGGCGAGCGGCCCGACCCGAAGGCGATCGTCCCGTGCAAGGACGAGGCGACGCGAGGGAAGGCGCGATAGGGGTGGCTTCGGCCGCCGAGACGGCGGCTTCGCGACCCCTCGCAGAGCCTCGCAAGTCCGCTTCCGGGCGTCTCGAGGATGCGAGCCGACGGCCGTGCCGGGTTGAAAGCCGTTCCACGAAGCGGCTGCACACGACGCTTCTGGGCGTGTGAGACCCGATCCGGTCGATCCCTTCGGGATGGCGGATTCGGGCTTCGCTCGGGCGCCGCGCGGGCTGGCCCGATCCGGCCTGTCGATCGGCGCTACGAACCGATGTCGCCGATGCCGGCGAGGCGCGCTTCGATCCAGGTTTGCGCCGCGTCGAGGCTGGCGAAGATCGGCGCTCGATAATCATCGACGCGGCCGAAGCCCGCCTCCAGGAACCACTTGCCCGCGTCCTCCCCATGCTGCTCCGACAACTGCACCAGGATCGCAGCCAGAAACCCGTCGGCGAAGACGAGCCGGCTTTCCTGGTCGTCGCTTCCCGTGGCGACCTGCACAGGCTGTAACTGAAGGGTCATGCCGCAACACGCTCCCCCAGATGCAGGTAGTTGGCCTTGAACTCGGCCAACGCCTTGAGGCGCGGGAGGTCGAGGATGGTCAGTCGGCGATAGCGGAGTTCGATCAGCCCCCGCCGCCGGAGTTCCTGCAGCGTCCGGTTGAGGTGCACGTTCGACAGGCCGGTGGTGTCGGCCAAGACCTCCTGCGTGAGCGGGAGGTCGAAGCTGTTGTTCTCGACCAGTCCCACCACCTGGAGTCGGACCCGAAGCTCACACAGCAGATGCGCGAGCCTCTCCAAGGCCGAGCGGCTGCCGACGTTGACCAGCCACTCGCGCAGCGTCGCCTCGTCCACCAGCGTACTCACCCGGAACGCACGCGCGATCTGAGGATGATGCTCCATCACCTCGGCAACCGTCTCCGGTGCGATGCGGACCACGCGGCAGGCGGACAGGGTGGTGATCGCGTGGTCCATTTTGTCGAGCAACGCCACGTCGAGGTCGCAGAAGTCGCCCGGCACGAGGTAGGCGGTGATCTGGCGGGCGCCGGTCGCCCCCACCTTGTGGCGGCAGGCGATGCCCTCCAGGATCAGGAACACGCCCTCCGGCGCGTCGCCCTCGCGGACGAGGTCGGTCTGCGACGGGACGATCCGGGACGGAGCGCTGATCCGCTCCAGCACCGCCATGTCGGCCTCCGACAGGGGCGCGAAGCCCTTGAGCTTGCGCACGAGCGGATTGTTCCAGCCGGTCGCAGCCTTGGACAGCCGGAGCGGTGTCGGCGCCTCAGCGCTGACAGGTGCGGCGCTGGAGAGGGCGAGTTCGTCCAACAGGGTCACCACGTCCCAAGGCAGGGCGGGCTTGATCAGCCACGGCGCGTTGCGAAAGCTGGTGGCCGCCGGCTCGTCGCGGTGGATGCCGGTGTGGACGAGGAAGGGGATCTCCCGCTGGCGCAGCTCGCGCGACAGGGGGATGCAGGGTCCGTCCCGCAGCTGCACGTCGAGGACGGCCAAGGTCGGCTGCTCGCGCTCGAGGATCTGCACGGCGTCCGCCGTCGTCGCGCAGGGGCCGAGCACGCGGTAGCCCGCCGTCTCCAGCGCTTCGCTGAGATCCATGGCGACGACCGCATCCGGTTCCGCGAGCAGTACGGACGGCTGCTGACTCATCGGATCCATGCATAGCTCCCGTTCACTGCGCCGCAGAGCCAATTGCCGATCGCATGGTTCCAACACCTAAGTTATAAACGGTGCTCCATCGTATTTGATAGATATCTCTTGCTCTTGGTGTGGTAGCCAACACACCGTCCAGCTGCGTTTCACATAAGTTAAAGCTTATACCAATCCTCACTGATC
>NZ_BPQG01000076.1 GCF_022179125.1 Methylobacterium cerastii
TGCGCGCATCCGCTCGCCCCGCATGGATCTCGGGCTTGCCCGAGATCCGAACCTACCTGCCGAAATCGGGCAGGCCCGACTTCGGTGGGGGAGAGGGCTCTGCCGACCTCGTCGTCGGCAAAGCCCTCGCCCCGCGCGCGGGGCGAGGGGATGCGCGCGAAGCGGACCGCCAGACGCGGGGATGTGTGAAGCGTGTCGCTCTCAGCGAAGGGCGTGACCCCTCTGGATCCGGCACGCCCCTCATCCCGACCTTCTCCCCTGGGAGAAGGAGCCGCAATGCGCATCGCATGCCGTGCCCGGCGTCTCCGTGTCGAAATATTGAATTCAAATGGGATGGCGCTGCGTCAGTGATCGGCGCGTCAAACCTTCCCCGGACGCGACCTGATCGGACGTTCGCCAATCAAAATTCTGTGTTCGTGCCGCTGATTCGCAATGCCGACAACAACCAGAAATGAAGACGACCTAACCCGGCCTGGTTTTTGCTACATTCGGCGGCGACCAAGACGCGGAGCAGCCATGACCCTCCCGGGGATCGATCGAGGCCGGCGTACCCGCGGAGGCGCGCGATGAACGCGGCGGCACGACCGGCGACGCTTGCCAATTCCGCCACACCCCCGGCGGCGCGATCCGAGCGGTTCGGCCTCGCCTACCGCCTCGGCCTGCCGATCGTGCTCTGGGTGCTGTTCGCCAACGGCGCCACGCATTACCGCGACCGGCACATCGTACCCGCGATCGGCCTGCGCGAGGTGGTGGAGGCCGAGGTGGCGAGCCGGCTATGCCCGGGCCTGCGCCTCGACGACGCAAGCTTCCGGCGCTTCTCCCAGGACCACGGCATCAACCATTCCGACCTCTACCAGAAGCGCTCGGTCTGGCTGCGCAAGGACGCGGACGCGCTGGAGCGCGACCTGCGCGCCGACCCGGAGGGCGGCTGCCGGCACATGCTCGACCTCTACGGCCGCGACGGCCCCGCGCCGCACCTTCTGGCGGTCCGCTGATCCCGGTTCGGCGGCGCCGTCAGGCCGCCGGTCGAGGGTCATCTCCGCGGCCCCATGCAGGATGCAGCGGCCCTTGCCGGAGGTCTTGGCGGCGTAGAGCGCCTGGTCGGCGCGCAGCATCATCTCCGCGAGTCCCATTTCGTTCGAGGCGTCCTCGTTCCGCACGACGCCGACGCCGACCTGCGCCAGAACGCCCTCGCCGATGCGGTAGGGCTCAGCGATCGCCGCGACGATTCCGGCGCCGAGCCGGTGCGCTTCCCGCTCGTCCAGCGATCCGGCGAGCAGCAGGAACTCGTCGCCCCCGAGGCGGCAGGCCGTGGCGCCGGGGCCGGCCTACCTCGCGCAGCAGGGCGTCGCCGGCCGCGTGCCCGAGGCGGTCGTTGACCTGCTTGAAGCCGTCGAGGTCGAGGTAGAACAGGTTCGCTCGGCGCCGGTCGCCTGCAGCGCCTCGAACGCCTCCTCCAGGCCGCGGCGGTTGACGAGTCCGGTGAGGGGGTCGGTGATCGAGCGGCCGTGGCTCTCCGGCTCACCGAGGATCGCCTGCACGGTCACCGCCGGGTGATGGCGCAGGATGCCCAGGTTCATCAGGATGAAGGCGGTGGTCTGCACCGCGATCAGCGGCAGGAATGCGACATGCGCTGCCAGGAACGTGGCCTTGTCGCTCATGTCGACGATCAGGATCTGCGCCATCGCATAGCGCGGAGCCGCGAAATTCCGGCCGACGATCCCGCTGATCGCCCCGAGGCCCGACGCGAGCACGACGATCGACATCACCGTGTCGTCGGACGCGACGGCGAGGCGATGGTGGCGCCCTGCAGGCAGGTCCAGAGCAGGCCGGTGGCGAAGACCGGCCCGGACGGCGCGCCGACTCGCCGCAACAGCACAGGGCGGAGGGCCAGCAACAGCAGGTCGAGGAACGCGATGACCGCGAAGACCGCGAAGACCGCCTGGTCCGACCGTAAATACGCGACACCGGCCACCGCGATGGTGTTGACGGCGCCGACGACGAGGGGGTCCTTGGACGTGAAGAACCCGGCGCGTAGGCGCTGCTCGACCGTGTCCGGCAGATCGGAACCGATCTCGGCGAGCTAACGCAGGACGCGATTTCGAGGCGCAGGGTACATCGTCGTGGCCTGGTTCGGGTGCTGAGAAGACCGCACCCGGCAACACTAGGACCAGACAGTGGAGATTCTATTCAGTCGGATCGGACGTTCGTCTCGTTCGCCGACGAAACTCCAGGGACTTTCACTACCCGATAATACAACTCAAAGTCTTTATTACAAGATGCTGACGACGTCTTCGACAGGATGGATCACGCCATCGCGTCGCTGGAGCCGGCCGGGGTGCGGGCCTAGACCACGCTCCAGGTCGTGCCGTCCTTGCCGTCCTTCACCGCGACGCCCATCGCCGCCAGCGCGTCGCGGGCGCGGTCCGAGGCGGCCCAGTCCTTGGCGGCCCGCGCCGCGGCGCGATCCGCGATCAGCGCCTCGATCGCCGCCACGTCGAGGCCGGAGGCCGCGACGGTGGCCTGGTCGCGCTCCGAGCGGGTCCGGTCGAGGAGGCCGAGCAGGTTCGCCCCGGCCCGGAGTTGCGCGGGGTCGTCGAGGCGGTGGATCTCGGCGAGCGCCGCGGCGGTGTTGAGGTCGTCGAGCAGCGGCTCGAGCACCGAATCCGGTGCCTCGGCGGCGGGGGCGGCGTCGCCGACGGCGCCGTACCAGCGGTCGAGCATCCGCCGCGCCTCCTCGAGGCCGCGCAGCGTCCAGTCGATCGGCTGGCGGTAGTGCGACTTCAGCATGGCCAGCCGCACGACCTCGCCGGGCCAATCGTTCAGCACCGCGCGCAGGGTGACGAAGTTGCCGGCCGACTTCGACATCTTCTCCCCCTCCACCTGGAGGAAGCCGTTGTGCAGCCAGGTGTTGGCCATCACCGGCGTGGAAAAGCAGCAGCGGGACTGCGCCACCTCGTTCTCGTGGTGGGGGAAGATCAGGTCGATGCCGCCGGCATGGATGTCGAAGGTCTGACCGAGGTGGCGCGCCGACATCGCCGAGCACTCGATGTGCCAGCCCGGGCGCCCGGGCGCGGCGATGCCCGACGGCGAGGGCCAGGACGGCTCGCCCGGCTTCGAGGGCTTCCACAGCACGAAATCCAGCGGCGAGCGCTTGTAGGGCGCGACCTCGACCCGGGCGCCGGCCTCCATCTCGTCCAGCGGCCGCTTCGAGAGCGCGCCGTAATCGGGCATCGAGGGCACGTCGAACAGCACGTGGTCGGCCGCCACGTAGGCGTGGCCGGCGACGACCAGCCCCTCGATCATCGCCACCATCTCCACGATGTGATCGGTGGCGCGCGGCTCGATCATCCGCGGGCGCCCCCCGGCGACGTTGACCGCGTCGGGCATCAGCACGCCGAGGTCGGAGAGGTCCGCGTGGAAGGCGGCGAGCGTCCCGTCGGTGAGTTCGCGGATGGTGATGCCGCGCTCGGCCGCGCGCGCGTTGATCTTGTCGTCCACGTCGGTGACGTTGCGGGCGTAGGTGACGTGGGCCTCGCCGTAGAGCCGGCGCAGCAGCCGGAACAGCAGGTCGAAGACGATGATCGGGCGCGCGTTGCCGATATGGGCCGCGTCGTAGACCGTCGGGCCGCAGGCATACATCCGCACGTGGCTCGGATCGATCGGCGCGAACGGCGCCTTGGCTCCGGTCAGCGTGTTGTAGAGCCGCAACATCGGCGCCATGAAACGTCCCTCGTCCTTCGCGGCCGCGATCCCGGCGGCGCGGCCTGCGCCCGGTGCCGGGCCGGCGAAAACTCTCGTTTGCCGTCAACGCCCTGGGCACGGCGCGCCGCCCCCGCCCGCGGGACCGGGCGCGACCCGCCCCGCCGCATTGCCGCCGGCTTCGCGCCGGGCCGTGTTGCGGATCGGCGACGGTCCGGCGGACCGGATCGGGCTACCCGAAATCCGTCAAGAATTCGAGACCGGCGCGATCGGCCCAGCGGACGAAACGCGGTCGACGCCGGAAAGCCTTTGTTTACCCCGCCGTCGGATTTTGGCGCTCGCTCACGATCCGCACGCAAGACTTCGAACCAGGGCCACCCCTGAACAAGGACGTATCCATGCGACGCTCGGCTGCCGGACTCGGCGCACTCGCTGCCGCTGCCCTCCTCGTCACCCTCGCGCAGGGCGCCTTCGCCGCGGGCGACGGCGAGACCCCGGCCGCCAAGGCGGCGCCCCATGTCGAGAAGACCTTCCTGATCCCGTCGAGCGACGGCTACGGCGTCGGCGAGTGCCTGACGAGCCCCGGCAGCGAGTGCGGCCAGGTCGTCGCCAACGCCTGGTGCGAGGCGCAGGGCTACGCCACCGCCAACGCCTACGGGATCGCGGCGGCCGAGGAATACACCGGCGCCATCGACCTCCCCGTGACGAAGCCGGCCGAGCGCCCGATCCGCATCACCTGCCAGGATTGAGGGCTTTCGGGATTTGGGCCGAGCCTTTCCCTCCCCCGTAAAGAGGGAGGGACAGCGCGGCGCTCAGCCCTTCAGGAACGCGCCGCATTTCGGCGGCGGCTCGGTGCCCCAGGGCATCAGGGGCACGCTCGAGGTGGAGTTCTTGGGCGAACCCTGGATCACCCGGTCGGAATAGACCATGTAGATCAGCGTGTTGCGCTTCACGTCGCAGCCGCGCACGATCTGCATCGACTTGAACACCAGCGAGCGGCGCTCGCTGAACACCACCTCGCCCTGGCCGAACTTGCCCGAGAACTGCACCGGCCCGACCTGGCGGCAGGCGAGCGAGATGTCGGACACGTCCTCGGCGAGGCCGAGCGTGCCCTTGATGCCGCCCTTCTCCGGCTGGGTGTACCAGCAGGCCACCCCGCTCACGAGCGGGTCGTCGACGCCGTAGACTACGAGCTTGTCGTTGGGCGTGAGCGGGCGCCAGACCGTCGACTTGTCGAAGATCCGGTCGGGCTCCTGCGCCGCGGCGGCCCCCGCGAGGCCGACCAGCGCCGACAGGAGCAGCGCGGCCCGCGCGCCGCGTGTGAGACCCCGAAGCAACATCGTTCACCATTCCCCCGCTTGTGTCGTCGCGGGCATGTAGGAGGGCTGTCGCCGATGCGCGAGGGCGTTTAAAAAAGTTAAGCCCGCCGGGGCTTCGTTTCCCGGCGCCGACCTTCACGACGCGGCGAACCGTTCACCCACCGCCCTGCGCCGAACCCCCGATCGTTCAGCCATGCCGTCGACGCGCCTTCGATTCCGCCCGCTCCGCCGCCCGCTCGCGATCCTCGCGCTGTGGCTCGGCGCGACCGTGGCCGCGCACGCCCAGGACCAGATCCAAACCCCGGTTCCGGCCGCGGAAAATTCCGCCCCGGCGCCGAGCCGCCTGCCGAGCGCGGCCTGCCTGCGCTACCGCTCCGAGTTGGCGAGCCTGAGCAACGGCGCCAGCACGGTGCGCGCGCTGCAGAGCGAGATCGGCCGGCTCGAGGCCTATCACCGCTCCTTGAATTGCGAGGGCGGCACCTTCCTGTTCTTCGACACGCGGCCCCCGCAATGCGGCGCCGTCGAGCAGCGCATCCGCGCGCTCAACGCCACCTATGGCGGCGCGGCGATCGACGACACCGGCGCCCGACGCCGCCAGCTCCAGGGGCTGGTGGCCTCGTCCTGCGCCGACTCCGCACGCGTCGACCCGGCGACCGGCGAGACCCATGCCCGCGGCGGCGCGCAGGTGATCTGCGTGCGGACCTGCGACGGCGCCTACTTTCCGATGCGCAACCTGCCCGAGGGCCGCACCGGCGCCGACGAGATGTGCCAGGCGCTCTGCCCCGGAACGGAGGCTGCGGCCTACTCGATGCCCTACGGCGACGACGCCCTGAAGTCGGCGGCGACCGTGAAGGGCAGCAAGGCCTACGTGTCGCTCGCCAACGCCTTCAAGTTCCGCAAGGCCTTCGTGCCGAACTGCTCGTGCAAGCCCGCCGACAAGACCTGGGCGCAGTCGCTGACCAAGGCCGAGAGCATGCTGGTGCGGCACAAGGGCGACATCTTCGTCACCCCGATGCAGGCCGAGGCGCTCTCGCGCCCGAGCCCGAAGGTCCGCCTCACCCTCGTCGGCCGCGCCGACCGGACCGCGGCGGTGCTGGCCGCCGACGCCGCCGAGCGCTCGGGCCTGCCGGTCGAGGTGGCGGGCAAGCCGGCGCCCGACCTGTCCGCCGAGCCGTCCGCCACCGGCACCGCCGAGCGCACGGTGCGGATCATCGCCCTCGACCGGATCGGGCCGGCCAAGGCGTCCTCGGCGAATCCCCCCTGAGCGGCGCCGCGCCGGAACCATCCCGGCGCTCGTGGGTTCGATTGGGCTTTCCACGATCCTTCGAGGCCGACCGAATGCGGACACTCCGCCTGCTGCTCCTGACCGGCACGATGCTGCCCGGGCTCGTCCTCGCTGCACCCGCCTTCGCCCGCGAGGACGGCGCCTCCGGCACGATCCTCCTGGCGCAGGGCGGCCCCGACGAGCGCGGACCGCGCGGCGGTGAAGGCCCGGGCGGACGCGGCGGCGAAGGGCGTGGCGGCGAAGGTCGTGGCGGCGGGCGCGAAGGCCCGGCCGGCGCCCCCCCCGGCGGCCGCGAGCGGCCCGAGCCTCGCCCCGAGCGGGCCGCCCCGCAGGAGCGTCCGCAGCCGCGCCCCGAGCCGCGCGAGGACCGCGCCCCGGCCGCGCGCCCGCAGGAAAGGCAGCAAGAGAGGCAGCAAGAGCGCCAACAAGAGCGGCCGCAGCCGGCCGAGCGTCCGGCGCCGCCCGCCGCCCGCGAGCGGCCGGACCCGCGCGAGGATCGCGCGCCCGCCGCAAGGCCGCAGGAGAGACCTCAGGAGCGGCCGCAGCCGGTCGAGCGCGCGGTGCCGCCGCCATCGCCCCCGGCTGCCCGCGACCTCGACCGCGCCGCGCCGCCCGCGCGTCGCGATGCCCCCGACAGCCGCCGCGAGGCCCCGGACGGGTCGCCCCGCACCCCGCCGGGCGACCCGTCCGGGGCCTC
>NZ_BPQG01000077.1 GCF_022179125.1 Methylobacterium cerastii
CGCCCGGCCCGCATCCTCGCCCCGCTGGACGCCGAGAAGCGCGCGATGATGGTCCGGATCGTCGAGGGCTATTGCGAGCACGGACGGGAATACCGGAAGGCCGAAGCCGGCCGGGGGTAAGCGCGGGGCGCGCACGAACCCCGCCGCGGCCACCGATTGCCCGGCTTCGGTGCTGTCCAAGGTGCGCGCATCCCCTCGCCCCGCCTGCGCGGAGAGGGCTTTGCCGACCTCGTCGTCGGCAAAGCGGGGCGGCAGCCGACGTTGAGGGGGCGCGAACGGAAGAGGCTCCTCCGTCCGCACCCCCTCACCCTCGCTTCGGTTTCGCCTCAGCTTCCCGCCTGCACGACGAGGTGCAGTCGGGCCTCTCCTCGCCCACGGGGAGAGGGGGAACCCGTGCTTGGTTCGGCTTCCTAAGCCGCCGAGTTCTCAGACGACCGCCCCTCTTCCGCGGAGGAACGTCATCACAGATGGCACCGCACCGTCATTCCGGGGCGCCGAAGGCGAGCCCGGAATCCAGAACCGCCGACGCTGGGAAGTCCGGCTCGACTAGCGTGTCCGGATCCCGGGCTCCGCCGCGCGGCCCCGGGAGGATGTGGTGCTGCCAGTGGGTGTTCGACGAGCAAGTCGCCATCTGCGATCGCCCTGCCGGCAGAGGAGGGAGGGAAGGGCCAGTGCCGATACCCTCAGCTCCTCAAAGCCGCTCGGTCACGAAGCGCTCGGCGGCCGGGTCGTCGCCGAGGCGGCGGCTCTCGGACTGGAGCGTCGGCACCACCGCGTCGGCGCCCTCGGCGACGACGTAGTTGAGGTCGAGCCCCTCGCGGATGAAGCCGTGGGCGCGCATGTGGTCGAACAGGGTGAGCAGCGGCTTCCAGAACCCGTTCACCTCGACGAGCAGGATCGGCTTGCGGTGCCGGCCGAGCTGCGCCCAGGTGAGTTGCTCCACCAGCTCCTCCAGGGTGCCGATGCCGCCGGGGAGCGCCACGAAGGCGTCCGAGCGCTCGAACATCAGGCGCTTGCGGGTGTGCATGTCGCCGACCACGATCGTCTCCTGGATGGAGTCGAGCATGTGCTCGCGCGACTTCAGGAAGTCGGGGATGATGCCGGTGACGCGCCCGCCCCCGGCCAGCACCGCGCGGGCGACCGTGCCCATCAGGCCGACGTCGCCGCCGCCGTAGACGAGGTCGAGCCCGGCGGCCGCGAGCGCGGCGCCGAGCGTCTCCGCCGCCTGCCGGAACGCCGGGTCCCCGCCGAAGCCGGAGCCGCAATAGACACAGACCGTCTTCACCGGCGCCATCCGGCCTCCTTCATCCAAGGTCGTCATGTATCAAGGGTCGTCGTCATGAGCCGCCGGTCCGGGCCTCTGATCGGCAGACCGCCCGCGGGCAGGGGCGAAATCGGTGCCAAACTGCTGATCGCGACGGGAATTCGTCGGCGCGTCGGCGCGGCGGCTTGGTCTCCCGGACATGTACGGTAAGATGGGCGGGACAGTCGACGGTTTTTCGCGAAAACGGGTCTCGAAAGTCCCGGCGGCCGGGCACGGTGTCGACGGGGGATGGAGCGCCATGACGGCGGAGTTGCGGCGCGGCGTGTTTCTGGCGGTCCTGGGCCTGTTCATCGGGCTCGGGCTGGTGGCGGCCCTTTTCGGCGGGCTCGACGCGTGGAAGCCCGCGCGCCTGGCCGGCACCGACCCGGCGCCCGGCGCGGTGGGCGCCCTGGCGCCGGATGCCGGCATGGGCAACGGCGAGGACAAGCCCGGCGCGGCGGCGCCCGCGGCCGAGCCGGCCCCCCGGGCCGACGCCCCGGCCGCGCTCAAGTTCGATATCGTCCGCGTCGAGCCCAACGGCGAGTCGGTGGTGGCCGGACGCGGCGCGCCGGACACCGTCGTGGAGCTCCTGGTCGACGGCAAGGCGGTGGCCAAGGCGCTGGCCGACCCCAACGGGCAGTTCGCGATCGTGCCGCCGGCCCTGCCCGCGGGCAACAGCGAGATCGTGCTGCGCTCGACCACGGCCGAGGGCCGCGAGACCCGCTCGGCGGACAGCGTCGCGGTGGCGGTCTCGCCCTCGCGCACCGAGAAGCCGCTGGTGGCGCTGATCGCGCCGGACAAGCCGACGGTGGTGCTTTCGCAGCCCGACGCGCCGACCGCGCAAGGGTCGCCGGCCGGGCCGGGTCAGGCGTCGCCGGGTAAGGATGTCGCGAGCAAGGGCGTCGCGAGTAAGGACGTGGCGGGCAAGGCGGTGCCGGGCCAGGCGGTGCCGGGCCAAGTCGCACCCGGCAAAGTCTCGTCCGGCAAGGACGGCGCCGGAAGCGGCGCGGCGCCGGGCAAGGCGGCGACGGCCGCGAAGACGACGCCGGACACATCCGCGACGAACGCCCCCGTCAAGATCGTCAGCGTGGACGCGCAGGAGGGCGGGCGGCTGTTCGTCACCAGCCAGGCCTCGCCCGGGGCGACGGTGCGGCTCTACCTCAACGACACGCTGATCGCGCCGGCCAGCGTCGGGGCCGACGGCAAGGTCACCTTCACGATCGGCCGCGGCGTGAAGCCGGGCGACTACATGGTGCGGGTCGACCAGGTCGACGCGGTCTCGGGCAAGGTGCGCGGCCGCGCCGAGGTGCCGTTCTCGGTGCCGGAACCGGCCCGCGTCGCCGCGAACGCCGCGCCGACCAGACCTGCGCCGGACAAGCCCGCGCCCGTCGGCTCCGCGCCCGCCAAGCCGGCGCCTGAAACGCACGCCGAGGCCCGCGTCTCCACCACGCCGGCTGCCCCGTCGGCGGCTTCGGCCGCGCGCTCCGCTGCGCCCGAGGCGCCGACAGTAGCGCGCCCGGCGGCGCCGGCCCAGCCGCCCGCGCCGGGAGCCGTCGCGCGGACGCCCGCCGCGATCGAGCCGCCACGGCCCGACGCCGCGGCGGGCGTGTTCGTCGCCGAAGTGAACACGGCCAAGATCATCCGCGGCGACAGCCTGTGGCAGATCAGCCGCCGCACCTACGGCGCCGGCGACCGCTACACGGTGATCTACGACGCCAACCAGCAGCAGATCCGCAACCCGGACCTGATCTACCCCGGCCAGATCTTCGTGCTGCCGGGCGAGGGTAAGGACAAGGCCGGCAAGAACGGCTGACGGTCCGCCGCGCTTCCCCTTCCCCAGAGAGGGGGAGGGAAGGGCGCGATCCATCCACGCCGCGCCGCCCCGCGGTCGCGGCGGGTGTGCCGGGCGGGCGGCGGGTCTATATGGCGGGCGACGCACCTCCCGGACCCTTTCGCATGACACCCACCCCCGAGCCGGCGCCCGAAGCGCGCCCGGGCCTCGTCGCCACCTATCGCCGGCTGTGGCCCTACCTGTGGCCCTACGGCCGGCCGGACCTGCAGCGGCGGGTCTTCCTGGCGTTCGGGCTGCTGCTGGTGGCCAAGCTCGTGACGATGGTCACGCCCTTCACCTTCAAGTGGATCACCGACGCGCTGGTGGCCGCGGTCGGCGGCAAGGAGGGCACGCTCCCCACCGGTATCTTCGCGGCGCCGATGGCGTTGATCGCGATCTACGGCGCCTCGCGCATCCTGATGGCGGGGCTGACGCAGGCGCGCGACGGGCTGTTCGCCAAGGTGGCGATGCACGCGGTGCGGCGCCTGGCGCTGAAGACCTTCCAGCACATGCACCAGCTCAGCTTGCGCTTCCACCTCGAGCGCAAGACCGGCGGGCTGACGCGGGTGCTGGAGCGCGGGCGCTCGGGCATCGAGGAGCTGTCGCGCCTGATGGTTCTGACGCTGGTGCCGACCATCGTCGAGTTCGCGCTGGTGCTCGGCGTGCTGGCCTACGAGTTCGACTGGACCTACTCGGCCGTCGTGTTCGTGATGGTCGCGGCCTATCTCGGCTTCACCTACAAGGCGACCGAGTGGCGGATCGCGATCCGCCGCCGCATGAACGAGTCCGACACCGACGCCAACAGCAAGTCGGTCGACTCGCTGCTGAACTACGAGACCGTGAAGTATTTCGGCGCGGAGACCCGCGAGACCCAGCGCTTCGACGGCGCGATGGCGAAGTACGAAAAGGCCTCGACGCAGACCTACGTGTCGCTGGCCGTGCTCAACGCCGGCCAGGCGCTGATCTTCACCCTCGGCATGACCGCGGTGATGTGGCTCGCCGCCCGCGACATCCTGGCCGGGCGCACCACCATCGGCGGGTTCGTGCTCGCCAACACCATGCTGGTCCAGCTCTCGATGCCGCTGAACTTCATGGGCATGATCTACCGCGAGATCAAACAGGCGCTCATCGACATCGACGACATGTTCCGCATCCTCCACCGCAACCCGGAGATCGCGGACCGTCCGAACGCGCCGGCCCTCGTCCCCGGCCCGGCCGAGGTGCGCTTCGAGGACGTGCACTTCGCCTACAACCCGGACCGGCCGATCCTGCGCGGCGTCTCCTTCGCGGTGCCGTCGGGCAAGACGGTGGCGATCGTCGGCCCCTCGGGCGCCGGCAAGTCGACGCTCTCGCGCCTTCTGTTCCGGTTCTACGAGCCGCAAGCCGGCCGCATCACCATCGACGGGCAGGACATCGCCGCCATCCGCCAGGACTCTTTACGCGCGGCGATCGGGATGGTGCCGCAGGACACGGTGCTGTTCAACGACACGATCGGCTACAACATCCGCTACGGCCGCTGGGAGGCGACCGAGGCCGAGGTGCGGGAGGCCGCGCGCCTCGCCCAGATCGACCGCTTCATCGAATCCCTGCCGGAGGGCTACGACACCCCCGTCGGCGAGCGCGGCCTAAAACTGTCGGGCGGCGAGAAGCAGCGCGTCGCCATCGCCCGCACCATCCTGAAGGGGCCGCCGATCCTCGTCCTCGACGAGGCCACCTCGGCCCTCGACAGCTTCACCGAATCGCAGATCCAGGACGCCCTGGACCGCATCGCCCGCGGCCGCACCACCCTCGTCATCGCCCACCGCCTCTCGACGGTGGTCGACGCCGACCAGATCCTGGTCCTCGACAAGGGCGTCATCGTCGAGCGCGGCACCCACGCCGCGCTGCTCGACCAGGACGGGGTCTACGCCGCGCTCTGGAACCGGCAGCGCGAGGCGGATGCCGCGCGGGCGGCGTTGCGCCGGGCTGAGGAGGAGGCGGAGCGGGTGCGGGTTGAGGTGCGTGGGGTTCGGGGGAAGGTAATGGTGGCGGAATAAAGTGCTGAGCCGAGGTATCGTCTTGGCTGGTAGATGCCTCTCAACTCCGGCACTGGCAAAATTTCCATTAGGGTGTAGAAAACTCTCTAAGCGATAGGAAATCTCGTTGCATCTATTCAACGGGGCGTAGTACGACTTTCCTTATTAGGGAGGTCGCGATAGCGATTTTGGAGTACCACGCACTCAATGTTAGCGCTCATCCCCACGTAAAGGGGATCTACAGAGAGCTTTTTGAGCGTGTCGCAGGACGTCGGATCAATTATTTTGGTGAAAAGACAGCAGCTATAACCAAACCTTCTGCGTCATCAAATGGCGTATTCTGGGGAAGTATATATTCCTGGACTGAAATTGATCCGAATGAGCGGATCATTGATACCTTGTTGATGCAAGAGCCGGACGAAGAGCAAAAAGCTAAGATTAGTATTCCGGCGAATACTGGTTTCCACTGGCAAAGATTTAATTACGTCTTTCGTGAAAAAGATCATATTCTGGTTTTTGAATCTCGGAATGATGAGGGGCGTACTCTTGCCCCTTCCAGCGCTGAGCGTTTGTTTAGGGCACTTTTCGATGAAAAAACTCTTGGCGCTCTTCGTTTCGAACTCACTAAGCCAGCCTACGTTGAGGTGGACCTACTAGTCGATTCTTCAGCGTTAGAGAAAATATATGCCATAAAAAATCTTAGAAAACTTGAGATACTTGTGAGCGTGCCAAATTCTGACGACAACACTGAAGACGCTGATGCAATAATCGAGCGGCTTGAAAAAATAAGAGCAAGTCGCCAACTCACAGTCTATACCGCCTCAAGTGCACACAAAGGCTTGAAGGCCGATGATCAAATAAAAGCTCAGGGCGAAGCCTCACTACGGCATGGCTACTCAAGGGGAGAAGGTAGGGATGGAGAGGAAAAGATTTCCATTTCGACCAAGCAGTACCCCCAAAAGCAGACTGCTCGGATCGACTCTCAGTCTACCACGGTGGATACAGCGATCGGCGTCGCTCGCGACTGGTTGGCTCCATTTCCCAGCACTTAAGCCAATAAAGTTATACTGGGAGGCTTATGGAGGATGGTCTGAGTTTTTAAAATCAATTTATTTATGGCTAGCGTTTGCGTTCACAGTTGTAACCTATCCGGTTTGGATCAAGCTAGATAACGATGGTAATCGAGTCTGGGCATCCATGCCTACTAGTATCTTACCAAACCTGCTCGGGTTTTCGATGGGTGGGATGGC
The DNA here is from genome assembly GCF_022179125.1 of Methylobacterium cerastii. Classification (GTDB taxonomy): domain Bacteria; phylum Pseudomonadota; class Alphaproteobacteria; order Rhizobiales; family Beijerinckiaceae; genus Methylobacterium; species Methylobacterium cerastii. The sequence continues at coordinate 6,400 of NZ_BPQG01000077.1, forward strand.
AATTATGCTCGCATTCGCTGGCTCAAAAATTTTTACTTATCTGAGCGAAGAAGGTAAGAAACAATCATATTTCGTCAAAATTGTCGCCTCATTTTACCATTTTATATTAGTTCAAACGCTTGCGATTTTTATGGGAATTTTCTGTCAAGCCTATGCCTGGGTAGGATTCAACTTTTTGGGATATTGGGCTATGTGTTACGCGTTGCTAGTTGCGCCTGCCACCGCGGCTCAATTATTTAATACTGCACGAATTGTAAATACTGCGGCGTCGATTGGAAAAAATGACGCGGAGTGAATTATAAATAACCCAGTAACAATTGCATATAATGGCGACCTTCAGAAATAAATCTGATTTTGATATCTCTGAGCTAATTTTTCGAAATCGACAAAATACAGATTAGAAATTGATCTTGACAAAAGTCCTATAACATGCCTATAACCCCATCACGCGCTGCACGGCGCCGGGGCTGCGTTTCGTCCCGGTGCCGCCGTCAGGAGCCGGCCCGGTGATCGACGGGGCGGTCGGCAGCGTGGCGGCTCCCGGGTCGTCGGTCGGTCAGCCGGCGGCGCGGGCATCGTGGGGCAGGGACACAGAGCGGCGGGTTCACCCGCGTGCCGTGGCCCGGAGTGACCGGACCCGCATGGCGGGGCTGGGCTCGTGCTCGCGCGGGAAGGCTTAGGCGCGACCGACCGCTCACGCGGACGCGGACGCGGAAGCGTGACAGGCGTTCGAGGCTTTGGCCTCCTGCCCCGCGTTGTGTGGCTACGATCGAACCAGCCGCGACGCCAAATCGGCGCCGACGCCCGCGTTCCGGGCCCGGCACCGCGGGACGCCGGGGAACCGGCTAATCGCGCATCATCACAGGGTTCCGCGGCGTCCCGCGTCTCCTGTTTCGTGATGTCCGGGCCATGCCGCCGGCGGAGGGTTTCCGCGTGGGGTTGTTTTGGCGTGTCTGGAGGGACGCGCATCCCCTCGCCCCGCCTGCGGGGAGAGGGCTTTGACGACCGCGTCGTCGGCCAAGCGAGGCGGCAGCCGAGGGTGAGGGGGCGCGAACGGACGAGCCTCCTCCGGTCGCGCCCCCTCACCGTCGCTTCGGCTTCGCCTTCGCTTCCCGGCCGCACGACGGGGTGCCGCCGGGCCTCTCCCCGCACGCGGGGAGAGGGGGGCGTCCGATCCGTTGCACCGCGCGACGGCGCGCGAGGTTGACCTTCGCGCCCCGGGCTGCCATCGCGCGGGTCAAAATCCCGTTTGGCCCCGCCCCGTCGAAAGACCGCATGAACGACCTTCTCCTGACGATCCGCCGGACGCTCGTCCCGATCCACAAGGAGGGCTACCCCTTCATCGTGATCGGGATCGTGCTCACGGTGCTGGCCGGCACGTTCTCGCAGTTCTTCGGCTGGGTGTTCCTGATCCTCACCCTGTGGGTGTGCTACTTCTTCCGCGACCCCGAGCGGGTGACGCCGGTGGCCGACGGCCTCGTGGTGTCGCCGGCCGACGGGCGCGTGAACCTGATCTCCACCGTGCTGCCGCCGCCCGAGCTCGACCTGCCGCCGGTGCCGATGACCCGCGTCTCGGTGTTCATGAACGTGTTCGACTGCCACGTGAACCGCGTGCCGGTGACGGGCAGGATCGGCCAGATCCACTACACGCCGGGGCTGTTCCTCAACGCCGAGCTCGACAAGGCGAGCGAGGACAACGAGCGCAACGGAATGGTGATGGAGACCCTGCACGGCGGCCAGCCGGTGCGGATCGGCGTGGTGCAGATCGCGGGCCTGGTGGCGCGGCGCATCGTCGGCTTCGTCTCGGCCGGCGACCAGCTCTCGGTGGGCGAGCGCTTCGGGCTGATCCGGTTCGGGTCGCGGGTGGACGTGTACCTCCCCGTCGGCACCCGCGTGCTGGTGGGCCTCGGCCAGAAGGCGGTGGCCGGCGAGACCGTGCTCGCCGACCTCGGCGGCGGCCCCGAGCGCAGCTTCCGGCGCATCTGACTTACTCGTGCGGTCGCATTTTCTTCACGCGAACCGGCTTCCACTTCGCTCGAAAATGCTCTCAGGAGGGGCGATGGACGATCTCTTCCCGCCCTTCGAGCCGGACGCGAACGAGCCGCGGCCGCGCCGGTTCAAGCCGGTACCGTTCCGGATGATCGCGCCCAACATGATCACCCTGATGGCGCTCTGCCTCGGGCTGACGGCGATCCGGCTGGCCTTCGAGGGCAAGTTCGAGCCGGCGGTGATCGCGATCATCGCGGCCGCCGTGCTCGACGGCATCGACGGGCGCGTGGCGCGCCTGCTGAAGGGCACCTCGCGCTTCGGGGCGGAACTCGATTCGCTGGCCGACTTCGTCAACTTCGGCTGCGCGCCGGCGCTGATCCTCTACGGCTTCGCGCTCCACAACCTGAAATCGCTCGGCTGGATCGTGGCGCTGATCTTCGCCATCGCCATGGCGCTCCGGCTCGCCCGCTTCAACGCGATGCTCGACGACCCGAACCGCCCGGAATGGAAGAAGGACTACTTCGTCGGCATGCCGGCGCCGGCCGGGGCGATGACGGCGATGCTGCCGCTCTACCTGCACTTCCTCGGCTTCGGCTTCGAGGCCTGGGCCGCGCCGGCGATCCTTGTCTACGTGCTCGGCATCGCGCTGCTGGTGGTCTCCACCGTGCCGACCTTCTCCGGCAAGACCATGGGCAAGCGCGTGCCCCGCGGGCTGGTGCTCCCGATCTTCCTGGCGGGCGTCGCCGCCTTCGGCCTGCTGATCTCGTTCCCGTTCGAATCGCTGGTCGCGATCAGCGCCGCCTACATCGTCGGCCTGCCGTTGGGCGCGGCGCAGTACCGCCGCCGGTCACGCCTCGAGCCGCAGACGCGCCCCGAGAGCGGCGAGGATCCGGCCTCCGCGATCTGAGCGGTGGACAATATTCCTTTCGCCTTGAGGCCGGCGCGCAACTTGCGATAGGTTTTGCCCGCTGAAACGTGAGGGGGGCCGCCGTGCTCGAAGAGTTCAAGAAGTTCGCGCTGCGCGGCAACGTGGTCGACCTCGCCGTCGGCGTGATCATCGGCGCCGCCTTCGGGGCGATCGTGACCTCGGCGGTGCAGGACGTGTTCATGCCGATGATCGGCGCGATCACCGGCGGCCTCGACTTCTCGAACTACTACCTGCCGCTTTCCTCGAAGGTGCAAGCCGGCGCAGCTTATGCCGAGGCGAAGAAGCAGGGCGCGGTGATCGGCTACGGCCAGTTCATCACCGTGGCGATCAACTTCATGATCGTCGCCTTCGTGCTGTTCCTGGTCATCCGCGCGATGAACAAGCTCCAGACCAAGGAAGAGGCCAAGCCCGAGGCGATCGCCGAAGTGCCGGCGGACGTGAAGATCCTGGGCGAGATCCGCGACCTGCTGGCGACGCGCCCCAAGGTTTGAGCGCGGAGGCGGTGTTCAGGCCGCCGGCTTGTCGTCCTCGGGGGTGACGCCGAACGCGTCGAGGATGCGGTCGAGGGCGTGCTCGACGGCGCCGGTGCCTTCCTCGTGGGTCTTCAGCCGGGTCTCGAGGCGCTGCAGCTGCGGCGCGAAGGTCTCATCGGGGGCAGGGTCGTCACCGAGGAAGCGCGGCTTCTCCTGGCCCACCGTCAGCATCGAGCGGAGCTGCTGGCCGAGGTGGTCGCGAACCGGTTCCGGCAGGCCGGCCTTCGCGTCGATGGCGTCGTCGTCCATGGTTTCAGAATTCCCGTTCGCCGTCAGAACCCTAACGGGCGATGCGGCAAAGCGTTGCACGGCAGCGTACCAACGAAAAGGGCCCCGAGGCGTATCGCCCCGGAGCCCTCTCGGATTGGTGGAGGCTGAAAAAGTTAGTCGATCACTTCGACGATGCGGTGGCCGCGATCGACCAGAACCGGGCGGTTGTTGATCACGGTGTAGCGGGTGCCGGCCTGGACGCGGTACTCGTCGGGCACGTCGTAATAGGTCACGCCGTCGCCCGGCAGGGTGGTGCCGACCGCGACGCGGCCGTCGTAATCGTAGGAGCGCACGTTGCGCTCGCGGACGTAGCTGCGGAAGCGCGGCTGCATGTCGACGCCGAGGATGCCGCCGACGGTGCCGGTCGCCGCGCCCACCGCGCCGCCGACGATCCCGCCGATCGGGCCGCCGATGTCGGAGCCGGTCTCGGCGCCGCGCTCGGCCCCGCGGATGGTGCCCTGGGCCTGCGCGGCGAGCGGCAGGGCGAGGACGAGGGCCGAGGCGGCCAGGATGGACTTGAACTGCATGGTAAAACTCCGTGTTCCGATGCCCGCCGCGCCGTTCGACGCTGGGCGAGTCTCGGGCCGGTAACGCACGACCCCCGGAAACGGATGCGTCAAAAAGGACCGGTTCTCACGCGTCTTTTCAAGCGTCCTTGGGCATCGCCGACTGGATGAACCGGTCGGAGCCGAGGTCTTCCTCGTCGTAGCCCAACAGTTCGGCGAGCCGCCCGCGGGCCCGGCTGACGCGGCTCTTCACGGTGCCGACCTTGCAACCCATGATCGTCGCCGCCTCCTCGTAGGAGACGCCCTCGGCGCCCACCAGAACCAGCGCCTCGCGCTGGTCGGGCGGGAGCTTGGCGAGCGCCGTCTGTAGATCCTCGACGTCGAGGCGGTCGCCCTGGTGCGGGGCCGTGGCCAGCCGCGCGGCGTAGGAGCCATCCTGATCCTCGACCTCGCGGACGCGCTTGCGGTGATCCGAGTAGAAGATGTTGCGCAGGATCGTGAACAGCCAGGCGTTCAGGTTGGTGCCGGGCTGGAAGCGGGCGCGGTGCTGCCAGCCCTTCATCAGCGTATCCTGCACGAGGTCGTCCGAGCGCGCCGGGTTCGAGGTCAGCGACAGCGCGAAGGCACGCAGCGACGGGACGGCGGCGAGCAGGCCGTTGCGAAATTCCGGCTCGATCGCCTCGCCGCGGGCCTTGAGCGCCGCCTCGAGCTTCGCGATCAGCTCGGCGAAGCGGCTCGGCAGCTCGGTCTGGCCCAGCGTGTCGTAGGCGCTGCGCAGGTGGTCGCCGAGATGCGAGCGGATGGTGTGCGACAGGTTGGGCCGCGCATCCTTGCCGCCGTTTTCAGACTGGCTCGGAAGAGTGTCGGTCTCGTCGCGGGTCATGATGCGTCGCAATCTACGGTCTTAAAGCGGGCTCGCGGGCGGTCCGGACCCGCGAGGCGGGACGTTCGCGGCTCGCGCCAGCGCCGCTCCGGTCATGGTGTGTGTTTAACCTATCGCAGCCCCGCTTGCACCTTCGCGGACCGTCACATCCGAGTGCATCGGACCTTGCCTCAACAGGGCTTCGGGGCGACCACCACGGTGGCTGCGGCCGGCGCGCCGGGTTTCAGCAGCCGGATCGCGCCGTCGCGCAGGGTGATGACGTCGCCGCGCGCGAGGTCCGTCCAGCACTCGTCGCGGGTCAACGCCTGCGTCGCCACGACGGAGACCACGTCGCGTTCGGTGGTCTCCTGCGCGAAGTCCACGCGCCAGTCCTCGTCGATCAGCGTCGCGGTGCCGAACGGCGCCCGTCGGGTGAGGTAGCAGAGCCGCTTGCCGCAATGGGCGTAGAGGGTCCGGCTGTCGGACAGCAGCATGTTGAAGACGCCGAGCGCGTGAAGCTCCGCACTGAGGTCGGCCACAGCGCGGTCGAGCAGGGCGGGCTTGGGCAGGGCGGAGAAGCGCGCTTGCAGGCGGCCCAGCATCCAGCAGAAGGCGTACTCGCTGTCGGTCGAGCCGATCGGCATGAACCCGCCGAGTGGCAGCTTCTTCACGCCCTTGAGCTGGCCGTTATGCGCGAAGGTCCAGCGCCGGCCCCAAAGCTCGCGCGAGAACGGATGGGTGTTCTCCAGGCTGACGCGGCCGCGGTTGGCCTTGCGCACGTGCCCGATGACGATGCGGCTCTTGATCTTGTAGTCGCGCAGCAGCCGCGCCAACTCGGATTTCGCGCTCGGCTCCGGCTCGTGGAAGCTGCGGCAGCCGCGCCCCTCGTAGAAGCTGATGCCCCAACCGTCCGCATGCGGACCGGTCTCGCCGCCGCGCCGCGCCAGAGCCGCGAACGAGAAGCGGATGTCGGTGGGCACGTTCGCGCTCATGCCGAGCAATTCGCACATCGTCTCGGAAACTTACCTGGTCGGGCGGGGCCTCGGCGCGGATCGTCCGCCGCCCGGAGGTCCGCTCCGGTTTAGGTGCGTTTGCCGCAGCGAACAACCGCGAACCGCGCGCTTGCGTCAGCGGCCGAGGTAATCCGTCAACGTCATGCCGACCATGATCGCGACCCAGAAGAAGCCGAGGCCCGAGAACAGCTTCACCAGCGGCGGCTCGTGGAGCACCTCCATCGAGACGAGGAGGACGACGAGCGCCATCGCGGCGACGACGACGAGCTCGAGCGTCCAGACCTGCTCGAACGGCAGGGTCGCGCCGAGCGTGACGTTGACTGCCAGCAGGCCCATCAGCGCCAGGAAGCTGAGCACCGGCTTGCGCAGTCGCGCCTTCAGCAGAGCGCGGTCGTCGTCCGAAAGGGTCGCGAGCGGATTGCGCATCGGGCTACCGGTTGACGACGTAGAGGATCGGGAAGGCCATGATCCAGATCAGGTCGATGAAGTGCCAGTAGAGGCCGTAGATCTCGATCCAGTTCTGGTGCCGCGACAGGAACCCTGCCTTCGACGCCATCCAGGTCATGCCGAGCAGCAGCGAGATGCCGGTGAGCAGGTGGAGCCCGTGCAGCAGCGTGGCGACGTAATACAGGTTCACGAACAGGCGCGACGCGGGCGACGCGGCCAGCTCGTACGGGCGCGAACCGAGGAACGGCATCATGTGCTCCGTATAGTCGGCGTAGTATTCGTAGCCCTTCAGCACGAGGAACAGGCTGCCCAAAGCCGCGGTCGCCAGCATCGCCCGCACCATCGCCCGCTGCCAGCCGAGCCGCGAGAACTCGATCGCCATCGACATGGTAAGGCTGGAGACGATCAGCACCACCGTGTTGACCGCACCGATCCAGAACTTGAGGTGGCGCGCCGCCTCTTGCGTCGCCTCCGGATGCTGGATCCGCACGATCAGCGCCACGAGGAACAGAGCCGCGAACAACAGCAACTCGGTGATCAGCCAAGCCCAGATCCCGAGCGTGGCGGCGTAGCGCTGCTGGGCTACGGTCTCGAAGTGGTGGGCGCGTTCGGTGCCGACGCCGTCGGCGAGCCGCGCGCTCATCGAAGCTGGCTCATCGGTGCTGCGCCTTCGTTTCCTGCTCCTGGATCGGATAGTCGTAAGGCACCCGCGGCACCACGGGTGGCGACGTGAAATTCAGGGTGGGCGGTGGCGAGGCGGTCTCCCATTCGAGCCCCTTGGCGTCCCAGGGGTTTGCCGGCGCCTTTTTGCCGAACCACAAGGAATAGACGAGGTAGAGCATCGGGAAGATGTACCCCGCAGCCAGGATCGTCGCCCCCGCCGAGGACAAGACGTTGAGCAACTGGAATTCCGGCGGGTAGGTCGCGTAGCGCCGCGGCATGCCGAGGTAGCCGAGGATGAATTGCGGGAAGAACGTGACGTTGAAGCCGAGGAAGATCAGCAGCGCCGAGATCCGCCCCCAGGCCTCGTTGTACATCCGGCCGGTGAACTTCGGCCACCAGAAGTGCAGCCCGCCGAGGAACGCCAGCACCGTGCCGCCGACCATGATGTAGTGGAAGTGGGCGACCACGAAGTAGGTCGCGTGGATGTGCTGGTTGATCGCCAGCGTCGCCAGGTACAGGCCCGTAAGGCCGCCGAGCACGAAAAGGCCGATATAGCCCATCGCGTAGAGCATCGGCGTGTCGAGGCGGAGCTTGCCTTTATGGATCGTCGCGGTCCAGTTGTAGACCTTCACCGCCGAGGGAACGGCGACCGCGAAGGAGAGCGCCGAGAACGCGAGCGAGGCCAGGTCGCTCTGCCCGTTGATGAACATGTGGTGGCCCCAGACGAAGAACGTCACCGAGGCGAGCCCGATCGCGGCGTAGGCGACGAAGCGGTAGCCGAAGAGCTTCTTCTGGGCGAAGGCCGGGACGATCTCCGAGATCACCCCCATGCCCGGCAGGACCATGATGTACACGGCCGGGTGCGAGTAGAACCAGAACAGGTGCTGGAACAGCACCGGGTCGCCGCCGAAGGCCGGATCGAACACCCCGATGTGGAAGGCGCGCTCCATGATCAGCAGGATCAGCGCCGTGGTGATGACCGGCGTCGCCAGCAGGAAGATCAGGCTGGTGGCGTAGTGGGTCCAGACGAAGATCGGCAGCTTGAACCACGTCATGCCGGTCGCCCGCATGGTGTGGATCGTGACGACGAAGTTCAGCCCCGTCAGGATCGACGAGAACCCGACGATCGTCACGCCGATCAGGGCGGGCAGGACCCAACCGTTCGAGAAGGCGGTGGAGAGCGGCGCGTAGAAGGTCCAGCCGGTGTCGATGCCGCCGAGCACCACCGAGACCATGGTGAACAGCGCCCCCGTCATGAAGACGTACCAGCTGGTCAGGTTCAGCTTGGGGAAGGCGAGGTCCTTGGCACCGATCATCAGCGGGATCAGGAAGTTGCCGAAGGTCGCCGGAATCGACGGGATCAGGAAGAACCACACCATCACCACGCCGTGGATGGTGAAGGCCTTGTTGTAGGTGTCGTTGGTCATCACCGCGCCGTTCGGCACGACCAGCGCTAGGCGCACCACGCCGGCGGCGACGGCGCCGACGATGAAGAAGGCGGTGATCGAGGCGAGATAGAGGATCGCGATGCGCTTGTGGTCGGTGGTGAGAAACCACGAGCGCAGGGTCGATTCCGCGTGCAGGTAGTCGGCGGGGCGATCGAGCGTCGCCTCCGGTGCGTGCGGCTCGCGGTTGGCGAGCCCGCTGTCGACGGTGCCCGATGCGCTCATCGCGTGGCCTCTCCGGACGCTGCGTCGCCCACGGTGCGGGTGTTCGATTTCAGGAAGTCGATCAGGCGGCCGAGGTCGTCTTCGGGGATCACGCCGGCGAAGCTCGGCATGATCTGCTTGTAGCCTTCGGCGAGCCGGTTGCCGTTGGGGTTGCGGATCTTCTCGCGAAGGTAGTCCTCGTCGGCCGTGACCGTGCGCCCGTCGGCGAGCCGCACGTCGCGTCCGTAGAGGCCGGCGAGCTTTGGCGCCTTCACGGTCGAGCCTTCGTTGTGGCAGGTGCCGCAGCCGTAGGCGTCGTAGATCGCCTTGCCGGCGGCGACCTTGGATTGCTGGGCGCCGGAATGCGTCAGCCATTCCTGGTAGTCGCCCTGGCTCAGGATCGTCAGGTTGCCGTCCATCGCCGAGTGGTCGGTGCCGCAATATTCCGAGCAGTAGAGGTGAAAGGTGCCGGGCTTGTCGGCCTTGAACCAGAGCTCGGTGTACCTGTCGGGCAAAGCCGCCATCTGCATCCGCAGCGCCGGCAGGTAGAGGGCGTGGATCACGTCCTGGCTGATGATCCGCAGCTTGACCGGCTGACCCATCGGCACGTGCAGGTCGTTGATCTCGGATTGTCCGGTGGGATGCTGGAACTTCCACATCCATTGCCGGCCGATCGCCTCGATCACCATCGCGTCCGGCGGTGGGTTCTTCGACATGACGAAGAGTCGCGCGCCCCAGACGAAGAAGATCAGCGTCAGCAGGAACGGGATCAGCATCCAGCTGATCTC
>NZ_BPQG01000078.1 GCF_022179125.1 Methylobacterium cerastii
GCGCCTGGTGCCAGCCTCGTCGTAGAGCCGGAGATGCCGACCGGCGCCGGCCTCGCGGTGTTCTACCTCAAGGGCAAGCCCGACCCGGTCGTGTTCGACCTGACGCACGGCTTCCAGCCCGAGTTCGCGAAGCCGTTCGCGCCGGGGTCCGAAGTGGTGCCGCTGATCGAGGTCGTGGTGCCCAGCACGGGGCGGGGCGGGCGCTTGGGCGCTGATCGCGTCGAGAAGATCCACCGCGTGATCGGGATCTACAGCGATGTCGATCTCCCCTCGAAGGATGGCACTCGCCCGCCCAAGCTGCCGGTGATGAGCGAGTGCCCCGAGGGCATGGGCGAGCAGTACGTGAAGGATGCTGGCGCCTACCCGCTCGTTCGGAAGGGCGAGACCGTCGTCTTCGACCCGGCCCGCCGCGATCTGGCACACGGCGCCTTGTGCGTGATCGAGTGGCACGGCGGCACCCGTGACGTGGTGCTGACCCACTTTCGCGAAGTCGGCGGCCAGGGCGAGCCGCAATGGTGGGTCGATCCGGTCAATCGCGTCGGCGCGGGGACGGTCTACACGAGCGATGGCCCCTACGACGCCGACCACCTGCGCCAGAAGCTCGTCGGCACTGTCGTCGGCGTGCTGGTGCCTCGACGCGAGCAGGACGAGCCAGAGCCGTTCGAAGCGGCCGAGCCCGCATCCGACAAGACTGAGGCTGACGAGGCGGCAGCGCCGGACGATGCGGACCCGGTTCTTGCGGTCATCCAAGCGCATGCCGAGGCCCGCGCTGCCTTCGTGGAGACCTGCGACGCGACCGATAAGGTGTGGCGGCAAGAGCAGGATCTGGACACGTCCGACGACGCGATGGCGCCCGCGCATGCAGTCTGGGAGGCCGCCAGCCACGTGGAGACGGTGGCCTGGAACGCGGTGTTCGAGACACGTCCGACGACGCTTGCCGGCATCGTCGCGGTGATCCGCCATGCCCAACAGTGGGCACCGGGGAATGACGGCATGATCGGCGCCGTGGATCTCAGAGACATCCTCGGGAGCATTGCCGCCGATGTCGAACGGCTGACGCTGACCGGCGCAGACGACGAAGTGTGCTCGGCTGAAGGGGCGGCATCCCTAAGTTTCGAGGCATATGACCTCGACACGCCGATCCGCAGCCCACGCGAGTGGAACGAACGCCTCTCGCCCTACACGGTCGGCCTGCATCTCGCCGACCGCTTCCTGCGGATGAGCAAGCCGGAGTTGGTCGCCGCTATCGAGACCCTGGACGGCCGAGGCCCTGAAGCTGTCCTCTCGGTGCTGAACGCAATCCACGACACCCACGAGGAGATGAAGGCGCTTGCCGACATCATGGGAGCAGCCCACACCCGCCTCATCGTCGCCGGCTCCTCCGTGATCGTCTCGTCCGACGCAAAGGGGGTCTGACCATGAACAACGTGCTCACGTTCGCCCCGCGGCCCAAGGTGGCCGTTCCCGTCGAGCCGGCCCCGATGGGGGAGGCGGAGGTTCGCAACCGCCTCGGCGAAGCCCTGCAAACTGCGCTGGATGCCGCCGATCACATCATTGCCGTGCTGGACCGCATGGACGGGGACATCGATGCCAAGGACGGCAGGGATGCGGACCCCGCTCTCGCCGCTCCCGACGGCCATCACGGTAGCCAAATCGTATGGCTGCGCAATAATGATAGTGTCCGCGAGACCGAGGCGCCTGAGGTCTTACTGCCGATCGTGGCGGCCGAGCGAGCTGTGATCCCGTTTGCTCCCCTGCCCTGGGGCGGCCGAGGCAACATCCTAGCCGCTGCCGGCGTGGCGCTGCTCAACATGGTCGGAGGACGCTAATGCCGAGCCTTGCTGGGGACTCAGCCCTTCTTCTTGTAGGTCTCGATGGCGTCGCGGCATCCAGGTGAGAGCTTGGACATGTTTTTGGCGAAACAAGCTCGCGTTTCAGGCCCGTCCTCCGGCGGCAGACCGGCGCAAAGGGTCGTGAAGTCGCCAGCACACAGTAACTGCATGGAGGCCTTATCCTCGGGGGACACAGGAGCAGCCATGGCCGTGCTCGCAACGAACGTGGCAAGCGCGAAGCCGACCCCAAAGCGTACCGACATCAGGTTCTCCCAAGACACCCGATGATCCGGGTCGAAGGCCAGAACGTTGGCGGATGTGCCATGGTTGCGCTTGGCGATCTCGCGAACGCGGCATCCGCTCTGGCCCGAAGCCGAAGCTCACCGCCATCAGCAGTGGGAGGCCCTGGCACGGCGCGAGGCCGGCGAGAGCTGCGCGGAGATCAGCCGGAGCTACAACGTTCCGCACGGCACGATCTCACGGTTGAAGGCGTAGAACTGACCTTTTCAACGAAACAGCGGCAAGCCGGCGCCGAGCAGGCAGAGGCCGCCAACAATCAAGCCCCCGCCTACTCTCTCGAAGGCAGCCTTTCGTTCGGGCTGATGTGGGGCAGCAGCGGCAAGCGCCACTCCCGAGACAAGACACATCAGGCTTAGAACGAACATCGCCGATGCCTCCGCACCTCCCACCAACCGTTATGTGCAAGAAATAACGCGCTCTCGCGCCTGTGACCAGCTTTCGAGCAAACAATTTGTTAACCATATTTTTTTAACCAGCATTCAACGCCGGGTTAATATTTGGTTAGAATTTGCTGCTAATTTCTGGGTAAATAGCAGCGCAGGCGGGTGCCTGTCGGTGCTGTTTCAGGTCTAGGCATGTTTCAGAAAGCGACACGGCGGCTACTTTGTCTTCCTGGCCTTCTCCTGGCTCTCCCGACCAGCATCCTCACCACCGGTGAAGCCAGCGCCCACGTGAAGTGGTTCTGCGCCTTCGACGTCGCCGGCCAGCCCCGCGGCCTCGAACAGGTGCTCTGCCTTGATTTCGAATGGCTCGTCGGCCTGTCGATCCTGTGCCTGATGTTCGGCTGCCTCGCCGAGGGCACCCCCCTCGGTACGGCACTCCTGAACGCGCTCGA
>NZ_BPQG01000079.1 GCF_022179125.1 Methylobacterium cerastii
GTGGCGACCTGCCACGCGCACAATTCCGGCCCGATCGCGCTGCGCTACCCGCGCGGCGAGGGCGTGGGCGTGGAGATGCCGGAGGTCGGCGTCCCGCTGGCGATCGGGCGCGGGCGGATCGTGACGCGGCCGGAGAACGCGCGGGTGGCGCTGCTGTCGCTCGGCACGCGTCTGGGCGAGGCGCTGAAGGCGGCCGAGACGCTGTCGGCGGCCGACATCGCGGTGACGGTGGCGGACGCGCGCTTCGCCAAGCCGCTCGACGAGGCGCTGATCCTGGATCTCGCGGCGAGCCACGAGGTGCTGATCACCCTGGAGGAGGGCTCGCGCGGCGGGTTCGGGGCGATGGTGCTGCACCTGCTCACCGAGCGCGGGGTGCTGGACGCGATGCGGCTTCGGGTCCGCACTATGACGCTGCCGGACGCCTACCAGGACCACGACAGCCCCGACAAGATGTACGCCGAAGCCGGCCTCGACGCCGCCAGCATCGTCAAAAAGGTCGAGGAAATCCTGCCCGAGCGACAGGAAGGCCGTTCGCGCCTCCGCCTCGCCTGAGTCGCAGGCCGCAAAAAGCGATCCGGGTCCCCTGTGGCCCGGATCGCCTTGTCGTGCGCGCCATTCGATGACAAAAGCCGCGTTGCTGCGGTGCGATGCCCAAATCGAGGGCATCGCCCGCGTTCCCGTGACGATTCGAGCGTGATGGCAGAGGCGACCCCAAGCGGTTCTTCCGACCTCGGCCCGGTGCTGATCACCGGCGCCAGCGGCTTCCTCGGCCCCGCCCTGGTCGACGTGTTCCGCAACGCCGGCTTTCCGGTCCGCATCATGGTGCGCGCCACGAGCCCGCGCACCAACCTGACCTGGGACGACGTCGAGGTGGTCGAGGGCGACATGCGCGACCCGGCGGCCTGCGCGGCTGCGATGCGGGGCCAGCGCTACCTGATCCACGCCGCCGCCGACTATCGGCTCTGGGCGCCCGACATGGAAGAGATCGTCCGGACCAACCGCGACGGCACCCGCAACCTGATGCGCGCCGCCCGCGATGAAGGCGTCGAGCGCGTCGTCTACACGTCGAGCGTCGCGACCATCAAGCCGCCGGACGACGGCGTCACGCCCTCCGACGAGACGCGACCGCTGACGCCCGAGACCGCGATCGGCGCCTACAAGCGCAGCAAGGTCGTGGCCGAGCGCGTGGTGGACGAGATGGTGGCGGAAAGCGGCCTGCCGGCGGTGATCGTCAACCCCTCGACGCCGATCGGCCCGCGCGACGTGAAGCCCACGCCGACCGGCCGCATCATCCAGGAGGCGGCGCTCGGCAAGATGCCGGCCTTCGTCGACACCGGCCTCAACCTCGCCCACGTGGACGACGTCGCCGCCGGCCACCTGCTCGCCCTGCGCAAAGGGCGGATCGGCGAAAAGTACATCCTCGGCGGCGAGAACGTGCTGCTGTCGCAGATGCTCGGCGACATCGCCGGCATGGTCGGCCGCAAGCCGCCGACGGTGAACCTGCCGCGGGCGGTGGTCTACCCGATCGCCTTCGTCTCCGAGCAGATGGCGCGGATCACCGGCAAGCAGCCCTTCGCAACGATCGACGGCATCCGCATGTCGCGCTACCGGATGTTCTTCTCCGACGCCAAGGCGCGGGCCGAGCTCGGCTACACCGCTCGGCCCTACCGCGAGGGGCTGTCCGACGCGATCGACTGGTTCCGCGCCGCCGGATACCTACCGGGAGTCTCGCGATGAGCGCCCCCGGCTCCGCCACCGAGCTGCGCTCCGGCAAGGGCGCGAACGACGAGAACTTCCCCGTCGCCTCGCACCTGATCCATCCGAAGAATCGCGGCGCGATCCTGGCCTTCTACGATTTCGTCCGCGCCGGCGACGACGTCGCCGACCACGCCGAGCTGTCGCCCGAGCGCAAGCTCGCGCTGCTGGACGGCCTCGCCGACGCCCTGACCGGGGCCGGCCCGTCCGATCCCGAAGCCGAGCCGCTGAAGCGCGAGCTCGCCGCCCGCGGTCTGCCGCCGCGCCACGCGCTCGAACTGCTCGACGCGTTCCGGATGGACGCGCGCAAGACCCGCTACGCCGACTGGGACGAGCTGATCCACTATTGCCGCTACTCGGCGATGCCGGTCGGCCGCTACGTCCTCGACGTGCACGGCGAGGATCCGGCCCGGGTCTGGGCCGCGTCGGACGCGATCTGCGCCGCCCTGCAGATCGTCAACCACCTCCAGGATTGCGGCAAGGACTTCCGCGCCCTCGACCGGGTCTACCTCCCGCAGGACACGCTGGACCGGCACGGCGCCACCGTCGCGATGCTGGGCGCCGACAAGGCGTCGCCGCAACTGCGCGCCGTCGTCCGGGAGCTGGCCGAGCGGACGCTGGGCCTGCTCGACGACGGCAAGGTGCTGCCCGACCTGATCGACGACCTGCGCCTGTCTCTGGAGATCGCGGCGATCCATCGGCTGGCGGTGATCCTCGCCCGAGGCCTGCTCGACCGCGACCCGCTCTCGGAGAAGGTCCACCACGGCAAGGTCGGCTTCGCGCTGACCGCGCTCGGCGGCATCGCCGCGACGCTGGCGCGCCGGCCGTTCCGCGGCCGCATCGTGCGCGCGGCGCCGCACGGCAAGGTTTTCCCATGACCGCCACAGCCACCGCGACGGCGCTGCCCGCCGACGAGGCCCCTGCCCTGCCGGCGGCCGGCTCGTCGTTCTACACCGCCATGCGGCTGCTGCCGAAGGAGCGGCGCGAGGCGATGTACGCCGTCTACGCGTTCTGCCGCGCCGTGGACGACGTCGCCGACGACGGCGGCGCGGCCGACGTACGGGCGGCCGAGCTCGACCGCTGGCGTGCCGACGTCGACGCGCTCTACGCCGGCAAGCCGCCCGCGCGGGTGCGCGATCTCGTCGTGCCGGTGCAGCGCTACGACCTGAAGCGCGCGGATTTCCATGCCGTGATCGACGGCATGGCGATGGATGCGTTCGAGGACATCGTCGCGCCGGACGAGGCGACCCTCGACCTCTATTGCGACCGGGTGGCGAGCGCCGTCGGCCGGCTGTCGGTGCGGATCTTCGGCATGCCCGAGGCGCTGGGCATCAAGCTCGCCTGGCACGAGGGCCGGGCGTTGCAGCTCACCAACATCCTGCGCGACATCGACGAGGACGCCGAGCGCGGACGCCTCTATCTGCCGCGGGAGAAGCTGGCCGCCATCGGGCTTAGCGATCCGACGCCGCAATCGGCCATCGCGCACCCGCGCATCGGCGAGGTGTGCGCGGCCGTCGCCGCCGAGGCGGAGGCGCATTACGCGGAGACCTGGGCGATCATCGCCAAGAGCCCGCGCAAGCCCACCAAGGCGGCCCGGCTGATGGCGGCGGCCTACCGGCTCTACCTCGTCGCGCTGCTGAAGCGCGGTTGGGCGATGCCGCGGGCGCGGGTGAAGCCGAAGAAGCTCGCCCTGGTCGCCGTTGCGCTTCGGCACGGCATCGTCTGATGGGGACCGTCCACGTCGTCGGCGCAGGGCTCGCGGGCCTCTCGGCCGCCGTGTCCCTGGTGGAGCGCGGGGCACGCGTCGTCGTGCACGAGGCCGCCAAGCAGGCCGGCGGCCGCTGCCGCTCCTACTACGATCCGACGCTCGGGCTGGAACTCGACAACGGCAACCACCTGCTGCTGTCGGGGAACACCGATTCCCTCGACTTCCTGAAGCGGATCGGCGCGCCGGGCGACGCCCTGACCGGACCGGACGAGGCCTTGTTCCCCTTCGCCGACCTGAAGACCGGCGAACGCTGGACCCTGCGCCCGAACGCCGGCCGCGTGCCGTGGTGGGTGCTGAGCAAGGCGCGCCGCGTGCCGGGAAGCCGCGCGCGGGACTATCTCGCGCCCCTGGGCATCCTGCGTGCGGCGGCCGGCAAGGCGGACGGCGCCGGCGGCACCATCGGCGCCAGCATGGCCTGCGAAGGCCCGCTCTACGACCGGCTCTGGCATCCCGTCCTCCTCGCCGCGCTGAACACCGAGGTCGCCGAGAGCGACGTCGGCCTCGCCGCCAAGATTCTGCGCGAGACGCTGGGCGTCGGCGGCGCGGCCTGTCGCCCACTGGTGGCGGTGAAGGGCCTGTCCTACGCCTTCGTCGATCCCGCCCTGCGCACCCTCGAAGCGCGCGGCGCGAGCGTCCGGTTCGGCCGGCGCCTGCGCGGGCTCGGCCTCGGCGCCAAGGGCGTCGAACGGCTCGACTTCTCGGACGGAGCGGTCGAGCTGGCCGCGGACGATTCGGTGGTGCTGGCGCTGCCCCCTTGGGTCGCCTCCGAGATGCTGCCCGGCCTGTCGGCGCCGAAGGCGTTCCGGTCGATCGTCAACGCGCATTTCAAGATGGTGCCGAAGCCCGGTTCGCCGCTGATTCTCGGCATGGTGAATTCGCTGACCGAGTGGCTGTTTGCTTATCCCGATCGCTATTCGGTGACGATCAGCGGTGCCGACAGGCTGCTCGACGTGCCGCGCGAAGATCTAGCCAAGCAGATCTGGGCCGAGATCGCCACCGTTGCCGACCTTGCACCAGAACTGCCAAGCTGGCAGATCGTCAAGGAGAAGCGTGCGACCTTCGCTGCGACACCGGCCGAGGCCGCGCGCCGTGCCGGGGCGGAGACCGCGTGGGCGAATCTCGTGCTCGCCGGGGACTGGACGGCCACCGGGCTGCCCTCGACGATCGAGGGGTCGATCCGCTCCGGAAAGACGGCTGCGCTCGCCCTGTCGTGCGATGCGGCACGCACGCGCGGCGCCGCATGAGGCACGACCGGGACGACGATTCGTCCGTGCCGGCGATGCGCCGGTACGGCACGTGCGTAGGCGAGACGAGGCGGGCGAGCCGTGACCCGATCCGGGACGATCGGGTTCGGTTCGAGAGTTGTGGCCGGTTGAGGCGAGGATGATGCGAGAGGCTGTGAACAAGGTCGAGGCGTTGCAACGCCCGAAGACCCAGGCGATTTCCCTCGACGACGTGGATCACGGTGTCGCGCGGGCGACCCGTGCGCTCACGGCCTTGTCCCACGACGACGGGCACATCTGCTTCGAGCTCGAGGCCGACGCCACGATCCCGTCCGAGTACATCCTGTTCCACCAGTTCCGCGACACCAAGCCCCCTGAGGGCCTCGAGCCGAAGATCGGCAACTACCTGCGCCGCACGCAGGAGAAGCATGGCGGCTGGGCCCTCGTCCACGAGGGGCCGTTCGACATGAGCTGCACGGTGAAGGCCTACTTCGCCCTCAAGATGATCGGCGACGACATCGAGGCGCCGCACATGCGCCGCGCCCGCGAGGCGATCCTCTCCCGCGGCGGCGCCGCGCAATCCAACGTGTTCACCCGCTTCATCCTTGCGCTCTACGGCGAGGTGCCGTGGGCGGCGGTGCCGGTGATGCCGGTCGAGGTGATGTTCCTGCCGAAGTGGTTTCCGTTCCACCTCGACAAGGTGTCGTACTGGGCGCGCTGCGTGATGGTGCCGCTCTTCGTGCTGCAGGCGACGAAGCCGCTGGCGAAGAACCCGCGCGGGATCGGCATCGGCGAGCTGTTCCTGACGCCGCCCTCCAGCGTCCGCCGCTGGCCCGGCAGCCCGCACGCGACCTGGCCGTGGACGCCGATCTTCGGCGGGATCGACCGCATCCTGCAGAAGGTCGAGGGGCACTTCGCCAAGCGCATCCGCCTGCGGGCGATGGAGAAGGCCCGCGCCTGGGTCAGCGAGCGCCTGAACGGCGAGCACGGCCTCGGGGCGATCTTCCCGGCCATGGTCAACACCGTGCTGATGTACGAGGCGATGGGCTACGGCCCGGACCATCCCCAGGTCCGCGTCGCCTGCGACGCCATCGAGAAGCTCGTGGTCGTCAAGGCGCACGAGGCCTACGTGCAGCCCTGCGTCTCGCCGGTCTGGGACACGGCGCTCGCCGGCCACGCCCTGCTGGAGGCCGGCGGCACCGACGCCGAGGGCCAGGCCCGGGCCGGGCTCGACTGGCTGCTGCCGCGCCAGGTGCTCGACATCGCCGGCGACTGGGCTGCGGCCAAGCCCAAGGTCCGCCCCGGCGGCTGGGCCTTCCAGTATGCCAACGCGCACTACCCCGACCTCGACGACACCGCCGTGGTCGTGATGGCAATGGACCGCGCCATGCGCCAGCACGGGCTCGTGGCGAACATGCCGGACTACACCGCCTCGATCGCCCGCGCCCGCGAATGGGTCGAGGGGCTGCAGTCGAAGGACGGCGGCTGGGCGGCGTTCGACGCCGACAACAACCATATGTACCTGAACCACATCCCGTTCTCGGATCACGGCGCGCTGCTCGATCCGCCGACCGCGGACGTGACGGCCCGCGTCGTCTCGATGCTGTCCCAGCTCGGCGAGACCCGCGAATCCTCAAAGGCGCTGGACCGCGGCGTGACCTACCTGCTCAACGACCAGGAGCAGGACGGCAGCTGGTACGGCCGCTGGGGCATGAACTTCATCTACGGCACCTGGTCGGTGCTCTGCGCGCTCAACGCCGCAGGCGTCGACCCGCAATCGCCGGAGATCCGCCGCTCGGTGGAATGGCTGATCCGCATCCAGAACCCGGATGGCGGCTGGGGCGAGGACGCGTCGAGCTACAAGATCGATCCGGCCTTCGAGGCCGGCTCCTCCACGGCTTCGCAGACCGCCTGGGCCCTGCTGGCCTTGATGGCGGCGGGCGAATGCGACGACCCGGCCGTGACGCGCGGTATCAACTTCCTCGCGCGAACCCAGGGGGCGGACGGCTTCTGGAACGAGGAGCGCTACACCGCCACCGGCTTCCCGCGGGTGTTCTACCTGCGCTACCATGGCTACCCGAAGTTCTTCCCGCTCTGGGCGATGGCGCGCTACCGCAACCTCAAGCGCGGCAACAGCCGCCAGGTCGCCTACGGCATGTGACGCGTCGCCGGGGCTCGCTCCCGGCGCATTCGATTCGAGTGGGAATCGTCGCCCGATCCGCGGCCCCACCGCTCCAGACCGGTGTCGATGTCCTTGCAGCCGAACGTCCTCGTGGTCGCGGGCCTCGCCCGCGAGGCCCGTATCGCCGCCGGCCGCGGTGTCGAAGCGATCCAGGCCGGCGGAAGCCCCCAGCGCCTGCGCCTCTTGCTCGACGCGCGCGCCGCACCCGGTTGCCGCGGCGTCGTCAGCTTCGGCATCGCCGGCGGCCTCGATCCGGCCCTGCGGCCCGGCGACGTCGTGGTCGCGACCGGGATCGTCGCCGACGCGCGCTGGGCCGCGGACGCCCGCTGGACCGCGATACTTCTTAAAAAGCTCGAAACGACGGGACGACGCGTGGTGACGGCCGACCTCGCGGGCGTCGACGCCGCGATACTCACGGTCGCGGACAAGGCGGTCCTGCGCCGGGAGACCGGGGCCGCGGGCGTGGACATGGAATCGCACGTGGCCGCCGCCTACGCCGCCCGGCACGGCCTAC
The DNA here is from genome assembly GCF_022179125.1 of Methylobacterium cerastii. Lineage (GTDB taxonomy): Bacteria > Pseudomonadota > Alphaproteobacteria > Rhizobiales > Beijerinckiaceae > Methylobacterium > Methylobacterium cerastii. Next base: position 7,443 of record NZ_BPQG01000079.1, read on the forward strand.
CCTTCGCTGCGATCCGCGTGGTCTGCGATCCGGCAGAGCGAGCCTTGCCCGCCTTCGCCGCCCAGGCGCTGAAGCCCAACGGCGATCCCGACATCCTTGCCGTGCTCCGGGCGCTGGCGACCGGCCGCGCGCGGCCGCGCGACCTGATCGGTCTCGCACGCGATTCGTCTGCGGCGTTCAAGGCGCTCGCCGCCGCGCGGGCAACGCTCGGCGCAGAGCTCGGCCTGTCGGAGATCTAGACTCCCTCCCGCTCGCCGCTCGACCTGCCCGAACACGAAAAAGCCCGCGGCCTTTGAGGGCCGCGGGCTTGTCTCTGGATCGTCGAGGTGATCCGACCTGCGTGCGGATCAGGCCGCGGTGCGGTTGCGGGCTTCGCGCTTGGTGTCGACGCCCGACGCTTTGATCTCGGAGAGCTTCTGGGCGACGTTGCGCGAGAACACGAACTCCGCCGGGCGCTGGTTCTCGAGGCTGACCTCGGGGGCCATCTCGCCCTCGGTCTTGATCCCGCGGAAGGCGTGGATCAGCGGCTTCCAGGGCTTGCGGACCGAATCGACCACTGAGGAGGCCTCGTAGCCCGAGTGGACCATGCAGTCGGCGCACTTCTCGTAGTTGCCGGTGCCGTAGGAATCCCAGTCGGTCTCCTCCATCAGCTCCTTGAAGGTGGCCGTGTAGCCCTCGCCGAGCAGGTAGCAGGGCTTCTGCCAGCCGAACACGGTGCGGGTCGGGTTGCCCCAGGGCGTGCAATGGTAGGTCTGGTTGCCGGCCAGGAAGTCGAGGAACAGGCCCGACTGCTGGAAGGCCCACTTCTGGCGGCCCTTCTCCTTGCCGGCCCGGAACACGCCGCGGAACAGGTCCTTCGTCGCCTTGCGGTTGAGGAAGTGCTGCTGGTCGGGCGCGCGCTCGTAGGCGTAGCCGGGCGAGACGGTGATGCCGTCGATGCCCATCTTCGTCACGCTGTCGAAGAAGTCGGCGATCTTGTCCGAGGACGAATTGTTGAAGAACGTGCAGTTGATGGTGACGCGGAAGCCCATCTCCTTGGCCTTGGCGATCGCCGAGACAGCCTTGTCGTAGACGCCGCGCTGGCACACCGAGCCGTCGTGCATCTCCTTGTCGCCGTCGAGGTGGATCGACCAGGTGAAGTACGGGCTCGGCTTGTACTCCTTGATCTTCTTCTCGAGCAGCAGCGCGTTCGTGCACACGATCGCGAACTTCTTCTGCGCGATGATGCCCTCGACGATCTGCGGCAGGTCCTTGTGCAGCAGCGGCTCGCCGCCGGCGATCACGACCATGGGTGCGCCGCACTCGCGCACGGACTCAAGCGCGTCGGCCACGGGCAGGCGCTTGTTCAGGATCTCGTCGGGGTAATCGATCTTGCCGCAGCCGGCGCAGGCGAGATTGCAGCGGAACAGGGGCTCCATCATCATCACGAGCGGATAGCGCTTCCGGCCGGTGAGATGCTGCTTGAGGATGTAGCTGCCGATCGTCGCGACATACCGGAGGGGGATTCCCAAGATACGGCTCCTGTTTGCGTAGCCCCGAACCAAGGGGCTGCTTAACGTGAAAAAATTTCGAATTCCAGCGCTCTAGCCTGGAACCGATCTGAACGGGCGGGTTCTGGACCGTTCTGTGCCGGTGTTTGCGGCGCTGACGCAAGCGGGCCACAGCCCCCGTCGCCATCGCCGGGCGCACAATTCGTTAGCGCGGACCCCATCCTGCCATTGCGTCGGCAATGCGACGGCATTCCCGGTAAACCGCATCCACGGTGATATTGCAGTGCGAAACGGCGCCTGCGCCACACATCGATGGGGAGAGCGAGGCGCGCCGGGCGTCGCTGCGTTGCAATCGAGGGGCTGCAAGATTACTGAGCGCTGCGGCCTTGGCGCAACGATCGTGCCTCGGATGCGTCCTTTCCCGACGTCGTCCGGTGCGCGAACCCGGTCGGCGTCGCGCTTGCGTCCACACGGCATCGTGAGACGTGCGGACCGCGAACGGGCCCGGTCCTGCAGCTATGCCGGGCCGTGGGCGGACGAGAGGTCGACGCGTCGGGGTCCGGCGCTTCGTCCATTAGGGTCGGCCCGAGGGCTCGGTCCAAGGGCTCGCGCCGCCGACGGATCCTGCGGGAACCGGGGCGGCAGCATCGAAGGTTCGAGAGGGATGCGGCCTGGAAGGGCGGCAGCTCCAGGTAGGTAGGGTACTCGTGATCGAACGACTCGTCGCGTTTTCCGTCCGGCATCGGTGGGTCGTGATCGCCCTGGTGGCGCTGATTACCGCTGCGAGCACCGGGGTCGCCGCGCACCTGTTCCGCATCAACACCGATGTCGAGCGCCTGATCGACCCGAAGGAGCCGTGGCGCCAGGACGAGATCAACTACGAGAAGGCGTTCCCGCAGCGCACGAACACCGTCGTGGCGGTGATCGACGGCAAGACGCCGGAGCAGGCCGAGGAGGCCGCGAACGCCTTCGCCAAGGCGATCGCCGTCCACAAGAACCTGATCGAGACCGTCTACCGCCCCGACGGCGGCCCCTTCTTCGAGAAGAACGGCCTGCTGCTGCTTCCGCAGGCGGAGCTCGAGAAGACCACCGAGCAGCTCGTGCAGCAACAGGGCCTGCTCGGGCCGCTGGCCTCGGATCCGAGCCTGCGCGGCGTGATGCGCGTCCTCGGGCTCGGCGCGCGCGGCATCAAGAGCGGCGACGCCAAGATCGAAGACCTCGACAAGCCGATGGGCGAGATCGATCGGACGCTGCAGACGGTGCTCGACGGCAAGCCCGCGCGGATGTCCTGGCAGCTCCTTCTCTCGGGCGGCGAGAGCAAGACCACCGACCTGCGCAAGTTCGTGTTGATGCAGCCGGTGCTGGACTTCAACGCGCTGCAGCCGGGCTACACGGCGACCAAGCTGATCCGCAACGTCGCCAAGGATCTCAACATCGATGCCGAGCACGGGTTGACGATGCGGCTCACCGGCCCGGTGGCGGTCGCCGACGACGAGTTCGCGACGCTCTCGGACGACGCGCTGCTCAACAACCTCGTCACGGTCGGCGCCATCGTCTTGTTCCTGTGGCTCGCGCTCCGTTCGGCGCCGCTGGTCGTGTCGGTGCTGATCACCACCTTCTCCGGCCTGATCGTCACGGCGGCGCTCGGCTTGCTGATGGTCGGCGAGCTGAACCCGATCTCGGTCGCCTTCGCGGCTTTGTTCGTCGGCCTCGGCATCGATTTCGGCATCCAGTTCTCGGTCCGCTACCGCGCCGACCGCTACGAGCAGCCGACCCTCGAAGACGCGATTCGCGCCGCCGCGCGCGGCGTCGGCTGGTCGCTGACGCTGGCGGCGGTGTCCCTCATCGCCGGCTTCTTCGCCTTCCTGCCGACGGCCTTCCGCGGCGTCTCCGAGCTCGGCCTCATCGCCGGCGTCGGCATGGTCGTGGCCTACTTGTTCGCGATCACCTTCCTGCCCGCGCTCATCGCTGTCTTCCGGCCGAAGGGCGAGAAGGTTGCGGTGGAGACGACGTGGCTCGCCGGCGTCGATCCGTGGATCATCCGCAACCGCAAGGCCGTGCTGATCGCCGTCGGCCTGATCACGCTGGCCGGCGCGCCGCTGCTGTGGAAGCTGCCGTTCGATTCGAACCCGATGCACCTGCGCAGCCCGCACGTGGAATCGATCGCGACCTACCTCGACCTGATCAAGGACCCCGCCACGAGCCCGAACGTTGCCGACGTGCTGGCGCCGAGCGTGGACGCCGTGCCGGAGGTGACCAAGAAGCTCGCCGCGTTGCCGCTTGCGGCCGACATCATGAGCATCGACACCTTCGTGCCACGCGACCAGGACAAGAAGCTCGCGACCGTCGCCGAGACGGCGGAGTTGCTCGATCCGATCCTGAACCCGACGCGCAAGCCACCGCCGCCGACGGACGCCGACAACGTCAAGGCGTTGAAGGACACCGCGACCGCCCTGTCCGGCATCGCCGGCGGCAACGCGCCCGGCAACAAGACCGCGGGGCAGCTCTCGCGGACCCTCGAGAAGCTCGCGGCCGCACCGGTGGCGAAGCGCGAAGCCGCGTCGGTCGCCCTCACCACCGATCTCGGTCCCCTGCTCGCGCGGCTTCGCGGGATTCTGCACCCCGAGAGGATCAGCCTCGCCAACCTGCCGCCGCAGCTGAAGGCCGAGTGGGTCGCCCCAGACGGCCGCGCCCGCATCGAGGTCCACCCGAAGGGCAACTCGAACGACGACGAGGTGCTGCGCCAGTTCGCGGCCGAGATCCAGACCGTCGCGCCGCACGCCACCGGCGCGCCGATCGCCACGACCTCGTCGAGCTACACCATCCTCGGCGCCTTCGTTCAGGCGGCGGTGACGGCTCTCGTCCTGATCTTCATCATCCTCTCGGTGGCGCTGCGTAAGCCGTGGGACGTGGCGATGACGCTGGGGCCGCTGGTGCTCGCCACCCTTTGGACGCTGATGGCCCTGCACGTCGTCGGCATGCCGCTGAACTTCGCCAACATCATCGCGTTGCCGCTGATGCTCGCGGTCGGCGTGGCCTTCCACATCTACTACGTGATCGCCTGGCGCGCCGGCGTCACCGACATGCTGGCCTCCAGCCTAACGCGGGCGATCTTCTTCTCGGCGCTGACCACCGGCACCGCCTTCGGCTCGCTCGTGCTGTCGAGCCATCCCGGCACGGCGAGCATGGGCAAGCTGCTGGCGCTGTCGCTGTTCTTCACGCTGATCGCGGCCTTCTTCGTGGTGCCGGCCTTCCTCGGCCCGCCGCCGAAGCAGCCCGACGCCGACCGTCCCGAAGGCGAAGAAGCCGGACGCCTGCCGGGTGCGGGCTCCAAGGTCCACGCGGAGCCCGCCGCCGTGAAGTGACGGCGGTCGTCCCTGAAGCCTTGAACGCGGCGCCGTCCTGCCAAGGACGGCGCCGTTTTCGTTTTCGCTGGAAGACGCGATCAGTGCGCGTGCGTGGCCGTCCCAGTCGCGGCCGGGTCTTGTTGCGTGAAACCTTCGTAACGTGACGTTATCGCGCGTATATAATGCCTAATGCGATTAGTAGTGGTTATACAATGCGTATAATATAGTATCAACGACGTTGATCGGATCGTTCTCTATTCACCGAAGGCGTGGTCTATCCGCCGTGCGCCCTACGAAAAATCCGAAAACCCGCCGCGGATGATCTTTTCTTGCGCGAGAATCGTTATCGCTTCGGGGGCGACGAGCGCGTCGCGTTCGGCGGCGTAGGCGTAGCCGGGCGCCTCGCCCGGGAAACCTCCGGCGGTCGCGGGATGGGTGTAGAGCTCCGTCAGCCCGTCCGGCAGGTTGGCCAGCAGCGCGGCGACGCGGGGCGGCGTCATCGCCCCGGACCAAGCCAGCCCGAGGGTGCGGTCGGGGATCGTCAGGCTCATCCTGCGGGCGCGCACCGCGAGCAGGGCGGCCCAGGGGGCGGTGTCGAGGGCCGCACGCGGGGTCGCGCCGGGCTCGGCCAGCCGGAGCACCGCACGGGGCTCGCGCGGCACCCGAATCGCCCGCATCCCGTAACGCGGTCCGGTCGCCAGCACCGCGCCCGCGATCAGCGGATGGACGTGGAAGTGCTTGTGGGCGTTGACATGGTCCAGCAGCAAACCCGTCTCCCGGAACGCCTCGAACTGCGCCGTGATCTCGGCGCTGAGCTGGCGCCGGGCGGCGGGCTTCAGCGCCAGGTCGAGGCCGAGGCGCTCCATGTCGCGGCGCATCAGGCCGTCCGCATCGGTCAGGTCCGGCAGCTGGGCGGTCGGCAGCGTCGGCCAGGCCTCGACCAGCACCAGGTGCAGCCCCACCCGCAGCGACGGCATCCGCCTGGCGCGGGCGACCGCGTCCGCGGCGGCGGGTGCCGACACCATCAGGCTCGCCGCGGTGAGGATGCCGTCGCGATGCGCCTGCTCGACGGCCTCGTTGACCTCGCGGCTGAGGCCGAAATCGTCGGCGGTGACGACGAGACGCTTCACGGACACTCCCCAGGAACGCAGATCGCGAGCAGGGCACCTGCCCTCCACCCGCCGGGGCCTTAGGCCCAATAAACGAAAACGGCCGGGCTGCGAGGCCCGGCCGACGACATCATGAGACCGAAAGGGTTCAGGCGGCCTTGGCGGTACCCTGACGCTCCTTGAGGAAGCGGTAGAACTCCACGCCTTCGCGCAGGCGCCGCTTCATCATGTCGGGCGAGCGGACCATCTCGGAGACGATCGAGGCGATCTTCGGGGCACGGAAGTAGAACTTGCGATAGAACTCCTCGACCGCCGCGTAGATCTCGGCATGCGACAGGTGCGGGTAGTGCAGCGGTGCGATCTGCACCCCGTTCTCATCGACGAGCTCGGCGTTCTCGACGTCGAGCCAGCCGTTCTCCACCGCCTGCTTGTAGAGGAATGTGCCGGGGTAAGGCGCCGCCAGCGAGGCCTGGATGGTGTGCGGATTGATGCGCTTGGCGAAGGCGATCGTCTCCTGGATCGTCTCGCGGGTCTCGCCCGGCAGGCCGACGATGAAGGTTCCGTGGATGGCGATGCCGAGGTCGTGGCAATCCTTGGTGAACTTCTCGGCGACCTCGACGCGCATGCCCTTCTTGATGTTGTTCAGGATCTTCTGGTTGCCCGACTCGTAGCCGACCAGCAACAGGCGCAGGCCGTTGGCCTTCAGCACTTCCAGGGTCTCACGGGGAACGTTCGCCTTCGCGTTGCACGACCAGGTCACGCCGAGCTTGCCCAGCTCGCGCGCGATCTCCTCGGCGCGGGGCAGGTTGTCGGTGAAGGTGTCGTCGTCGAAGAAGAACTCCTTCGTCTGCGGGAACTCCTTCAGGCAGTACTTGATCTCTTCGATCACGTGCGCGACCGAGCGGGTGCGGTAGGTGTGCCCGCCCACCGTCTGCGGCCACAGGCAGAAGGTGCAGCGGCTCTTGCAGCCGCGGCCGGAATAGAACGAGATGTACGGGTGCTTGAGGTACCCGATGAAGTACTTCTCCATCTCGAGGTCGCGCTTGTACACGCTCGTGACGAAGGGAAGCTGATCCATGTCGGTCATGATCTCGCGGTCCTCGTTGTGGACCACGACGCCGTCGGCGTTGCGATAGGACAGACCCTTGATCTCCGACATCGGCGTGCCGTCGGCGACTTCCTTGACGGTGAAGTCGAACTCGTTGCGGGCGCAGAAGTCGATGCACGGGGCCTGGGCCATCGCGCCGGCGGCGTCCACCGCGACCTTCGCGCCGATCAGGCCGGCGATCAGCTTCGGGTTTGCGGCCTTCAGCGCCTCGACGGTCTTCACGTCCGACTTGAACGACGGCACCGAGGTGTGGAGCACGACCATGTCGAAGTCGTTGGCCTGGGCAACGATCTCCGGCAGCTTGATGTTGTGCGGCGGCGCGTCGATCAGCTTCGAGTTCGGCACAAGGGCGGCCGGCTGGGCGAGCCAGGTCGGATACCAGAACGACTTGATCTCGCGCTTGGCCTGGTAGCGGGAACCGGCGCCGCCGTCGAAGCCGTCGAAGGTGGGAGCCTGAAGGAAGAGCGTGCGCATGGGGTTCAAGGCCTCAGAGCAGGGCGATCGGGTCGGAAGGACGACGAATCGGGGACGAGAGAGTGAAACCGCAAGTCGAGACGGCGGGCTGGCAAGGTCAGACGGTGGGCGACTCAGCATCCTGGCCGAGATTGCCCTCCGGAATAAGCGTTCCATCCGCAACGACGCGATAATCGTGACCTTTCCATGTCACCGCACCCGATACGAAGCTCCATGAGAAGTTCGCGAACGAGAGGATGTCGCGGATCGGCAACAGCCAGTAGGGATGAGGGCCTATGCCGAAGGCGCGCTCCAGCCGCATCGACAGGATGATGCGGCAGGCGAGCGCCAGCGCGGCGACGCCGAGCGCGGTTGCGCCGGCCTCCGGCATGAGTGCCGCGATGAGGGCGATCGGAAAGGCGTGGGTGACGATCGAGCCGGCATAGCCAGCCGGGTCGACGTTGCGGATGGTGCGGTTCCAGCGCAGCTCGTGGCTCCAGAGGCCCGCGATCGCGGTGTCGACGCAGGTATGCCCGATCGTAAAATTCGGGATCGCCACCCGGCCGCCGAGGCCACGCAGGGCCTCGCCGATGGCGTAGTCGTCGGCGAGGTCGTCCTTGAAGGTCGCGAAGCCGCCGATTTTGGCGAGGGACGCCGCCGTGAAGGCGATGGTCGAGCCGAAGCAGGGCTTGGCGAGGCCGAGCGCGGTGCCCATCACGACGTTGGGCAGGAACTGCACGTCGATCGCCAGCGCCGAGAGCTGGGCGTAGACGCCCCGGTCGGCCGGGATGCCGTGGTAGAGGCAGGTCACGCCGGTGACGCCGGGGGCCGACAGCTCGGCCACGACCCGCGTGAGGTAGTCTGGGCGCACCACCATGTCGCTGTCGGCGAGCACGACGACCTCGTTGGCGATCGCGTCCGACATGTTGATCAGGTTCGAGACCTTGCGGTTCGAGCCGTGCTGACGCGCGTCGACGACGAGGTCGATCCGCAGGGCCGGAAAGGCCGCCTCGATCCGCCGCACGACGCCGATCGAGGGATCGCCGACGCTCTGCACGCCGAACACGATCTGCACCGGGCCGGCATAGTCCTGGGCGCAGAAGGTCGCAAGGTTGTCGAACAGGTTCGGCTCGAGGCCGCAGAGGGGCTTCAGCACGGTGACCGACGGCCGATCCGCGCCCTCAGCGAACTCGGGCGCCGGCGTCGCGGAGAACCGCCCGGCGAGGAACGCCGCGGTCAACGCGTAGAGGCAGCCCGCGAGCGCGGGGACCAGAAGGATCGGCGAGAGCCAGGTGAGGTCCATGGGAACGTCGCTCGGTCGCGGGAGGCGAGAATCGGTGGGCCGCGGCGGGCGGCGCGAAGGTTCTGTGCAGGCCGTTCAAGGCGCCGGTTTGGCGGCCAGCATGCCGTCGGTGCGTTGGCGAAGGAATTTCAGCACCCCGTCGGCCCCGCCTGCCTTCAGCGGTGGGCCGAGGGTCGTCCGCTGTCCCGCGATCTCGCTGACGTTGCCGTTGAGCAGCACGTCCTGGATGCGGTTGTCGGCGTTCACGACGAAGTCGATCTGCGAATCGTCGCCGTCCGGGGTGGTCACGTGGGTGAGCACGCGCTGGTTACTGCCGCTCGGCTCGCTTTTGCGGGTCACCTCAAACTTCGCGCCCGCCGCCCGCGCGAGGCGGTTGGCGTAGGTCACGACGAAGTTGCGTCGGAACGCCTCCGTGATCGCACCCTGCTGCTCGGGGGTGAAGTCGGCCCATTTGGCGCCGATCGCGAGGCGGACCATCGCCGGGTAGTCGAAGGATCGCTCGAGGGTCGGGCCGACCGCGTCGACCCGGTCCTTCAGGGTTCCGGCGCCGTTCTTCACGGTGGCGTCGAAGCGGGCGTAGAGCCCGTCGACGACGGCGACCGCCGGATCGTCGGCGGCCGACGCCGGGACCGCGGCGGCGGCGAGCGCCAGCGCGACGAGGAACCGGCGCATCAGGCGCACTTCTTCAATTCCGGCACCGCGGCGTCCTCGCTGTGGGCGTTCGCGCCGCGGGGGGGCGCGTAGCTGTAGAACGGTCCGAGCGTAGCCGGCACGGAGGCGCCGCCGACCCGGCGAAAGGTGGCCCGCTCCTCCTCCGGCGCGGGGGCGTCCGCCTCGGCGGCTTCGCGGCGGAGGCGGCCCTCCTGCGTGTGCCAGAGCCAGAGACCGGGGACGCCGACGAGCAGGTCGGCGAGGCGCTTCACCAGTGACAGGGCGAGCGCGACTTCCGCCGGGATGCCGAATAGGGCGCAGAGCGCGATCAGGCCGCCCTCCTGCGCGCCCAACGCCCCGGGCACCGCGAAGGCGGCGCCACGCACGGCCTGGGCGAGGCTTTCGATCACGATCGCCTCGGCGAAGCTCACCGGGTATCCCATGAAGTGCAGGCAGACGTAGACCTCGATCGTGCCGATCAGCCAGCCGACGAGGTGCACGCCGATGCCCGAGAAGATGCGCAGGGGCGCGCCGTAGAGGCGGCGCAGGTTGTCGTAGAGCACGTCGACGGCGCCGAGCGCCTGCCACTCGCGACCCGAGGCGAAGCGATCGACAATGCCCTGGATCAGGCGGTGCCCAGCCCGGCGCTGGATCAGGTAGAACGCGCCGATGGCCGGCGCCGCGATGGCGAGGCCGCCGGCTACGGTGCGCACGATCGGGCCGTCGCCGGCGAGCCACACCAGCAGCCCGAGGCCGCCCAGCGTGAACAGCAGCTGCGTCAGCGCCTGTGTCATCATGTCGACGAACATGCTCGCGCCGGCGAGGCCGCCGGCGACGCCGCGCTTGGCCAGGAGGCGCGCGCCGACGAAGTCACCGCCCACCGTCGCCACCGGCAGCAGCGTGTTGATGCCCTCGCGCACGAAGCGCAGGTTGATGCAGGCAGAGAGGTTCGGCCGGCCGGAGACGGGGAAGATCACGTACCAGCCGAGGCCGGCCCATGCGACGGCCACGGCGCGCGCGGCGACGACCGCCAGGGCGCCCCAACCGGCACTCACCACCGCCGCGGCCACATCCTCGAGACCGGAGGACAGAAACAGGCCGACGACCGTGCAGAGGCCGGCGATCAGGGCCAGGGTCGTCAGACGCTTCATGATCCTCTTTCAAGCTCGGGGGTGGCTTGATGCTGGATTCTCGCCGCGATTTCGACCGAAAAAGACCGCTGCGGACGAGGAGTAAGGCTCAAGTTGCAGCAACGATCGGCAATGTCTATCACCCGATAGACACAGTGCGGACCAAAGCGGCACCAGGGGTTTTCACCCCGAGCAGACCGCCCGCACGGCGCATCACGAAGGGATCACCATGGACCGCGACGCTTCCCACTCGGCCGGAGAGGCCGTGCTCGACGACGCCCGCGCCGACGGCTTCGTCAGCAGGGAACCCGGAATCCCCGCGCCGCACTCGCCGGTGATGGCGTGGAACGAGTGGGACCCGCTCGAAGAGGTGATCGTCGGATCCCTCGACGGCGCCACGATCCCGACGCACCACCTGACCGTGATCTTCAACCTGCCGCGGGCGGCGCAGCCGTTCTACCGCTTCGCCTCGGGCTTCCGCTACCCGGGCTTCATGAAGAAGCTCGCGCAGAAAGAGCTCGACAACTTCATTCGCATCCTCGCCGGCGAGGGCGTGAAGATCCGCCGCCCGGACACCATCGACTTCTCGAAGAAGTACCGCGCGCCGCGCTGGTCGTCCCGCGGCTTTTGCGTCGCCTGCCCGCGCGACCCGTACCTCGTGATCGGCGACGAGATCATCGAGAGCCCGATGTGCTGGCGCTCGCGCTACTTCGAGGGCGACGCCTACCGCTCGCTGTTCAAGGAATACTTCCGCGCCGGCGCGCGCTGGACCTCCGCGCCGCGGCCTCAGCTCACCGACGAGCTGTACAACTACGACTACCGCGTGCCGAACCTGAAGGCCGGCGAGCCGATGCAGTTCACGGTCAACGAGTTCGAGCCGGTCTTCGACGCCGCCGACTTCGTCCGCTGCGGCCGCGACATCTTCGTCACCCGCTCCAACGTGACGAACCTGATGGGCATCGAGTGGCTGCGCCGCCACCTCGGCTCGGGCTTCCGCGTCCACGAGATCGAGAGCCGCTGCCCGCAGCCGATGCACATCGATTCGTCGTTCATGCCGCTCGCCCCGGGCAAGGTGCTGGTCAACCCGGACTACATCGACGTCGAGAAGTTGCCGGCGGTGTTGAAGAAGTGGGACGTGCTCGTCGCCCCTCGCCCCGACCCGGTCGAGGGCTTCATGAGCAAGATCTCGATGTGCTCGCCCTGGACCTCGATCAACGTGCTCGCCATCGACGAGAAGAAGATCGTCGTGGACCAGAGCCAGCCGACGTTGATCAAGGCGCTCAAGGACTGGGGCTTCGACCCGATCCCGGCGCCGTTCCTGAGCTACGGCCCGTTCGGCGGCTCGTTCCACTGCGCCACCCTCGACGTGCGCCGCCGCGGCACGCTGAAGTCGTACTTCTAGGCCTCTCGCCTCGAACGAAAACGGCCGCATCCCGGAAGGGGTGCGGCCGTTTTGGTTTGTGGTTCGGGACCCATGAACGTGTCTCCCGGCCGAGAGCCCCCTGCCCGTCATTCCGGGGCGTCGTAGTCGAGCCCGGAATCCAGAGCCGCAGATGGCGCAATCTAGAACTCAACCCAAGGTTCTGGATTTCGGGCTCTGCTGCGCAGCCCCGGAATGACGGGGAGAGGATGGAACCGGGTTCGTGGAGCATCCGAATTGAGCGAAGACGCCGCTGGCTGCAGAAAACCTGGCCTCCATCTTTTGAGAAGACGGAAGCCAAGTCGCGGTTCATTTCAACGCGAAAACTTCTTGTACTTGATCTTCTTCGGCATCAGCGAGTCGGCGCCGAGCCGGCGCATCTTGTCGGCCTCGTAATCCGAGAAGTTGCCCTCGAACCACTCGACGTGGCTGTCGCCCTCGAAGGCGAGGATGTGGGTCGCGATGCGGTTCAGGAACCAGCGATCGTGGCTGATGATGACGGCGCAGCCGGCGTAATCCTCCAGCGCGTCCTCGAGGGCGCGCAGGGTCTCCATGTCGAGGTCGTTGGTCGGCTCGTCGAGCAGCAGGACGTTGGCGCCGCCCTTCAGCGTCCGGGCGAGGTGCACGCGGTTGCGTTCGCCGCCCGACAGCGTGCCGACCTTCTTCTGCTGGTCGCCGCCCTTGAAGGCGAAGGCCGCGCAGTAGGCCCGCGAATTGATCTCGCGCTTGTTGAAATAGATGATGTCGTTGCCGCCTGAGACCTCCTGCCAGACCGTGGCGTTGGGGTCGAGCGCGTCGCGCGACTGGTCGACGTAGCCGAGCTTCACCGTCGTGCCGACGGAGATGTCGCCGCCGTCCGGCTTCTCCTGGCCGGTGATCATCTTGAACAGCGTCGTCTTGCCGGCGCCGTTCGGGCCGATCACGCCGACGATGCCGCCCGGCGGCAGCTTGAACGACAGGTCCTCGATCAGCAGGCGGTCGCCGAAGGCCTTGTTGAGGTGATCGAACTCGATGACGTTGTTGCCCAGCCGCTCGTCGATCGGGATCACGATCTGCGCCGCCGCGTCGACCTTGTTGTTCTGCTTGGCGACCAGCTCCTCGTAGCGCGTGATACGCGCCTTCGACTTGGATTGGCGCGCCTTCGGCGAGGCGGAGATCCATTCCTGCTCGCGGGCGATCGAGCGCTGGCGGGCCATGTCCTCGCGGCCCTCCTGCTGCAGGCGCTTCTGCTTCTGCACCAGCCAGGCCGAATAGTTGCCCTCGTAGGGGATGCCCTTGGTGCGATCGAGCTCGAGGATCCAGCTGGTGACGTTGTCGAGGAAGTAGCGATCGTGGGTCACGATCAGGATCGCGCCCGGGTAGTTCTTGAGGTGGCCTTCGAGCCAGTTCACCGTCTCGGCGTCGAGGTGGTTGGTCGGCTCATCGAGAAGCAGCAGCTCAGGCTCCCACAGCAGCAGCCGGCAGAGCGCGACGCGGCGGCGCTCGCCGCCCGACAGGGTGGCGACCGGCTGCTCGTCGCTCGGGCAGCCCAGGGCCTCCATGGCTTGGTCGACCTTGGATTCGAGTTCCCAGAGGTTCTGCGATTCGATCTCGTCCTGGAGGCGGGTCATTTCGTCCGCCGTCTCGTCGGAATAGTTCATCGCGAGCTCGTTGTAGCGGTCGAGCAGCGCCTGCTTTTCGGCAACGCCCTCCATCACGTTCTCGCGGACCGATTTAGTCGTATCGAGCTGCGGCTCCTGCGGCAGGTAGCCGACCCGTGCGCCCTGCGCGACGAAGCCCTCCCCGGTCCACTCCGTGTCGATACCGGCCATGATCTTCAGGAGCGTCGACTTGCCCGAGCCGTTGATACCGAGCACACCGATCTTGGCATCGGGGTAGAAGGACAGGTTGACGTTGTCCAACACCTTCTTCCCGCCGGTGTAGGTCTTGGTCAGGCCTTTCATGTGGTAGATGAATTCGCGGGCCATCGCAGGCATCCTATCAGGTTCGGCGGGGCCGGCGCGGGAGGTCGCGCGGCCCGATGGCGGGTGCAGGGTCGTCCAGGCAGGCACGCGCCATGCCCGCGGCGAACCCTGCGGGGTACGGTTCTGCGGATCGGGCGCGGCGCGCCCTCACCCGCAATCCCTGGAGATGATCCCGCTCGCGTATCAGGACGGCCGGTGCCGGGCAAGGATCGGGGGATGGATCGGGGCGTGGTGGCCGCTGTGGGACTCGAACCCACACGGGCGAAGCCCGAGGCATTTTAAGTGCCTTCCGTCTACCAATTTCGGCAAGCGGCCCTGCGATGCGCCGAAGCGGTAACCGTCGGCGCGGACGAGATCAAGTTTCTCGAGATCAAGCGTCCGGCGTCCAACCGTAGAGCCAGGCGTAGCGTTCGCGCATGCCGTCTGGGCCGAGACGACGCATCACCGCGTCGCGCACGAAGGCGGTGATGCCGCCGGTATGGTAGGTCCGGCCGTTGGCGCGGGCGGCGCGCTGCACCCGGCGGACCCGGCGCCGACGGGCCCTGGCGTAGGCGTCGAGCGCTTCGACGACGGGCTGCGCGGCGAGGCACTGCGCAAGAATCGCGCAATCTTCGATCGCCAGTGCCGCACCCTGCGCCAGGAACGGCAGAACCGGGTGGGCGGCGTCGCCCAGCAGCGCGACCCGGCCGCGGGCGATCGGGCGCGCCACCGGCCGGTCGGCGAGCGACCAGACCAGCCAGGAATCGGGCACGGTCAGGAGTTCGGCCAGATCCGGCGCGCAGTCGCGGAACTGCGCGCGCAGCACCGCCGGCTCGCCGAGCCGCCCCCAATCTTCGTCGCCCTGCCGCTCCGGCACGACCGCGACAACGTTGAGGTCGCGCCCGGCATGGATCGGGTAGTGGACGACATGGCGGCCGCGCCCGAGCCAGAGCCCGGTCGCCTCGCCCGCAAGCGCCTCCGGCACCGCCTCACGCGGCACGATCGCCCGCCAGGCGGCCATCCCGGCTTGGCTGAGCCCACGCGGATCGAGGTGGCCGCGGATGCGCGAGCGCAGGCCGTCCGCGCCGACGACCAAGTCGGCCGACAAACTTTCGCTGCGCGCGCCGTTCCCGCTCTCAAGGGCTAGGGTGACGCAGTCCTCGGTCTCGGTGAGGCCGGTGACTTCGCGGCCCATCAGCAGGCGGATGCCGGGGCGGGAGCGCACCGCGTCGAGGAGCAGGGTCTGAAGGTCGGCTCGGTGGATGACGTAGTAGGGCGCACCGAAGGCGTCGCGCGCCGCCGCGCCGAGCGTCACGCCGCCAATCTTGCGGCCCGAATCGAGCGCGCGGACGACGACGCCCGGCGGCTCCGATCCGGCGCGTCGGAGGGCCGCCGCGAGGCCGAGGTCGGCGAGCACGCGGCTCGCGTTCGGGGAGAGCTGAAGACCGGCGCCGACCTCGCTGAACCCGGTTCGGCGCTCGACGATCGTGACGGCGTGGCCGGCGGCGTTGAGCGCCAGGGCCGCGGTCAGCCCGCCGATCCCACCGCCGACCACGGCGACGCTCAGCGCCGGCCCGGGGTCTCGCGGCATCAGGCTTCGCGGCATGGCCCTATTCGGCCGCCGCCTTCTGGTCGTGCCAGACGCTCGCCGCCGGATCGGCGTGGCCGGCCTTCAGGTCGGCGCGGTGGCGATAGAGCGTCGAGCAGTACTGGCAGATGATCTCGTTGTCGGCACCCATGTCGAGGAACACGTGCGGGTGGTCGAACGGCGGCAGCGCGCCGATGCACATGAACTCGCGCGAGCCGACATGGATGACCGCGACGCCGAGCTCGTTGTGGAAGTGCGGTACCGCCCTGTCAGCCATCGCGCCGTCCTGTGCCTTGGGACCCGTCGCACCGGGTCGCCCGAGCCCCGCTTATGCCGCCGTGCCTCCGTCCGGCGCAAGCCTCGGAGCGAACGCAGGCGCCCTCAGGTCACGCGGCGCCGGGTCGGTCGCCCGGCGTAGAGTTCCGTGACTTGGCGCTGCGGCGGCCACGCCGTACATAAGCTGTCGAAGACCGGCCCGGCGCGGACAAGCCCCTCGATGACCCAGCAAGACCAAGCGACGCGGCGGGTGCCCCAAGCACCGATCCACGGACCGGAGGGCTTCGAAGGCATGCGCCGCGCCGGACGCCTGACGGCGGAAGGCCTCGACGTGCTGATGGAGGCGACCCAGCCCGGCGTGACCACCGAGGCGCTCGATAAGCTCGCCTACGAGTTCGCCATGGATCACGGCGCCTACCCGGCCTCGCTGCTCTATCGCGGCTACCCGAAATCGATCTGCACCTCGATCAACCACGTGGTCTGCCACGGCATCCCCAACGACAAGCCTTTGCGCGAGGGCGACATCGTCAACCTCGACATGTGCCTGATCCTCGACGGGTGGCACGGCGATTCGAGCCGGATGGCCTTTGTCGGCGAGGTGCCGCGCAAGGCCGCCCGCCTATGCGAGATCACCTACGAGGCGCTGATGCGCGGCGTCGCCGCTGTGAAGCCCGGCGGCTCGACCAACGACATCGGCCGCGCGATCCAGACCTACGCCGAGGGCGAGCGCTGCTCGGTGGTGCGCGACTTCTGCGGCCACGGCCTCGGCCGGAGCTACCACGACGCGCCGACCATCCTGCATTACGTCGAGGCGAGCTACGACGTGTCGCTGAGGCCGGGCCAGTTCTTCACGATCGAGCCGATGATCAACCTCGGCCGCCCGGCGGTGAAGGTGCTCTCCGACGGCTGGACCGCGGTGACCCGCGACCGCTCGCTCTCGGCCCAGTTCGAGCACACGGTGGCGGTGACCGAGACCGGCGTGGAGATCTTCACGGTGTCGCCGAAGGGGCTGCACCAGCCCGCCAACCCGGGAGCCTGAGGCCGTGCCGGGCCCCGGCGACGAGGCCGAGCACGGGCTCTTCGCCGAACGGCCGGCCGTCGCCCCGAAGCCGGAGGCGCCGCCACACTATCTCGGCCATCGCGACCGCC
This sequence comes from Methylobacterium cerastii, assembly GCF_022179125.1. Lineage (GTDB taxonomy): Bacteria > Pseudomonadota > Alphaproteobacteria > Rhizobiales > Beijerinckiaceae > Methylobacterium > Methylobacterium cerastii. The sequence goes on from NZ_BPQG01000079.1 coordinate 24,410, forward strand.
TGCGCGAGCGCTTCACCAAGCACGGCGCCGACGCGCTGCCCGACTACGAGCTGCTCGAGCTCGCCCTGTTCCGCGCCATCCCGCGCCGGGACGTGAAGCCGCTGGCCAAGGCGCTGATCCGCCGCTTCGGCAGCTTCGCGGAGGTGCTGAGCGCCGAGCCGGCGCGCCTCGCCGAGGTCGAGGGCGTCAGCGCCGGGGTCGTCGCCGACCTCAAGCTGATGGAGGCGGCCGGGCGGCGGCTGGCGCGGGGCGCCATCGCACAGCGCGCGCTGCTCTCCTCCTGGGCCGAACTGATCGAGTACCTGCGCGCCACCATGGCCTTCGCCACCCGCGAGGAGTTCCGGGTGCTGTTCCTCGACAAGCGCAACCACCTCATCGCCGACGAGATCCAGGGGCGCGGCACGGTCGATCACACGCCGGTCTACCCGCGGGAGGTGGCGCGGCGGTCGCTCGAACTGTCGGCGACCGCGATCATCCTGGCGCACAACCACCCGTCGGGCGATCCGGCGCCCTCGGCCGCCGACGTGGCGATGACCCGCGAGGTCGTCGCCGTGTTGAGCCCGCTGAAGATCGTGGTGCACGACCACGTCATCCTCGGCCGATCGGGTCATGCCAGCTTAAAGGGCCTGCGCCTGATCTGAGACGTGTTTGGAACGAGCCTCGGACAAGCTCGTAATCCCTTTGCGTGGCGCGCCTCTTGCCTCTAGCGTGCCGTATCGGGGAGAGACTGTATGGCGGGCGTAGCCTTCGACGAGATGACCGCCTTCGCAGGCAGCGCGACGAGCCAAGCAGACGTCCGCGAGGCCTACGGCCAGCTCAAGGCGTGGCTCGACGCGACGCCTGTCGATCACTTCAACACCCGCCGGAGCCAGGCCGAGCTACTGTTCCGGCGTATCGGCATCACCTTCGCCGTCTACGGCGACAACGAATCGACCGAGCGGCTGATCCCGTTCGACATCATCCCGCGGGTGATCACCAAGCCGGAATGGGGCTTCCTCGAGCGCGGGCTGAAGCAGCGCGTCACCGCGATCAACATGTTCCTGAAGGACATCTACGGCGCCCAGGAATGCATCAAGGCCGGCATCATCCCGGCCGACCTCGTCTACAAGAACGCACACTACCGGATGGAGATGCGCTCGTTCCGGGTGCCGCACGACCTCTACGTGCACATCGCCGGCATCGACATCGTCCGGACCGGCGAGAACGACTTCTTCGTGCTGGAGGACAACGCCCGCATCCCCTCCGGCGTGTCGTACATGCTCGAGAACCGCGAGGTGATGCTGCGGCTGTTCCCGGACCTGTTCTCCCGCCACCGCGTGGCGCCGGTGGAGAACTATCCGGACGCCCTGCTCGCGACGCTGCGCAGCCTCGCGCCGGTGACGGCGACCCGCGACCCCACCGTCGTGCTGCTGACGCCCGGCCGCTACAACTCGGCGTTCTACGAGCACTCTTTCCTGGCAGACAAGCTCGGCGTCGAGCTGGTGGAGGCCGGCGACCTCTTCACCAAGGACGACGTGGTCTACATGCGGACCACCGAGGGGCCGCGCCGGGTCGACGTGATCTACCGCCGCCTCGACGACGACTTCCTCGACCCGTTGGTGTTCCGCCCCGATTCGATGCTCGGCGTGCCGGGCCTGATGAACGCCTACGAGCGCGGCAGCGTCACGCTGGCCAACGCGGTGGGCACCGGCATCGCCGACGACAAGGCGGTCTACAGCTACATGCCGGAGATCGTGAAGTTCTTCACCGGCGAGGAGCCGATCCTGCACAACGTGCCGACCTATCGCTGCCGCGAGAAGGAGGCCTTCTCCTACGTGATGGACAACCTGTCCGAGCTCGTCGTGAAGGAGGTCAACGGCTCGGGCGGCTACGGCATGCTCGTCGGGCCGCACGCGACCAAGCGCGAGATCGAGGAGTTCGCCAAGCGCCTGCGCCACGCGCCGGACGGCTTCATCGCCCAGCCGACGCTCTCGCTCTCCACCTGCCCGACCTTCGTCGCCTCGGGCGTGGCCCCGCGCCACGTCGACCTGCGCCCCTTCGTGCTGTGCGGCGCCGACGAAATCCGCATCGTGCCGGGCGGGCTCACCCGCGTGGCGTTGAAGGAGGGATCTTTGGTGGTGAATTCGAGCCAGGGCGGCGGTACGAAGGACACCTGGGTCCTGGACGCGTGACGGCCTGACGCCTGCCCTCACCGAGAACCGCGGAGCGGCGCACGCCTCCGGGCCGAGCCGAAGAGACCCAGCGAAACAGCCATGCTCTCCAGGACTGCCGACAACCTCTACTGGCTCTCGCGCTACGTCGAACGGGCGGAATTCGTCGCCCGCATCCTCGACGCCGCGCATCGGCTGGCCTCGCTGCCGACGAGCTACGGCGGAGGCGAGACCAATGAATGGGCCTCGGCGCTGGCCTCTGCCGGCGACCCGGAGGTGTTCAAGCCGCATTACGACGGCGTGAACGCCGCCACCGTGTGCGACTTCCTCGCCTTCAGCCCGCACAACCCGTCCTCGATCCGCTCCTGCATCGAGAGCGCGCGCGAGAACGCCCGGAGCGTCCGCACCGCGCTCACCACGGAGATGTGGGACACCATCAACGGGGCGTGGCTCGAATTGCGGTCCTACGAGAAGAAGGACCTCGACCGCGACGCGTTCTCGCGCTTCCTCGACTGGGTGAAGGGCATCTCGCTGACCTTCGACGGCTCGGCCTACCGGACGATGCTGCGCAACGACACCTACTGGTTCACGCGGCTCGGTACCGCGATCGAGCGGGCCGACAACACCGCCCGCATCCTCGACGTGAAGTACAAGATCCTCCTGCCGGCATCCGAGACCGTCGGCGGCAGTCTCGACTACTTCCAGTGGACCACGATCCTACGCGAAGTCTCCGCCTTCAACGCCTATCACTGGGTGTATCGCGAGAGCGTCAAGCCGCTGCTGGTGGCCGACCTGCTGATCCTCAACCGGCAGATGCCGCGTTCCTTCACCAACTGCTACGGCGTGCTCGTCGAGCATCTCGACCTGATCGCCGACGCCTACGGGCGGCGCGGCGCGAGCCAGCGCCTCGCGAGCAACTTGCTCGCGCGCCTGGAAAGCGAGGAGATCGACCGGGTCTTCGCCTCGGGGCTGCATGAGTTCGTGATCGCGTTCATCGGCGAGAACAACAAGGTCGGCGCCGCGATCGCGGACCAGTATCTCGGCTGAAGCGCCGAGGTCCGCGGAAGACGTGGCGATTCGGCTTCCAAGGACGCGGGCTCGGTTGCGCGCGACCGCGGAACGTCGTGTAGAACGTGGCACCGGGGCCGCGCGTGGCTCCGACCGTCGGCGCCGCCGAGATGGGCGGAGGCGGGACGGCGAAGGCAAAGCCGGCACGAACGAAGCCGGCAGAGGCAAGACGGGCAGAATCGACGCATGCGCATCCGCGTGGTCCACGAGACCATCTACAGCTACGAGCAACCGGCACGCGGGCTGATCCAGGTCCTGCGCATGACGCCGCGCGACCACGACGGCCAGTACGTCCGGCGCTGGCGCATCGAGCCGTCGGTCGACGGCCGGCTCACCGAGCGCGAGGACGGCTACGGCAACGTCGTGCACTGGTTCACGCCGGACCAGGCCTCCGAGGCCCTGGTGATCCGGGTGACCGGCGAGGTCGACACCCACGAGACCCACGGCATCGTCCGCGGCGCCGTCGAGCGGCTGCCCGAGACGTTCTACCTGCGCGACACCGACCTCGTCCTGCCGAGCCCGGAGATCCAGGCGCTGTCCGACGCGGCCGCCACCGCCGGCGATCCGGCCGCCCTCCCCTTCCTGCACCGCCTGATGGCCGCGGTGCACGCGCACATGAGCTACACGCCGGGCCCTGCCAGCGCCGCCGTGCCCGCGCCGAAGGCGTTCGCGGCGGAGGCCGGCGTGTGCCAGGACTTCGCCCACGTCTTCATCGCCGCCGCCCGGCACCGGGCGATTCCCGCCCGCTACGTCTCCGGATACCACCGTCCGGAGGGAAGCGACGTCGAGCAGCAGACGCCGCACGGCTGGGCCGAAGCGCTGGTGCCCGATCTCGGCTGGGTCGGCTTCGACCCGACCACCGGCGACGCGACGACGGAGGCCTACATCCGCGTCGCCTCCGGCCTCGACTACCTCGGCGCCGCCCCGATCCGCGGCAGCCGCACCGGCGGCGGCACCGAAACGCTGGACGTGAAGCTCCGGGTGGAGCAAGCCCAGGCGGCACCGCAATCCTGACGCGCGCACCTCTTCGAAAAGCCTGATCCCATGACTTACTGCGTCGGCGTCCTCGTCGAGGACGGCCTGGTGATGATCGCCGACACCCGCACCAATGCGGGGCTCGACGACATCTCGACCTATCGCAAGCTCCACCACTTCAACGTGCCGGGCGAGCGGGTGATGATGCTGGCCTCGGCCGGCAACCTCTCGGTGACGCAATCGGTGCTGAGCCTGCTCTCCGAGGGCGTGACCGGCGACGACGGCGAGCCGAAGCTGAAGCTCGTCGAGACGACCACGATGTTCGAGGCGGCCCAGCTCGTCGGCCGTGCCATCCGCCGCGTCCGCGCGATCGAGAAGACCGGATTCGAGGCGGCGGGGCTTCGGTTCTCCGTGTCGCTGCTGTTCGGAGGCCAGATCGGCAGCGAGCCGATGCGGCTGTTCCTGATCTACTCGGCCGGCAACTTCATCGAGTGCAGCACCGACGCGCCCTTCCTGCAGATCGGCGAGCACAAGTACGGCAAGCCGATCCTCGACCGCGCCGTGAAGTTCGAGACCGAGCTCTACGACGCGCTCAAGGTCGGCCTCGTCTCGATGGATTCGACGATGCGCTCGAACCTCGGCGTCGGCCTGCCGATCGACATCGCCCTCGCCCGCCGCAACGCCCTCGACCTCGAGGTCAACCACCGGATCGAAGCCGGCGAGGGCTACTTCCACGACCTGCGCGAACGCTGGTCGGCAGCTTTGCGCGCCGCCCACCGTGCGATCCCGCGCCCGCCCTACGGGCCTGCGCCGACGAAGTAGCGTTCACCGCCAGCGGTATTCCCACCCCCACCCTCATCCTGAAGTACCGCAGCGAAGCGGAGGCCTCGAAGGAGGCCTCCAGGTATCGCGCGCGAGCTGGATGGCTCCTTCGAGGCGGCTGATGCCGCACCTCAGGATGAGGGGGTGGGTGGGCGAAACCGATCGAGAGCGGTTTTCGGCGAAACGCCGAGTGGGTAGCCAGGATCCTGCGATCCTTTGATCCTGCCTCAGCGCTCGTCCGAGCGGGTTGCCCAGGCGCTCAAAAGCGCGCGGGTCTCGGCAGCCGGGTCGGCGGCGCGCATCAGGCCGCCCATCACGGCCATACCCGCCGCGCCGTGCCGACGGCATTCGGCGGCGGTGATGATATCGATCCCTCCGAGCGCGATCACCGGAATTCCGATCCGCACAGCTTCGGCGAGCGCATCGAGCCCGAGGGCGGGGCCGTAGCCGGGCTTGCTCGCGGTGGCGAAGATCGGGCTCAGCGTCACGTAGTCCGCGCCGCCCTCGGCCGCCTCCGCGACGTCTCGGAGCGTGTGGGCCGAGATGCCGACGAGGGCTGCGCCGACCCGTTGCCGGGCCGCGGCGATGGCGGAACGATCCGTCCCGCCGCCGAGATGGAGCCCGGCGCCGAGGTCGGCCGCGAGGTCGGCGTCGCCGCCGACGGTGAGCACGCCGCCGGCCTGGCCGACGCGTTCGGCGATCCGCGCCGCCAGCTCCCGCCGCTCGGATGGTGGCAGGTCCTTGTCGCGGAACCAGACCCAGCGACCGCCGCCGTGGAGCACGGCGGCGACGGCCTCCACCAGGGGGCGCGGCCCGTGCCGGTCGGTGACCGCCAACAGGGGCGACGGCAGGCTACGAGCCGACAAGGCCGAGCTGCGGGCTCGACGGCTCGGCCCGGCCGCGTCGGGGAATGCGGCCGGCAAGATACGCGTCGCGTCCCGCTTGGACCGCGCCGCGCATGGCGTAGGCCATGCGGACGGGGTCGTCGGCCTTGGCGACGGCGGTGTTGATCAGGCAGGCGTCGGCCCCAAGCTCCATCGCGATCACCGCGTCGGAGGCCGTGCCGATGCCGGCGTCGACGATCACCGGCACGCTCATGCGGCGGCAGATCAGCTCCAGGTTGGCCGGGTTGGCGATGCCCATGCCCGACCCGATGAGCGAGCCCATCGGCATCACTGCGGCGCAGCCGAGGTCGGCGAGCCGTTGGCAGACGATCGGGTCGTCGTTGCAGTATGGCAGCACGACGAAGCCGTCGTCGACGAGGTGGCGGCAGGCCTCGATCAGCTCGGTCACGTCCGGGTACAGCGTCTCGCGGTCGCCGATGACCTCGACCTTGATCCAGTTCGTGTCGAGGGCCTCGCGCGCCAGCTCCGCGGTCATGATCGCGTCGCGCGCGGTCTCGCAGCCGGCGGTGTTGGGCAGGAAGCGACGCCCCTTCAGGATCTTGACCGTGTCCGAGCCGTGGCCCTGGAGCGAAACCCGGCGGATCGAGGCGGTGGCGACTTCGGCCCCCGAGGCCGCGACCGCATCGCGCATGATCACCTGCGTCGGATAGCCGGCCGTGCCGATGAACAGGCGCGAACTCAGCGTGACGCCGGCGACGACGAAGGGGTCGTCGGCCTCCGGACGGAGGGGTGTGAGCGTCTCGAGCATCCTCTAGCCTCCCTGCATGGCGCGTACGATCTCGATGCGGTCGCCGTCCGCGATCGGGGTGCGCTCCCAATCGCGACGGCGGACGACGTGGCCGTTGACCGCGATGGCGACCCCCTGCGGATCGGGGCTGCCGGTCTCCTCCGCCGCGTGCGCGAACAACGCGGCGAGGTCGGCGGCCTCGATCTCGCGGGCTTGCCCGTTCACCGTCAGCCTCATGCCGAAGCCCTCACGTCCTGGCTTGCGGTAAACCGTGCGAGGGAGAAATCCCGGGCCACCGCCGGCATCGCGCCCGTGGTGACGAGGGCTGCGATCGCGTCGGCGGTCACCGGGGCGAGCAGGTAGCCGTTGCGATGATGGCCGGTGGCGACGACCAGCCCGGGGGCGATCTCGCCCAGGATCGGCGCGTCGTCGTCCGAGGTCGGGCGGAACCCGCTCCACACCGCCTCGACCTCCATCTCCTCGATGCCGGGCAGCACGCGCCGCGCGCCCTCCAGAAGGGCGTAGAGCCCGCCGGCGGTGACGCCGGGGCGGAAGCCGCAGTCCTCCACCGTCGCGCCGACGACGATGCGGCCGTCGCCCTTCGGTGCCATGTGGACCTGCTCGGTCCACACCATGTGCGACAGCGTGCCGGTGTGCGCGGTCGTCTTCAGCGCCAGCGACTGGCCCTTGAGCGGGCGGACCGGCAGGGCGAGGTTTTGGGGCAGCAGGCCGCCCTCCCCACTCCAGGCGCCGGCCGCAAGGATCACGGTGTCGGCCTGCAGAACGCCATTGGCGGTGCGGAGGCCGGTGACGCGCCCGGATGTCCGTTCGAGGGCGACGACCGGGCTGTTCTCGACGAGCGCCACGCTGGCGCCACGGCAGGCCTGCACGAGCGCCGCCATCACCCGGCTCGGATCGACCTGGTGGTCGAGCGGGCAGAACACGCCGGCGGTGACCGAGGGGCGCAAGGCCGGCTCGCGGCGGCGGACCTCGGTGCCCGCGACCCATTCGGCGGCGACGCCCGAGCGGCGCTGCAAGTCGTAGCGGAAGCGCAGGCGCTCGACCTCGTCGCGGCCGATGGCCAGCACCAGCGTCCCATCCTCGCGGTAGTCGATGTCGTGGCCGGCGGCCGCTTCGAGCTCGTCGCGGAACCCGGGCCAGCGCCGCAGCGAATCGAGGGCGAGCGGGAGCAGCGGGTCCGAGCCGGGCTCGTGCTCGGCCGCGGGCGCCAGCATGCCGGTGGCGGCGAGGCTCGCGCCGGACCCGATGGTCTCGCGCTCGACGACCGCGACGGACCGACCGGACTGCGCGATGCGCCAGGCGATCGACAGCCCGATCAAGCCGCCGCCGACGATGGCGACGTCGGCGCGGGCTGGCAACGTGACGGACGGGTTCGTGCCGCCGTTCGTCCGGCGAACCCCGATCGGTGATGCTGGGTGACGACCCAAAAGATCCTCCGCGTGGTGTCGCAGAGACCGGGCCTGACGCTTCCTTCGAGAAGCTGGTGCGATCCGTCCACGAGGACGACGCCCACGGTCCAATCCCTACGCCGGTGTGAACCGGATCAGGTTCGAAGGATTTCCGCGCCGCGAGCCCTTGCGAGCCTGCCAGCGGTTTCTCAGCCCCTTGCCGGGGATCTCCCTGGAACACCGCAGATGTGGTCCCACTGGCCGGCCCGGTCAACCCCGTCAAAGGGGCGAACGCGCAGGATGGTCGCCGTCTGTCGTCGTCACGCCGAGACGGTTCGGAAACCCTGTCGGCACGAAAGGCAGCGAGTTTCCGCCGGGTACGCGCGAGGCGCCACGTATCGTTCACCGGTTCCGTGGTGGTCTCCGCCGGTCCCCCTCGGGGCGCGGAGGTTGGCGTTGCGGACGATCCTGTTGCTCTGCGTAGGGGCCGGCCTCGCCGCAGGCGTGCTCGGCGGGGTCGGCGACCGCCTGACCCACCGCAAGGCCGACGCGCGGCCGGCGCCCGCGGCGCCGCCATCATCCTCGGCACCGAGTGCGATCGCCCTCAATGCGGACCGCAACGGTCACTTCCTCGCCGACGCCCTGGTGGACGGCCGCTCGCTCCGGATGATGGTCGACACCGGCGCCACCGCGTGCAGCTTCACCGAGGAGGCGGCCGCGCGTCTCGGCCTCGTCCTCACGCCGCGCGACTTCACCCAACCGGTGATGACGGCCAACGGCGTGGTGCGGGTCGCCCCGGTGCGCATCGGCATGATCCGGATCGGGCCGGTCACCGTGCGCGACGTCGAAGCGGTGGTCGTGCCCGGCGGCAGCCTCGGCACGAACCTGCTCGGGATGTCGTTCCTCAAGCGGGTGCGCGACTTCAGCATCGCCGGCGGCACGCTGACGCTGCGGGGCTGAGATCAGCGCTGGCGGCGATGCGGCTTCGGACGCGGCCGGTAGACCATCATCGGCTCGGAAAAGCCGTCGAGGACGTGCTCGCCGAGCGGCACCGGATCGCCCCACAGGAAGTCGACGAAGGGCTTCGACATCAGCAGCGGCTCGCCCAGCGTCTTGTTGAGCCGGGCGATGCGGCTCGCCATGTTCACGTCGCGGCCGATGACGGTGAAATCGAGCCGCGTGCCCGAGCCAACGTTGCCGTAGGCGGCCTCGCCGTGGTGGAGCGCGATGCCGGCCATCATCGGCACCGCGAACTGGTGAAGGGTGTTGGCCTCCTCGAGCGCTTGGAGTGCGCCCTGCGCCGCCGTCAGCGCGCCCTTGGCGGCGCCGCCGAGGTCGTCGCCCGGCTCGCGGAAGATCGCGAGCAGGCCGTCGCCGAGGTACTTCAACACCTCGCCGCCCTCACGCTCGATCGGCGGGACCAGGCAGTCGAAGAAGATGTTGAGCAGGTCCACCGCCTCTTCCGGCGTCATGTCCGCCGAGATGCGGGTGTAGTCGCGCATGTCGGCGAACAGGATCGCCGAGCGGATGCGCTTCACCTGGCCGCGACGGATGTCCCCCGACAGGATCGCCCGGTGCGGCTCGTCGCCGACGTAGATGCGCAGCACCGTGTCGAGCTGCTTGGTGACGAGGCGCATCTCCATCACGGCCGCGAGCGCCGGCATGACGAAGCGCAGGATCGCGACGTCCTCGTCGCGGAACCCGTCCGGGTCGCGGGTCGCGAAGGTGATGCCGTTATGGGTGCCGTTGGTGAAGAACAGCGGCACGACGATGTAGTGGGTGTAGCCGGCGGCCTTCAGGTCGGGGATCACCGAGTAGGCGTCGTCCGGCGTGTCGGCGAGGTCGAGGATCAGCCATGCGGCGTCCTCGTGCACCTTCCGGAACGGGCTCGCCGCGTAGGCGCGCTCGGAAGCCTCGCCGTGCGGAAACAACCGCACGGTGGTGCCGGCCTCGCGCGTCCAGATGCGCCCGATTCCGGAATACTCGGAATGCAGCGTGTCGATCGCCGTCGAGGTCCGGTCCACCGGCACGCCGACCTGGTTCAGGCGCTCGGCGAAGCCCGCGATCAGGTCGTCGGGCTCGGGCAGGCGCGCTCCTTCGCTCAGCAACCAGTCGCGGATCGCGACGCATTCCTGCAGCGCGCCGAACGGCACGTCGTCCGCCTCCGAGCCGTCGGCTGCGGCGGTCGGCGGCACGGGTGGATGCTGGCGACGCTCAAGCATACGGCCAAGGTGGGTTCGCGGACCGCCAAAGCAAGGCTTCGGGCCGCCGACGACGTGGTCCGCCGACACGAGTCGGCGAAACACGTCATGGCGGATCGGCCGCTCAGTTGTCCAGGAAGCTCCGCAGCTTCCGGCTCCGGCTCGGGTGCTTCAGCTTGCGCAGGGCCTTCGCCTCGATCTGGCGGATGCGCTCGCGGGTCACCGAGAACTGCTGGCCGACCTCTTCGAGGGTGTGGTCGGTGTTCATGCCGATGCCGAAGCGCATGCGCAGCACGCGCTCCTCGCGCGGGGTGAGCGAGGCGAGCACGCGCGTCGTGGTCTCGCGCAGGTTCGACTGGATCGCCGCGTCGATCGGCAGGACGACGTTCTTGTCCTCGATGAAGTCGCCGAGGTGCGAATCCTCCTCGTCGCCGATCGGCGTCTCGAGCGAGATCGGCTCCTTGGCGATCTTGAGGACCTTGCGCACCTTCTCCAGCGGCATGGCCAGCTTCTCGGCCAACTCCTCCGGGGTCGGCTCGCGGCCGATCTCGTGCAGCATCTGGCGCGAGGTGCGGACGATCTTGTTGATCGTCTCGATCATGTGCACCGGGATGCGGATGGTTCTCGCTTGATCCGCGATGCTGCGGGTGATCGCCTGGCGGATCCACCAGGTGGCGTAGGTCGAGAACTTGTAGCCGCGGCGGTACTCGAACTTGTCGACGGCCTTCATCAGGCCGATGTTGCCCTCCTGGATCAGGTCCAAGAACTGCAGCCCGCGGTTGGTGTACTTCTTGGCGATCGAGATCACGAGGCGGAGGTTGGCCTCGATCATCTCCTTCTTGGCCTGGCGGGCTTCGCGCTCGCCCTTCTGGACCATGTTGACGATCTTGCGGTACTCGCCGATCTCCAGGCCCGTCTCGGAGGCGAGCGTAAGAATCTGCTCGCGCAGGTCCGAGACCTGCTTCGAGCCCTTCTCGACGAGGTTCTTCCAGCCCTTGCCGCCCAGCGTGCCGACGCGGGTCATCCAGTTCGGGTCGAGCTCCCAACCCTGGTAGTGGCGCAGGAACTCGTCGCGGGCGACACCGTGGCTCTCGGCGTAGCGCATCAGGCGGCCCTCATGCGAGATGAGACGCTTGTTGATGTCGTAGAGCTGCTCGACCAGGGCCTCGATGCGGTTGTTGTTCAGGGACAGCGACTTCACGTCGGCGACGACGGTGTCCTTGAACTCGGCCTGCTTCTTCTCCTGGGCGGGCGTCGTCTTCTCGTTGCCGGCCTTGCGCGCGGTCTCCTCGTTCTGGAGCTTGCGCAGCTTGCGGTAGTTGTTGGCGATCGCGTCGAACGTCTCGAGCACGCGCGGCTTGATCTCGGCTTCCATCGCCGCGAGCGAGACGTTGTTCTCCATGTCGTCGTCGTCGTCGCCGCCCTCGGGCGCCGGCGTCTCGGCCTCGGCTTCCTCTCCCTCGGTCGCGCCCTCGGCGATCTGCGGGTTCTTGCCGTCGGGGCCGGCATAGGTGGCTTCGAGGTCGATGATGTCGCGCAGCAGCACCTTGCCGTCGACGAGCTCGTCGCGCCAGATGATGATCGCCTGGAAGGTCAGCGGGCTCTCGCACAGGCCCGCGATCATCGCCTCGCGGCCGGCCTCGATCCGCTTCGCGATGGCGATCTCGCCCTCGCGCGACAGCAGCTCGACCGAGCCCATCTCGCGCAGGTACATGCGCACCGGGTCGTCGGTGCGGTCGGTCGGCTCCTTGGTGGCGGTGACGACCGCGACGGCGCGCGTCGGGGCGACCTCGGCCACCTCCGTGCCCTCGGCGCCCTCCTCGTCCTCCGACGCCTCGCCGTTGGCGGGCTTGTCGGCGGCGGCCTCGTCGGTCTCCTCGGCCTCGACGACGTTGATGCCCATCTCGGAGAGCTGGGACAGCACGTCCTCGAGCTGGTCGGGGTCGGACTGCCCCTCGGGGAGGACCTCGTTGACCTCCTCGTAGGTGATGTACCCGCGCTTCTTGGCGAGCTTCACCATCCGCTTGACCGAAGCATCCGTCAGGTCGAGGAGCGGCCCATCGGTCTGCTCTGCCGGAGCGGTGTCCGTCTCGTCCCGTTCCGTTGCCTTCGTCGCCATGATCAGCCTATTGTTTCGGCGCGGCACGATGCGGGGGCCTCTCGGCCACGCCGCGCCGTCGGCGCCGCAATGCGTGTGGAACCCGGACGAATCACTTCGACCGCGTCGTAGCTCGGACTCGGTATGCAAGCGAGACGCTTGACCGATTGTTAACCATGCCGCGAAGGCGCTTCGTATTCCGCCATCGCACAGGCCCTACGACACAGTCGAGTCGTTCGTGTCCTGCAGGTCCGCCTCGGTCTCCGCTCCCGCGATCACCGCCAAGCGCTCCTTGACGTCGCACAGCCAAGCGAAGTTCGCCTCTGTTTCTTCTTCGACGAGCGCACGTTCCGCCTGTCGGAGTTCGCTATTTAGCGCGCCGGCCTTGCGGTGCAAGATCACGGCCTGACGCAATGCGTCTTCCAGCTTGACCAGGTCGGCATGCGGATCGAGCGCCCAACGGTCGCCGGGGCGCACCCGCGCGGCGAGCCGCGCGCTCGCCGCCTCGAGCCCCGCCCGGGCCAAGCGGTTCTCCACCACCGCCACGTCCGGGTCGGCGGCGTCGGCCGCGCGGTCCAGGAGCAGCGAGCGCAGGGCCACCGCATCCGGATCCTCGAGATCGAGGGCGGCGAGGTCCTCCGCTTCGAGACCGAGCAGCTCGGGGTGGACGAGGAGGCTCGCCACGATCATCGCCTCGCGGGAGCTGCCGCTGCCGGAAAACCCGTTGGAGCGGGCAAGCCCGGCGCTCGGCCCAGCGGTGAGCCGCGGCGACGGCGGTGGATCGCCGGGGCGAGGCTTCCTTAGGTAAGTATTCTGCCGTCCGCCCGGCTGGTAGGCGCCGCGCTGCTGAGGCGCGCTGCGGGGCGAGAGACCGCGCAGGCGCTCCTCGATCTCGTCGCGATAATAGCTCCGCACCGTCTCGTCGCGGATGCCGGAGATCAGTCCGCGCAGGGTCTTGGCGAGGCCGGCGCGGCGCTCCGGGGTGTCGGTCGAGCCGGTCTCGACGGCGCGGCTCCACAGCACCTCCACCAGGGGCTTGGCCGCCTCGACCACCTTGTCGATCGCCGCCGCGCCGCCCGAGCGCAGCAGGTCGTCGGGGTCCTGGCCCTCCGGCAGCATCGCGAAGCGCAGCGACCGGCCCGGCTCCAGCATCGGCAGGGCGACGTCGAGAGTCCGATTGGCGGCGCGCTGCCCGGCGCCGTCGCCGTCGAAGCAGAGGATCGGCTCGTCGGCATGACGCCACATCAGCGCCAGCTGCTCCTCCGTGAGCGCCGTGCCGAGCTGTGCCACGGTGTTGGGGTAGCCTGCGAGCGTCATCGCGATGGCATCGATGTAGCCTTCGACGCTGATGAGCGTGCCGCGATCGTGGGCGGCCTTGCGCGCCTGGTTCAGGTTGTAGAGCACCTGCCCCTTGTGGAAGAGCGGCGTCTCGGGCGAGTTCAGGTACTTGGCCTTCGCGTCCGCTTGCATCGCGCGGCCGCCGAAGGCGATCACCCGGCCGCGCACGTCCGCGATCGGGAAGATGATGCGGTCGCGGAAGCGGTCGTAGGGCACGGCGATGTCCTCGCCCGTCACCAGCAGGCCGAGCTCGCCCATCAGCGCCTTGTCGACGTCCTTGGCCGCGAGGTGGTCGCGCAGGCCGTAGCGGTCGGCCGGCGCGTAGCCGAGGCGGAAACGGCTGCGGATCTCGGGGCCGAGTTCGCGCCGGTCGAGGTAGGCGCGGCCGGCCGCGCCGGCGGGGGACGCCAACCGCTCCTCGAACCAGGCGGTCGCCAGCTCCATCACCTCGATCGCGCCGCGGCGCTTGGTCTCCATCTCGCGGGTGTCGGCGCTGGGCGCCGGCAGCGACACGCCGGCCTCACCGGCCAGCCGCTCGACGGCCTCGGGGAAGCTCAGGCCCTCGGTCTCGATCAAGAAGCTGAAGATGTCGCCATGCTTGCCCGAAGAGAAGCAGTGATAGAACTGCTTCTGGTCGTTGACGTAGAAGGACGGCGTCTTCTCGGCGTTGAACGGCGACAGCCCGCGCCACTCGCGCCCGGCCTTCTTCAGCTTCACACGCCGGCCGACCACGTCGGAGGCGGGAAGCCGATTGCGGATCTCTTCGAGGATGTGGGGCGGGTAGCGCACAGGTATGCGGCGGGTCCGGTGTCCGGTGTTCGGACCGGGATGTATACCGCAGGCACCCGCACCGAGTCCCTTCCCCGGGACGACGGTGGATAGCGGGCAGAACCGCGGTGTCGCGTCACGCCTTCGCGTTCAGCGCCGCCTTCACCAATCCGCTCGCCTTGGCGAAGTCCATGCGGCCGGCATAGGTGCCCTTCAAGATCGCGATGACTTTACCCATGTCCTTCGGGCCGGCGGCGCCCGCCTCAGCGATGGCGGCATCGATCGCGGTCTGCGTCTCGGCCTCGTCCATCTGCTTGGGCAGGTAGGTCTCGATCACCGCGATCTCGGCGCGCTCGTTCTCGGCCAGCTCCGGCCGGCCGCCCTGCTCGTAGACCGCAGCCGATTCGTTGCGCTGCTTGATCATCTTCTGCAGCAGCGCCAGGATCTCGTCGTCGCTCGCCGGCTCCTTGCCGAGCCCCCGCGCCTCGATGTCCTTGTCCTTGAGCGCCGCCTGGATCATCCGGATCGTCGCGAGCTTGGCCTTCTCGCCGGCCTTCATGGCCTCCTTCATCTCGGTGGTGAGGCGGGCGCGGAGCATCGGGCTTGTCCTTGAGGTGGTGCGGAACGGAGGTGGCGCGAAAGCGAAGGTCGTGCAGAAACGGGTGGCTGGCCTGCGGTTTGCAGCGATTGAGCCGCGTTCGATGCGGCACCACATTGACCCCGTCGCCGCGGGCTCGATAAGACCGCCGCACACGATCACCCGCCGCCCGCTCGCGCCGTCTCGACGGCGCCGGTCGAGGCCGGACATAAGCGAGATCACCGTGATGCTGCAAGACAGCGCTTCCGCGCCGAGAGACGCCGCCTTGCCCGAGCCCTGGGCCGAGCCCGTCGCCACCGCGTTGCTGGTGCTGGCCGACGGCACCATCCTCGAAGGCTTCGGCATCGGCCAGACCGGCGTCGCCGACGGCGAGGTCTGCTTCAACACGGCGATGACCGGCTACCAGGAGATCCTGACGGACCCGTCCTATGCCGGGCAGATCGTCACCTTCACCTTCCCGCATATCGGGAACACCGGCACCAACGACGAGGATCTCGAAAGCCTCGACGCCGCCCCGGCGTCGGGCGTGCGCGGCACGGTGATCGCCTCGGCCGTGACCCAGCCGTCGAGCTGGCGCTCGTCCTCGCACCTCGACGCGTGGCTGAAGGCCCGCGGCATCCTCGGCATCACCGGGATCGACACCCGCGCGCTCACCGCCCGCATCCGCGACCACGGCATGCCGAACGCGGTGATCGCCAACGACCCGCAGGGCAACTTCGACCGCGAGGCCCTGAAAGCGCGCGCCGCGGCCCTCGCGCCGATGGAAGGCCTCGATCTCGTGCCCCCGGTGACCAGCCGCGAGCGCTCCGACTGGAGTGAATCGACCTGGACGGTGAAGGCGGGCTACGGCCGCGGCGTACCGGGCGAGGGCCTGCGCGTCGTCGCGATCGATTACGGCGTGAAGCGCAACATCCTGCGGCTGCTGACCGAGGCCGGCTGCACGGTCACCGTCGTGCCGGCGACCACCAGCGCGGCCGACATCCTGGCGCTGAAGCCGGACGGCGTGTTCCTGTCGAACGGTCCTGGCGACCCGGCTGCGACCGGCGAATACGCGGTGCCGGTGATTCGCGAGCTGCTCGCCTCGAAGGTTCCGACCTTCGGCATCTGCCTCGGGCACCAGCTTATGGGCCTCGCGCTCGGTGGGCGCACGGTGAAGATGGGCCAGGGCCACCACGGCGCGAACCATCCCGTGAAGGACAAGACCACCGGCAAGGTCGAGATCGTCTCGATGAACCACGGCTTCGCCGTCGACCCGGCGAGCCTGCCCGAGACCGCGGTCGAGACCCACGTCTCGTTGTTCGACGGCTCGAATTGCGGACTCACCCTCACCGACCGGCCAGCCTTCTCGGTGCAGCACCACCCGGAAGCCTCGCCGGGTCCGCGCGACAGCCACTACCTGTTCGACCGGTTCGTGACCCTGATGCGGTCCGGCAAGCCCGAGCCGGCGTCCGGCGCGGCCTGATCGCGCGGGGCGTCGGAGGCAACCGTCGCCCGCCATCGGTGTTGTCGATCCACATGACGGATCGACAGCCCGAAAGGCGCATCATGGCCGAGCACGACGCAGACCGCTCCTCGCTGAAGGGTTCTTCCGCGAACACGGACCACAACGGCCAGGATCTCGGACAGGATTCGCCCCTCGACGTCGGCACCCCATCCCGGACCCAGGCCGGCCTCAAGGGCAACCCGGCTGGCGAGGCCGAGACCGCGCGGATCGCCTCGGGCATGAAGAGCGAGGACGCCACCGACCAGACCGAGGCCGAGACACCGCCGGAAAACCTGCGGGCGATCCGCGGCGAGGGCCAGCCGGGCGCAACCGCCTCTGAGGCGATCGATCGCGCTACCGCCGCCGTCGGGCAGGACGACGGGAAGCGCTGATGGCCCGCGACACGGACGAAGCCTCGGAGACCGTCACCCGCAAGCCGGACGACAAAGTCGGCAGCAGCGGCAAGCCCGCGGCCGGCGGCGGCGGGCACACCGCCGAGCAGTCGGCGATCACCGACATGGGAACGGGCGGCAAGTCCGACCCCGAGCGGAAGGCCGATTGGAAGCAGGGCGGCGAGCCTGGCCGCGCTCCGCCGACGCCCGGCGGCTCGTCGGGCGGGCATTCCGACCAGAAGGCGTCCCGCGGCCCACAGGCCGACCAGACGGTCGCCGACGGGCACTACAAGGCCGAGCGCGAGGAGGGAAAATGAGCAAGCACGACAAGCCTTCGGGCAACTCTTCGGACGAGCCCCCGAAGGGCAAGCCCGCCAACGTCGCGCCGGACGCGGTGATGGACCCGAACGAGAAGACCGACGGGCATCCGGGCAAGGGACCGCAGGGCGGCGCTTCGAAGGACGAGGACGCCGACCCGGGCGCCGGCTGAAAACGCTTTGCTGTCGTGCTTTCGCGGCGGCGGACGCCAGGAACGAAAAAAGGCCCGGGTCGCGATGCCCGGGCCTTCTTGCTGGTGCGGTCGAGAACCTTACACGGCGCCGGTGACGGCTTCTTTCGAGCGCTCGAAGCGCTTGCGGTCGTTCGGGTCGAGATGGGTCTTGCGCAAACGGATCGACTTCGGCGTGACTTCCATCAGCTCGTCGTCCTGAATCCAGGCGAGCGACTTCTCCAGCGTCATCCGGATCGGCGGCGTCAGGCGCACGGCCTCGTCCTTCGAGGTGGTGCGGATGTTGGTAAGCTTCTTGCCCTTGAGCACGTTCACCTCGAGGTCGTTCTCGCGGTTGTGCTCGCCGATGATCATGCCCTGGTAGACCTTGGCGCCGGGCTCGATCATCATCGGGCCGCGGTCTTCCAGGTTCCACATGGCGTAGGCAACGGCCTCGCCCTTGTCGTTCGAGATCAGCACGCCGTTGCGGCGGCCGGCGATCTCGCCCTTGAAGGGCTCGTAGGCCTTGAACAGGCGGTTCATGATCGCCGTGCCGCGCGTGTCGGTCATCAGCTCGCTCTGGTAGCCGATGAGGCCGCGGGTGGGCGCGTGGAAGACGAGGCGCAGGCGGTCACCGCCCGACGGCCGCATCTCGATCATCTCGGCCTTGCGCTCCGACATCTTCTGCACGACGACGCCCGAATACTCCTCGTCGACGTCGACCACGACCTCCTCGACCGGCTCCAGGATGCCTCCATCCTCGTCCTTCGAGAGCACGACGCGGGGACGCGACACGGCGATCTCGAAGCCTTCGCGACGCATGGTCTCGATCAGGATCGCCAGCTGCAACTCGCCGCGACCGGAGACGAAGAAGCTGTCCTTGTCGGCGGCCTCCTCGATCTTCAGCGTGACGTTGCCCTCGCCCTCCTTGAACAGACGGTCGCGGATCATGCGGCTGGTGACCTTGTCGCCCTCGGTGCCGGCGAGCGGCGAATCGTTGACGATGAAGGACATGGTCACGGTCGGCGGATCGATCGGCTGGGCCTGGATCGGGGTCTCGACCTGCGGGTCGCAGAACGTGTCGGCGACGGTGCCCTTCACGAGGCCGGCGATGGAGACGATGTCGCCCGCCTCGCCGACATCGATCGGCGCGCGCTCCAGGCCGCGGAACGCGAGGATCTTCGAGACGCGGCCGGTCTCCACGAGCTTGCCCTCGCGGTCCATCACCTTGATCGCCTGGTTCGGCTTCACGGTGCCGGACGCGATGCGGCCGGTGATGATGCGGCCGAGGAACGGGTTGGCCTCGAGCAGGGTGCCGAGCATCCGGAACGGACCCTCCTCCACCTTTGCCGGGGGCACGTGCTCGAGCACGAGGTCGAACAGCGGCGCGAGGCCGTCCTCCTGCGAGCCGTCCGGCGCGGTCGCCATCCAGCCGGCGCGGCCCGAACCGTAGAGGATCGGGAAGTCGAGCTGGTCGTCGGTGGCGTCGAGCGCCGCGAACAGGTCGAACACCTCGTTCACCACCTCGGTGATGCGGGCGTCCGGACGGTCGACCTTGTTGATGGCCACGATCGGGCGCAAGCCGATCTTGAGCGCCTTGCCGACCACGAACTTGGTCTGCGGCATCGGACCCTCGGCCGCGTCCACCAGCACGATCACGCCGTCGACCATCGACAGGATGCGCTCGACCTCGCCGCCGAAGTCGGCGTGGCCGGGGGTGTCGACGATGTTGACGCGGGTGTCCTTCCAGACGACCGAGGTCGCCTTGGCCAGGATGGTGATGCCGCGCTCCTTCTCGAGGTCGTTCGAGTCCATCGCCCGTTCCTCGACCCGCTGGTTGTCGCGGAAGGAGCCGGACTGCGACAGCAGCTTGTCGACGAGCGTCGTCTTGCCGTGGTCGACGTGGGCGATGATGGCGATGTTGCGCAGCTTCATGGTGTTTCCGAAGCGAGTAGAACCCGCCACGGGACGGACCGCTGTTACGGTCGGCCACGCCGGGTCGAGAACGGGTTCGAGCTATTGCGCCGCAATATAAGGAGTCGGCCTCTGCGGCAAGGGGGCAGTGGTTCTGGGCAGTGGTTCTGGGCAGCGATCCGAGACAGTGGTCAGCCGTACAGCGCCAGCGGCAGCGCCACTAGGGCGATGGGCAGCGCCAGCAGCGCAGCCGGCCTGAGCCAGCCCGGCCTGTAGGACAGGAACGCGACCACGAGGAGCGCCGCGCCGGTCAAGGTGCCGACCCATTGCACCGACCCGAAGTTCCAGCCCTCCAGCGTCACCGCTGCGGCGAAGGACAGCCCGATGCCGGCCCAGCCGGCGATTCGGAGAGTCCGCGCGCGCGCCGCGCCGGCCCGCACCAGGAAGGCGTCGCGGTGGTGGCGGTCGAGGCTGAGTGCCAGCGCCGAGAGGCCGGCAAAGCAGAGCGCCAGGTTGAGGGCGACGACGATGGCGGTCATGCGCGCAGGGCCTCCCGTCCGGCGATGGCGGCGTCCGCGCGTTGCGCCTGCGGAGGCCGCGGTCGCCCGGCCTTGCGCGCGGCGAGCACGAACAGCACGCCGAGGACGATCATCGCGGCGTCGAAGCCGAGGAAGCGCAACTCGCCGGCGAGCGGATGCAGGCCGGTGGCGATGGCGCCGACGAACGGGACCGCGAGGAACAAGGCGCCGACGAGCGCCAGGCCCTCGCGCCAGACCGTCCCGGCCGGGCGCACGGCGCCCAGCACCGCCACGAGCGCCCAGGCTCCGAAAAACACGCCGACCTCCCAGTCGGCGCGGGCCGCGAGGTCGAGGGGCAGCAGGCGGTTGGCGAGGAAGTAGGCGGCGATCCCCGCCGGAAGGCCGGCGATGGTGCCGAGGTTCAGCACGCGCACCAGCCTTACGCCGAAGCCGTCCGCCTTCGCCCCCTTCGGCGCACGGGCCACGGCCCACAGCACGAGGCCGGTGGCGACGGTGGCCGCACCCATGATTCCGCAGAGGAAGAACAGCGCCCGCAGGGCCGCGCCGGCGAAGTGGCCCTCGTGGAGGCCGAGCATCACCGTAGAGGTCTTGGCCGCGGCGCGGGTCGCGCCGTTGCGTCCGAGGACGGCGCCGGTGGTGCCGTCGAACGCGATCTGCGGGTGCTCGTGGGCGAGGCCGTGCGGTTCTTCGAAGATCGCGACCACCGAAGCCGCGGCGTCGGCGGGGTTGTAGACCGAGACGCCCTCCGGCGCCTCGCCGCGTTCCGCGATCGCCTGCGCGATCATGCTTGAGAGCGGCGCCAGCGTGCCGGGCTTGCCCGCCGGGCCGCGCAGGTCCGGCATCAGCCCGCTGTCGACGTAGAAGCGCATCTCGCCGCCCTTGTAGGCGGCGGCGACGCCCCAGGGCATGTACATCGGCGCGAGGGTGACGAGGCCGGTGTAGGTGATCATCAGGTGGAACGGCAGCGCGAGCACGCCGAACACGTTGTGCGCGTCGAGCCAGCCGCGCTGCGAGCGCCGCCGCCGGAAGGTGAAGAAGTCGGCGAAGATCCGCCGGTGGGTGACGATTCCGGAGACCAACGCCACCAGCATCACCAGCGCGCAGGTGCCGACGATCCAGCGGCCCCAGAGTGGCGGCATGCCGAGCTCGAAGTGGAAGCGGTAGAGGAAGTCGCCCCCTCGCGTGTCGCGCGCCCCGACCGGCGCACCACTCGTGGAGTCGAGCAGCGCCTGGTGGAACGGGCCGTCCAGGCTCTTCCACCACATGACGCCGACCGCCGGCTTCTCGGGCTTCGGCAGCTCGACGTACCAGCCCACGGCGTCGGGCATCGCCTTCTGCAGGTAGGCGGCAGCGAGGTCGGCCGAGCTGGCCGGGTCGGTCGCGCCGGCCACCAGCTCCGGCCGCATCCATTGCGAGATTTCGGCGCGATAGTAGCTCGCCGTGCCGGTGACGAAGACTGAAAACAGCACCCAGCCGACCACGAGGCCGGACCACGCGTGCAGCCACGCCATCGACTGGCGGAAGCCCTGCCTCATGCGGCACCGGCGGCGGAGAACCCGCCCGCGAGCCACAGCCCACCGCCGAGGACGGCTGCGAGGCCGGCGACCGCGAGCGCGGCGCGCCCGAGGGTGCGGGCGGCGAAGACGTAGACCACCACCGCCACCATCACCGCGAAGCTCACGAGCGTTGCGCTCGCGACCGCCTCCGAGCGGACGAGGGGCAGCGTCAGCGACAGGAGCGCGGTCAGTAGCGCTGCGACCGCGTAGCCCCCGAGCACCGCGAGCACGATCCGCCCTGCCACCGCGAGGCGGTAGGCCGGACCGCGCCGTGCGTCCTTCTGCTGAGTCATCGCGGCGCATCCCTCGGGCTTCGCCCCGCAAGGGGGCGCGATCGATGCCGGGGGTAGCAAGGCCGCGGGCGCTGTTGCAACCGCTATGTTTCAGAACCATTCCAGTTAGCGCGCAACGGCTTAGCGGGGTTTCGAGCAGGGATTGCGGCGTGGTGCTCGCACGTGTCCGGCCGACCTCGGATCACCATCGGGGTGGGCAAGCCGATCGGGAGGATTGCTCCGCGGGCGCGCACGCCGCATGCAGGCGAGGTCCAGGCCCGACACGCGAGATGCCCGCCCCCGTGACCCAGCCCAAGCCCGACGCGCCCCGTCCGCCGATCCGCTTCCGCGGCCGCTCGTTCATGGCGACCGTGCTCGCGCCGCTGCCTCCGGTGGAGGATTGGCTCGCCGACCTCGACGCCCTGCGCCAGCGCGCGCCGGCCTTCTTCTCCGGGCGGCCGGTGATCCTCGACCTGACCGGGCTGACCCTCGACCGCGACGACCTGACCGGGCTTGTGGCCGAGCTGTCGTCCCGCGCCATCGCGATCTACGGGATCGAGGGGGCGGCTCCGGCCCTGCTCGGACCCGGCCTGCCGCCCGCCCTGGCGGGGGGGCGCCCCGCCGGCGAGATCGAGATGCCGGAGCCCGACGCTCCCTCCCCCGAGGCCGCCGCGCCGGCTCCAGCACCGCAGGCGGCGGCCGTCTCGCTGATCCTCGACGCGCCGGTCCGCTCCGGCCAGGCGGTGCTCCACCTCGAAGGCGACGTCACGGTGATGGGGGCCGTGGCCTCGGGCGCCGAGGTGATCGCCGGCGGGTCGATCCACGTCTACGGCCCGCTGCGCGGGCGCGCGATCGCGGGCGCCGCCGGCAACCCGAACGCGCGGATCTGGTGCCGGAAGTTCGAGCCGGAGCTGATCGCGATCGACGGCCTCTACAAGGCCGCCGACGACCTCGATCCGAGCTTCACAGGCCAAGCCGTGGAAGTCCGCCTCGTCGAGGACGCGATCCGGTTGGCACTGTTGGAGCGGACCTGAGGCCGCGATCACAGGATACCGGCATGAGATGGCGACAGGATCACCATCCTTAACCGTTCGGTAACCATATCCGCCGTCAATGATCCGGTAAGGAATCGTTGACCCGTGAAAACACAGATCTTTCCGGACCCCGACCGTCCCGTTTCGGCACAGCCCGAGAAAGCCGTTTCCCCGGAAGCGGTTGGCCTGCCGGCCGGCACTGAATCGCCCGCGCCCGAGACCGCTGCGGCGGCCTCGGACCCGGCAAAGCCTGCCGACCCCGCCCCGGCGACCGAGCCTGCCGAGCCGGCCAAGCCCGCCGCCAAGCCTTCCACCCCGCGCGCCCTCGCCTTCCGGGGCCGTGCGTTCAAGGCGATGGCGCTGAAGCCCGAAGCGCCGCTCGCCGATTGGCTGGCAGACCTCGACGCGGCGCTGAAGCGCTCGCCGACCCTGTTCGACGGACGCGCGATCATCCTCGATCTCGGCGCCCTTCGCCCGGACCACGAAGCGCTTCAGGCGCTCGTCGCCGACCTCATCGGCCGCCGCGTCCGCATCCTCGGCTTCGAGGGCGTGGAGAGCATCGCGGCCGGCCTGCCGCCGCTGCTGATCGGCGGACGCCCGGCCAGCAACCTGGACCTGCCCGACCTCGCGTTGCCGAAGGTCCCGGAGGAGCCGGTCTCGACCTCGATCACGATCGAGGGCTCGGTCCGCTCCGGGCAGACGGTGGTTCATCCCACCGGGGACGTCACGGTGATGGGCTCGGTCTCTTCCGGCGCCGAGATCCTGGCCGGCGGCTCGATCCACATCTACGGCGCGCTCCGCGGCCGGGCGATCGCGGGCGCCGCCCGCAACCCGCGCGCGCGCATCTACTGCCGCAAGTTCCAGCCCGAGCTGCTCGGGATCGATCGCCTCGTCCGCACGGCCGAGGACATCGGAACGCAGCTCCAGGGCAAACCCGCACAGATCTGGCTCGACGGCGGCGCGATCCGCATGGCGGGTTTGGACTGACCTACGAAATCTCAGAACTCGATCCGATCACCGCAGATCAAGGAGCGACACGCGTGGCAAAGGTTTTGGTCGTCACATCGGGCAAGGGCGGCGTCGGCAAGACGACGACCACGGCGGCACTCGGTGCCGCGATCGCGCAGGGAGGACAGAGCGTCTGCGTCGTCGACTTCGACGTCGGCCTGCGCAACCTCGACCTCGTCATGGGGGCCGAGCGCCGGGTCGTCTACGACCTGATCAACGTCGTCAACGGCGACGCCAAGCTCAACCAGGCGGTGATCCGCGACAAGCGGCTCGAGACCCTGCACCTGCTGCCGGCCTCGCAGACCCGCGACAAGGACGCGCTGACCGACGAGGGCGTCGCCCGCGTCATGGAAGAGTTGCGCGAGAAGTTCGACTGGGTGATCTGCGATTCGCCCGCCGGCATCGAGCGCGGCGCCCAGCTCGCCATGCGCCACGCCGACGTCGCGGTGGTGGTGACCAACCCGGAAGTCTCGTCGGTGCGCGATTCCGACCGGATCATCGGCCTGCTCGACTCGAAGACGGTCAAGGCCGAGCGCGGCGAGAACATGGACAAGCACCTGATCCTCACCCGCTACGACCCCAGCCGGGCCGACCGCGGCGACATGCTCAAGGTCGAAGACGTCCTCGAAATCCTGTCGATCCCGCTGCTGGCGATCATCCCCGAGAGCCAGGAGGTGCTTCGCGCCTCGAACGTCGGCTGCCCGGTCACGCTGAACAACCCGCTCTGCGCGCCCGCCCGCGCCTACACCGACGCCGTGCGCCGGCTCAAGGGCGAGACGCTGCCGATGACGATGCCGACGGACCGCAAGTCCTTCCTCGACAAGCTTTTCCTGCGGAGGGCGGCATGACCCTCCTCGGCCTCTTCAACAAGCGCGCCTCCGGCTCCGTCGCCCGCGAGCGCCTCCAACTGATCCTCGCCCACGAGCGGTCCGAGACCGGCCAGCCCGACCTCGTTATCACGCTCCGCGAGGAGATCCTGGCCGTCATCGCCAAGCACGTCTCGGTCGAGCGCGACAAGGTGAAGATCACGCTGGAGCGCGGCGAGGGCGTCTCGACGCTGGGCCTCGACATCGAGCTCCCGCTCACGGCCGCCAAAGGACGCAACGAGGTGCGCACCGAAACGCGCGCCGACGCGAAGTCCGAGAAGGCGATGCCGGAGAAGCGCAAGCAGGCTGCCTGACGCCGAACCCCAACACAAAGCCCGCGGATCGAAAGGTTCGCGGGCTTTTTCGCGCATGCAAGACCATGGGCGACGCTCGCGATGCGTCGCGAATCGGTGACGGAACGATCGAGGCCGCAGGGCATTCTTAGGCACCCCTTTCGGGTCTTGGAGATTGCAATGCGTCGTCTGATCCTGGCATCCATGGTCGCCCTCACCGTCTCCGGCGCGGCGTTCGCCGCCGAGCAGACCACCCCGACCACGGCCGCGAAGTTCGTGCCGGTGCCGCAGGATGCGGTGCTGAGCTACAACCTGATCGGCCTCAACGTGATGGACGGCTCGAACAACAACGTCGGCGAGATCAAGGATCTCGCGATGGAGCACGGCAAGCTCACCAGCTACATCATCTCCGTCGGCGGCTTCCTCGGCATGGGCGAGCGCTACGTCTCGGTCGAGCCGGCCTCCGTTGCGCTCGGCTACGACGAGGGCGCGAAGAAGTGGAAGGCGATCATCGGCGCCACCAAGGATCAGCTCAAGGCTGCGCCCGAGTTCAAGTACGACGGCAAGTTCAAGCGCTGAGGCTCGCGCCTCTTAACTGGATATCTTGTGATGAAGCCCGCGGATCGTAGGATCCGCGGGCTTCGTCTTTTCAGGTCTCGGAACGGCGTCTTCTCAGGCGCGCAGGAACGCGACGAGGGATGCGTTCACCGCGTCGGCCGCATCGTGCTGCACCCAGTGCGTCGCCTCCGGGTACCATTCGATACGTCCGTCGTCGCAAAGCTCGAGGCTCGCCTCGGCGAGGCCGCTCCCCAAAGCGTGGTCGCGGCGGCCCCACAGGATCAGCGTCGGCGCCGTCACCCGCGGCGCGGCGCTCGCCCGCGGCAGGCGCAGCGCGCGGTACCAGTTCAGCATGCCGGTCATCGCGCCGGGCTTCGCCCAGGCAGCGGCGTAAAGATCGAGGTCGGCGTCGGTGAAGCTGCCCTTTCGGCTGGTCGTCGCCAGCGCCTGCCGCAGCACGGCGCAGTCGTTCGCGGTCAGACGCTTCTCGGGCAGGTGCGGGATCTGGAAGAATGCGACATAGGCGCTGCGCAGCATCTGCGTCGGATGCCGCCGGATGTAGGGGCCGAAGATCGCGGGATGCGGCGCGTTGAGGATCGCCAGACGCTCGATCCGCTCGGGGTAGAACGAGGCAGTCCACCACGCGACCAGCCCACCCCAATCGTGCGCGACGAGGCGGAATTTCGCGAAACGGTAATGGTCGGCGAGCTCGATCACGTCGGCGGCGAGCCGGTCGAGGTGGTAGGCGGCGATGCCCCCGGGCTTGTCGCTGAGATTGTAACCGCGCTGGTCCGGTAGGACGAGGCGCAGGCCCGCCTCCGAGAGGGGGCCGATCTGGCGGCGCCAGCCGTACCAGAACTCCGGGAAGCCGTGCAGCACGATGGTGGGGAGGCCGGCGGACGGTCCGGCCTCCGCCACGTGCAGGCGGATGCTCGGGAGGGAGACCGACGAAGTCCGAACCGAATCGAGCAACGCGACCTCCTCCGCATCAAACAGCATGGGCGGCCGCAGCTTGCGGCGCGGCCGCCCTTGTCGTCAGCCCTCGCGAACGAAGATCATGGTCGAGAGCGGCGGCAGGGTCAGGCTCAGGGAATGCGCCTGGCCATGGCTCTGCGTCGCGTCGGCCTCACGGCCGCCCATGTTGCCCACGTTCGAGCCGCCGTAGATGCCGGCATCCGAGTTGAACGCCTCACGGTAGTAACCCGCCGCCGGCACGCCGACGCGGTAGTTCTCGCGCGGCACCGGGGTGAAGTTCGAGACGACGAGGGCGATCTGGCCGGCCTCGCGGCCCTTGCGCGCCCAGGCGATGACGCTGTTGTCCTGGTCGTCCGCCACCAGCCATTGGAAGCCCGCAGCCTCGGTGTCGCGGCTGTGGAGCGCCGGCGTCGAGACGTAGAGGTGGTTGAGGTCGCGGATCACGTCCTTCACGCCGGCGTGGGCCGGGTCGTCGAGCAGGTGCCAGTCGAGCGACTGGTTGTGGTTCCACTCACGCTCCTGGCCGAACTCGCCGCCCATGAAGAGCAGCTTCTTGCCCGGGTGTCCCCACATGAAGCCGAAATACGCGCGCAGGTTCGCGAACTTCTGCCACCGATCGCCGGGCATCTTACCGAGCAGCGAGCCCTTCCCGTGCACGACCTCGTCGTGGGACAGCGGCAGGATGAAGTTCTCGGAGAAGGCGTAGAGCAGCCCAAAGGTCAAGTCGTGGTGGTGGTAGCGCCGGTGGATCGGATCGGTCGAGACGAAGTTCAGGGTGTCGTGCATCCACCCCATGTTCCACTTGAAGCCGAAGCCGAGCCCCCCGGTATAGGTCGGGTGCGAGACGCCGGGCCAGGAGGTGGATTCCTCGGCGACCGTGATGGTGCCGGGGGCGTGGCTGTAGGTCGCCTCGTTGGTCTTGCGCAGGAACTCGATCGCATCGAGGTTCTCGTTGCCGCCGTACTGGTTCGGAATCCACTCGCCCTGGCGGCGCGAGTAGTCGAGGTAGAGCATCGAGGCGACGGCATCCACGCGCAGGCCGTCGAGGTGGTAGTGCTCGAGCCAGAACCGGGCGTTGGCGGCGAGGAACGTCGCCACCTCGGCGCGGCCGAAATTGTAGATGTAGGTGCCCCAATCCTGGTGGAAGCCCTGGCGCGGGTCGGCGTGCTCGTAGAGGTGCGTACCGTCGAACTGGCCGAGCCCATGCGCGTCGAGCGGGAAGTGGCCGGGCACCCAGTCGAGCATCACGCCGATGCCGGCCGCGTGCGCCGCGTTCACGAACGCCGCGAAGTCGTCCGGGGTGCCGTGGCGGCTCGTCGGCGCGAACAGCGACACCGGCTGATAGCCCCACGATCCGTCGAACGGGAACTCCGTGATCGGCAGCATCTCGATATGGGTGAAGCCCATCTCCTTGACGTAGGGGATCAGCCGCTCGCCCAACTCCTTGTAGGTGAGGTAGCGGTTGCCCTCGCCGGGCACCCGCGCCCACGAGCCGAGGTGGACCTCGTAGATCGAGATCGGCGCGTGCCGCGGGTCCTTCTCGCCGCGCGTCTCCATCCAGGCCTTGTCGTGCCAGGCGGGCTCGCTCGTGCCCTGCAGCACGGAGGCGGTCTGTGGCGGGTGCTGGGCGGCGAAGGCGACCGGGTCGGCCTTCAGCGGCAGCAGCGACCCGTCGGGGCCGCGGATCTCGAACTTGTAGTTCTGGCCGGCCTTGAGCCCTGGTACGAACAGCTCCCAGAGGCCGCCGTTCTTCCAGAGGCGCATCGGATGGCGGCGCCCGTCCCACTCGTTGAAATCGCCGACGACGCTCACGCGCTTGGCGTTCGGGGCCCAGACCGCGAAGCGGAAGCCGTCGATGCCGTCGAGGCAGCCGAGCTGTGCGCCGAGGATCTTGTAGACGAGGTTGGTGCCGACCTCGCGCAGGGTGTCGACGTCGTGCTGCTCCAGCGACGAACCGAAGCCGTAGGGGTCGTGCCGGCGGCGCTTGGCCCCATCCCAGGTCTCGACCTCGATCTCGTAGAGCGGCCGGCCCTGGCTCTCGACCTTCGCGACCCAGAACCCTTCCGGGTGGCGCCGCTCGAACGGCACCGCGTCGCCGCCGACGATCAACGCAGCGGACTTGGCCTCCGGCAGGACGGCACGAACCTCCCAGGTGCCGGGTCCGACCTGGTGCGGACCGAGCACGCTGAAGGCGTCGCCATGGTTGGCGGCCATCACCGCCGCGATCGCATCGGGATGGACGCCGTGCGCCGCCCCCGCCGGCGCGGAGCCGGACGAGGGGACATTCGAGACCTGGTTCGTGTCCGACGGGTCGGAGCGGGTCGCGAAGGTCTGGTCGATGGCCGTCATTCAGGTGCCTCTCTCGGGTGACCGGGGCCGCGCCCGAATGGGTCGGGCGAGGGCCTCAAGTCCGTCAGTCTCCGCGCGGGCCGGGGAGGCCGTTTTCGCCCCGTCGGCCCGCGCCTTGGATCAGGACGCCTTGGCGTCCTCCAGAATGGTCAGAACCCCACGGGCGGGGATTTCGATCCAGTCCGGGCGGTTGTTCGCCTCGTAATCGACCTCGTAGAGCGCCTTCGTCAGGAGGCAGAGGCGCAACAGACGGTCCTGCGTCGCCGGGTCGGTCACGGCGGCGCGGCTCTCGGAGACGGCGCTTCCGTAGCCTTCGAGGAACGCCGCATCGATCATGCCACGCCAGGCGAGGGCCGCGTTGCGCGCGCGGTCCTCGGAATCGGCGAAGCGGCCGGCGATCTCGCGGGTCACCGTCTCGGCGCCGTAGGCGAACGAGCGCAGCATCCCGGCGACGTCCCGCAGCGGCGTCGACTTCGCCCGGCGCTCGTCGGCCGGTCGCGAGGGCTCGCCCTCGAAGTCGACCAGCACGAGGTCGCCGCTCGACACCAGAACCTGTCCGAGGTGGTAGTCGCCGTGGATGCGGGTCTTGAACGCACCCTTCGGCGGATCGCGCGTCAGCGACGCGATCAGCGCGTCGACCTCGGCCCGGCGCTCGGCCAAGGCCGCGCTCGCCGGGCGTCCGACGTCGAGCCCGCGCTCGGCGATGCCCTTGAGCCCGCGGAAGGCGCGGTCGGCCTGATGCTTCGCGTCGGCGCCGAGCACCGCCAGGTCGTCGGCCATGAACGGCTCGGCGGCGAAGGCCGCGTCCGCCGTCTCGATCGCGAAGGCGTTGTGCATCTCAGCGGTGCGGCGCCCGAGGAGTTCGGCCCAGCGCAGGTGGTCGTGGAACGCGTCCTCCGGCGTCGGCGCCTCGCTCTCGGGAGCCAGCACCACGGTCTCGAAGTCGCGGCGCAGGCCCTCAAGCATCACCGTCCAGGCGTCGCCCTGGTTCAGGACGAAGCTCTGCAGCACGGCGAGCGCCGTGCGGGTGCCGTCCTCGGCGACGTGCTCCAGGGTGCCGAGCAGCGCCGGCGTGTTCGGAAACTTCGCCTCCTCGGTGAGGAAGCGCCCGACCTCGACCTCGGGATGGGTCCCCGGCTGCAGGCGGCGCAGCAGCTTGAGCATCATCTTCGCGCCGATGGCGATCGAGGTGTTGCTTTGCTCGGCCGACAGCCGGCGCACGTCGGCGGCCTCGAACGGCACGCTGTGGTCGAACGCCGAAGTCGAGGAGAAGACGAGCTTGCCGCCCTCGGTCGGGATCTCGCGGCCGTCGCGCATGCCTTCGGCGAGGCAGATCGCGAAGTCGGGCGAGGCCGCAGCCCCGTAAAGCAAGCCGGTGCGTGGACCGCGGCGCACGCGCGCCACGGCGAATTCGAGCAGCGTCTCGTCCTCGCGGC
Organism: Methylobacterium cerastii; assembly: GCF_022179125.1. GTDB lineage: Bacteria > Pseudomonadota > Alphaproteobacteria > Rhizobiales > Beijerinckiaceae > Methylobacterium > Methylobacterium cerastii. The sequence continues at coordinate 54,631 of NZ_BPQG01000079.1, forward strand.
CCTCGTCGACGCCGACGGGCACGAAGTATTGCTGCCGCTCGCCGTTGGAGAGCTGCACGTCGATGCGCGGCAGCAGGAAGCGGGCTTCGCCGCCGGCCTCCTTCACGGTGGCGCAGTCGACGACCTTCACGCTCTTGATCCGCGAGCCCTTGGCGCCGAACCAGCGACGGCTGGCGATGAAGGGCGGGATCACGGTGCGCTCGAAGGCGACGCGCTCGCGGCCGGCCATCAGGCTCTCGATGCCGCCGGTGAGCACGAGCGTGAACAGCTCGGGCGCCTCCTTCATCGGCCCGACCGTGCCGGTGTTCGCAGACGACAGCGAGAACCAGTAGAAACCGTAGGACGGCAGGGTGAGCAGGTAGGGCAGCTCGCCGATCGGCGGGAATTCGCTGCCGCCGGTGAGCTCGATCGGCACCGCGCTGCGCAGCTCCGACAGGTCGAGCTGCACCGCCTGCGGCGCGCGCGACAGGTTGGCGACGCAGAGCACGCGTTCGCCCTCGAACTCGCGGATCCAGGCCAGCACCTTGCGGTTGCTAGGATATAGGAACTGCATCGAGCCGCGGCCCAACGCCGTGCTGTTGTTGCGGATGGCGATCATCCGCCGCGTCCAGTTCAGCAAGCTGGTCTGCGACTGCGTCTGCGCCTCGACGTTCAGGGCGTCGAAGCCGTAGATCGGGTCCTGGATCGCCGGCAGGAACAGGCGCTGCGGGTTGGCCCGCGAGAAGCCGCCGTTGCGGTCGGGCGACCATTGCATCGGCGTGCGCACGCCGTCGCGGTCGCCGAGATAGATGTTGTCGCCCATGCCGATCTCGTCGCCGTAGTACAGCACCGGCGTTCCGGGCATGGACAGGACGAGGGACTTCATCAGCTCGATCTTGCGCCGGTCGTTCTCGAGCAGCGGCGCGAGGCGGCGGCGGATGCCGAGGTTGATGCGGGCGCGGCGCTCGGCGGCGTAGAACGACCAGAGGTAGTCACGCTCCTCCGCGGTCACCATCTCGAGCGTCAGCTCGTCGTGGTTGCGCAGGAAGATCGCCCACTGGCACCCTTCCGGGATCTCGGGCGTCTGGCGCATGATGTCGGTGATCGGGTGCCGGTCCTCCCGGGCGATCGCCATGTACATCCGCGGCATCAGCGGGAAGTGGAACGCCATGTGGCATTCGTCGCCGTCGCCGAAATACTGCGCGGTCTCCTCCGGCCACTGGTTGGCCTCGGCCAGCAGCATCCGGTCGGGATAGCTCGCGTCAAGCGCCGCGCGGATCGCCTTGATGACCGTGTGGGTCTCGGGAAGGTTCTCGCAGTTCGTGCCGTCGCGCTCGATCAGGTAGGGGATCGCGTCGAGGCGCAGGCCGTCGACGCCCATGTCGAGCCAGTAGCGCATCGTCTCGATGACGGCTTCCAGCACCTTCGGGTTGTCGAAGTTCAGGTCCGGCTGGTGACTGTAGAACCGGTGCCAGAAGTACTGCTTGGCGACCGGGTCCCAGGTCCAGTTCGAGGTCTCGGTGTCGAGGAAGATGATCCGCGTGTCGGAATACGGCGTGTCGGTGTCCGACCAGACGTAGAAGTCGCGCTCCGGCGACCCGGCCGGCGCCTCGCGGGCGCGCTGGAACCACGGGTGCTGGTCCGAGGTGTGGTTGATGACGAGCTCGGTGATCACCCGCAGGCCGCGCTCGTGCGCGGCTTCCACGAAGCGGCGGAAGTCCGCCATCGTCCCGTAGGACGGGTTGACCTCCTCGTAGTCGGCGATGTCGTAGCCGTCGTCCCGCAACGGGGACGGGTAGAACGGCATCAGCCAGATGGCGGTGACGCCGAGGTCTCGGACATAGTCCAGCCGCTGGGTGAGGCCCTCGAAATCACCGATCCCGTCATTGTTCGAGTCGAAGAACGACTTGACGTGGATCTGGTAGATGATGGCGTCACGGTACCATTGCGGATCGCTGCGATCGATCATCGCGTCGTTGCCTCGCACGTCGGATTCAGGGGCTTGTCGGGCCGGTCCCGCACGACGAGGTCGTCACGTGATCGGTGTGCGGCTGTCTAACCGCAGGATGGTGGCGACAGCGCGACCGACAGGGCCGATCGCGCGCCGTTTCTGGTTACACGGGCGGCTTCAGCCCGCAACCCGCTTCGGACGGCTGAGGCGCCAGATCACGCAGGACCGCTCGACCGGATCGAGGGCGATGCGGTGGGACTTGCCGCGCAACTCGAACGTGTATCCGTCGAGCAGGTCCTCGACCGCCACCGCCCCGCCGTCATCCTCGCCGAGCAGCCAGAGCGGCACCTCGTAGGTGCATTCCTGGCGGTTCTTCGGGTCGAGGTTGACCATCACGAACACGCAGTTGTCGCGATTGGGCGTGGTCTTGGCGTAGGCGATGATCTCGTCGTTGTAGGCGCCGGTGAAGACGACGTTGCGGAAGTCCCAGAGCGCGGGGTTCTCGCGACGGATCTGGTTGAGCTTGACGATGTGCTCGCGGATGTTGCCGGGGCGGTCGTAGTCCCAGGCCTTCAGCTCGTACTTCTCGGAGTTGAGGTATTCCTCCTTGCCGGGATACGGCGCGGCCTCGCACAGCTCGAAGCCGTTGTAGATGCCGTAGACCGACGACAGCGTCGCAGCCAGCGTCGCGCGCACGACGAAGCCCGCCCGCCCGCTGGTCTGGAGGTAGTGCGGGTTGATGTCCGGCGTGTTGGCGAAGAAGTTCGGGCGGTAGTACTCGCCCATCTTGCCGGCGAGCTCCATCGCGTAGGACGTCAGCTCGGCCTTGGTGTTGCGCCAAGTGAAGTAGGTGTAGCTCTGCTGGTAGCCGGCCTTGGCGAGCTTCTTCATCATCTTCGGCCGGGTGAAGGCCTCCGCGAGGAAGAGCGCGTCGGGGTAGCGGCCGTTCACCTCGGCGATCACCCACTCCCAGAACGGGATCGGCTTGGTGTGCGGGTTGTCGATGCGGAAGATGCGCACGCCGCGCGAGCACCAGCCGAGCAGGATGTCGCGCAGCTCGATCCACAGCGACGGCAGCGCGCCGCCGTAGAAGTGGACGTTCGAGATGTCCTCGTACTTTTTCGGCGGGTTCTCGGCGAACTTCAGCGTCCCGTCCGGGCGCCACTCGAACCATTCGGGATGGTTCTTGATCCAGGGGTGGTCGGGCGAGCACTGGATCGCGAAGTCGAGGGCGACCTCCATGCCGTGGGCGTGACTCGCCGCGACGAGGCGCTCGAAGTCGGCGAGCGTGCCGAGATCGGGGTGGACCGCTTCGTGGCCTCCCTCCTCGGTGCCGACCGCGTAGACCGAGCCGACGTCCCCCGGCAGCGCCTTCAGGGTGTTGTTCTTGCCCTTGCGGTTGGTGCGCCCGACCGGATGGATCGGGGTGAAGTACAGCACGTCGAAGCCGAGCTCGCGGATCTCCGGCAGGCGGCCGATCACGTCGTCGAAGGTGCCGTGGCGGTTCGCGTCCATCGATTGCGAGCGCGGAAAGATCTCGTACCAGGCCGAGAACCGGGCCGCGAGACGGTCGGCGATCACCTGCGCGACGACGGGATAGCGCGAGGCGTTCACCCGCTCGGCGTTGCGGCGCACGAGGCTGGCAGAATCCGGGACGAGGATGCGGTCGAGCTGGGCGGCGGAGCCGGTCTCCTCGGCGCCGAGCGCCGCGACGAGCGCGTGCAGCCGCTCCTTGTCGCGTCCCTCGGCGAGGTCGGCGGCAGTCTGGACCAGGGTAACGCCCTCGATGGTCTCGAGGCGCACGTCCACTCCGGCGTCACGCTTCTTCAGGGTGTCGCGCATCCACGAGGAGAAGCCGTCGCGCCAGCCCTCGATGGTGAACTCGTAGCGGGCGTTCTTCTCCAGCGGGAAATGCCCGGCCCAGCGGTCGTTGTCGACGAACGCCATGGGGTCGCGCCGCCACTCGGTCGCGCCGACGACGCGGGAGAGGATCGCGGCGTTCAGGATCTCGTGCCCGTCCGAGAAGATGTCGGCCTCTACCGCAAAGCTCTCGCCGACGACGCGCTTGACCGGGGACCGGCCGCCGTCGAGTTCCGGCGCCACCGCCTCGATCACGACGCGGCCCGTGCCGTCCGGCGTGCCGCGGCTCGGCAGCTTCGTCACCACTGCGGCCTCGGCGCTGATGATCCGCAGCTCGCCGGGCGCCAGGTCGATGGCGCTGCCGGGATGGAAGGCGATCGGCTCGGCCTCGGGGGTGCGATCGACGAACGGCCCGAGCATGCCGCCGGTGCGGGTGATCAGCGCGCCGGCATCGACCGGCACGGGCTTGTCGGTCGGGTTGAAGATCAGGATCACGGCGTGCCGCGCGGAGGCCGGGTGCCCGGTGTCGTAGCGGGCGAGCGCGACGAAGTCCGCGTCCGGCGACGAAATCCGCGCCTGCGCGCCCTCGACGTTGGCGGCGGGAAGCTCGGCGCGGAGCGCGTTGATCGCGGTGACGTAGGCCGAGATGTCGATTCCGGTGTCCGACTCGCGGTCGGCCGGCGTTGTGTCGACGACGTGGACCGGGCGGCGATAGCCCCATTCGTAGCCGATCGGCATCAGCACGCCGGCCGAGTAGAACGCGGCCAGCGCGTAGCGGCTGCGCAGCTGCGCGGCGACGGCGTCTGCCGCGCCCGTCACCTTGGCCGCCAGACGCGGCATGTCGTGGTTCTCGGGGAACGCGATCGAGGGGGCGATGACGCGCAGGCGCTCGTACTGCTCCAGCGCCCAGGGCTTCTTCAGGTCCCACCACGCGAACGAGTTGAACAGGTAGTCGAAGCCCGCCCCGGCCGTGGCCCTCGCCTCCTCGAAGGTGCAGCCCAGCGTCTCGGCGGCAAAGAGGCAGCCGGCCTCGCGTGCCTTGGACTGGCCGATCAGGGCGCGCCAGGTCTCCGGCGGTACCTTGTAGGCGGCGTCGCAGCGGAAGCCGGCGACGCCGAGGCCCTGGAGGTGGGCGATGTAGGCGTCCCAGATCCGGGTCAGCTCGTTGCGCGGACCTTCGGAATGGTAGTCGAGCTCGGCCAAGTCGCCCCAGACGGTGCGGATCGTCGGGTCGTCGGGATCGACCGCCGCCGGGCTCGCGATCGAGCCGTCGGCCTCCTTGACGAACAAGTCCGGCCGCTCGCGGGCGAGGCGTCCGTCGTTGGCGGTGTGGTTGATAACGAGATCGGTCATCACCGACAGGCCGGCCGCCTCGGCCGCGGCGCAGAAGCGCCGGATCTGCGCGTCGTCGTCGGTGCCGTCGTCGTCGCGGAAGCGGTCGTCGAGGCGCTCCGGGTCGGCGACCGCGTAGAGGCTGCCCGACCCGCCGGTGGCGTGGAACGGGTTGAGGTAGACCCAATCGAAGCCGAGCTCCGCGATCCGCGGCAGCTCCGCCGTCCAATCCGACACCCGCCCGACGAGGAGCGGGAACAGGTTGTAGATCCGCGGCCCCAGGACGCGCGCTCCCGAGCCCCCCGTCGCGAGGCCGGCCGGCGGCGAGACGGGGGCCGCCCCGTCCGCTGCGGCTTTCCTCGATGCGGTTGTTGGTCCGTTCATGCTGGCCTCGAAAATATGGGATGGCGTCATCGGCTAACGCCCGAATGCCGGGTGCGTGCCGTGCCCGATGATCCGGCACGGCACGCGGGGTCTCAGGGCCGGCGCCGGAGCACGGCGTAGGGAAGCGCGGAAAACAGCGCCCCGAAATCCGCGGACCCCTCGTAGTCGGCCCCCGTGACGATGTCGTGCCAGCGGGTGCCGGCGCCGAGGTCGACGGTCGTGCCGGCGAAGCCTGCGCCGGACCACGTTTCGTCCGTCACCAATCCGGCGACCAGACGCGGGACGGCGACGAACAGGTCGCCCTCCGTGCTCGCGTCGGACCGCAGGTAGGCGATCACGTTCTCGGCCCGCGGGCCGGCGGCCTCGATCGCGCGATAGTCGGCCTCGGCGTAGAAGGCCGGCCGCGCGGCGCGGTCGGCGAGCAGTCGCGCCAGGGTGGCCTGCTTGACGCGCCCGTCCGGCCAACGCGAAAGCAGCCCGAGCACGGCGTCCTCATCGGAGAGGGCGCGTTCGAGGGCCGCGTAGTCCACCGGCCGGCGGTTGTCGGGGTCGACGAACGAGAAGTCCCAGAACTCGGTGCCCTGGTACACGTCGGGAAGACCCGGCAGCGTGCATTTGAGGACCGTGCGGCCGAGGCCGGCAATCATGCCGAGATGGGCGAGGCGGCGGGCGAACGGCCGGAGCTGGGCCAGGAACGCGGAGCCCGGTGCGATCAGCGCCTCGAACAGCTTGGCGACCGCGCCCTCGTAGGCCTCGTCGACGTTGACCCAGCTCGACCGGCGCTTGCCCTCGCGCATCGCCTTCTCGCTGTAGGCGGTCAGGCGCTTGCGGAAGTCCTCGATCGCGTCTGGCGCGTCGGCGTCGAGTAACTCGAGCGGCCACGCCCCTAGGATCGCCTGGAAGAACATCCACTGGTCGTTGGCGTCCGGCGCTGGCTCGTCGTCGATGCTCGCGAGATGCGGGCCGGCGACCGTGCGCCAGAGGTCCCAGGCGCGGGCCCACTCCTCCGGCAGCTCGGACAAGGCGAGCAGGCGCGTCCGTGCATCCTCGCCGCGCTTGGTGTCGTGCGTCGCCGTGGTGATCATGGCGTTCGGCCAGTCGCGGGCGCGCGCCGCCTGCAGGCCGTGGAAGTGCTCGGCGTCCAGCCCGTACTCGCCCGGGTCGCCGCCGACCTCGTGGAGGCCGAGCAGCATCGCGTAGCGGTAGAACAGCGTGTCCTCCAGGCTCTTGGCCATCACCGGGCCGGTGAGCTGCTGGAAGCGGCGGCGGAAGCGCAGGATGACGCCCGGGTCTGGCCTGCCGGGACCCGCGGTCTCGATCCGTCCGATCAGGGCGGCGGCGGCGAAGTCGTGCACCGAGCGGTCCGGCAACGCAGACCAGCGCTTGGCCTTGGCGACCGCGCCCTCGATCAACCGGATGTCCTCGGCCTCGACGTCGCTTTCGTCGAGGTCCGGCGGCAGGTAGCTGCGATAGGTCGGGAAGCGGGCGATGATCTCGATCAGCGCCCGGCGGATCGCGTTGACCGAGAAGTCGCGCGTGCGCCGGTCGGCGTCGGCGATCTCCTTGAGGTCGCTGGTCAGCACCTCGAGCTCGCTCGCGAAGCTGATCTCAAGGATCTCGGCCTTCGCGGCGCGGAGCTGGAAGCCGTAGGGCTCGTCGTAGCCGGTGGCCCACTCGTAGAGACGCTTGATCTTCCCGCGCTTGCCCTGATCGACCAGAATGCCGTCGAGGTGGTTCAGCACGTCGTAGCCGGTGGTGCCGGCCACAGGCCAGGGCCGAAGCTTCTCGCCCGGCTCCAAAATCTTCTCCACGACGACGTAGAAGCCCGGCCCAACGGCGGCCTGCAGCGCCCGCGCGTAGCCCTGCGGGTCGGCCAGCCCGTCGATGTGGTCGATGCGCAGGCCGTCGATCCGCCCCTCGCGGACGTGCCGGAACACGGTCTCGTGCGAGCGGTGGAAGATGTCGTTCAGCTCGACGCGAAGGCCCGCAAGGGAGTTCACGTCGAAAAAGCGCCGATAGTTGATGTCGCTCGACGCGACGCGCCAATGCGCCAAGCGGTAGGCTTGACTTTCGAGCAGCCGATGGAGCGGGCCGAAGCTGTCGGGGCGGTCCTTGAAGCCGTTGAGCAGCTTCAAGCTGCGGTCGATGGCGGCGCGGATTTCAGGCGACACCGCGCAGACTGCGGCGAGACGCCGCTTCAGCCCCTCGGCCTCCTCGGGGAAGGCGTGACGCCGTTTCGGGTCGGTCTCGGCACCCATGGCGCGCAGGCGCTCGGAGATGGCGAGCAGCTCGCCCTGCGCCTCCTCGTCCACGTCGCCGAGCGCCGCGAGCACCCGGTTGAGGATCGTCGGGTAGTTGAGCGGGCGAATGGGGAACTGGTGTTCGTAGTGCCAGACGCTGAAGGCGCCGGCCTCCGCATCGAACTTGAGTTCGAGGTTACCGTTCTCCAGCGCCTCGCCGTAGCGCTCGCCGAGGAAGGGGATGACGAGGTTGCGGTTGGCGCCCAGGCGCTCCCAGTCGATGTCGAAGGCGTGGCCGAAGGGCGAGAGCGCGCCCCATTCGAGCACCGATAGCCACCACGGGTTGTCGGCGCCGCCGACGCCCATGTGGTTCGGGACGATGTCGAGGAGGAGCTTCAGCCCGTGCGCCCGCAGGGCGTCCGACAGGCGGACGAAGCCGGCCTCGCCGCCGAGTTCCGGGTTGATCGCCCCGTGGTCGACGATGTCGTAGCCGTGAGTCGAGCCGGGCCGCGCCTTCTGCAGCGGCGAGGCGTAGACGTGGCTGATGCCGAGCTTGGCGAGATACGGGACGATCCTCTCCGCGTCGGCGAAGGTGAAGTCCTTGTGGAATTGGAGCCGATAGGTCGCCCGCGGCGGCGCCGTCGCGAGACGCGCAGCGCCCGAGCGCGGGCCACGATCCTCGGCAGACAGCGAAGCGGCGAGCTTCGCCAGCGGGCCGCCGGGGGCGGCGATGGCGTTCAGGTCGCGGTCGAGCTTGCGCCGCCAGTTCGGATAGCCCTCGGTCGAGCCCGGAACGTTGGCCTGGCTCAGCTCGGACACCACGTCCTCGTACTGCACCGCCGTCAACATCGACGGGGCGCGGGCGAGGTAGCGCGCCGCGGCCTCGAACGGCGCGACGTCCGGCGGCTCGGCGCCGACGATGAGCTGCTGGCCGGCCAGCGCCTCCGACAGCCGGCGGCGCTCGGTGACCCGCTCGGTCCGCTCGGCCTCCGCCCGCTCGGCGTCGTAGAGGCCGAGCGACTGGCGGGTGTCGGTGTCGACCCCGCGCCACCAGCCGACGAAGGTCGGCAGGTCGTGGGTGGTGATCGCTGTGAGCGCGTCACGCGGGTAGGCGTCGGGGGCCTTGAACCGCCCATCCTGCTCGCGTTCGAAGGCGAGGATGCGGTAGCTCAGGATGCCGGCCTGCATCAGCGCGTCGGAGAAGCCCTCCGGCGCGGTGCCGAGATCCTCGGCGATGACGAGGCACTTGTTGCGATGGCTCTCCAGCCGCAGCACCGCGATCATCGGTTCGAACGGCATCGCCACGTAGGCGCCGTCCTTAGCGCCGCCGCCCAGCGGGATCAGGAACAGGCGAGCGAGCTGGAAGGCGTGGTCGATGCGGATCGCGCCGGCATGGCGCATGTTAGCGCGCACGAGCGCCCGGAAGGCGGCGAGGCCGTCGCGCTCCATCTCGAGCGGATCGAACGCCGGTAGGCCCCAATCCTGGCCCTTGGGCGCCAGCAGGTCGGGCGGCGCGCCGATCGAGACGCGGTCGGCGAAACGCTCGGGATGCGACCAAATCTCGGAGCCGCCGCGGTCGGCGCCGACCGCGAGGTCGCGATAGAGGCCGATCCGCATGCCGGTGGCGAGCGCCCGCGCCGACGCGTCGGCGAGTTGCCGGTCGGCGAGGTACTGCAACCACGCGTGATAAGAGACCGCGTCCCGGTGCTCCTCGGCGAAGGCGACGACGGCCTCGGTCCCGGCGCGCCGGTAGGCCTCGGGCCAGTCGCCGAGCCACTGGGCGCCCTGCCCCTTGAAGTGCTCCGACAGGGCCTCGAACGTGGCGTGAGATTGCAGGTCCTCGCCGCCCTCCGCGCGAAACGCCGTGAAGCCGGCATCCGCGCCGCGCTTGGCGTCGGACTCCTCCCACAGCGCCCGAAGCACCGGCGAGAGCACGTCCCACACGCCCTGGTGATCGACGAGCGCCGCGTCGCGAATGGCTTCCACACGGGGCGCCATCTCGAGGAGCAACGCCTCCGCCCGCGAGCCGGCAAAGCCCGGAAGGCTCCGCGGCGCGATGAACAGCGTGTCGAGGAACAGGCGCGAGGACGGCGAATAAGGCGAGATCTTCGTGCGGTCGGCGGAGAACAGCGCGTGGACCGGGCTGAGGCCGAGGAAAGAGGCGCCGCGCAGGCCCGCATCGTGCGCCGCGTGGCCGGCGTCGGCATAGGTGCCGATGCCGAGGTTGTCGTCCGAGCGCAGCCCGTAGAGCTGGGCGGCGAGACCCCAATCGCTCGCACCCTCGTCGGCGTAGGCGCGCGGACGCCAGCAGCGCTGCGGAGCGGAGATGATCCAGGCCTGCGCCGTGCGGTCGCCGAGCGTCACCGTGAGGTGGTGGTAGCCCGGCGTCAGCGGCGGAAGCTCGAAGCCGGCGGCGTCGCCCGACAGGGCGGCCCGGCCCTCGCGGGCGCTGCCGCGCTCGTCGACGAGGCGCCAGTTCACAGTCCCTTCGCCGCGGACCGGCACGCGGGCGGCGCGGCGCGCCTCGACCGGGAGCAACGGCGGGATCGGGCCGTTCCGCAACGCTTCGGCCTCGGCGAGGCTGCGGGCGACGGCGTCGTCGCTCTCGACCGCGAAGCCCAGCGCGGCGAGCATGCCGCGGCGAACCTCGAGCGGGGTCTCGACCGGCTTGCCGAAGGCGTCGACGTAGCCGTCGGCGATGCCGGCCAGGTCGGCCAGGCGTTGCAGTGCGCTGCTCATCGGGCCGCTTTCGTCAGGAATACGCCCGTCCAAGCGGGCAAAATTGCACCGGTGCCGTCCGGCGCATTGGTCCAGACCAGCGTGTCGTCGCCGGCCTCGACGGAATACGGCCCGTTGCCGACGTTGGCGACGAAGCGCAGCGTCCCGCCGTCGTAGGACCAGGTGCAGTCTACGACGTCCGCACGGGGCAGGTTCGCCTTGGCCCCGCGATAGCCGGACTTGGCAAGCGGCACCACCACGTCCCGGCGCAGGGCCAGCAGGCGCGTCGTCTCGGCCAGGACCTCGCGATGGGGGGATCGCTCGCGCTCCGCCCAATCGAGCTTCGAGGCTTCGAAGGTCTCGGCCTCGGTCGGGTCGGGGATCACCGAGGTGTCGTCGGCGAAGGCCGCGAAGCTCTTGAACTCCTTGCGGCGTCCCTCGCGCACGGCCTTGTTCAGGTCCTCGTCCGGCGCGAAGTCGACGAAGAACAGGAACGGCGTCGAGGCCGACCACTCCTCGCCCATCCACAGCATCGGGATCTGGGGCGCGAGCAGCAAGCCGGCGCGGGCGAGGTCGAGCCTCGCCGGGTCGGCGAGGTGGCTCAGGCGCTCGCCGAGCGCCCGGTTGCCGACTTGGTCGTGGTTCTGCAGGAAGGTGACGAACGCGGTCGGTGGCAGGTGCGCCGAGGGCTCGCCGCGGGGATGGTCGCCCAGCGTCTTGAAGGGCTCGCCCTGGTAGGCGAAGCCCTCCGACAGGCAGCGGGCCAGACGCTCGACCGGCTTGTCGCTGAAGCTCTCGTAGTAGCCGGAATCCTCGCCCGTCAGCAGAACATGCCAGCAATGGTGCAAGTCGTCCGCCCACTGCGCGTCGTGCTGGACGGGCTTGCCGGCCGCATCGCGCTCGAGCCAGCGCGCTTGGTTGGCCTCGTTCTCCAGCATCAAGTGGATCTGTCGATCAGGGAAGGTCGCCCGCACCGTCTCGCCGAGCTCGGCCAGGAAGTGCTTGGGCGAATCGTCGAGGATCGCGTGCACCGCGTCGAAGCGGATGCCGTCGAAATGGTATTCGCCGAGCCAGTACAGCGTGTTCTGGATGAAGAACTGCCGCACGGTGTGGCCGCTCTCCTTGCCGTCGAAGTTGATGCCGGCGCCCCACGGAGTCTGGTGACGTTCGGTGAAGAAGCTCTTGGCGTAGGCGTGGAGGTAGTTCCCGGCCGGCCCGAAGTGGTTGTAGACCGCGTCGAGGTAGACCATCAGCCCGAGGCCGTGGGCCGCGTCGATCAGGCGCTTGAGGTCGTCGGGGCGGCCGTAGGCGGCGTCCGGCGCGTAGGGCAGCACGCCGTCGTAGCCCCAGTTGCGGGTCCCCTTGAAGTCGGCGAGCGGCAGCAGCTCGATCGCTGTGACGCCGAGCGCCTTGAGGTCGGGAAGGCGCGCCTGAAGGCCGGCATAGGTGCCCTCAGGCGTCGCCGTGCCGACATGCGTCTCGTAGATCACCGCCTCCTCGAACGGACGGCCGGTCCAGGCGGCGTCGGTCCAGGCGAATGCCGACGGGTCGACCACCTCGGACAGCCCCGAGACGTCGTCCGGTTGGAAGCGCGAGGCGGGATCGGGCACCACGAGGTCGCCGTCGATTCGGAAGCCATAGCGCGCGCCGGCCGCCACCCCCGGCACGGTCGTCCGGCGCCAGCCCTCGTCGGCGTCGGGGATCGCGTGGTCGGCGCCGTCGACCACCAGGGTGACGTCCTCGGCGGTCGGCGCCCAGAGCGCGAAGCGGACGCCGTCGCCGGCGATCTCGGCGCCGAAGGGCATGTTGTGCGTGCGCCGCATCAGGCCAGCATCCTCATCGTTTCAGGGCTCGTGGCCGGTTCGAATCGCGCAGAGGCGATCCCCGACGCGGAGCCGGGTGTGAACAGCCACATCTGTCACAGAAGCTGCCGGCCCAGCTGTTGTTCCCCGCACCGCACCCAAACCTTGCGGATCGTTCGGCAGCGTTCCGGGGCGAGCTTGGCCGGTCTGTGGAGATGCACGCTCCGGCACGCGATCCTACGGTTGCGAGCGTCGTTGACGCTCTCGAAAAGAGCGCCGGACAGGGGTGGATCAGGTGCTTGCGCCGGTGCCGCGGGAGGAATAATTAACCGTCTGATATCATTCGTCTTCCCCCACGTCGTGCCGCCCGCGGCCTTTCGGCGTGCGCCGCACCAGACACCGGCTCCGGACGCGGGGCCTTCGCCACACGGATAAAGCCCTTGGCCGACAACGACGAGACAGGGGCCGGCACGCCGCCGCCCGCCAGCGACATCAAGCCCGTTTCCATCACCGACGAGATGCGCCGGTCCTACCTCGACTACGCGATGAGCGTGATCGTGAGCCGGGCGCTGCCGGATGCGCGCGACGGCCTCAAGCCGGTGCACCGGCGCATCCTGTTCGCGGCCTACGAGAGCGGGCACCTGCCCGAGCGCAAGTACGTCAAGTCGGCCCGCATCGTCGGCGACGTGATCGGCCTCTACCACCCGCACGGCGACCAATCGATCTACGACGCCTTGGTCCGCATGGCGCAGGACTTCTCGATGCGCCTGATGCTCATCGACGGGCAGGGCAACTTCGGCTCCGTCGACGGCGATCCGGCCGCCGCCATGCGCTACACGGAATCGCGCCTGGCCAAACCCGCGACCGCGCTGCTCGCCGACATCGACAAGAACACCGTCGATTTCCAGCCGAACTACGACGAGTCGCGCGAAGAGCCCTCGGTGCTGCCGGCGCGCTTCCCGAACCTTCTCGTCAACGGCGCCGGCGGCATCGCCGTCGGCATGGCGACCAACATCCCGCCGCACAACCTCGGCGAACTCATCGACGCCTGCATCGCGCTGATCGACGATCCCAGCCTGACCATCGAGCAGGTGACCGAGATCGTGCCCGGGCCGGACTTCCCCACCGGCGGCTCGATCCTCGGGCGCGCCGGCACGCGGTTGGCCTACGCCACCGGACGCGGTTCGATCATCATGCGGGCCAAGTCCCACGTGGAGGAGCTGCGCAAGGAGCGCGAGGCGCTCATCTTCACCGAGATTCCGTACCAGGTGAACAAGGCCACGCTGGTCGAGAAGATCGCCGAGCTGGTCAAGGAGAAGCGCGTCGAGGGCATCTCGGACCTGCGCGACGAATCCGACCGCGACGGCATGCGCATCGTCGTCGAGATCAAGCGCGACGCGATGGCGGAGGTGGTGCTGAACCAGCTCTACCGCTTCACGCCGCTGCAATCCTCCTTCGGCTGCAACATGGTGGCGCTGAACGGCGGACGCCCCGAGCTGATGAGCCTAAAGGACCTGCTCCAGGCCTTCATCGACTTCCGCGAGGAGGTCGTCTCCCGCCGCACCAAGTTCCTGCTGAACAAGGCCCGCGAGCGCGCCCACGTCCTGTGCGGCCTCGCCATCGCGGTGGCCAACATCGACGAGGTGATCCGCCTGATCCGCACCTCGCCCGATCCGAACTCGGCGCGCGAGGCGCTGATGGCGCGCGACTGGCCGGCCCACGACATCGCCCCCCTGATCGCGCTGGTGGACGACCCGCGCCACCGCGTGAAGGACGACGGCACCTACCGGCTTTCGGAGGTGCAGGCCCGCGCGATCCTCGACCTGCGCCTGCAGCGCCTGACGGCTCTGGGCCGCGACGAGGTCGGCGACGAGCTGAAGTCGCTCGCCGACGAGATCGCCGACTACCTCGACATCCTGCGCTCGCGGTCACGCATCCAGACCATCGTCAAGGACGAGTTCGCCGAGGTGCGCACGCAGTTCGCCACCCCGCGGCGGACGGTGATCCTCGACTACGATTCCAGCGTCGACGACGAGGACCTGATCCAGCGCGAGGACATGGTCGTCACCGTGAGCCACGCCGGCTACGTCAAGCGCGTGCCGCTCTCGACCTATCGGGCCCAGCGCCGCGGCGGCAAGGGCCGCTCCGGCATGTCCACCCGCGAGGAGGATTTCGTCACCCGCCTGTTCGTGGCGAGCACGCACACGCCGGTGCTATTCTTCTCCAGCCAGGGCCAGGCCTACAAGGAGAAGGTCTGGCGCCTGCCGATGGCGGCGCCGAACGCCCGCGGCAAGGCGCTGGTCAACATCCTGCAGCTGCAGGACCAGGCCGAGCGCATCACCACGATCATGCCGTTGCCCGAGGACGAGAGCTCCTGGGAGACGCTGGACGTGATGTTCGCGACCGCCTCGGGCGGCGTCCGACGCAACAAGCTGTCCGACTTCGTGCAGGTGAACCGCAACGGCAAGATCGCGATGAAGCTCGATCCGGGCGACCACATCGTCCACGTCGAGATCTGCCGCCCCGAGCAGAACGTGCTGCTGACCACCGCGCTCGGCCAGTGCATCCGCTTCCCGGTCGAGGACGTCCGCGTGTTCAAGGGCCGCGATTCCACCGGCGTGCGAGGCATCAGCCTCGGCAAGGGCGACCGCGTCATCTCGATGACGATCCTGAACAGCTTCGAGGCGACACCCGAGGAGCGGGTCGGCTTCCTCAAGATGCAGCGCGCCGTCATCGGCGACACCGCGCCCGAAGCGAACGACGCCGACGCCGAGGAGGCCGCCACCGACGCGCCGCTGCTGTCGCAGGAGCGCTACGCCGAGATGGGCGCCAACCAACAGTTCGTGCTGACGCTCGCCGAGCGCGGCTACGGCAAGCGGACCTCGTCGTTCGAGTACCGGACCTCGGGCCGCGGCGGAAAGGGCATCAAGGCGATGGAGGTCAACGCCCGCAACGGCAACCTCGTCGCCTCCTTCCCGGTCGAGACCAGCGACCAGATCATGCTCGTGACCAATGCCGGGCAGCTGATCCGCGTGCCGGTGGACGACATCCGCGTCGTCGGCCGCGCCTCGCAGGGCGTTACGGTGTTCGACACCGCCAAAGACGAGCGCGTCGTCTCGGTCGAGCACATCGCCGGCGAGGACGAGGGCGGCGAGATCGCCGACGAGGCGGTGTGAGCGAGGCGCCCTGCAGGACGGCTCGGTCGTCCTGCAGGGCCGCGCCGCCGCGCGATGCGGTCGCGAAAAAGTTCAGATTCGACGGATGAATTTTCTGTAAGAAACGTAGGGTATTGATCTACGGCATGTCACGGAAATTCAGAAAACGCCTGTTTCCGAGTGTTGCCGTTAAGTCATATCATAGAGGAGGCCGTTGGGGTTACTGGTCGGCAACACCAGACACCAACCCCGGATGCCGCCCGTGCTGAAGTCCATCGCCCTCGCCGCCGTCGCATCGACGGCCCTCGCAGCCGCCGCCGGCGCCGCCGACCTTCCGCGCCGCGCGCCGCCGCCGGTGTTCACGCCCGTCCCGGTCTTCACCTGGACCGGCTTCTACCTCGGCGCGAACGCCGGCTACGCCTTCTCGGAGCGTGACAACGTCCGCACCGCCGGCATCGGCGCTCTGCAGCTCAACGTCGACCGCAACCTGCGCCGCCCGAGCGTGCCGCTGCCGCAGGACGGTTTCACCGGCGGCGGTCAGATCGGCTACAATTTCCAGTTCACGCCGGGCTCCGGCATCGTCGTCGGCGTCGAGGCCGACGCGCAGTACACCGATCTGCAGCGCCGCCGCACCGAGACGATCTTCAACCCCGTCTTCAACGCCAACGTCCTGACCAATAGCTACCGCACAGAGCTCAACTACCTCGGCACGGTGCGCGGCCGCGTCGGCTACGCCTTCGACCGGGTGTTCGTGTACGGCACCGGCGGCTTCGCCTACGGAGACGTGACACAGTCCGTCACCTTCCAGACCGGCGCGCCGGTGACCTATGCCGCCCGCCGCTCCAACATGGAAACCGGCTACGCCTACGGCGGCGGCATCGAGTACGCGCTGCCGACGGAGTCCTTCCTGAACGTCTTCCGAGCCAGCGCCGTGACGATCAAGGG
>NZ_BPQG01000080.1 GCF_022179125.1 Methylobacterium cerastii
GGGCGGGGCTGTCGGGGGCGGCGTCGTCGCCACGCCGCGGTGGCGCCGGCCGGATCGTCACGCGGCCGGCCGCGTCGGCGGCGACCACGAGGCCGCGCAGGGTGCGCCGCACCGGGCGCCCCGCCCGCAGCGCCGGGAGCAGGTCGCCGAGCACCAGCCGCTCCAACCGCTCCAGCCGCCGCGGCAGCGCGCCGCCGGCCCGGTCGAGGGCGAGGTCGACGACGCGGAGCGCGACGGCCTCGGGGAGGTCGGCGAGGGTGGGGCCGTCGAGATGGAGCGGCCCGATCGCCGCAGCACCCCCTCCCCTCTCTGCGGGGGAGGTGATCGCAGCTGGTTCGATACCCCTCACCACCTCATCCTGGGGTGCGGCGTCAGCCGCCTCGAAGGAGGGCTCCAGGGGTCGCAGCGGCCTCTCGATGGCTCCTTCGAGGCCTCCGCTCCGCTCCGGCACCTCAGGATGAGGGAGTGGATCGGACGCCCCTCCTCTGCCATCGCCCCGCCCTTTCACGGAAGGCGCGGCGAAGACGGCTTGCCGGAAGGCGGAGTCCGCCATCGCGGCCAGCGCCGCGTCGTCGCGGGCGGCGCGCTCGGCCACCTTTGCGAATCGTTCGCTCGTGAACCCTTCGGCGGCGAGCAGCGGCAGCAACCGGCGAAGGCGCACCCGGCCGTAGCGGTCGTCGGCGTTCGAGGGGTCGCGGACGAAGCCGACGCCCTCCGCTTCGCACCAGGCGACGAGATCGACCTTGGGGATGTCGAGGAAGGGGCGGGCCAGCACGAGCCCCGGCGCCAGCGGGCGCTCCCGCCGCATCCCGGCAAGGCCCGCGGGGCCGCTTCCGGCGATCAGGCGCATGAGCACCGTCTCGACCTGGTCGTCGCGGGTGTGGCCGGTCAGCAGGTAGCCGGCGCCGACCGAGGCGGCGTGCGCGGCGAGCAGGCGGTAGCGGGCGGCGCGCGCCGTCGCCTGGATGGCGGTGCCGGGGTGGGCGCCGTCCCAACGCAGGATCGCGTGCGGGAGCCCGAGCACGGCGGCGGCGGCGGCGACGGCGCGGGCCTCCTCAGCGGATTCGGGGCGCAGGCCGTGATCGACGGTGGCGACGAAGAGCCCGTCGCGCCGGCCCGCGGCGGCCCGCATCAGGGCGGTGGAATCGGGGCCGCCGGAGACGGCGAGCAGCAGGATTGCGTCGCTGGCCAGCCAAGGTGCGAGGGCGGTGTCGAGGGCGCGACGAATCCGGGGGTCGGGATCGTCGCGCGGGCCGCTCACGCCGCGCAGCGTGCGCGCTTCTGCTCGCGCGCCACGCTCTGGCGCACGGTCGAGCCCGCGGCGGGGAACTTGCGGTCGAGCTCGGCCAGCGTCGCGCAGGCCTGCTCTCGGGCGCCCAGGGCGTTCAGCGAGACGCCGAGCTTGAGCATCGCCTCCGGCGCCTGGGGCGAGCGGGCGTAGTCGGTCGAGACCTTCAGGAACTGCTCGGCCGCCTCGCGGTTGCGGTTGCGCTGCAGGTAGCTCTCGCCGAGCCAGTAGGTCGCCGCCGGCACGTGGCCGTCGCGCGGGTGCGACTGGATGAACTGGCGGAAGGACATCTCCGCCTGCTCGTAGCGCTTCTCGCGGATGTGCCCGACGGCCGCCTCGTAGTCGCTGGTCGCGTCGCCCGAGCCGGTGGCCGCGACGCTCGCCGGCGCGCGCGCCGGGTTCGGCAGCGCGCCGGTGGTGCCGACGCGGGCGGGCGGCGACAGGTCGACGGGCTCGTCGTAGCCGGGAGCGCCCCGCGTCTCGGCATCCTCGCCGTCGTCGATCGCCGGCTCCGGCAGGCGCCGGGTCTGCGCCATCGGCGCGGCCGGGGCGGGCGCGGCGACCGGAGCGGAGGGCTGGGCGGCGCCGAGCTGCATCGGCGCGCCGGGGCGGCCCGGGTTCTGCTCGGGGTCGAAGGCGTCGCCGCGCTTCTGCGGGCGGGGGGCGCCCGGGTTGCCGCCGTTGACGGCGCCGGCCGGCTCCCGGCTCGGCGCGGGCGCGGACTTGCCGCCGCCCTTCTCGTTCAGGCGGAACTCGACGTCCTCCTGGAACTTCCGAAGCTGCTCCTTGAGCTGCCGGTTCTCGTATTGCAGCGTCTCGATCTGCCCGGCCATCAGCCGGGACTGGTTCTCGATCCGGTTGAGGCGCACGACGAATTCGGAGGCGTCCTGCGCCGCGGCCGGGGCGGCGAGGCTGAAGGCGGCACAGGAGGCGAGAAGCAGGCGGCGGAGCATGGTGGCACCGGTCGTGACAGGGAGCGCGCAAGGTCGGCGCGAGGCCGGTAGCAGATGCCGCCCAGCGCGGCAAAGTTAAGGCGATGTCGGCTTCGGGCTCATCGAGCCGCGCGGTGAGATGCGGGCCTCCAGGATCGGCCGCACGCGGCGGCGCACCGGAGATTCGCGCCGTTCCGCGGCGCGTCGCCCTGGGCGCGGCCGCCCCGGAGGTTGCCGCCGCGACCGGCCCGGTGTGAGGTGCGGCCCGCGGAATCGCGAACGGCCGGATGCGGAGTTCACATGCCCCAGGAACGGATCATCGTAGAAGCGACGGCCTCCGCACCGGTCGGCGTCGTCTGGGACGCCTACACGACGCCGGACCAGATCACGCAGTGGAATTTCGCGTCCGACGACTGGCATTGTCCGACGGCGACCGTCGACCTTCGGGAAGGCGGCACGTTCACCTCGCGCATGGAGGCAAAGGACGGCAGCATGGGCTTCGATTTCGCGGGCACCTACACCAGGATCGTCCCGAACGAACGGATCGAATACGCGTTCGGCGACCGTCATGCGGTGGTCGCGTTCACCGCGTTGGGCGAGCGGACCGGCGTGAAGGTCGCGTTCGATCCCGAGACCCGTTTTCCCATCGAGCAGCAGCGCAGCGGCTGGGCCGCCATCCTCGGCAACCTCTGCCGACACGTCGCGAGAGGTTGACCTGCGCCGGACGGGTCGGCTGGACGCGTCGTGGCGGGTGCCGCCCCCACCGCTCACCCCGGGGCGGCCGCCTGAGGGGGCCGCGGGGTGGCGAAGGCGGGATGCGGGGTCGTCCGGTGACGAAGGTCGCGCCTGCCGGTCAGCTTCCGGCGCCGCGGTCGAGCACCGTCACGGCGCGGCGGTTCTGCGACCAGCACGAGATGTCGTTGCAGACCGCGACCGGGCGCTCCTTGCCGTAGGAGACGGTGCGCATCCGGCCGGCACCGATGCCGCGGGAGGCGAGGTAGTCGTTCACGGCCTGCGCGCGGCGGGCGCCGAGCGAGAAGTTGTACTCGCGGGTGCCGCGCTCGTCGGCATGGCCCTCGATGAGGAAGCTGTAGCGCGGGTAGCGCTGCAGCCAGGCCGCCTGCTTGTCGAGGGTGCCGGTGGCGGTGGGCGTCAGGTCGGTCGAGTCGGACTCGAAGAACACCCGGTCGCCGATGTTCACGACGAAGTCCTGCGCGCTGCCCGGCGTCGAGGCGCCGCCGCCGAAGGCCGAGGCGTCGGCGAGGTCCTTGTCGCTGCTGCAGGCCGAGACCGCGAGGCCGGCGCAGAGGGCGAGGCCCAGGGAGAGGGTGCGCAGGGAAAGGGTGCGCAGGGAGGCGGCGCGGAAGCGCGCGGATCGGGGCATGTCTGTCACTCCACGAGCGGACTTGAGGTGCGCCGGCCCGGCGCGGGTCGCGGCGAGTTGGGCGCGTTGAGGTCCGCGCGTTCAAACGAGATTGGGCTTTAGGCCGATCGGGTTAAGCGAAGGTTCCATCAAGCTTGACGCGAGGTTTCCAACACGGCCCATCCGCCGCCGATGTGTCGTTGCGCACGCCGGACCGAGCCTGTCGCCCGGCGCGTCGCCGGCCCCGTCAGGCGCTCCCAATGCGGCGGTCGCGCGGCCCGGTCGGCACGGCGCGCCGAATTCGGGCGCGGCGTTGCGGCGGCGCAACATCGTCGCTCGCCGAGACGGGCCGAGCAGGCCTCGAGCCCGGGCGCCTTCACCGAGCGTTAACCGCCTTGGCCCCCAAGCTCGCGCACCGACCGCCGGATCGACCGCGATGCCTTCCGCCCAGAACGTGCTCATTGTCGAGGACAGCTACCTGCTCCTCGAGATCATCGCCTCGCTCTGCGCGACCCAGGGCATCGGCGTGGTCGAGGCGTCGAGCGGCGAGGCCGCGCTGACGATCCTGCGCGAGCGCGGCCGCGCGATCGACTGTCTGTTCACCGACATTCGCCTGCCCGGCCTGATCGACGGCTGGAGCGTGGCCGAGGCCTTCCGCGCGCTGCATCCCGACCGGCCGGTGGTCTACACCTCGACGGCCCCCGCCCTGCCCCCGCGGGCCGTCGGCGGCAGCCTGTACCTGCGCAAGCCGTTCCAGATCCGCGACGTCGAGCAGGTGGTGCGGATGATGGCGCGGGGCCGCCTCGACGCGCCGGTCCGCGCGGCGGTGTGACCGCAGGGCGTTCGCACGGACGAACCAGGCGCCTCGCCCCGGGCGCCGCCGGCTCACGCCGCGCGGAACATCGCCACGATCTCCGGCGCGGCGATCCAGGCCTCGACCCGGGCGCAGGCGAGGTCGCCGGGCTCGGCCGCGTCGTAGAGCGCGAAGCTCGCCGCGAGGAAGCCGGGCAGGTCGTAGAGGTCCGGGAAGGCGTCGCCGCGGGGCTTGGTCTTGAACAGGTACGAGCCGGTCAACCCGTAGACCTCGGCGATCGGCGGGTAGACCGGCCAGACCACGTCGCGGGCGAGCTCGTCGCCGAGGTAGTCCTCGATCTCCACCGGCTCCGGCGTGAAGCCGCTCTCGACGAGCAGGCGCCGGGCGATGTCGGCGATCACGAAGACCTTCGGGTGGTTGATCACGTGCATGAACGCGCCGCGCCGGCCCCAGCGGCTCATCTCGCGCTCCAGCCCGAAGCCGACCATGGCCCCGCCGCCGACCAGCTCGCGCACCGCCGGCTCCCACTGGTCGAGGTAGCCGAGCCGGCGGAAGACGTCTTCGCGGAACAACCGCTCCGTCTGGGCCGCGGTGAGGCCGAGGCGGTGGGCGCACAGGGCGATGGCCGAGTGGTACTGCCCCAGCGGCGAGCGCGCGAGCTTCAGCGCCGCCAGGTCCTCGACCCGGCCGGCGTAGACCATGTCCGGGTGGAAGGCCGAGAACACGATCGTCGGGAACATCCGGGTGCGCGGGTCGCGGCGGCGGAGCACCGTGATGTCGCCCCCCGGGAGCAGACCGGCCGGAAACAGCTGCGAGAACACGTGGTCGCTGGAGGCGAGCGTCGAGACCAGGCCGTCGATGTGGCCGTGGTCGCGCCCGAGCGTTCCCATCGGCAGGAAGCGGACGGGGCTGTCGGGCGCCAGGAGCCGCATCGCCTGGGCCACCCCGCGGGCCTGGCAGTTGCCGAGCACCGCGATCCGTGGTCCGCGGCGGCCCGCGTCGGCGGCGGGCTTGGCGCGCCACGGTGTCGCCCAGGATGGCGGCGACAACGAGAACGCGCCGCGGGCGCGCCTGGGCAGATCGGACAGGGCCACGTTCGCGCCGGGTGCATCGGGTGGGGCTAAGAATCTCGGGACGCATCGCCGAGGCGGACGCGCCGGAGGTCGGAGGAAGGGTCCAAAAGATGACGGCCAACCCCTATAGCGGTCTACCGGCCGAGCGTTTCTGGCGCAAGGTCGTGACCAACGTCGCCCCGTTCGCGGTCGATCCGCGGCCGCGCGCCCCCTTCTCCATCGGCCAGGGCGACAAGGTCGCCACCGGCGGATCGTGCTTCGCCCAGCGCGTCGCCGAGGCTCTTCGAGCGGAGGGCTTCAACTACTACGTGACGGAGCCCGCCCCCGAGGGCACCGCCCGCGCGGAGGCCGACGCGCGCCAGTTCGGCACCTTCTCGGCCCGCTACGGCAACCTCTACTACACGCGCCAGTTCGTGCAGCTGTTCGACCGCGCCTACGGCCGGTTCGAGCCCGAATTGAAGGCGTGGCTGCGCGAGGACGGCCGCTACGTCGACCCGTTCCGCCCCACCGTCGAGCCCGCGGGCTTCCCCGACGAGGCCGCGGTGGTGGCCGCCCGCGACGCGCATCTGGCCGAGGTGCGCCGCCTGTTCGAGACGCTGGACGTGTTCGTGCTGACGCTGGGCCTCACCGAGGGCTGGCGCTGGCGCGCCGACGGGGCCGCCCTGCCGCTGGCCCCGGGCGTCGCCGGCGGCACCTACGATCCGGCGCTCTACGAATGCGTCAACGCCGGCGCGGCCGAGGTGCTCGCCGACCTGCAGGGCTTCCTCGAACGGCTCTGGAGCGTGAACGCTTCGGCCCGCATCATCCTCACGGTCTCGCCGGTGCCGATGATCGCCACCTTCATGGACCGGCACGTGATGGAATCGAACAGCTACTCGAAGTCGGTGCTGCGGGTGGCGGCGGGCGAGGCCTGCGCCTCCGGCGACCCGCGGGCGGTGTACTTCCCCGCCTACGACATCGTCACCAGCAACGTGAACGCGGGGCGCTACTACAACGACGACCTGCGCACCATCAACGACGCGGGCGTGCGCCACGTGATGCGCTCGTTCCTCGCCACCTTCGCGGCCGACCGCACCACCCCGGCCCCGGTGCAGGCCGCCCACGACTTCGCCGCGGAATACGAGGGCACGGCGGGCGTGATCTGCGACGAGGAGCAGATCGAACGCAGCGTGGCGTGAGGCGAAATCAGGACACGCCGACCGGCCCCCTCTCCCGAATGGGAGAGGGTTGGGGTGAGGGGGGCGACATGTCCGGAAAGACCTCGCCCCTCACCCTGTCCCTCTCCCGAACGGGAGAGGGGACCCGCGCTCCATCCGTCCGGGGCGCCGCGGCCTACTGCAGGTGCTTCGTGTAGATCTCGCCCGCCGCCGCCTTGATCTCGGCCCCGCACTCGCGGCCGATCCGGGCCGCGTCGGCGACCGGGCCCGAGCGGGAGGCGGCCCAATGGCGGCTGCCGTCGGGGAGGAACAGCAGGCCGTTGAGGCTGAGCGTGTCGCCCTCGATCCGCGCCAGCGCCGCGATCGGCGTGCGGCAGGAGCCGTCGAGCTCGGCCAGCAGCGCCCGCTCGGCGCCGATGGCGGTGGTGGTGCGGGCGCAGGCCAACGGGGCCAGCAGCGCGTGGATCTCGGCGTCGCCTTCGCGGGCCTCGATGCCCAGCGCCCCTTGGGCCACCGCCGGCAGCATCTCCTCGACCGAGAGCACCGAGCGCGCCATGCCCTCCAGGCCGAGGCGCTCGAGGCCGGCGAGCGCCAGCAGCGTCGCGTCGCACTCGCCGGCCTCGAGCTTGCGCATGCGGGTGTTGGCGTTGCCGCGCAGCGGCACGATCCGCAGGTCCGGCCGGCGCATCAGCACCTGCGCCGCGCGCCGGAGCGAGGAGGTGCCGACGCGCGCGCCCTCGGGCAGTTCCGCGAACCCGGAGGCCCGCGGCGACAGGAAGGCGTCGCGCGGGTCGTCGCGCGCCAGGATGCAGGCGATGACCAGCCCCTCGGGCAGCCAGGTCTCGACGTCCTTCATCGAGTGGACGGCGACATCCACCTCGTCGGAGAACAGCGCCTGCTCCAATTCCTTGGTGAACAGCCCCTTGCCGCCGATCTCGGAGAGCGGCCGGTCCAGGATCTTGTCCGCCACGGTGGTGACGACGACCAGCTCGGTCTCGAGGCCGGGGTTGGCCGCCACGATCTTGTCGCGGACCATGCCGGTCTGCGCGAGCGCCATCGGGCTACCGCGGGTGCCGATGCGGAGGGGACGCTGGATCATGTGCTTCTTGTCTCGCCCGAGCTTTGCGCGAGCATCGTTGCGGGACGACGTGGGCGCAAGCTCTGTCGATGCTTCGGGACCGATCACTCCGCAGGAAGCGCGGGTCGCCTCTCCCGTTCGGGAGAGGGGGCGCGTCGAGCGATCCGTCAGAACGCCTTCAGCACCCGCTCGGTGTGCTCCACCGCGGGCGGGCTCGCGAAGCACGGGGAGACGATGGCGCGGTAATCCTGCCAAGCTTGCGAGCCGGTGAAGTCCTTGGTGTGGGCCTCCAGCGTCTCCCACTCGATCAGCAGGCGGTAGCGCTGCGGATGCTCGACCGAGCGCCGCACGTCGAAGCTGCGGCAGCCGGCGGCGACCCGGAAGATCTCGGCGGCCCGACTGATGCCGGCCTCGAACTCGGCCTCCATGCCGGGCTTGATCTCGACCTGCGCGATTTCGAGGATCATTCGTGTCACGTCCTTGTGCGGAAAAAACCTATTGGAGCGGGCGGCCGAGCTTGCGCGCGAGGATCCGCTGCGGGCTCGTCTCCGGGTCGGCCTGGGCGGAGACCGGCAGGTAGGCGGTCTGCTCCAGCATGTAGCGGCCGCCCATGGCCCCGTGCATGACGAGGTCGGAGAAGGTCACCCAGGTCTGGCCGGGCTGGAATTCCACGTCGGCCTGGGGGGCGTTCGCCTGGTAGCCTTCGTCCTGCTTCAGGGCGTCGTGCAGGTGCAGCATCAGGTGGTCGTATTCCGAGCGCCGCGCCTTGGTGATGCGGAGCGCCGCCAGCAGGCGCGCCGAGAGCGGCGAATAGCCCGGGAGCTTGGGCAGGAACTTGTCGGCCATCGAGCCGAAATCCTCGCCCACCCGCCACAGGCGCGGCTGGCCGCTCGGGTTGATGTTGCGGAACACCCGCAGGATGCGCTTCTCGCCGATCGGGTTCGAGGGGAAGGCGTCGACGTGCAGGCGGGTGTCGTCGCGGCGCCAGCTCATCTTGCGCCGGTCCACGTCGAAGGGCCGGTACGAGGTGCCGGCGAGGCTGATCCGGTCGGCATATTCCGGCAGGTGGCGCGCGATCAGCGCTTCGGCGAAACCGCGATAGCGCACCAGCAGCCGGCGCAGGGCCTCCTGCTCCTCCGGCGTGCCGGCGGCGCCCCGGAGGCTCGCCGCCTCGCCGCGGATGTTGACGTTCTTGGCCTTGCCGTCGGCGAACGGGCGCTCGGTGAAGCGCCGCTCGAAGTCGCTGAACGGGAAGTCGAGATCGGGGAACATCAGCACCGCGCCGCCTTCGAGCGCCGCGGCGAGCGAGCCGTTCGCGGCGGATCCCGCAGCGGGGACGGTGAGGATCGGGCTGATCATGCGGGTCGCGTGTCCTGTCGCGTGGCCGGCTTCGCGGGTCCGCGGGTTTAGCCGACGCCCGCGGGAAGGGCCAGCCGCGGCGGTTTTCCGGTGGATGACGGCACCTGCGTCCTGTCATCCCGGGATGCCGCAACCGGAACGCCTTGCGCAACCGATGCCGAGGCGGCACGTTCTCCCCCTGTTCCGGGCGGTCTCGCCCGCGCAAGGATCATTCGCCGATGGCGACGCTGAAGGAATTCGAGGAGTCGCTGCGCGAGCACGGCATGAACATGGCGCTCGCGCTGCTGGAGCGCCTGCGCGAGCGCGACCGCGCCACCCGCACGGTGAAGCCCGCCCGCCGGCTGACCGGGCAGAAGATGACGCCGGAACTCGCCCACGCCATCCTCGACCTGCACGCCTCCACCGGGATGACCCAGCAGGAGATCGCCTTCAAGGTCGGCGTGAACCAGGGGCGGGTCAACGAGGTGATCAAGCGCGGCAAGTGGCTCGACGGCGATCCGCACGCCCCCGAGGCGGTGGCCCGCGACAAGGCGCTCGCCCGCCTGCGCGGCGAGCCGACGGCGCGCAAGGCGCCCACGGTGAAGCGCGCGTCGGGCAAGAGCATCCCGGTCAAGGCCAAGACCGCCCCCGCGCCGCGGCGCAACCAGGGGCAGCTGGCGTTCGGCGACCTCTGAGCCGTTCGGCCGGGGTCGAAACGCAACCGGCTCGACGACGTGACCAAGGGTTTGCGACGGTGCGCAAGCCTTGACCGCCTCGCTCGGACGATGACCTTATCGACGGCATGGAACCGCTTCCCGACCCCGTCGAACGCGCCCGCGCTTCAGGCTCCGGCGCTCCCCCGGAAGGCGGCTTCTCGGCCCTGACGCCGGAGCTGTCCGTCAGCGATCTCGATGCGAGCCTGCGGTTCTGGTGCGACCTGCTCGGGTTCGCCGTCGCCTACGATCGCCCGGCCGCCCGCTTCGCCTATCTCACGCGGGGCAGAGCCCAGATCATGCTGTGTCAGCTGAACGGTCGCTGGTCGACGGGCGTCCTGGATCGTCCCTACGGCCGGGGGGTGAACTTCCAGATCATGGTCGACCGGCTGGACCCGATCCTGGCCGCGCTCGAGACCGCGCGCTGGCCGCTGTTCGATGAGCCGAGGGAGGCCTGGTATCGGACAGGTCCGATCGAGGCCGGCCAACGAGAGTTCCTCGTCCAAGACCCCGACGGATATCTCGTGCGCCTCGCCGAGAGTCTCGGGCACCGGAAACCCGAGTGACGTCCATTCTCCGGCCGGGCCGCCATTCTCGCGATCAAGCTGATCGTGTTCGCCCCTAATCCGTCAGGTCGGGGCTCAAGTCCTTCGGCCGCACGAAGCGCTCCAGGCGGCCGTTGCGGCCGACCTCGCTCCAATGCGCCACGTCGAACTCGATCACCGCCAGCGCCGCCGTGGGGAAGCCCTGCGCGAGGCGCTTCTGCGCGGCGCGCGCGCCCTCCGCCACCAGCATGTCGGCGAGCGCCTCGGTGCCGGGGTTGTGGCCCACGAGGATCAAGGTGTCGGCCGTGTCGGGGCTTTCGCGGACGGCCGCAAGCAGCGCGGCGGGCGGGGCCTCGTAGATCGTCTCGACGATGCGCACGCGCACCGCGTCGAGGGCGGTCGCCACCGCCTCCCAGGTTTCCCGCGTGCGCTTCGACGGCGAGACCAGGGCGAGGTCCGGCTTCAGGCCTTCGCTCGCGAGGTAGGCGCCCATCCGCGGCGCGGCCTCGCGGCCGCGGGCGTCGAGGGGCCGGTCGATGTCGGAGACGCCCGGCGGCCGGTCGGACTTGGCGTGGCGCAGGAGCAGCAGGCGGCGCATCAGGCGAATCCGACGATCGGGTGCGGGGTGTAGAGCGCTTCGAGGCCCTGCGTCTCCTCCGGCGTCAGCACGAGGTCGAGGGCGGCGACCGCGTCGGTGAGGTGGCCCCCCTTCGAGGCGCCGACGATCGGGGCGGCGACCTCGGGCTTGGCCGCGACCCAGGCGAGGGCCACCTGCGCGCGCGGCACGCCGCGGGCCTTCGCGATCTCGGCGACCTTGGCGATGATCGCCTCGTCCGCCGCGGCGGCCGCGTCGTAGAGGCCCTTGCCGACGGCGTCGCTGTCCTGGCGCGCGGTGGTGGAATCGGGGTCGCGGGTCAGCCGCCCGCGGGCGAGCGGGCTCCAGGGCAGCACGGAGATCCCCTGGTCGCGGCAGAGCGGCAGCATCTCGCGCTCCTCCTCGCGATGCAGCAGGTTGACGTGGTTCTGCATGGTCGCGAACCGCGTCCAGCCATGGAGGTCCGCGGTGTAGAGCGCCTTCGAGAACTGCCACGCGTACATCGACGAGGCGCCGAGATACCGCGCCTTGCCGGCCTTCACCACGTCGTGCAGCGCCTCGAGCGTCACCTCGATCGGGGTGTCGTAGTCCCAGCGGTGGATCTGGAACAGGTCGACGTGGTCCATGCCGAGCCGCTTCAGGCTGGCGTCGATCGCGGAAAAGATCGCTTTTCGCGAGAGGCCGCCGGCGTTCGGCTGGTCCTTGAGCGGGAAGTAGCACTTCGTCGCGACGACGAGGCTGTCGCGGTCGCCGTAATCCTTCAGCGCCCGCCCGACGATCTCCTCGCTGGTGCCGTCGGAATAGTAGTTGGCCGTGTCGAAGAAGTTGATGCCGAGGTCGAGCGCCTGGTGGATCAGCGGACGGCTCTCGTCCTCCGGCAGCGTCCAGGGATGGGGCCCGCGCTCAGGGATGCCGTAGGTCATGCAGCCGAGGCAGAGGGCGGACACGTCGAGGCCGGTGCGGCCGAGCTTTTTCATCTTCATGCGGCGCGATCTGAGTGAGTGCGATACGATGGACAGAGCGGGATGCGTCTTTCGCGGGTCCGACGCGCGGCCCCCTCTCCTCGCACGCGGGAAGAGGCCTGCAGGCACCGCGTCGTGCCTGCAGGAAGCAGAGGCGAAGCCGCAGCGGCGGTGAGGGGGCTTCGACGAACGAGCCTCCTCCGTCCACCCCCCCCTCACCCTCGGCTGCCGCCTCGCCGTGCTCCCCGACAAGGGGGAGACACGGCCCTCTCCCCGCAGGCGGGGCGAGGGGATGCATGGGGGTCGGTCCGCCCGGGACCAGGAAGGAGGACGCCGAAACGGCGCCTCAGCCCCCGCGCCCCTCGCGCCGCATCATGAAGGCCAGCTTCTCGAACAGGCTGACGTCCTGCTCGTTCTTGAGCAGCGCCCCGTGCAGCGGCGGGATCAGCTTGCGGGCATTGGTCTCGCGCAGCGTCTCGGGATCGACGTCCTCCGAGACGAGGAGCTTGAGCCAGTCGAGGAGTTCCGAGGTCGAGGGCTTCTTCTTGAGGCCCGGCACCTCGCGGGTCTCCAGGAACACCCGCAGCGCCTCCTCGACGAGGCGGTGCTTGATGCCGGGATAGTGCACGTCGACGATCGATTGCAGCGTCTGCGCGTCCGGGAACTTGATGTAGTGGAAGAAGCACCGGCGCAGGAACGCGTCCGGCAGCTCCTTCTCGTTGTTCGAAGTGATGATCACCACCGGGCGGCGATCCGCCCGCACCGTCTCGCCGGTCTCGTAGACGAAGAACTCCATGCGATCGAGCTCGGTGAGCAGGTCGTTCGGGAACTCGATGTCGGCCTTGTCGATCTCGTCGATCAAGAGCACCGGGCGCTCGTCGGCGGTGAAGGCCTCCCACAGCTTGCCGCGGCGGATGTAGTTCGCAATGTCCGAGACCCGCGGGTCGCCGAGCTGCGAGTCGCGCAGGCGCGAGACCGCGTCGTACTCGTACAGGCCCTGCTGCGCCTTGGTGGTCGACTTCACGTTCCACGTGAGGAGCCGGGCGCCGAGGCCCTTGGCGATCTCCTCGGCCAGCACCGTCTTGCCGGTGCCGGGCTCGCCCTTCACCAGCAGCGGCCGCTCGAGCACGATGGCGGCGTTGACGGCCGCCGTCAGGTCGGGCGTCGCGACGTAGGACTCGGTTCCGGTGAAGCGCATCGAGCTGTTTCGTCCTGGCGGGCCGGCGCGGCCGACCCGTCCGACATAGGGCGCAAAGCCGGTCGCGAGCAACGCCCCTCGGTGATCGCTCAAAAAGCGATCATCTTGGGCTTCTTGCCGGCCTCGATCGCCGGCGCCCGCCTCCGCGGGCTTAGGCTTCCGCTCCGCTCGACGCATGCCCGGACATCCGTCCGGACAAGCCCGCCGCTCCGCGCGGCGCTCTTCGCGCCGAAGACGTCGCCCTCCCTGGTCGTTTACCGGTCGGCCTTCTCGCCGGCGGTGGACAGCTCGATGTAGCGCAGGGTCGTCGGGCGGACGAGCTCGCGCACCTTGGCGGCCATGCCCTCCTCCTCCTTCAGCGATTGCTGGAAGGCGGCGGCATGCCCCTGCTGGCCGGCGGCCTCGCCGATCGCGAGCAGCGAGGTGTAGGCCGCGATCTCGAAGTTCTCGAAGGCGTGGTTGGCGTAGGCGTTCTTCAGGATCTCGTCCTGGGCCGGCGCGTGCCCGAGCGCCATCATGTTGCCGACGAAGCCGAGGAACCCCTCCTTCAGCGCGGACGAGCTCTCGGCCAGGCTGTGCAGCGCCTCCTCCAGGCGTGTGCGCTGGCCGTGGGTCTCGTCGATGTGGCGGCGGAGCGCCGCCTCCATCTCGGGATAGTTCTGCAGCCGTTCGACCTGGCGCTCCATGATCTGGAGCGCCTGCATCTCCAGGGCGTGGGTGTTCTTCAGAGCCGTGACGTAGATGTCGCGCGTGTCGAGGGCCATCGTGCATCTCCTGAGCGGCGGCCGGAACGTCGGCCTGGGATCAGGGGGAAGACCCGGCGAACACCGGCCAAGTTTCCGGCCGAGCGCGCGGGCGTTCAGTGTGACGCAGGGGGGGTGGATCGCGCGAAGCACCGCGTGGTCCCCTCTCCCGAACGGGAGAGGGGACCCGTGCCTTGCTCGGGACGCGTGGCGAGGCGTCCGCATCCAGGAACCGCTGCGGGGAGAGGGACGAGCCCGCCCCTCAGGCGAGCAGGGTGTCCGACGGCTCGCTGTCGGACGGCCGGTCGTCCTCGGAGCTGGCCGGCGGCGTCTCGATCACCGGCTCGACCGCGGCGGCGACCGGCTCCGAGCGGATCGTCACGGTGTCGCCCTCGATGGAGAAGCTCACGGTCATGGCGGCGGCGCGGGCCACGAGGCCGGCGTAGTAGGGCAGGATGCCGTGGGCGTCGACGACGCCGTTCTCGGGCGTGCCGGCGATCAGCGCCTCGACATGGGGCGGGATGCGGGCGTGCGAGCCCTTGGCGACCAGCACCAGGGTCGGGGCCTCGCCGTCGCCCGTGACCTTGACGTCGAGGAGGCCGCCGCGCGGGATCGCGCCGGTGGAAATCATCACGAGGTTCAAGAGCAGCTTGACCTTGTTCTTGGGGAAGAGCGCCACCGGCGCGCTCCAGCTGAGCTGGGTCTTCTCGTCGGAGAACATGCCGCGGGAGACCTTCTCCGCGTCGGCGAGGTCGATCGAGGCCCCGGCCGAGCCCGCCGCGCCGAACGCGATCCGGGCGAATTGCAGCCGGGCGGAGGCGTGGCGCGCGCTCTTGCGGATCAGGTCGAGGGCGAACTCGCGCATCGACTCGTCCTGGTCGTCCTCCAGCACCTCGAGACCGTTCACGATCGCGCCCACGGGGCTGATCACGTCGTGGCAGACGCGGGAGCACAGCAGCGCGGAGAGGTCGAGGGCGTCGAGGGTCACGGCATTCATGGCACGCTCCGGGCGTTTTCTTCGGACTTGGTCTTCGGACTTGGTCGTCCGGCTTGGCGACGCGGAACCCGGCCGCCGCGGCGGCCCGCCCGAACGGATAGACGCCACATCCGGCTTTGCAAAGGGTTACGGGGGGCGGCGCGCGGCCCCGGACGCGCGAGCGCTGGGGGGCCGCCATCATCCGCAACGCCCCCCGTCGCAGCTCGTCAGGTCCGATAGAACAGCACCCGGCCGTCCGCCCGGATCTGGAGCAGGGCGTCGAACTCCCGCACGTTGCGGGTCAGCACGGCGAACCCGTGCTTCATCGCCTGGACGAAGAGCACGCAGTCGTGGAGGGCCTTCATGCGCTCGGGCTTGCCGTAGCCCTGAACGCGCGCGAGCAGGCCGGCATACACGGCGGCCTGGCCGAGGACGTCCATGTCCGGCACGAACAGGCGATGCGCCGGCATGGCCTCGACGGCCGCCTCGATCGCCGCGACGGCGGCTGGGGTCCGCGCGTCGCCCGGATCGAGCACGCCCACCGCATGCAGGAGTTCCTGCACGGCGACGGCGCTGTGGTTCACCGGCCGGATCGCGAGCAGGTCCTCGACGACGGCGGGCGCCTTGCCCTGCATCTGGTCGATGTAGACGCAGGTATCGAGGAGAAGCCCGTTCCCGGCCGACGCGTCGGGTCCGAGGAACGGAAGCGCGTCGTCGGGGCGGCGGGCGAGGGTCCGCGCCGCAGCGCGCCGCCTGACGCGTTCGGCGGACCGGAAGTCGAACGCCACGGTTTAGAAATCGAGATCGAGGCTCGGATCGACCGTGCCCCGCAGCCCCCGGAACGTGTCGGCGAAGTCGTCCTCGATCGCCAGGTTCGCCAGGGCGAACTCCACGAGCTCGGTGTCCGAGCGGATACCGGTGCGCGCCTTCGCGCGCTCGATCAGCTCCGGCGACACGCGCCCCGAGATGCGACCGCCCTTCCGCGCGATCAGGCCGCTTTCCTGCGCGCGGGCCAGCACCGCCTGGACCTTCGATCGGGAGGTCGCGGCGGCCTCGATCGCGGGCGACCGCTCGGGCCGGATCGAACCGGCGGGTCGGTGCGGGTGCGGCTCGGATCGGCTCGCCATCGGGATGCTCGCCCTGCGTTCAACGATTTGCGATTTCGATCACCATACGGCCGGGGGCGACCCCGGGCAATCGATGCGACGAGCGGACGACGCTCACTCCAGCCGCACCACGACGCTGTCGCTCGCCCCCGTCGCGTCGAGGACCGAGATGCGGGCGAAGCCGGCGCCGTCGGGGACCCATTCGGACTGGCGCCGGGCGGAATCCGCCACCGGCTTCCCGCCGACCATCCAGGTCAGCGGCGGCACGCCGCCGAGCGCCTTGAGGGCGAGGCGGGCCTGCTGCGCAGGGTCCCCCTTCAGGTCCTGCAGCCCGAGATCGATGCGGGCGCCGTCGGGCGGGTAGGCGATCTTGAGGGGCGCCGCGTCGGCCGCCGCCAGGGTCTTGGGCGCGTCGCGGCGGATGTGACGGAGCGGCGGCGGCAGGGCGGCCGAGGTGGCGACGAGCGCGTCGCGCGGCTGGGCCACCGGCTCGGGCTCGCCGCCGAAGCGCGAGAACGCGTCGAACAGGATCGGCGCCGCGACGGCGCGGCCGACCAGCCCCGGCACCGCCGCCCCGTCCGGCCGCCCGACCCAGACCGCGATCGTCACGCGCCGGTCGAAGCCCGCAGCCCAGGCGTCGCGATAGCCGAACGAGGTGCCGGTCTTGTAGGCGATGCGGCCGGGCAGCGCGTTCTCGGGGGGCGGCGCGCCGCGCAGGATGTCGGCGACGTACCAGGCGGCCACCGGCTCGGCGACGCGGCGGGCGGAGTCGGCAGGCGGCGGCCGGTCGGCGCGGCGCATCAGCTCCGGCATGGCGCCGCCGCGGGCCAGCCCGGCATAGAGCCGGGCGAGGTCGGTCAGCGTGATCCCCAGGCCGCCGAGCGCCACCGGCAGCCCCGGCGCGGCGTCGCGCGGCAGCAGGATCGTAGCGCCCGCCGCCCGCAGACGGGCGATGAACCGGGCAGGCCCCACCGCCTCCATCAGCGCGACGGCGGGCACGTTGAGCGAAAGCTGCAGCGCGCGGCGCGCGGTGACGGTGCCCTGGTAGGTCAGGTCGAAGTTCTCGGGGGCGTAGGACGCGGCGTAGCGGGCCGGACGGTCGTCGAGCAGTGTCTCGGGATGCGCCAGCCCGCTCTCGAAGGCCTGCGCGTAGATGAAGGGCTTTAGGGCCGAGCCCGGCGAGCGCACGGCCAGCGTCATGTCGATGGCGCCGCGGCGCGCGGCGTCGCGGTAGCCGGCGCTGCCGACCTGGGCGAGCACCGCGCCGGTGCGGTTGTCGATCGCGAGGATCGCCGCCGAGAGGCCGGGGCCGGCCCCTTGCGCCCGCTCCGCGGCGAGCTGCTCGAGGCTCGCCTGGAGGCGGCCGTCCAGCGTCAGGCGCAGCACCGCCGCGCCCGGGTCGGCGGCCACCGCCTCCTCGGCCGCGTGCGCCGCCACCATCGGGAACGGGCGCCGCCGGTCCGGCACCGGCTCGGCCTTGGCGGCGGCGGCCTCGGCGCGGGTGATCGCGCCGCGGGCGGCGGCGATGTCGAGCACGCGGTCCCGCGCCCGCCGGGCGGTGTCGGCGAACCGGTCCGGCCGGCGGGTCTCGGGCGCCTGCGGCAGGGCGACGAGGAGGGCGGATTCGGCGAACGACAGGCGGGCGGGCTCGCGCCCGAAATAGGCGAGCGCCGCCGCCCGCACCCCCTCGACCGGGCCGCCATAGGGGGCGAGCGCGAGGTAGAGGTCGAGCACGCCGGCCTTGCCGAAGCGGCGCTCCAGCTCGACCGCGCGGACCATCTGCCGGAGCTTCGCGGCGAGCGAGCGCTCGGGGCGCGGCTCGACGAGGCGGGCGACCTGCATCGACAGGGTCGAGCCGCCGGAGACGATCCGTCCGTGCGCCAGCCATTGCCAGGCGGCCCGGAGCGTCGCCGCCGGGTCGATGCCGGGATGGTCGGCGAAGCGCCGGTCCTCGTAGGCCGTGAGCATCGTGAGATAGCGCGGGTCGACGGAGGCCGCCCGCACCGGCAGCCGCCAGCGCCCGTCCGGGGTGGCGAACGGGCGCAGCAGGGTGTCGCGCGCGTCGACGACGATGGTCGAGCGGAGGTCAGCCTGCGTCAGGTCGAGGGGCGGTAGCGTCGCCGCGAAGCGCCAGAGGGCGAGGAGGGGAACCGCCGCCACGACGACGAGGAGCGCGAGGCCGGCAAGCGGCCATCGTCGGGTGGGTCGGGCCCGCGCGGATGCCGGACCACCCGCAGGCCCCCTCTCCCGTTCGGAAGAGGGTTGGGGTGAGGGATGAGAACTGTCCGGAGAGGTCACGCCCCTCACCCCAGCCCTCTCCCCATGGGAGAGGGAGCCGCGCGCGCCACCGGGTCTCGCTCGTCCGCCATCCCTACTTCGCCGCCCCGATCTCGACGGAGCCGAACGCGGTGCGGCCGAAGCGTTCGGGGCGGTACATGTCCTCGATCGTCGCGGCCGGGTGGACGTAGGTGCCCGGCGAGACCGCGCGCACGGTGTAGGCGGCGGTGAAGAAGGCCGATTGCTCGGGGGTGCGGTCGTAGGCGGCCACGAAGCGGTCGTCTCGGAACTCGGTGTGGACCGGCTGCACGTCGGACTTCGCGAAGGCCAGGCCGCTGAGCCCGTCGGCGTCGAGGAGCTTCGGGTTGTCGATCTCGAGGCCTGCGGGCAGGCGGTCGACCAGCAGCAGGCGGCCGGCGCTGGCCTTGGCCTCCGTCACCTTCAACACCACCACGAGGCGGTCGTTCTGGCGGATGCCGCGGGCGGGGTCGACGACGCTTCCGTCGAGGCGGTGGTAGCTCCGCTCGATCGTGTAGCCCCGCGCGTCGGCCGGCTCCGGCGTCACCGGGTTGCCGGAGACACCGAGCGCCACCTGCACCGGCGCCCGGCCGGTGTTGACGATCGCCACCGGGCGCTCCAGCGCCGCCGCCTTGTAGCTGCGCGCCAGGGGGCCGGACTGGGGCGCGCCGTCGACGGTGAAGGACAGCGCGTCGGACTCCTTTGTCAGCCCTTGCGCCGCCAGCACCATCCAGGTGTTCTCCTGCGTGCTGGTGACCCGCCCCGAGGCGCGCTCTTCGGTGAGGACCGCGGAGACCGGGGTCAGCGCGGCCTGCGAGAAGCCGGTCTCGGCGGCGAGCGCCAGCAGGCCGGCGCCGTCGCGCAGGCGCGAGCCGTAGTCGGCGCGGTAGCTCTGCTTGTCCCGCTCGGAGCGCAGCGCCGTCAGCGCCGAGTCCATCGCCTTGGCCGCACGGCCGCGGTCGCCCAGCAGCGCCAGGGCCGCCGCGATCTGCGCCCGCCCGAGGGGGGTGGCGAAGTCGGCGAGCTTGGTGTCGGCGAGGTAGCGCAGGTCCCCCATCACCGGGCGGCCGTTCCGGGCGAGCACGTAGGCGGCGTAGGCGAGGTCGGTGCCGCCGTCGCGCACCTCGGTGGTGTTGGCGACCGCGTTGCGCAGGCGGTCGAGGGCTTGGCCGAACGCGACCTGCGGGACGGCGAACCCGCGCTCGCGGGCCCGCGTCAGGAAGTCGGTGATGTAGGCCGAGAGCCAGAGGTCGTTCGAGCCTTGCGCCGACCACAGCCCGAAATCGCCACTCGCATCCTGGCGCGACAGCACCCGCTCGATCGCCTCGCGGATCCGGGCGTCGACGGTGTCGTCGAGGGCGAGCCGGTCGCGGGCGGCGAGCGCGTTGACGTAGAGCAGCGGCATCGCCCGGCTCACCACCTGCTCGGAGCAGCCGTAAGGGTAGCGGTCGAGCGCCAGCAGCAGCGCCGGCACGTCGATGCCGGGCAGCGCCGAGGCCCCCACCGAGACCGTGCCGGTGCCGGGCAGGATGTCGGCGAGGAGGTCGCCGGAGACCTGCAGGCCGGCGCCGGGCGCGAGCGTGCGCACCTCGCGCCGCACCAGCGCACCGGTGCCGGGCGAGACCGCGAGCGTGAAGCGCTGGCCGACGCCCGCCGCGAGGCCGGGGCCGGACAGCGTCAGGTCGAGGGTCGCGGTGCCGGGGCCGGCCGCGGTGATCGGCACGACGAGCTGCCCCTTGGCGCCCGCCTCCAGCCGCATCGTCGAGCGCACCGCCTGCGCGCCGACCAGCACCGGGCCGGCGAGGTCGAGGTCGAGGGTGTAGTCGCCGGCCTGCCCCTCGACGTTGTCCAGCGCCACGAAGGCGCGCGAGCGGTCGCCGGCGTTGAGGAAGCGCGGCAGCGTGCCGGTGACCACCACGGGGTCGCGCACGATCACGTCGGCCGAGGCCTGGCCGACGCGGGCACCGCTCCAGGCGGTGACCATCACCCGCGCGGTGCCGTTGAAGGCGGGCACCGGGAAGGTGACGCTGGCGCTGCCGTCCGGGGCCACGCTCACCACGCCGGAATAGAGCGCGAGCGGGGCCTGGGTCGGGGGCGAATCCGCGAGCTCCGCGCCGGCTCCGTCGCCGCCGGAGCGGATCGCGCCGACCGTGCCCTGCATCCCGTCGATCAGGTACCCGTAGACGTCGCGGATCTCGGGGCCGAGCGCCTTCTGGCCGAGGAAGTAGGCGACGGGGTTCGGCGCCTCGTAGCGGGTAAGGTTGAGGATGCCGACGTCGACCATCGCCACGGTGACGCGCGCCGCCTCGCCGGACTTGAGGCCCGCGAGGCGGATCGGCAGGGTCAGGTCCTGGCGCGGCCGGGCCTTCGCCGGGGTCTCGACCGAGACCGTGAGCGCGCGCTCGGCCCGGTCGACGGAGAACCACGCCAGCCCGAGCGCCCGGCCCGGCAGGCGCTTGGCCGCCTGGTCGAGGGGCCGGTAGGCGGTGGCGACGAGGTAGGCGCCGGCGCCCCACTCGGCCTTGACCGGGATCGACACCGTGGCGCCCGCCTCCGGCACGTCCACGTCGCGCACCACCTGGACCCGGTCGCCGACCACCGTCACGGTGGCCCGGCCCTTGAAGTGCGGGTTCAGCCGCGCCTGCAGGGTGTCGCCGGCCTTGTAGGCCGCCTTGTCGAGGGTGAGGTCGAGGAGGTCGGGCACGTCGGCCGTCTCCGAGCCGCCCCAGCCGACGCTGAAGGTGACGCTCGCCGCAGCCCCCGGCTTGCCCGGCGCGCTCGCCTCCAGCCGGTACTTGCCGAAGCCGAGGGCCTGCGCGACCTTGGCCGGCGCGTCGGCCTTCAGGTCGAGGGTGCCGTCGGCGACGCGGCGCACGGACTTCACCGGCTCGAACGACCAGCGGCCGTCGGCGCGGTACCATTGGTAGGTCTGCTCCAGGCGCGACAGCGTCCAGGTCACGCCGCCCTGCGCCAGCCGCGTGCCGTCGGGGGTCGCCATCACCACGTCGAAGCCCGCCGTGCCGTTCACCGGCAAATCGTCCGAAAACCCCTTGCGGATCGCCAGCACCGGCCCCTCGGGCAGGATCGGCAGGGTGAGGCTGCGCGACAGCGCCCGCCCGCCGGGCTCGCCCACGGCCAGGGTGATCTTGGCCTCCAGCGGGCGCGGGGCGGCGAGCGCCTGCACCGGGACGGTCACCACGGCCTCGCCCTTGGCGTCGGTGGTGGCGCGCGCCTCGATCTCCTGGGTCGAGGCCTCGATCGCCTCGTCGTCGAGGCCGACCTGGAAGCCTTCCAGGCCCTTGACGCCGCTCGCGGCCGCCGCCTGCACGGTGACGCTGCCCGAGACGTCGAGCCCCGAGCCCGGCGCGCCGTAGAGGTAGCGCGCGGTCACCGCGACCTTCGCGGCCTCGCCCTTGCGCAGGGCCGGCTGCTCGGGCTTCAGCGTCACCTCGAGCCGCTCGGGGACGTAGTCCTCGAGCAGGAACGAGGCCTCGCCGACGGCCGGCGCCTTCGGGTCGGTGAAGGCCGCGATCCGCCAGGTGCCGTGCATCGCGCCCGAGAGCAGCGGCAGCGGCAGGGCGCGCCCGCCCAGGCCCTGGTCTGCCACCGAGACGCGGCGGTACTCGACGCCGTCGGGGCGCTTGACCACCAGGGTCAGCGGCAGGCTCGGCACCGCCTTGCCTTGCCCGTCGCGGAGGATGGCGGTGATCTGCACGGTCTCGCCGGAGCGGTAGACCCCGCGCTCGGGGAAGACGTAGGCCTCGATCGCGCCGGCGTCGGCCCGGCCCTTCACGCCGCGGTCGGTGAGGTCGAAGGCCGCGAGGTTGAGGTCGAGGAAGCCGTAATCGTCGCCGACCTGCGCCACCACGAGGCTCGGCGCCGCGCCGCCCTCCCCGCGGGCGAGCCCCGGATCGAAGGCGGCATGCCCGCTCTCGTCGGTGCGGCGGGTGGCCAGCACCTCGTTGTTGCGGGCGACGAGGCGGATCTCGGCGTTCGGCACCACCGTGGCGGCGGCGAGCGAGCGCGCGAAGACGTGGACGCCGTCGCGGCCCTTGAAGGCGGTCAACCCGAGGTCGGAGACCACGAACCACTGCGTCGCCTTCGCTTCGTAGCCGTCCTCGCCCTCGGACGACGCGACGGCGCCGGAGGGCTGGGCCAGCATCACGTAGAGGCCGGGCTCGAGCTTGCCGACCGCCTGCAGCACCGGGAAGGCGGTGACCGCCTCCTGGTTCACCTCGGCCTTGGCGGTGTCGAGGGTGCCCTTCCAGACCTGGACGCCCTTCTCCGCGGCGATGGTGCGCGCGGTGGCGCCGTTGAGCTGGCCCAGGAACTCCTCCGATCGGAGCGACGGCAGCAGGCCGCGGTCGCCGATGCGCAGCACCTCGACGTCGAGCTTCGGGGCGTTGACCGAGACCAGCGGCACCCCCGCCTGGCCGGTGCGGGGCAGGACGTAGTTGCGGCCGGTGAAGCGCACCTGGGGGGCGCGGTCGCGGACGTAGACCTCGTAGTCGGCCGACTTCAGCAGCACCTCGCCGACCGAGGAGGGCAGGCCCTGGCGCACGACGAAGGCGTAGGAGCCGCCGTGCTTCAAGCCGTCGACGCAGACCTGCGCGCCCTCCGCCGTGACCGCGGCGTTGGTCGCGCCCGACACCGCGACGAAGGGGGCGAAGTCGGTCCTGGCCGCGACCGGCTCGGAGAAGGTGAAGCACACCCGAGGGGCGGCGGCGTCCGCGTCGACCTTGTAGTCGAGGATGCGGAAGCCGTGCTCGGCGCGCATCGTCTCGTAGGCCTCGCGCACCGCGGCCACGTCGTCGAGGGCCAGGCTCGCGGCGTAGGCTTCGAGCGCCGGGCGCCACTCCGCCCGGCCGCCCTGGATCTCGGCGAGCTGGGCCAGGGCCTGGGCCGCCTCGGGGGCGGTGCGCGCGCGCTGGTAGGCCTGATAGGCGGCGGCCGGCGCCCGGCCGCGCAGGCGCGCGCGGCCCTCGTAATCCTTGTTCTCGTCGTCCCCGGCGACCGCGTCGGCCGCCCGCGCGTAGCCGAGCCAGGCCTGGATGTCGGACGGGTCGCCGGCGGCCGCGGCGGAGAACAGTGGGAGCGCCTCGGCGGGCTTGTCGTCGGCGAGCAGCGCCTCGGCGGCGCGGCGCGACGCGGCGGGATTCTTCGTGACCCCGCCCGACTCGCCCTTCAGCGACGCCTCGAGCCGCACGGCCGCGCTCGCTAGCGCCTCGCGCACGAAGGGTCTGGCGAAGGCGGGCGCGGGCCGCGCCGCGGGAGTCGGAGCGGATGTCGAGGCGGGCCTGGCCGCGGGGCGCGCGCCGGGCGCAGGCGCCTGAGCCCAAGAGGGCGCCAAAGTGGGTGTCGCGACCAGGAGCCCGGCCAGAAGCCCGATCCGACGCCCGAACCCCGATCCCAGCATGGTCGTCCTCGTCCCGTCGCGCCGGGCGCCGCGAGCGGCGGCGCCGGCGATTCGCGCGGTGCGCGAATGCCGGCGGACCCTAGCACCCGGCCGGCCGGCCGCAATCAGCGCGGCGGCGCCGACGGGGTCTGCGCGTCGAAAATCGGGGTCTCGGCAGCCGCGTTGACGACGATCGCCGCATCCTCCGGCAGCAGGAAGCCCTGGGCCGCGGCCTCCCGGGCGGCGGCGCGCACGCGGTTCACGTAGTCGGCCTGGTTTCGGTAGCGCTCGGTCAGCGAAGGCGGCCCGCCCCCGCCGGCTGTCCGCGCGAACGGCCGGTAGGCGCCGACGAGCGAGCAGGTGAAGGTGGAGAGCGGTGCGTTCTGCAGGCCGTGGATGCCGAGCGGCACGGCGATGTCGGGCAGGCGCACGCCGCCGAGCGGGTTGCCGTCGGCGTCGCGTCGCGGCACCTGCACCACCGCATCCGGCAGGGCCTTGGGCGGCTGCAGCACGGCCGGGTCGCCGGTGGCCGGTTCCAGCGGCATCAGCCGGGTCTCGGGCGGAGGTTCGTTCCGCGCGACCCAGCCGTCCAGGCGCTGCAGGGTCGCGCGCGCCACCGGCGCCCAGTCGAGCCGGCCCGGCGGCAGGGTGCAGGGCTCGGCCTTGAGCACGGTGACGTGCGAGGCGCCGGCCACGTCGTACATCCGGACGTTGCCCGGCAGGGCGAGGTCCGCGGTGCCCGAGGCGCCGGTACGGCCCAGCGAGGCGCGCAGCGACGCATAGTCCACGGTGGAATTGAGCAGCATCGCCTTGGGCGGCACCTCTCCCCGCGCCTCGGCCGCGGCGACGATCGCGCCGACGGTCAGCCGCCCGTCGTGGACGCCGGGAAACTCCGGGTCGGCGAAGTTCGGCGCGCCGTCGGCGCTCGATCCGGGCCCTAGCCCCGAGCGCAGGATCGGCAGCAGCCCGGCGCCCGAGACGAAGACGTGCATCCCGTCGAAGACGCGCCGGCCCTCGGCCCGGTTGAAGCCGTGCAGCAGGAAGGTCTTGAGGAAGCGCCCGTCCTGCGACTTGCCGACGGCCAGCGTGCGGCTCACGCCGCCGGCGAGCGGGTTCGGCGTGTCGGCGGCGTCCCCGGCGGCGTGCGCGAGGAAGTCGGCCGCGTCCCGCACGATGGCGAAGCCGACCCCCTCGACGAAGCGTCGCCGTCCCTCCGCGTCGGTAAACGACGGCAGGTCGGCGCCCTGGCCGAGTTCCCAGTACACCTCGGCGACCCGGTAACCGCGATCCTCCAGGAAGCCCGTCCCGGCATCGAGGTTGCCCGACGCCATCGGGAGCGCCCGCGGGCTGTTGTAGAGCGCGTGGGCGTAGGCCTTGCCGCGGTTGGGCACGTCGACCAGCAGGGCGCCGTTGCCGGCGGCGGGGTCGACCGGCAGGAACAGGATGATCCGCGCGCCGTATTCGACCTTTCCGGCGGCGTTGCGCCCGGCCTTGTCGAGGTCGGGAATGCCCGCCTCGTCCAACGCCAGCTCGCCGACGACCCGCCCGTCCCAGCGCTCGTAGGCCCCGGCCGCGAAGCTGCCGTAGGGCTGCTTGCCCACGATCTCCAGCCGGACCACCTTGGCTTCGGCGGCGGTGCCGAGCGCGAGGACGAGGGCGGCGGCGCACAGGATGCGTTTCATGCAAGGACCCATTTTCCGGCGCAGCTTGGCGCAATCGCGCGGTGGCGGCTAGGCAGCCTCCGCGTCCGGCGATGCGGCGGAGCTTTTCGCGCAAGGGCTCGGGGAGCGATGCGAGCCACGCATCCTCCTGGCCGGGCTCGGGCAGCACCGTGCCGAATTCCAGGAGGCCGTGGGCGGGGATGCTCGGAGATGGCGACCCAGACGTCGTGGTCCGCGATGCCGAGGATCGCGCTCGTCTCGGCCATGATGCGCCTCACAGCGCCTTCCGATCCGGGGGCCGGCCCGCGGGGATGGCGACGCGGACCCAGACGTGATCGGGCGAGGCCGGCGCGCCGCCGATGAAGATCGACCCCGGGTCGACCGCCTGGATGACGACCTAGACGAGGCATCGCGGTGCCCCCGCCTCGACCGCATGGATGGCGACGATGCGAGCCCGCTCCTCGGCGGTCACCGCCCGCGCGGTCGAGCGCTGTCGAGACGGCGTAGGTCGGCATCCGGGGGCGTCCCGTCCAGGGCGGGGACGCCCGCCCCGGATGCGCGCGGGTCGCCTACAGGCTCGGGTGAAGCCCGCGCACCGGGCTGACTCCTTCCAGGAGCGCTGCGGCGTGCAGGATCGTCGCCTCCGCCTGCCAGCGGCCCACCACCTGCACGTTGATCGGCAGTCCCTCGCGGCTCGTTCCGAACCGCATCGACAGCCCCGGCAGGCCGGTCACGTTCAGCGGCACCGTCGCGCCCTGGAGGTAGGTCAGGTCGACCGTCTTCCCGTCGACGACGAGTTCCTTGATGCCGTGCTTGTGCGCCGGCACCGGCAGCACGGGCGTCAGCAGGATGTCGTGGTCGCGGAAGTAGGCGGCGTAGCCGTCGCGGAGCCGCTCCGCCGCCTGCTCGGCCGCGACGTACTCCGCCATCGTGGTGTCGGGCAGCGACAGCATGGTCTTGGCCATCGTGTACATCTGGTCTTCGTGCCCGGCGGTCGCCGCGCGGAAGGCCGGCTTCATCTCCATCACGTGGAGCTTGTTGAACACGTCGAGGGCGAAGTCGCGCTCCAGCGCCGGGATGCGCACGGCCTCCAC
This sequence comes from Methylobacterium cerastii, assembly GCF_022179125.1. Taxonomy (GTDB): domain Bacteria; phylum Pseudomonadota; class Alphaproteobacteria; order Rhizobiales; family Beijerinckiaceae; genus Methylobacterium; species Methylobacterium cerastii. The sequence goes on from NZ_BPQG01000080.1 coordinate 26,327, forward strand.
CGTGTGACCGAGGCTCGCCAGCGCTTCGGCCGCCGCCCGCACGGTCGCCGCGACCTCGGAATCGACCGGCCCGAAGCCGGGCTCGACCAGCCAGCCCACCCGCAGCGGACGGTCCGGTGCGGGCGCCGCGCCGGCCTCGAACCGGCTGGCGTAGCCGTCCTCGCCGTCGGGGCCGGCAAGCAGCGAGAAGGCCAGCGCGAGGTCGCGGATCGAGCGCGCCATCGGGCCGACGTGCCAGAAGCGGCGCGGCGCCCGCGGCCAGATGCCGGTCATCGGCACGCGCCCGTGGGTGCCTTTGAGCGAGACGATCCCGGTCTGCGCGGCCGGGCCGCGGACCGAGATGGCGAGGTCGGTGCCCAGCCCCAGGGGCGACATGCCGGCCGCGATGGCCGCCGACTCGCCGCCGCTCGATCCGCCCGGCGTGCGCGTCAGGTCCCAGGGGTTGTTCGAGCGGCCCGAGAGCAGGTTGTCGCTCTCGATCCAGTAGGAGAATTCGGGGAGGTTGGTCTTGGCCAGCAGGATGCCGCCGGCCTGCTTCAGGCGCGCCACGCTGGTCGCGTCGGCCTCGGGCGTGCGGCCCTTGAAGATCGGCGAGCCGCGCTGGGTCATGATGCCCGCCGTGTCGATCGAATCCTTCACGGTGAACGGCACCCCATGAAGCGGTCCTAGCTCCCGCCCCGCCATCACCGCCGCCTCCGCGTCCTTGGCCGCGGCGAGCGCGCCCTCCGCGACGGTGACGATGGCGTTGATCTGGGGGTCGACCGCCGCGATCCGGTCGAGATGCGCCTGCACGACTTCGACCGGCGAGAGCTGCCGAGTGCGGATCAATTCGGCGAGCCGGGTCGCGTCCGAGAAGACGACGTCCTGTGTCGTGGAGGGGGTGGTGGGCTGGGTCATGGGCTGGGTCATGGGCGGGAATCCTTCGGGTTCGCGATGCGGGCGGATCGCCCCGGCTCGGGCCGGCGGCGATCATGAGCGGGCGCCCGCCGAGGGCGCCCGCGACCTCAGCGGTTGGCGAGATGGGCGACGAGACGCTCGGCGGCGGGGCCCGAGGAGGCCGGGTTCTGGCCGGTGACGAGCAGGCCGTCCGCCACGACGAAGGGTCCCCAGTCGGCGCCCTTGGCGTAGAGGCCGCCGTTCCGCACGAGCTCGTCCTCGACCAGGAACGGCACCACCTCCGTGAGGCCGACGGCCTCCTCCTCGGTGTTGGTGAAGCCCGTGACCTTGCGGCCGTCGACCAGTGGCTTCCCGTCAGGCGCCTTGGCGTGGCGCAGGACGCCGGGGGCGTGGCAGACCAGGGCCACGGGCTTGCCGGCCGCCAGCGTCGTCTCGATCAGCTTGATCGAGGCCGGGTCCTCGGCGAGGTCCCACAGGGGCCCGTGGCCGCCGGGGTAGAACACCGCGTCGAAGCTTTCGTGGCTGACGGCGTCGAGGCGGCCGGTCTCGTCCAGCACCGCCATGGCCGCCGCGTCGGCTTCGAAGCGGCGCGTCGTGTCGGTCTGGAAGTCCGGCTCGGCGCTCTTCGGGTCGAGGGGCGGGCGGCCGCCCTGGGGCGAGACCACCACCACCTCCGCGCCGGCATCCTTGAACACGTAGTAGGGGGCCGCGAACTCCTCCAGCCAGAAGCCGGTCTTCCGGCCGGTGTCGCCGAGGCGGTCGTGCGAGGTCAGCACCATCAGGATCTTCATGGTCGTTCTCCGAGGTTTTCGCTTGGGGAGGGAAAAGGTTTGGGGGTCGGGCCGTTCGCCGGGTCCGCGCGGGGCGGCGACTTGGGGAAGGCGGGCGGATTTTAGCGCGCCTTCACGGGGCGTTCGGCGGCCGGATCGCGCGCCGGCGCAGCTGGCGCGGGGCGGAGTTCCGGGTTCGCGCCGCGGACCTCCTCGAACCGGACCATGCGGACCGCGCCGATGGTCTCCAGGATGATCCGCTCCTGCGCGGTCGCGGCCCGCGGGGTGAGGAGCGCCATCAGCCCGACGGCGAGGGTGGCGGCGACGATCGTCTTCGTGGGGTGGGGCATCGGATGTCTCCGTCTGGCTGCTGGCTCCCCGCCGGCCCGGGGACGATGGCTCGTTTTCGTTTTGAGTAGACCGGTCGTCTCAAACTTCGGCGTAAAAGGATACTGTCTCGGGATCGTTGGAACGCGGGTGGGTTCAGTGCGGCGCGAGGCCGAGGAGGCGGCGGGTCGTCCCGATGGCGGCCTCGAACGGGGCGTCGGTCCGGACGATCTTGGCCATCAGGCTCGCACCGAGCCAGACGTGGTACAGGTCTTCGGCGGTCGTCTGCGGCTCGCCCTGGACCGTGAGCGACCCTTCCGCCACGCCCGCCGCGATGGCGTGCGACAGCCGTTCGATGATCCCCGCGGTGCCGCCCTTGAGGGCGAGGCGCATGGCCTCGGACAGGTCCGAGACTTCCGCCGCAAGCTTCACCGCGAGGCACTTGCGCTGGTAGTCGATGCTCCCCTGCGTCGCCTGCCACTTGCGCCAGTAGTTCATCAGGCGCTCGGCCTGGTTCAGGCCCGGTTCGGCGAGCGTCGCGTCGAGGTCGGCGAGGTAGGCTTCGAAGTAGTCCGCCAAGAGGGCCTCGCCAAAGGCCTCCTTGGAGCCGAAGTAGTGGTAGAACGATCCCTTCGGCACGCCGGCCGTGGTCAGGATCTCGTTGAGGCCGACCCCGGAGAACCCCTTCGCGCCGACGAGGCCGTAGGCGGTGTTGAGGATCTCTTGGCGGGTGTCGGTGTGTGCGGCGTCGCGTGGCATGACGGCGAGATAGATCGAATTAGACCGGTCGTCTAGAGGCAGCTTTCATTTTTTTGGCAAAGGGCTCGCGAAGGGCTCGGCAGGCGGCCTCGCAGGCGCCGCCCGCCTCGGTCGAAACCCGGCCGTGCGGCTCGCCGCTACCGCTTTCCGAGTGTCGCCGTCGGCCATTCGACGATCCGGTCCGGGAGTTCGTCGTCGGTGAACTCCTCCTCGTTGCCGGCCATCCGGCCGCGGATCGAGATGCCGGCGTCGTGGACGCTGTTGCGCGAGCCCGAGATCAGGTGGTGCCAGTCGTACAGCGGCTCGCCGTCGCGGATCAGGCGGTAGGCGCAGGTGGGCGGCAGCCACGGGATCGTGCGCACCGCCTCGGGGGTGAGCCGGACGCAATCCGGCACCCGGACCTGGCGCTTGGCGTAGTCGCGGCAGCGGCAGGCATGGCCGTCGAGCAGGGTGCAGCCGACGTCGGTGTGGTGGACCTCGCCGGTGTCGTCGTCCTCGAGCTTCAAGAGGCAGCACCGGCCGCAGCCGTCGCACAGGCTCTCCCACTCGGCCGGCGTCATCGCTTCGAGGGTCTTCTCCCGCCAGAACGGCAGGGCGGCGCCCGCGGGGGCGGGCTTGGGGTTCCCCATCGGGAACACCTCTCACGTGACAGGGGCTGAAGCGCCCCCTGTGCCGCAAGGCGGGCGCGGGTGCAACCCGGCCGCGACCCGGCCACCGGGGCGCCCCAATCCGCCATCAAGGTTGACGCCACCTTTCCCCGGCGCCCGCCGGACCCATCGCCGCGCAGGCCGCGTTCCATCTCGCGAAAGGCCCCGCGGCTTGGTAGAGAGGGACACGGTCCCCTCGTCCGCGGGTCCGTCGAGGCGTCTCAAGGAGCCGGAACCCCGTCGTGCGCCTGCCGAACGTCTCCCGCCTCCTCACCCGCATCAAGCACGCGTCGCTGGCCTTCGACGCCTGGGTCAACGCGGGCCTGTACGACAGCGGCGTCTCCGGCGGCGCGGTCTACGGCCGCTTCCAGGAGCGGATGAAGGTCTTCGCCTTCCGCGGCTGGAAGCGGGTGGCCCTCGACCTGACGAGCGAGGGCGTGACCCTCGGCACGGGGGCTGCGATCCTGATGCTCGCGCTGGCGCAGCCGGCCTTCAACCTCACCAGCGACAACTGGCTCAAGGCCCAGGACCTCGCGGTCACCTTCCTCGACCGCTACGGCACCGAGGTCGGGCGGCGCGGGATCAAGCACGACGACTCGCTCAAGCTCGACGAATTCCCCGACATCATGATCAAGGCCCTGGTCTCGACCGAGGACCGGCGCTTCTACGAGCATTGGGGCATCGACCCGATCGGCACGCTGCGCGCGCTCGTCAACAACTCGCGCGGCGGCGGCAGCACCCAGGGCGGCTCCTCGATCACCCAGCAGCTCGCCAAGAACCTGTTCCTCACCAACGAGCGCTCGCTGGAGCGCAAGGTGAACGAGGCGTTCCTGGCCCTGTGGCTCGAGAGCCACCTGACGAAGAACGAGATCCTCAAGCTCTACCTCGACCGCGCCTACATGGGCGGCGGCACCTTCGGCGCGGTGGCGGCGGCGGATTACTATTTCGGCAAGCCGCTCAAGGACATCAGCCTGGCCGAGGCCGCGATGCTGGCCGGCCTGTTCAAGGCGCCGAGCAAGTACGCGCCGAGCGTCAACCTGCCGGCGGCCCGCGCGCGCGCCGTCGACGTGCTGCACAACATGGTCGAGGCCGGGTTCGTCACCGAAGGGCAGATCCAGACGGCTTTGCGCAACCCGGCGACGCCGGTGACGCGCACCCGCGACATCACCGCCGACTACTATCTCGACTGGGCCTTCGGCGAGATCAAGGCCATGGCGGATGCGGGCAAGTTCAAGACCGACCGGGTGCTGACGGTGAAGACGCCGCTCGACCTCGGCATCCAGAAGCGCGCCGACCAGGTGGTGGCCGACATCCTGCGCAAGTCCGGCGAGGCCTACGACGTCGACGAGGCGGCGATGGTGATCCTCGATCCCGACGGGGCGCTGCGCGCCATGGTCGGCGGCGCCGACTACGGCGAGAGCCAGTTCAACCGCGCCACCGACGCGCTGCGCCAGCCCGGCTCGTCGTTCAAGCCCTACGTCTACGCGGCGGCGCTGAACTCCGGCCTGTTCCGGCCCGACACGGTGGTGGTCGACAGCCCCGTCTGCCTCGGCAACTGGTGCCCGCAGAATTACGGCCGCTCCTATTCAGGGCGCCAGCCGATGTGGCTCGCGGTGGCGAAATCGATCAACACCATCCCGATCAAGGTCTCGATCGCCATCGGCAAGGGCCTCGGGATCAAGGGCGACTTCCAGGCCGCGAAGGCGGGGCGCGCCAAGATCATCGACACGGCCCACCGCATGGGCATCACCACGCCGCTGGTCGACTCGGTGTCGCTGCCGATCGGCTCGGCCGAGGTCACGGTGATCGACCAGGCCGCCGCCTACGCGGTGTTCGCCAACGGCGGGCGCAAGGCCAAGCCCTACGCGGCGTCCGAGGTGAAGAATTCGAGCGGCGAGGTGATCTACCGCCACGACGACGAGAAGCCCGAGCAAGTGCTCTCGACCCAGGTCGTCGCCGACATGAACTACATGCTGAACAAGGTGGTCGAGGAGGGCACCGGCCGCCGCGCGCAGCTGGAAGGCATGAAGGTCGCGGGCAAGTCCGGCACCACGAACGCCTACCGCGACGCGTGGTTCGTCGGCTACACCGGCAACTACGTCGCCGCGGTCTGGTTCGGCAACGACGACCACACCTCGACCAACAAGATGACCGGCGGCTCGCTGCCCGCCACCGCCTGGCACGACGTGCTGGAGGTCGCCCACCAGGGCATCGAGCTGAAACCGCTGCCGGGGCTCAAGGCCCCGAACGCCGCCGCCGCCCAGGCCGCCGCCTCGACCCCCACCGACCCGGCCGCCACGAGCTACGGCAAGCTCTCGCGCCGCAGCTTCGAGGTGATCGGCGGCCTGAACGGCCTGTTCCGCACCGTCGAGCGGGCGCGGCCCGAGGCCGGCGAGGCCAAGCCGGCCTCGGAGCCGCGCCCGGGTGCGAGCCTGGCGCCCGCCGTCACGACCCGCGACGTCGCCGAAGGCACCCGCTCCGTCGGCGGCCGCCTCGAGACCCGGTGACGGCGATGGTGGCGGGAACCGAACCGGCCGCACATGCGGCCGAGGGGACGCGGCGCACGCCCCGGGCGCGGGCCGGCCAGGCCGCCGGGTTCGTCTCCGGCGCCTCGCCGGCGGCGCTCGCCCTCTACGCCCTGGCGCTCGGCGCCGGGCTCGGGCTCGCCAGCGCCGACTGGGCGACGCGGGGCGGCTACCCGTTCGGCGGCGTCGCCGTGGGGGCCTGGACCGCGTGGCCGCGCGCCGGCTCGACCGCGGCCGACCCCTACACCCGCGCCGTCAACGCCCGCCGGGGCGAGGTGCCGCTCGCGGTCGGCGAGGGGCTGCTGCTGACGGCCGCGGTCGACGATTCGGGCCGGGCGCTCGACGCGACCTGCACCTACCGCGTCGCCGGCATCACCCCGCCCGCCCGCGCCTGGACCCTGACGGCGGCCGGCCGCGGCGCACCCGAGCCCGGCCGCCCGGGCTTACGCGAGGGCTTCACCTCCACCGAGATCCTGCGCGAGGCCGACGGGCGCTTCGCCATCGTCGTCGGCTCGGAGGTCGAGCCCGGCAACTGGCTGCCGAGCCCGCGCGCCAGCGGCCCGATCCGCCTGGCGCTGCGCCTCTACGACACCCCCGTGGCCGCCAGCGCCGGGACCCTCGACCGCGACGCGGTGCCGGCGATCACCCGGATGGGATGCGCCTCGTGAACCTGCGCGTCGTTTACGCCACCGCCTGCGGGCTGGCGCTCGCCGGGATCGTCCACGTGGCGACGGTGTTCGCGATTCCGGCCCTGTCGGAGACCGACGCCCTCACCCGCGCCCGCTCCAGCGAGAGCCTGGAGCACCCGCAGCGGGTCTACACCCTGGCGACCCACGGCGAGCCGGCCCCGGCCGAGGCGTGGCTGCCGATCCCCGACCCGTCCGTGGCGGTCGGCGTCTGCGCCTACGACCTGGAGGACGGCCCGATGCGGGTTTCGGCCCGGACCGGCGCGATGATGCTGTCGCTGGCGGTGCACGGCCGCAAGGGCGCCTTCTACGCGGTCACCGACCAGGCCGCGGTGCGCGGCGCCCTCGACCTCGTGGTGCTGACCCGGGCGCAGTACGACGCGGCCCTGGCCAACGACGACGAGAACGAGCCGAGCCGCGACGTGCGCATCGTCGCCCCGGGCGACCAGGGCTTCGTCGTCGTCCGCGTCATCGCAGGCCTGCCGAGCCAGCGGGCCGCGGCCAACGACGCGGTGCAGGCGGTCTCCTGCACCACCGACAGCCCGGACGAGCCGGACCCCGAGCCCGCGCCGGCCAACCCACCGCCGACCAACCCGCCGCCGGCCGGCCGCGCCAAGCCGAACGGCTGACGCGGCCTTCGGCTCACGCCGCCCTGCGCCGCCTGACGAAGGTGGCCTGCCGCTCCGCCTCGGACCGGTTCACCGCGGCGCGGACCTGCAGCAGGTCCTTGCGCGTGACGAGGCCGACCAGCGTGCCGCTCTCCGCATCGGTGACCGGCAGGCGCCCCTGCCCCGTCGTCAGCATCAGGTCGAGGGCGTGCGCGGTGACGTCGCCCGGGTGGACGACGGCCAGCGACGCGTCGGAGACCCGCTCACCAAGGCGCTCGGAACCGTCGCCGCCATCCGTCCGCCACAGCAGCGCGTCGCCGCGGGTGACGAGGCCGACGGGGCGGTTCTCGCCGTCCACCACCGGGTAGGCGTGGTGGCGTCCCGCCTCCATCGCCGCCACCGCCTTGGCGACGGGCATGTCGGCCCCGAGGGTGTCGACCGACGCGACCATGATCTCGGCGACGCGGGTGAACTCGTAGGGGTCGATGCCGTACTCGCGGGTGACGTGCTGGCCGCGCCGGGCGATCTTCTCCGTCAGGATCGAGCGCTTGAGCAGCAGCACCGTCACGGCGTAGGCCGCGGCCGAGGCAGCCAGCAGCGCGGGCAACGCGTGCACGTCGCCGGTGAGCTCGACGGCGAACAGCGTGCCGGTGAGCGGCGCCCGCATGGTGCCGCCGAGCATCGCCGCCATGCCGAGGAGCGCCCAGAATCCCGGGTCGCCCGGCAGGGCCGACCCGGCGAGCCAGCCCATCGCCCCGCCGAGGATCAGCAGCGGCGCGAGTACGCCGCCGGAGGTGCCCGAGGACAGCGCCACGAGCCAGATCGCGGCCTTCACGACCAGGATCAGCAGCACGGCCGTCAGCACCATGTGGCCGCCGAGCAGGTCGGCGATGACGTCGTAGCCCACGCCGAGCGCCCGCGGCTCGACCAGCCCGCCGAGGCCGACCGCGAGGCCGCCCAGCGCCGGCCACCACATCCAGTGGATCGGCAGGCGCTCGAACGCGTCCTCGAGGGCGTAGAGCAGCGTCGTCAGCACGCCCGAGAGCAGCCCCGCGGCGAGGCCGACGCCGACGCAGGCCGCCAAGCCCCACCACGGCAGTGCCGGGTCGGCGGCGAAGGGGAACAGCGGCCCGGCCCCGAACAGGCTCGGCCGCAGCATCGTGGCGGTGACGGCGGCGGCGGCCACCGGGATGAAGCTGCGCGGGCGCCACTCGAACAGCAGCAGCTCCACCGCGAGCAGCACGGCGGCGACCGGCGTGCCGAAGATCGCGGTCATGCCGGCGGCCGCGCCCGCGACGAGGAGCGTCTTCCGCTCGGCGGCGCTCAGGTGGAAGAACTGCGCGAACAGCGAGCCGATCGCCCCGCCGGTCATGATGATCGGCCCCTCGGCACCGAACGGGCCGCCGGTGCCGATCGAGATCGCCGACGAGACCGGCTTCAGCACCGCGACCTTCGGCGACATCCGGCTGCCGCCGATCAGGATCGCCTCGATCGCCTCCGGGATGCCGTGGCCGCGGATCTTCTCCGAGCCCAACCGCGCCATCAGGCCGATCGCGAGGCCGCCGAGCGGGGGCACGCAGACCATCCAGAGCGAGGGCGTGGCCCCGGCCAGCGAGGTCGCCCCGACATCGATCCGGCCGAACCAGACGAGGTTCGTCACGAAGGCGACGAGGGCGAGCAGGCCCCAGGCCGCGACCGTGCCGCCGAGGCCGACCACGACCGCCATGGCGCACAGCACGAAGAGGCGTCGGTCGGTGCGGAAATCACCCAGAACGCGACGCCCGGCGGGCGGGGCTGCCTTCGAGACCGGCATGCGGCTGAACCTCCTGTAGGATGCGGTACGGCCCCATATATATATCGTAACCCGATATATTGAACCCCACGCTTGGAGGTGGACGATGGATTCGGATGCCGGCTCGGTCCTCTCGCGTGAGGCCTACGCCGCGATCGCGCGCTTCCGCCTGGAGCTGCGGCGTTTCCTCGCCTTCAGCGAGGCGGCGGCCGGCAAGGTCGGCCTGCCGGCCCAGCAGCATCAGGCGCTGCTGGCGATCGCAGGCCACGACGGGCCGCCGACGGTCGGATTCGTGGCCGAGCAGCTGTTGATCGCGCCGCAGACCGCGGCCGAGCTCGTCGCGCGAATGGTGGACAAGGGCTTCCTGACCAAGGCGGCGGAGGCGCGCGACCGCCGGCGGATGGCGCTGTCGCTGACCCCGAAGGCGATGGCGGTGCTGCAGCAGCTGACGACGGCCCACCTCGCGGAGCTGCAGACCCTGGAGCCGGCCCTCGCCACCGCCCTGGCCACGGCGCTGGACCGCGTGCACGGCCGCTCCGACGCGGGGTGATGATGGTGCGGAGCGGAGACCGTTTGAGCAGCCCCGCGGTACGGCCCCGAATGGATCGTTCGAGGCGAAGGCGCGCCCCCCTCTCCCGTCCGGGAGAGCGTTGGGGTGAGGGGTGCGGCCTCTCCGGAGAAACCTGGCCCCTCACCCTGTCCCTCTCCCGGACGGGAGAGAGGACCCGCGCCTCAACGGCTCGTCTGTGAAATCAACCAGTCCCTGGACCCGCGGTCAGCCCGCCTGGACGGCGTCGAGCGCCTGGGCGAGGTCGGCCAGGAGGTCGTCCTCCGCCTCGAGGCCGATCGACAGGCGGAGCAGGCCGCCGGTGATGCCGGCGATGGCGCGGGCCTCGGGGTCCATGGCGGCGTGGGTCATGGTCTCGGCGTGCGAGATCAGGCTCTCGACCCCGCCGAGCGATTCGGCGAGCGTGAACACCTGGACCCGGCCCACGACCTGGCGGACCGCCTCGCGGCCGCCGACGAGTTCGAAGCTCAGCATGGCGCCGAAGCCGCTCTGCTGGGCCTGGGCCAGCGCATGGCCCGGGTGGCTGGCGAGGCCGGGATAGTACACCGCGGCGACGGCCGGGTGCCCGGCGAGGAACGCGGCCAGGCGCCCGGCGGTCCGCTGCTGCTGCTCGACCCGCACGAACAGGGTGCGCACGCCCCGCAGCGTCAGGTATGCGTCGAACGGCGAGCCGGTGACGCCGATGGTGTTGGCCCAGGCGGCGAGCTCGTCGCCGACGGTGGCGTCCGCCGCGACCACCGCGCCGCCGACGACGTCGGAATGGCCGTTGAGGAACTTGGTCGTGGCATGCACGACGAGGTCGGCGCCGAGCGACAGGGGCCGCTGCAGGGCCGGCGACAGGAAGGTGTTGTCGACCACCGAGAGCGCGCCGGCCGCCCGGGCGAGCCCGGTGACGCGGCGGATGTCCACGACGCGCATCAGCGGGTTGCTCGGCGTCTCGATCAGCACGACCTTGGGCTTCCTCGCGAAGGCCGCCTCCAGGGCCGCCGGGTCGGTCTGGTCGACGAAGGCCACCGCGTAGTGCCCGCGCGCCGCGCGGAGGCTGAGCAGGCGGTGCGTGCCGCCGTAGCAATCGTGCGGGGCGACCAGGAGGTCGCCCGGCCGCAGGCTCGACAGGGCGAGGTCGAGGGCCGCCATGCCGCTCGACACCACCACCGCGCGGGCGCCGCCCTCGAGCTTGGCGAGGGTGTCTGCGAGCTGGTCGCGCGTCGGGTTGCCCAGCCGCGAGTAGTCGTAAGGCCCCGGCTTCTCGAAGGCCGGGAACTTGTACGTCGTCGAGAGATGGATCGGGGCGATGACGGCGCCGTAGGACGTGTCCGCGGCCACGCCGTTGGTGGCGGCGATCGTGCGGGGATCTCTGGGTTCGGTCATCGCGTCTGGTCCTCCCGGGAATCGGTTCGCGGTGCGATCCGAAGGCCCCGCCGAAGCGTTCTTTATAGAGGACGAAACGGCCTTACAACAAAACGATGCAAAGATCCGCTCAGGCTCATACCAAACCTCGCTGAGCTCGGCTCATCGGGGTTCGGGCCCCCGCGACTGCGGGGCGGCGGGAGTCCGCCGGACCTCATGGGTCTTGACCCGTGAGACTGGGTATTAATCCTTCACGACCAACGGCCGCACCGGCGGACCCGAGGCGGCGATGCCCCCGCGCGGCGGCATCGCCTCGGGCAACGCCATGTCCTCGCCCGGAACGAGGCCGCAGCGGAAGGCGGCCTCGGGCGGAAGCAGCGGATCGAGGAGCGTGCGGCGGGCGGCCAACCCGGCGACGCCGCGCTCCGCCCCCACGACTTCGGGGCCCGGCACCGCGACGACGAGGTGCTCCAGCGCGTAGCGGTAGCGCGCCGTGCGCTCGGCGGTCTCCAGCCGGACCCAGGCGATGAGGCAGCGGTTCTCGGCGACCCGCATCGCGGCGTTGCGCACGTCGTCGTCGTCGAGCGCCTTGGCGAAGGGAAGGCTGCGCAGGCGCAGGGCGTCGGCGTCGATCACCCGCGCGGCGATCGCGACGAAGGGCGGGATCAACCGGGCGTCGGCGACCGCGTCCTCGGACAGGCGGCGGTAGCGCGAGACCGGCGAGCGCGCGGGCTCGGCCACCAGCCCGTCATGGTAGGCGGCCACGTCCCCCGGCCGCCAGGAGGGCGGCAGCACGCGGGCGCGGGTGAGGTTGGCGAGCACGTCGATGAACGCGGCCTGGGGCGCCGCCGGCATCAGGAAGCGCCAGGCGCGGGCGCGCAGGGTCTGCTCGTCGTCGGTCAGCGGGAAGGCGGAGGCCGGCTCGCCGCGCTCGCGGGCCGCCAGCGTGCCGGTGGTCTCGACCAGCGCGTTCCAGGCGCCGGCCTTCGGGCGGCCGAAATCGCCCTGCTGCGCGCAGGCCGCCAGGAGCGCGGTGAGGAACGCGGCGGTGACCGCGCAGGTCGCGACCGGGCTCGTGCGGCGCCGGGCGCCCGGGATCGGAACCGGCACGCGCCGGGCCTGGCTCGGCATGGACCGCCTCGTTCGGGTGTCGGTGTGAGGACTGGGCGTTGAGACGCGGACCCGGCGGATCGCCCGCCGGAGGCCGGATCAGGAGGCGAGGCGCTCGTAGCGCACGCCGAGGAACAGCAGGATCTCGCCGCGGCGCTCGCCGGCCTCGGGGCGGCGGCGGGACCGGGCGGAGGCCGCGAACGGCACGACGCGGCCGAGCGGTGCGCGCTGGGGACCCTCCGGCGTCGGCGTGTCGGAGCGGAGCGCGGCGGGGCGGGGGGCAGTGGATCGGGAGACGGTCATGGCAGGCACCTGTCGGCTTATCCGGGCATCGCGCCCGGGCCCCGGGGCGGGGCGTCGGCAAGGGCGACGGCGTGTCGATGCCGGCAGATCAGCACGCCATGGTTAACGGATCGTTTCCCGGCAGGACCTCCGGCGACCTGCTTCGGCGTCGTCGCCGGAGGTGTCCGCGCGGCGCCACGCGAGAGGGGGCTGGAAGGGGGCTGGAAGGGGGCCGGCCAGAGGTTCGCACGCGGTTGGCCTGCGCCTTGCCAGGGAGGATTCGCCCATGGCGGGCGTTTCCTCCCAACGACTGGGCCCTGCTCGCGACCCGGGCGGGGCCCTTCTTCGTTTGTCGGAGGGCGTTTCCTTCTCGGTCTCCGCCGGCACCTGCGGCGCGAATGCCGCATTGCGGCCTCGACGGGCTCCCACGGCGGATGCTGCATTGCGGTCGCCGAGGGGTGGAAGCGGAACCGTCGCACGGTCGCGACGCTTGCCTAGCGACGCCGGAGACCGATATGCCGGGCCATTCGCGGATGCCGCCCTCGGGCGGATCCGACGCCGGGGTTCCCACGGCCGACATGCAAGGACCACGCTGGATGCGACTGGACACGTTTCGACACGCCCGTGGCGCGCTTCTGCCTCGGATGCTCCGCTCCGCGGCGCTGGCAGGCCTCCCGCTCGCCCTGCTGGCGCTCGCCGGCAGCCCGGCCCAGGCCCAGCGCGAGGACCAGGGGCTGCAGCTCGGCTGCGCCAACGACTATTTCCGCCTCTGCGCCGGCGTCGACCCGAACAGCCCGGCGGCCGAGCAGTGCATGACGCGCAACCGCAAGCGCCTGTCGCCCGAGTGCCGCAACGCCATCGGCGACTACGACAAGCGCACCGGCGGAAAGTCGATGCCGGAGGATTGATCGCTTCGGGCGCGTCCGCGACGCGCCCGGTTCGAGGATGGTGGACGACGAGCGGCCGGCTCGTTCCGGGGGATGGATCGTCCCTCGGGAGCCGGCCGCGTCACGAGCGGAGCCCGACGACATGGCCTTGACCGTTGCGGTCCAGATGGACCCGATCCAGGCGATCCGCATCGCCGGCGACACCACCTTCGCCCTGTTGCTCGAAGCGCAGGCGCGCGGCCACCGGCTGATCTACTACACCCCCGACCGGCTCTCGATGCAGGGCCGCCGCGTCACCGCCCGCGTCCAGGCGCTGAGCGTGCAGGACGTGGAGGGCGCGCACGCGACGCTCGGCGAGATCGAGCGGATCGATCTGTCGGAGGCCGACGTGGTGCTGATGCGCCAGGACCCGCCCTTCGACATGGCCTACATCACCGCGACCCACATGCTGGAGAAGATCCACCCGCAGACGCTGGTGGTGAACGACCCGGCCGAGGTGCGCAACGCGCCCGAGAAGCTCTTCGTCCTCGACTTCCCCGAGCTGATGCCGCCGACGCTGATCTCCCGCGACAAGGCGGAGATCGAGGAATTCCGCCGCGAGCACGGCACCGTGGCGATGAAGCCGCTGCACGGCCACGGCGGCGCGGCGGTGTTCCGCGTCTCCGAGACCGACCCGAACTTCGGCTCGATGTTCGACCTGTTCTCGGTCACCTTCCGCGAGGCGTGGGTGGTGCAGCGCTTCCTCGAGAAGATCACCGAAGGCGACAAGCGCATCATCCTCGTCGACGGCGAGCCGATGGGCGCGATCAACCGCGTGCCGGCCTTGAACGACATCCGCTCCAACATGGTCCGCGGCGGCGCCGCCCGGCCCTCGGACCTGACCGAGCGCGAGCGCGAGATCTGCGCCACGATCGGCCCGGAGCTGCGCCGCCGCGGCCTGATCCTCGTCGGCATCGACGTGATCGACGGGCACCTCACCGAGATCAACGTCACCTCCCCCACCGGCATCCGCGCGATCAAGCGCCTCGGCGGCCCGGACCTCGCCGTGAGCGCGTGGGACGCGATCGAGGCGCGGGTGGCGGTCTGACGGTCGGCCTTCGGGTGTGCGCGGTCATTCCGAACGCTTGGCGCCACGTTTCCTGCGCGCCCGGGCCGATTGCGGTTGCCCCGCCGTTCGGCGGCCGAAGGCCTCCGCCATAGCCGGCAGCATGCCCTTGACGCCGGGCCGCGTCCGCGCCAGCTCGGCGTCGGTCAGCGGCGGGCTGTCGACCGCTGCCCAATCTGCCTCGGCGTAGGCGTCGTTCGGGACGTAGCCCAGCCCGGGATCACGCCTGCTCATAGGTCGCTCCTTCCGTTTAGAACGTAGACGATGTGGCCCTCACGTCTCCGCCTTCGGCGTCGCGTTGAGCTCGGCCCAGTCGAACTCCTCCTCCAGCACGAAGTAGGCGTCGTCGCCGATCGCGCCCTCGCGGCGCAGGCGCATGACCGTGTCGCGGGCGGCGGTGATGGCGCGGCGGCGCGGGCCGTCGGTGGGCAGGGATTCCGGAGCGCGGCCCTCCTCGTGGGCCTCCGCCTCGGCGAGCGCGCCGCGCAGCTCCGCCCTCAGGGCCTCGATGCCGGGCTCGTCGTCGGCCGCGTCGAGGCTGTCGAGGGCCGCCTGGTAGGCCTCGGCCCGGGCGCGGCCCGTCTCGCGGCCGACCGGGTCGTCGTCCTCGAGGCCGAGGCGGGCGAGCAGCGGGTTCAGGGTCAGGCCCTGGACCACCAGGGTGCCGAGCACCGTGCCGAACGCGGCGAAGACGATCAGGTCGCGGTGCGGGAATTCCTGCGGCAGGGCGAGCGCCGTGGCGATGGTGAGGATGCCGCGCATCCCAGCCCAGGACACCGCGACGGCGCTCCGGAGCCGGCCGCGGCCGGGATCGGCGACGGAGAGGCCGGGCAGGCCGGACGCCGGCAGCACCCAGGCGATGCGCACCAGCACCACGGTGGCGAAGACCGCGCCGGCGAGCGCCAGCGCGACGAGCTGGTCGGCGCCGGCGAGCCGCTCGAGGATCGGGCCGATCTGGATGCCGATCAGCACGAAGGCCAGCACGTTGAGCACGAACACCGCCGTGTTCCAGACCGCGTAGGAGATGATGCGCACGCGCGGGGCGGTGATGCCGGGGGTGCCGCGCGCCACCGTGATCGCGAAGGCGACCAGCGTCAGCACGCCAGACATCTCCAGGCGCTCGGCGGCGATCCAGATGCCGAAGGCGGCCACGAATTGCAGCACGATGGTGCTGGCCGCGTCCTGCACCCGCCGCATCCCGGCGACGAAGGCGAGCCCCGCGAGCGGCCCCACCACCAGGCTCGCGACCACGCCCACGAGGAAGGTCGGGCCGACCTCGGAGACGTGGAAGGCGCCGCTCGCGGCGGCCGCGACGCCGAGCCGGTAGATCAGCAGGGAGCCGGCGTCGTTGAGCAGGCTCTCGCCGCGCAGGATGGTGGTGAGGCGGTGCGGCAGCGAGACGTGGCGCAGCACCGAGAGCGCGGCCACCGCGTCCGGCGGCGCGACGATCGCCCCGAGCACGATGCAGGCGGAAAGCGGCATGTCCGGCACCAGCAGCTTGGCGACGACGGCGACCGCGATCGTCGTCACCGCCACCGCACCGAAGGCGAGGCCGGCGATCGGGCGCCAGTTCGCCCTCAGGTCGCGCAGCGAGGTGCCGTAGCCGGCATCCATCAGCACGGGCGCGAGGAACAGCGCCAGCGCCAGCCCCGGGTCGAGCTCGAGGTTCGGGACGCCCGGCACGAAGGCCAGGCCGACGCCGCCGAGCGCCAGGAAGGCCGGATACGGCGCACCGATTCGCCGCGCGAGCGCCGCCAGCAGCACCGCGCCGAACAGGACGCCGACAACCCACTCGAAAATGATCATCAGGGGAAGATAGGGCGGTGCGGCCGGCACGGCGGGGCCGGCGGACCTTCGACTCAGTACTGCACGGTCGCCCGCACCCCGAGAACGGTGGCGTTCTTCAGTCGGCGCCCGTCGGCATCCGCGACGCCGCCGCTCGGGCGGATGATGTACTGCAGGTCCGGCTGCACGGTGAAGCCCGGCACCACCAGCGCCTGGTAGGTCGCCTCCAGCGCGGTCTCGGCCCGCCGCCGCGGGATCGGGGTGCCGGTGAACAGGATGGTGTCGGTGTCGGCCCGGCGGGCGTCGTCGGCGTAGCGGGCGTAGGCGATGCCGGCGCCGACCGTGTCGTCGTCGCGCCCCGGGATCAGGCCCTTGTAGGCGAGGCCGGCGTCGACGTAGGCCGAGATCAGGCTGGAGCGCGTCGGCGAGAGCGAGGCGCGCACGAACACCGACAGGCCCTCGTCGTCCTTCTCGGGCTCGATCAGGACGCTCTGGTCGATCATCGCGTAGAGCCCGGCGTTGCCGCGCTGCCGGCGCGGCAGGCCGGACGAGGCCGGGTCGGCGAGCGACAGGCCGAGGGTGTCGCGGCGCAGGTCGTCGAACCGGCCGAAATGCTGCCAGCCGCCGAAGGTCACCGTGCCGGGCAGCGCGGTCGAGCCCTTCTCGGTGTTGTAGGAATAGGCCGCCTCGGCCACGATCAGGGCCGGGTCGTGCGTGCGGAAGTTCGTGCCGGTGCGGTTGAGGCGCTGCGCCTCCGCGTCGTCGCCCGGGCGGCTGGCCCCGGCCGGATCGCCGTCGTAGAGCCCGGCCTGGAACGACAGCCCGCCGCCGGGCTCGAACTTCGCCCGGATCGCCGGCGTCGCCAAGGGGTAGGCCGGGCCGCCGGAGGGGAGGTTCGCGCTGGTGATCGCCGGCCAGCCGAAGCTCGAGTTCACGAACAGCGTCGCGGTCTGGCTCACGAAGAACTCGCTGTCGGCGGCCTGCTGGCCGACGCGCAGGCCGAGCTTGCCGTCGAAGAGCTGCTGGTCGAACCACAGCACGTAGAGCCGTGTCGCGGGCAGCGCCCCGATGACGCTGACGTCGAGCAGGTTGCCGACGTAGTAGCGCGAGAGGCCGGTGCCGTGGATGAAGTAGGCGTTGGCGTGCGCCGTGGCGCCCTGCCAGCCGGCGAGCGTGTCGAGGTCGAGGTAGAGCCGCAGGTTCAGCCGGTCCTCCACCACCGCTCCCTGCCGCATTCCGCCGGTGGGGTTGCCGAGCACGTCCGCGATGTAGGTGAGGCTGTACTGGATGCCCCGCTCCTTCAGCACCGGGCGCAGGCCGAAGGGATCGCCGAGGGGGCCGAGATAGGGCTCGACCGAGCGGGCGTAGCCGCCCGAGGTCTGGCTCGTGGTCTCGGGCTGGGCCACGGAGGTCCGCACGTCGCCGCCGGCGCCTTCGCGGATCACGGGGATGGCCGGGGGCGCCGGCGGCGTCTGCGCGAAGGCCGGGATGCTGAGCATCGCGGCAAGCGCTCCGATGGCGGATGGGCGGTGGATCACGGACGGCTCGGGTGGCGTGCGGCGGCAACCGTACAACAGGCGCCCGGCCGAGTCCGATGCGGGACGGTGACACGCGAACCGCGCGTTCTGCCTTTTCCCGCACAACGGCTACTGTATTCACACCTCTCCTGCCCTTGGCGGTTCGACGTGCGCGCATCCCCTCGCCCCACGTGCGGGGAGAGGGCTTTGACGACCTCGTCGTCGGCAAAGCGAGGCGGCAGCCGACGGTGAGGGGGCCGAGCCGGAGGAGGCACTTCCGGAAGCTCCCCCTCACCGTCGCTTCGGCTTCGCCTCTCGCTCCCCGGCTGCACGACGGGGTGCAGCCGGGCCTCTCCCCGCACGCGGGGAGAGGGGAACCCGCGCGTTATCCGATGCCGTGACGAACGATGTGGATCCAGTAGCGCAGAGGGGGGGGAAGCGGAGTGGCCGCCCTCGCGCCTTTTGCACCGACGGCACGGTTTTCGTACAGCCGGAGCGAGCCGTCGCCAGCCGCGAGCGAGACCATGCCCGAGACCCCCGTCTTCTCCCACGGCGCCTGCGCCGCCCCGCACCACCTCGCCGCGCAGGCCGGGCAGACCGTGCTGGCGCAGGGCGGCAACGCCATCGAGGCGATGACCGCGATGGCGGCGGCGATCGCCGTGGTCTACCCGCACATGAACGGCATCGGCGGCGACGGGTTCTGGCTGGTGCGCGAGCGCGGCGGCCGGGTGCGCGGCATCGAGGCCTGCGGGCCGGCCGGCGCGCTGGCCACCCGGGCGCGCTACCGCGAGCGCGAGTTCGACGCGATCCCCGCCCGCGGCCCCGACGCCTGCGTGACGGTGGCCGGCGCCGTCGGCGGCTGGCGCCTGGCCCTGGAGCTGTCCCGCGCGCTCGGGGGCCGGCTGCCGCTGGAGACGCTGCTCGCCGACGCGATCCGCCACGCCCGCGAGGGCTGTCCGGTCTCGCCCTCGGAAGGGCGCTACGTGCCGAAGGAGCTCGACACCCTCCACGACGCCCCGAACTTTGCGAAGACGTTCCTCAAGGAGGGCAAACCGTGGCCGGTGGGCGACGTGCGGACGCTGCCGGCGCTGGCCGCGACCCTGGAGCAGCTCGCCCATGCCGGTCTCGACGACTTCTACCGCGGCGACGTCGGCCGCGAGATCGCCGCCGACCTCGAACGCCTCGACGCCCCGGTGACCAGGGCCGACCTCAAGGCCTACCAGCCGCGCGAGCGCTCGGCCCTCTCGATCCGCCGCCGCGACGCCACGCTCTACAACTTTCCGCCGCCGACGCAGGGGCTGGCGGCGCTGCTGATCCTCGGCATCTTCGACCGGCTCGACATCCGCCAGGCGGAGACCACGGCGCATTACCATGGGCTGATCGAGGCGACGAAGCGCGCCTTCGCGATCCGCGACCGGGTGGTGACCGACTACGACCGCCTGGTCACGGACCCGGCCCAGTATCTCACGCCCGAAAACCTCGCCCGCGAGGCGGCGCAGGTCGACATGGCGCGCGCCGCCGCGATCCCGCTGCGCAACCCCGGCGAGGGCGACACCGTGTGGATGGGCGCGATCGACCACGACGGCCTGGCCGTGTCCTACATCCAGTCGATCTACTGGGAATACGGCTCCGGCTGCGTGTTGCCGGCCACCGGCATCCACTGGCAGAACCGCGGCACCTCGTTCTCCCTCGACGAGACGGCCGTGAACCCGCTGGAGCCGGGGCGGCGCCCGTTCCACACCCTGATCCCGGCGCTCGCCTGCTTCGACGACGGCCGGCTGATGGCCTACGGCTCGATGGGCGGCGACGGCCAGCCGCAGTTCCAGGCGCAGGTCTTCACCCGCTACGCCGACTACGGGCTCGGCCCCGCCGACGCGGTCGACGCCCCGCGCCTGCTCTACGGCCGCACCTGGGGCGCGGAATCGCTGACCGTGAAGGTCGAGGACCGCTTCGACCCGGCCTGCATCCGGGCGCTCGGCCGGATGGGCCACGAGATCGAGGAGCTCGGCGGGGCCTACATCGACTCGCTCGGGCATGCCGGCATGCTGGTCCGCCACCCCCGCAACGGCCGCATCGAGGCGGTCCACGACCCCCGCTCGGACGGCGGCGCGTTGGGGCTTTAAGGGAAGCCGCGCCAGCTCGACGCGCCACTTCCCTCCCCCCTCTGTGGGGGAGGGTGGGCCTCCCGTCAGCGAGGGTCGGGAAAGGGAGCGCGTTATCCGGAGAGGTCGCTCCCCTCTCCCGACCCACTTCGCGGGCCACCCTCCCCCGCAGAGGGGGGGGGGGGAGGGGCGTGATCGGGTCAGGCGGCGCGGACGGTGGCGAGGAAGCGATCGACTTCCGCCGCGAGGTGCTCGGACTGGCGCGAGAGCTCGGAGGCGGCGCCCAGCACCTGGGAAGCCGCCGCGCCGGTCTCCTCG
>NZ_BPQG01000081.1 GCF_022179125.1 Methylobacterium cerastii
TTTGTCACCGCCCTACACACCAGCAGGCCCATCACGAGGAGGCCGATGGTGTGCGGCATCCGCAGGAAGCGGCGGTTCAGCCAACCGAACAGGGCGGAGAGGGTCAGCAGCATCGCCGCCAGGTCGAAGATCGAAATCACGTAGGAAGTCCCATCCGCCCGTGGGCATCCATCCCGTAACGTCGCGCTTCGCCGAAAGGGGCAAGGTAGATTGGCCTGCGGGGGGTAGCGAATGCCGCGCCGTGCCGGCGACCGGGGCCGGACGTGCCGCGAGGAACCCCGGAGACCGCTTCCCTCAGTAGGCTCCCTCGTCCGGGATGCTCAGCACGGTGCCGCACGCCTTGCAGTGGACCGCATCCGGTTCGTGCCGCTGCAGCGCGCAGGCCGGGCACGGGTGGCGGACCTTGTTGGGCCGAAATAGGACTTGGGCGAGCCGCAGGAACAGCGTCACGCCGCAGAGCATCACCACGACCGAGATGAGGCGTCCGCCCGTACCGGACAGCGTGATGTCGCCGTAGCCGGTCGTCGTGAGGGAGGTGACGGTGAAGTACAGGGCGTCGACGTAGTTGCCGATGGCCGGGTTTGAGCGATGCTGGGTCGCGTAGACCAGCCCCGTCATCACGAAGACGAAGACCGCCAGGTTGGTGGCCGCGAGGATCACCTCCTCGTTGCGGCGGAAGAGGTCGCTGTCGGAACGGAGGCGGTCCAGGAGTTGATAGGTCCTGAGGAGCCGCAGCGTCCGCATGATGCGAAGGAAACCCGCCCCTTCACCGACGATGGGTGCGAGGAAGGAGACCAGCGCGGCGATGTCGGCCCAAGTGGTCGGTCGCAGCAGCTCCCGCCAGCGATGCCGCGAGATCGCGAGGCGGGCGACGAAGTCCGTCAGCACGGCCACCCCGATCAGGACATCGAGCCCTTCGAGGAATGGCGCGCGCGGCAGGAACGACGACACCACGACGAAGAGGATGGTGGCGACGTCGAAGACGAGCAGGCCGTACCGGAACCGATGGGCCCGGTCGGTATCGCCTTCGTAGAGGTCTCTCAGGCGGTGCCTCAGGGTATCCATGACGTGTCCCTACCCGCGTCGACCTCCGCCGTCTCGCCCGACGCCGGGATGGACCGCACCCCTTGGAACGTCCGAACCGTCGACGATGGGCCGCGGCGCCGTCAGGCGCGCTGACGCCAAGGGCCAGATTCCGGTCCCGGGCGCGGTCATGGGATGCGGTAGCTCCCGGCCGCCCTGTCGTCTTAACCGAGTCGTCCCGGGGCGATTGCACTCGCGGAATCCAGCTGGCAGGCCAGGCATATGAATGCTCCAAGACCCCTCCGCCGCCCGATCTCCGCCCTTCGCGACATCCTGCACGGCGAGGCGACCGGTGGCCTGATCCTGATGGCGAGCGCCGCCCTTGCGCTCGCCATCGCGAATTCCGCGGGGTCGGAGGCTTACTTCGCGACGCTCAAGACCTACGTCGGCGGCCTCAGCGTGCTGCACTGGATCAACGACGGCCTGATGGCGGTGTTCTTCCTGCTCGTCGGCCTGGAAATCAAGCGCGAGGTGCTCGACGGCCGGCTCCGGACCTGGCCCGACCGCGTCCTGCCCGGCGTCGCGGCGCTGGGCGGCATGGTGGCCCCGGCGCTGATCTACGTCGCGGTCAACCGCTCCTCGCCCGAGACCCTTCGCGGGTGGGCGATCCCGACGGCCACCGACATCGCCTTCGCCCTCGGGGTGCTCGCCCTCCTCGGTTCACGGGTGCCGGTGTCGCTCAAGATCTTCCTGACCGCGCTCGCCATCATCGACGACCTCGGTGCGGTCCTCATCATCGCCGCGTTCTATACCGCCGACCTGTCGCTGCCGATGCTCGGCGGGGCGGCGGTCGTGTTCGCGATCCTGTTCGGGATGAACAAGGCCGGGGTCAGCCGGCTGACGCCCTATCTCGTCCTCGGTGCCGTGCTGTGGTTCCTGGTGCTGAAGTCCGGCATCCACGCGACCATCGCCGGGGTGTTGCTGGCCCTGACGATCCCGCTCCGCCTTAGCGTCGGAAAGCCCGACGACCCGACCTCGCCCCTCCACATCCTGGAGCATGCGATCCACCCGTGGTCGTCGTACCTCGTGCTGCCGGTGTTCGGGTTCGCCAACGCCGGGGTCTCGTTCGCGGGCATGACCACGAAGATGCTTCTCGATCCGGTGACCCTCGGCGTGGCGTTGGGCCTGTTCGTCGGAAAGCAGATCGGGGTGTTCGGGGCGGTAGTTACCGCGGTGAGGCTCGGGCTGGCGCAGCGTCCGGCCCATGCCGGGTGGTGGCAGCTCTACGGCCTGTCGCTCCTGTGCGGCGTCGGCTTCACCATGAGCCTGTTCATCGGGCTCCTGGCCTTCGCCGACAGCCCCGAGCTGGAGGCCGAGACCAAGATCGGCGTCCTGCTCGGGTCCCTGTCCTGCATGGCTACGGGCGCCCTGGTGCTCCTGTTCGCGCCAAGGTCGGACAAGGGCGGTCGCTCCGATGCCCCGGCCGGCCGCCCCCGCGCCTCGGAGGCGGCATGACCTCGCGCGTCAGGGCTTGGCTGGAGACCCTCGGCGACCAGTTCTGGCTTCGTCCGGCCGTCGTCGTTCTGGCCTGCCTCGGCCTGGGGCAGTTTGCGGTCTGGCTGGAGACGGCCCACTTGGCCGGCTACGACGCATCCTCGCCGGAAGCGAACTGGGGCTATTCCGGCGGCGCCGAAGGGGCCAGGGCGCTCCTGAGCGCGGTGGCGTCCTCGACCATCGGGGTCGCAGGCACGACCTTCTCGATCACCATCGCCGCGCTGTCCCTCGCCTCCGGCCAGATGGGCCCCCGGTTGCTGCGCAACTTCATCCGCGACGGCCGCAACCAGGTCGTGCTCGGGATCTTCCTGGGGACCTTCGCCTACGCGCTGATCGTGCTGCGCACCGTGCGCACGGTCCAGGAAACGCCCTTCGTTCCGCATCTCGCGGTCACCGGCGCCATCGTGCTCGCGATGGTGAGCGTCGCCACCCTGGTCTGGTTCGTCCACCACATCGCAACCAGCATCAACGTCGAGACGGTCGTCGACGCCGTCCACCAGGACCTGTGCAAGGCCGTGCGGGAGCGGACCCTTGACGCCGCGGGCATCCCGGCACCGACGGACGATGCGGTGGGCTCGCCCGCGGCCGTCCCTGGAAGCGGTTACCTCCAGGCCCTGGATGCGGAGCGCCTTGCCGATTGGGCCCATGAGAACCGGGTCGTCGTCCGACTGGGGATCCGACCGGGCGACTACGTCCCCATGGGCCTGCCCCTGGCTCGTGTCTCCGCCCCGGTCGAGGGCGTCGAGGATGCGCTCGCCCGCGTGCTCACCTTCGGTCGCCGTCCGGCGGCTCTTCAGGACATCGAGTTCCCCGTCCGGCAACTCACCGAGATCGCCGTCCGGGCGCTCTCCCCCGGGATCAACGACCCCTTCACCGCGGGAAGCGTCGTCGACCATTTTGGAGACGCCCTATGCCGCCTCGCGCCGCGCCACCTGCCGACAGGCGTTCACGAACGGGATGGACGGATCGTCCTCGTGCATCCAGCGACCGATTACGACGGGCTCTGCGATTCCATGTTCCACATGATCCGTCAGAACGCCGCCGGATCGGCGCATGTGCTCGGACGGATGCTCGATGTGCTCACCAGGGTCGCCCGGGTCGAGCGGTCTCCCAGACGGGTGGAGGAGTTGCGGCGCCACGCCGATCTCGTCGTCGCGGCGGCCCGGCGGGATGTGGCCGACCCTGCGGATCTGGAAGACTTGGTAGCGCGGCATCGATCGTTCGGTATCGCCGTGGAGTGACCGGATCTCGCCCCGCCAGTCGCAGGCCTCCGGATGGAACGGCGGTGCCGGCCATCCCCGAATTAAGGTCGCGCGGGCCCGTCACCCCGGCGACACCGTCCTGCCCATCCCTCAAGACGCGCCCAGGTCGTCGACGCCACCCACCACGCTGATCGCCCCCGACACGGCGGTTTGCGGGGCGGACAGGCCGCCCCACGGTACCGGTTCATGCCTTGCCGGTGACCTTGTCGGCGACATGCTTGGCGCCGTCCTTCACGTCCCCGGTCGTCTTCTGGGCGTCGCCCTTAAGTTCCTGCGCTTTACCTTCAGCTTTCAGCTTGTCGTTGTCGGTCGCGTTGCCGATGCCCTGCTTCACGTTGCCGACGGCCTCGTTAGCCAGGCCCTTGATCTTGTCGGTGGTGCTACTCATGGCGTGCTCCTACTACGACCAGGGCGGTCATTGGGGATCAGAAACGGTTAGGGTCTCACCCTCGTTCCGTCGCAAACTCCACCCGCGCGCGCTCGGCGGGGGAATAGGGGGCACCGGCCGAGCCGCGAGCGCCCGTTCTCCAGAAAGTAGTGCAAAGGGTTCAACAACATTGGCATCGAGCCCTCCTGAATGTCCGCTTTCGGGTATCGGCTTTGAAAGCCTGACCGACCGGGTTGGGTCGGGACCCGCCTGTCCGCTCTACGCCCGAGATGGGTGGTTTGCCGCCCGTCTGCTTTCGTAAGTCAAGTTTGAAAATTCGGACGTCTGCTCAGGCCGCGAACCTTACAAGGCTGACGTTATTGAGCGGCGGCGCCATCAGTCCGGGAGCAGAAAGAGCTTGGAAAGCACCCTCTGACCTAACTGATCCGCTGTGGGCGGCTATGGCAAAGCAATCCTTGACCTAGAACATTCCATTATTGGCGACCGCGAACGAGATCTACTCCCGTCTTGGCCGCAGGGCCGTCGAAGCGCTGGCCGAAGCATCTCACAAGATGCGCATCGATTATCGTCTATTCTTTCGGTTTCTACGGGTCTTTATCGGCGTTCTGATGACGGGGAAGATGGCGTCCGCTTCAAACTCATAAAATCAAATCAGTTAGAAAATTAAAATACTATTTAAAAATGGAAATACCTTTATTTAAATAAAGCACTTTTTATTTGTCGAAAGATGCAACCAAATATATAGTCAAGCTGCCGATCGATAAGCGGCCAAGCCACCAAAAAGCTGCAACGATAGTCCTTTCTACTGACGAGGACTGCGATTGGGCACCGATTCGGGTCGATGCTGGCGCTTGGGCGCAAATGGCGTCGGATGTGGGGACACAATGCAAAACCTCAAGACGATTCTGCTCTATTCCTCGGCCCTGCTAGCCATCGGAGGGGGCGCACGCGCCGCGGATCTTCCAGTCAAAAAGGCAGTCCCTGTCGAATATGTCCGCGTCTGCACCGCCTACGGCGCGGGATTTTTCTACATTCCTGGCAGCGACACCTGTATCCGCCTCTCGGGGCGCGCACGGTACGACTACCTGTATCAGGCCAGCAAGGTCCGCACGGGAAGCGGTGGCGACGTGTCTGGCTATGTCGGCCTCCTCCGATTGAACCTCGATGCGCGCACGCAGACTGATTACGGCACCTTGCGCGCGTTCCTGCGCCTCGACGTCGCCTCCCGCAGCGGCCCCTTCGTCACCTCGGCCTCCCGCCAGCGCGAGGGGCAGGCCTTCCCAGGCCTCGGCGCGGACGCCTTCGGTCGGACGCAGGATTTCGTGAATGCCGACAAGGCTTTTATCCAGTTTGCCGGCCTCACTGCCGGTCGCGCATCGTCCTTCTTCGACTTCTACGCCCACGACTTCGAGTTGATCGGCGGCACCGCTGGTTCGGACAATTACAGCACCAACCTGCTTGCCTACTCGGCGGTGCTCGGCAACGGCATCACCCTGACGGCTTCGATGGAAGATCCGACCTTTCGACGCTTCCCGATCTTCGGCACCGGCGCCGCCGCTGGGGCCTTCACGGCGGCGGGCGGATTTGCAGGCTATAGCAACGCCTTCAACCCTTTTACGCCGTCCACGTTCCTCGCCCCGATCATCGTGGGGCCGGGCACCGTCGCCTTCGTGGACGTTACGCAGAAGAGCCGCCTTCCTGACTTCGTCGGCGTCGCTCGAATCGATCAGCCCTGGGGGTCGGCGCAGCTGTCGGCAGCCGTGCACGAGATCAACGCCGGCGACGCCGCCAGCACGGTCGCGGGTGTCGCGACCGCCACGGCAGGGCTCGGCATCGCTCCGACAGGCCGCGCATCCAGCGACTACGGGTTCGCGGTGCAGGGCGCCGTGAAGGTCAATCTACCCTTCATCGCTCCGGGCGACACCTTCTACCTTCAAGGCGCCTATGGCCAGGGCGCCATGAGCTACACAGGCATCTCCAACTACACGGCGCCGTACGATGCCCTCGCTGCCGCCCCTGTGAGTGGAGGATCGTTCCTGCAATACTACTCCGATGCTGTATTGAACCCATCGACGGGCAAGCTAGAACTCTCGACTTCGTTCTCCACCGTCGCCTCGTTGCTGCATTACTGGTCGCCAACTTGGCGCTCCGCAGTTTTCGGGAGCTACGCGCAGATCGACTACAACACGCGGGGCCGCAACGCACTCGGCGCCCTCGGTTTCGGTTTCGCGCCAAGCGGAGCTAATGCGGCAAATGCTTTCGCCTTCGCCACGAGCCCCGTCCTGCGCGGAAACAACCAGATCGTCACGGGCGCTAGCCTAATCTGGACCCCGGTAAAGGACCTGGATATCGGCGTCGAGGGCGAATACATTCGAACCGCCCTTAACAGCGGCGTGACCCCCGACATCTCCAAGAGCTCCCTGCGCTACATCAGTTCGCAGGATGCGGCCCAGGTCCGCTTCCGTATTCAGCGCGATTTCTGAGCCTGTTCCGTCAACGCGGATACCGTCTCGGCGCGTAATAGAGCCGCACGACTATCGACCAGGGCGTTTTCCTTGATCCATGGAGAACGTAAGACATCCTGGTTTCGCTCTTCCTCCGCAGGATCGACAAAGCCCGGTCAACTGGCCGGGCTTTGCTGTTTGCACATCGATAAATTGGTATTCAAATGATAAAACTTATTTTCATTGACTGATACTGTAGTTTTGCTAGAAGTATCATAGTTCTTCGGCGATCCAGTGCACAGCCGGCAGAACAGGCGCTTAGTTTCAGAGCCGACAGGCCCAGGTACCGGGCCGATCGACTCTGAACAAAAGCTTCAGACCCTTCGACTCAGCCGACCGGGAAACCGGTCGGCTTTTTCTTTGGCGCTAAAGTGGACTTAAACTTTCGTTTCAAATTCAAATCCAGCGTTCAAGACGAAAACTTTATTACTTGATAAAACGTTGAATTTACACAGCGTCGGATGCACTATGATGGAATGTCGCCAGCGAGCGACGCCATCGATACGAGAATTGACCATGAAAACGTTCGTTCTGGCCTGCTCTCTTGGTGCCATCCTCATGTCCGGCGCTGCTTATGCGGCGGACACGCAGCAGCCCATCGACCCGAAACTCATCATCCGCACCAGCGGCGATGGCCTCGACGCCGACGCCTACGCACAGGGCAACGACCGTTCCGGCGGCATGTGGCGGAACGCAATAGGAGCGAGCGGCTCGCTCGCGGCGCAGCGCCCGGTCATTGTCGGATCAGTCCCGACGGACCGTCAATGGAGCCACCTGCGGTCGCGCCAGCGTCGGGCCTACAGCGACGCTTACTGAAACCTCAGGGCTTGGCCCCGGCACCAGTGTAGAGCATTTTTCATGGTCCTCGGATCATGGGAAATGCTCTATCTCTTTGTGATGCCGCATTGTCTTTCGTTGAATCGGCAATTGCTCTGATGGAAGGTGCTTCAAGCGCTCTGGGCTCGGATGACAGCGGGGGATCCTGCCGCCGTGACCGCAGGCTTCCACACCAAGGTGGCGTGGGTGCCACCCGCATCGCTCGCGATGTCGAACGCGGCGCTGTGCAACCGGGCGATGGAATCGACGAGGCTGAGCCCGATGCCAAAGCCGCTCTTGCCTGTCCTCAACGCCCCGCGCCGGTACCTCTCCCGCACCGCACCGAGTTCATCGACCGGGATGCCGCAGCCCGTATCGTCGATGCGGATGCCCGGAGGATCGCGCACCAGCGCGACCTTTACCTCGCCACCGGCAGGGGTAAACTTCAGGGCGTTGTCGATCAGGTTGCTCACCGCCTCAAAGATCAGGCTGCGGTCGCCCTCCACGGAACAGGGCTCTTCGGGCTGCTCCCAGCGGAGCTCGATATCCCGTTCCAGGGCTAGGGGCTCGTAGTACTCGATCGCATCCTCCAGCAGGAGGGCGAGGTCGAGGTCCGTGAAGCCCGAGCGGCGCATGCGGTCTTCCATCTCCGAAATACGCAGTAGTGCTGAGAAGCGGATGACGATGTCCTTCACCTCCGCGAGAACGTCCTCGTTGCAAGTGCGGAACGCTTCGACGTTGTCGGCCTTGCGGAGCGACCGCTCCAAAATGCCCACCACTCGCGTCAGCGGGGTCCGCAGGTCGTGAGCGATGTTCTCATTGACGCCCTTGATTTCCAACATTAGCCGCTCGAGCTGATCGAGCATGTCGTTAACGACGCCGGTCAGGTGCGCGAGGTCCGCAGAGACGCCCCGCGTCGGCAGGCGCTCGCTTAGGTCACCCCGCATGATGCGTTCGACAGCTTTGGTGATGGCGTCGTTCTGGCGAAGCGATCCGGCGCCGAAGATCACTGCTCCGACGAGGCCGATGACGATGGTGGCTGCCATGCCCCAGACGAAGGTTTCGACGAGGGCTTTCTCGAGGGCTTCCAGATCCTTGGCCGAGCGACTTACGAGGACGTATTCGCCGCTCTCAAGGCGGCTCAACTGGCTGAACAGGGTGCGCGACCCGTGCTCCGCCGGCTGCGTCAGTACGAATGGGCGGCCGACCGGGGCCGTTTCAGGAAACGGGATCGGTGCCCCTACGCGGCGAGCGTGGTCGGGTCCGAACAGCACGAGGGGGCGGCCGCCTTCGGCGAAATCCTCCGAGGCGTCAATACGATCGCGCAGGGCGTGGGGCGCGAGGCTCAGGAGATGCTTCGACTCCCACCCGACCCACTCGAACGCAGCCTTGCGGCCGTAGCTGCGGGTGTCGAGATAGAGGAAGCCCGAGAGTGCGAGGGAGGCAGTTCCGAACGTCGCGAAGAACAGGCACGCGACCCGGAACCCGCTTGTGCGGCGGACTTCAAGCAGCCGCACGGAGGATGAACCCCGTATTGCGGACGGTGTGGATGCGCGGGTTCAGCCCGTCGGGATCAAGCTTCTTGCGGATCTTGCCGACATGGACGTCGATGACGCTCGACTGGTGGTTGAAGCTGTAGCCCCAAACTGACTCGAAGATCATTTTGCGGCTCACCAGCACGCCCGCGTTCTGCATCAAGAACTCGATGATCGCGAACTCTTTCGGTAGAAGCTCAATCTCCCGACCTGCGCAGTGGAGCACACGCTCGATCAAGTCGAGTTGTAGGTCGCCGACGACGAGTTCGCTCACCGCCTCGGCGGCCATTTTGCGCCGGGCAAGGGCATCGACCCGCGCGGTCAGCTCGATGAACTCGAAGGGCTTGGCGAGGTAGTCGTCGCCCCCGGCACGCAGCCCGTCCACGCGCTCGTTGACGGCCGAGAGCGCGCTAAGGATCAGGACCGGGGTCGAAACCTTGGCGGCGCGCAGCTTGGTAAGCAGGGCGAGGCCGTCGATCTCCGGCAGCATCCGGTCGAGGACGATGACATCGAAGTCACCATCCATCGCCTTGCGTAGACCGATCGATCCGTTCATGGCCTCATCCACCCGAAAACCGTGTTCGGTCAGTGCCAATCCGATTTCGGCAGCAACGCGCTGATCATCCTCAACCACAAGAACGTTGGCCATCCTTTTATCCTTTTTATTATGGATACGCTGAGCCCGTTTCGGGCTCGGCGCTTCGGCTGGGACGCTGGAGTTATGCTCTTCGCGGTCGGTGTCAAATGGCGCGTTATCAGGCGGCGGAGCGTGCGTCATATCGTCGGCAAAGCTTGTCGCATAGGCGCTGTCGTTGGCCATTTCGTCACTCCGCGCTTGCCTGCACGGAGAGCTTGGCAACGGGTTCCCCTGAAGAGACGCTGCCCTTCGGGACGATGCGGCTGCCGTCGCGCAGGTCGGCTGGGGGGTTGAGGACGACGGTGTCGCCGCCCTTCAGGCCGGAACGCAGCTCAAGGGTCGTACCCAGATCACGCGAGATCGTGATCGGATGAAGCTTCACCGTATCGTCGGGCTGGACCACGGCGACCTGGGTTCCAGCGGCATCGAAGATGAGTGCCTCGGACGGGATCTGCAGGCCGGGATGGGCGCGGGGCACGGCGAAGGTCACGTTCACATAGAGCCCCGGCCGCAGCGCCCCGTCCGGGTTCGCTACGTCGACCTCGGTGTCGAGGGTCCGCACCGACGAGCGCAGGGCCACGGAGCTGCGCGAGACCGTGCCCTCGAAACTCCGCTCCGGCATCTGAGCCACCTGAATCGTCGCTCGGACACCGTCGCGGATGTGGACCGCCGCCGATTGCGGCACCTGGACGGACACGCGTAGCACGTCCGTGCTTTCGATGGAGAAGAGTGACGCGCCGCTGCCGAGATCGGCATGGACGAGGTCGCCGACATCGACCATGCGCGCCACGACGATGCCGTCGAAGGGCGCGGTCACGTTCTCGAAGGTGGTGAGCGTGCGCAGCCGGTCTACGGTCGCCTGTTGGGCAGTGATGTTCGCCTCGGCCACCTTCACCTTCGCGTCGGCGGCGGTGAGGGCGGCCGTGGCGGTGAGCATCTGCGCCCGGGTCTGGTCGGCAGTCTGCTTCGAGGCCCAGCCCTGGCCGGCGAGCGTCGACGTCCGGGCGTCGGTGGCGTTGGCGAGGGTGACGTTGGCCTTGGCCTGCTCCACGTCGGCATGGGCGACGGCGAGCTGGGCCTGAAGCTGGCCGAGCTGTGCCTCGGCCTGGCTTTTCTGCTGGTCGAGGTCGGGGGCGGCGATGCGCACGAGGAGGTCGCCCTTCTTGACCCGGGAGCCGATATCGACCCGGCGTTCGGCGATGTAGCCAGTGGCACGGGCAAAAATGTCGGCGTGGTCGAAAGCCTCGGTCTGTCCCGGCAGTGTCAGCCTCATCGGCTCGTCGTCCTCGACGGCCGAAACCGTGCGGACGGTCGGTACGAAGCTGATGACGTCCTCCTGCGTCTCCAACGACGTGCGGTAGGTCTGCCAATGGTGCCAGCCGCCCAGGCCGAGGGCGCTGCCGAGCGCCAGAAGCGCGATCACGAACGGGCGCTTGCGCGGCGGGGGAAGGTGCGCATGAGTCAGGGCCTCGCCCAGCAGGTCCTGCCGCAGAGGATCGATCTCGACCGCATGGGCATGCGCCCGCTCCGCGGCGTCGTTGGATTCGATGAACGGGCTCATCAATAGTCCTCAAGGGGCTTGATCGGGTTGCGGCGGAGAAGCGTGTAGAGGAGCGGTACGAAGAGCAGCGTGGAGAGCGTGCCCATGCCGATGCCGCCCATGACGGCGCGGGCCAGCGCCGCGTTCTGTTCCGAGCCCTCGCCCGAGCCGATCGCCATCGGGATCAGGCCGAGGAACATGGCCGAGGCGGTCATCAGCACCGGTCGCAGCCGGGTGTTGCCGGCCATCAGCGCGGCCTCGGGGGCCGAGCAGCCCGTGGCCTCACGGTGCTCCTTGGCGAAGGTGACGAGCAGGATCGAGTTCGCGCTCGCCACGCCCACCGACATGATCGCCCCGAACAGGGCCGGGATGGAGAAGGTCGTGCCGGTAACGAACAGGCTCATCACGATGCCGCAGAAGGCGAGCGGCAGCGCAGCGATGACTACGAAGGGATCGACCCAAGTCTGGTAGTTGAGGACGAGCAGCAGGTAGACCGCCATCAGCGCGATCCCGAGTCCGACCTCGATATGGGCGAAGGCGCCCTCCATGCTCTCGATCTGACCACGCACACGGATCTTGTCGGGGGCGGGCAACGTCGCCTGCTCCTCCGCGACGATCTTTTCGACCGCGCTGCGCACGCTTCCGAGGTCGGCATCTTGCACGTTGGCGAGGATGTCGAAGGTCGGCTGGGTGTTGACGTGGTTAATCACCGTCTGCTCTGGCTGCCGCTGCATCGTGGCGATATTCGAGAGCAGGATCGGGATGCCCGGCTGGCCGTCTCCGGTGCCGTGGACCGAGACTGGCGTATTCATCAGCCGGGCGATGTCTCCGTTGCGCCATTCCGGGGTCTGCACCCACAGCTGGTACGGCGTGCCGGATTTCGGATCGGCCCAGAAGTTAGGGCTGACCTGAAAGGAGCCGGAAAGGGAGACGTTGAGGTTCTGGGCGATGATCTGCTCGCTCACCCCCATCTCCGAGGCGAGCCGGCGATCAACGTTTACGTACATCTGCGGCGCATCGACGATCTGGTGCAGGTGGACGTCCACCGCCCCCCGCACCGCCGCGACCCGGCGCACGAGCGCGCGGGCGACGGCGAGGTCCTTCGCGTCGTGCCGACCGGAGACCTGCACGTCGATCTGCGCCACGGTGCCGAAGTTCAGGATCTGCGTGATGATGTCGGCGGGCTGGAAATAGAAGACATCCGAAGGAAACGCCCGACGCAGCACCTTCCGCAAACGCCGCTCGTAGAACGAGATCGGCTTGTGCTCACCCTTGAGATTGATGAGCATCTGTCCGTCGTTATAGGCGACGAAGGATGCGTCCATGAACGCGTAATTGTAGTTCGACGCCGGCAGGCCGATATTGTCGAGCATGAGGCCTAGCTCGTCCTTCGGGACGACCTGCCGGACGATGTCCTCCACCTGCGCGAAGGTCTTCTCCGCCTCCTCAATCCGCATTCCCGGCCGGGTGCGGATGTGCAGCGTCATCTGGCTCGACTCGATCTGCGGAAAGTAGTCCTGCCCAATGAAGGGGAAGAGCCCCGCCGTCACGGCGAAGACACAGGCTGCCCCGGCAAGCGCCCGCTTCGGATGGCGGATTACCGCACCGAGCAACCCGACATAGCCAGCGTGGAATCGTGCGAAGCCGCGCTCGAAGGCCTCGCGGAATGCCAAGGCGACACGCAGTGGAAAGCGCAGCAGCCACGCAAGCGGCGCCAGGAGGCGCGACAGGAGCGAGCGGCGGCGCGGGCCGACTTCCAGCGCAGGAGCCGCCCCACCATGATGTCTTGCATATTCCGGCGCGACGAGGACGTCGATCAGGATCGCCACAAGGGTGCGTGAGAGCAGGTAGGAGGTGAGCATCGCGAAGACGACCGCCTCGGCCTGTGGCACGAACAGGTAGCGGGGGGCGCCCGTCAGGAAGAACACCGCCGAGAAGGCCGAGCAGATAGCCAGTGTCGAGATCAGCGCCGGCTTGGCGATACCCGCCACGCCTTCCAGCACCGAGCGGCGGAAGGGATAGCCCTCCTCGAACATCCGGTAAGTGTTCTCGATGGCCACCGTGGCGTCGTCCACGAGGATGCCGACGGCCAACGCGAGGCCGCCGAGCGTCATGACGTTGATGGTCTGGCCGAGCGCCACCAGCACCGACAGAGAGGTGAGAATGCAGAGCGGGATCGAGACGAGGACCACGAGTGTCGATCGCCACGAGCCCAGGAACAGGAGGATGGCGAGTCCCGTGAGCCCGGCGGCGATCACCGCCTCGCGTACGACATCGCCGATGGCGTCGGAAACGAAGACCGATTGATCGAAGAGCGGCGTAATCGACAGGCCCTTGGGCGAGGCCGCGCGGATGTCCGGCAGGGCCGCCTTCACGGCGTTGACCACGTCCAGCGTCGAGGCCGAGCCGTTCTTCAGCACCTGCAACAGCACGGAATGCTCGCCATCGGCGCGGACGATGTTGGTCTGCGGCGGCGAGCCGTCGCGGACATGGGCGACGTCGCGCAGGAGCACCGGCTGGTCGTTCACGACCTTGATCGGGATGCGGTTAAGCTGATCGACGAGCTGGGGGCTCGAATTGAGCCGCACGGTGTATTGCTGGCGACCGATCTTCGCGAGGCCCGAGGGGACGACGAGGTTCTGCTTGAGGACCGCGTTGGTGACGTCGAGCGGCGTCATGCCCACGGCGCGGAGCTCGGCGAGGTCGAGATCGACCATCACCTGGCGCGGGGCGCCGCCATAGGGCGACGGCAAGGTCGAGCCCGGCACCTGGGCGAGGCGCTGGCGGGTGCGGTACTGGGCGTAATCGAACACTTTGGTCAGCGGCAGCGTGCCCGAGGACAGCGCAAGCTGGATCACCGGCACTGAGGAGGCCGAGAAGCGCATGATCACCGGCGGCTGCACGCCCGGCGGCATGCGCGAGCGGATGGCGTTCATGGCGGAATCGACCTGCGTCATGGCGAGGTCGATGCTTACGGCGGAATCGAAATAGATCCGCTCGGTCACGGTCCCCTGGATGGACGTCGACTCGATTCGCTTGATGTTGTTCACGTTGCTCGACAGCGAGAACTCGCTGTAGTTCGTGATGCGCTGAACCATGTCGGTGGCGTCGAGACCGCTATAGGTCCACACCACGACAACGACGGGAATGTCGACCGAGGGCAGCACGTCCTTCGGCGCTACGGCGATTGCGCCGACGCCGCCCAACGCCATCAAAATCGCCAAAACGTAGAAGCTCTTGCGGAATTTCAGGGCGAACCGAACAAGATTCATCGATAAATCGGGCTTCCCGGCACAACCCACCATGCGGCCAGCGCCTGAAGCGCGCTCGGACGAACAGAGGAAAGGCGCTATTTGGAGGTCTGAGCGAAGCGAAGTAAGTCCACCACTAGATAGAGCTCGACGAAAGGTCTTACGAATGAATTCGCGATTGATTTTTTAAAAATATTTTTAAACAGAAAATCGCCACGCAGCCTTTAAAAGGTGGGAAGCAACTAGCCCGTGAGGCGAAGGGACGGCTCAAGCGCAGAAGATCCAAAAATTTAATTTATAAATAAAAATTAAAAGCAGCTATTTTACTTCAGAGATCAAATGTTTATTCGATTGCCTGATCAGAGTTTGTTAGCCACCATTCTCCGTCGCCGCCGGCTTGGCAGGCTTGCGCGTTCGGAGTTCGCGATGTCGAGACAGCCCATCCGCGTCCTCGCGGCTCTGGCGATCCTTTCGCCATGGGCCACTTCTGCTCTGGCCCGGAACGAACAGCCAGCGGGCGGTGCCTTCATGAGCAGTTACACGAGCGATCCATATTTCGATCCGCGCTCCCGCTATTCGCAGGAACATTCCCTGGGCGACATTGGCGGTCAGCCGATGCTGACGGAGCCCAACGGCGAGAGGCCCCCCTGCGCCCTGTTCGATCAGGCCTGCGAGCAGGCCTTCGAACGGAACCGGCGGCACGCCTATCCTTGAAGGCTAGGAGCCCGTCCGAGTAACGGGTTTGCGGATCAAGATTGGGGTTAAGATCAGGGCGATCCAGCCTGCGTCATGCTCAGCGCCCGGCCTCGGCCAGCTTGAGGAGGTTGTGGGCGGTGCAGATCATCGCCCATTCGCCGCGGACGTGATCGAGCCCGCGGAGCAGGAACTGCCGGATGCCCCGGGCTTGTTTGATCTGTCCGAATACCGGCTCGACGACCTGCTTCCTGAGGCGGTAGCGGCTCCGGCGGCCAGCCCGCTTCAGGCGGACAGCCATCGCACGCATCAGGGGCGTCTTCGTCAGCTTTCGACGGCCGGCCGCATCCGCCTCGCCGTGACGCGCCCGCCCCGGAGCGAGATAGGCGGTGATCCGCCGCTGCTTCAGCGCGGCCAAGTTCGCCTCGTTGGCAAAGCCTGCATCGCCCGAGACCTCGCACGGTTTGCGCCCGAGATGAGCGCGGACATCGTCGATGAGCGGCACGAGGGCGCGCGCGTCGGCAGCATTCGTCACGAGGCGGTGCGCCACGATGATCTGATACGCGGCATCGACGGCGATCTGGCCGTTGTAGCCCTGCACGAACCCGTCGCGGGTCGGCAGGATCCGGCTGTCCGGGTCGGTAAAGTTGCGCTGCGCTCGGTCCGGCGGACCGCCGTCCTCACCGCGCAGGGGCCGACCCTGCCAGCGCATGCCAGAGGATGCGCCCGGCCCGCTCTCGTCCTCGGGGTCGGGCGGATCGACCGCTTCCGCTTCCAACGCGGCCTTGGCATCGCGGATCGTCTCCAGCCGTCGCTGCTTGTCGGCCATCCAGTCCGGCGTCTCGTTGCCCCGTCGGTTCGCGCCCTGCACCGCATCCTCGGCCGCGTCCGCCTCGCGCGCTTGCTCCAGCCAGGCGTCGACTTCGGCGGCCAGCGCCGGCTCTGCCGTCTTCATGCGTCCGTAGCTCATCGCCTTGTGGCGGGACGCGTTGGCCTTCACCTTGGTCCCGTCCACCGCCACGTGGGCGAACTGCACCAGACCAGCCGCGCGGCACAGGCGCAGCACCTGCACGAACAGGTCCGACAGGGCCACGAGGTGGCGCTTGCGGAAGTCGGCGATGGTGCGGAAGTCCGGCCGGTTCAAGCCGGTCACCGCCATGACGTCGACCCGCTCCTCGCAGGCCCGGGCGAGCTGACGCGACGAATACAGGCCGCGGCTGTAGCCGTAGAGCAGCAGCGCCACCATCATCCCCGGATGGTAGGGCGGGTAGCCTCGCTCCTCGCTGTAGGTGCCGAGGATGGCCGAGAGGTCGAGCGCTTCCCGCACCGTGTCGCGGACGAAGTGCGCCATGTGCCCGGGCGGCACGAACTCGTGCAGCGAGGGCGGCAGCAACCAGCCCTGATCCACATCCCAGGAGCGAAACACCTTGGCCATGAGCCGAGTGAATCACCCTCTGGCCTCGCCGTCGAGAGCATTACTCGGACGGGCTCCTAGCTGTTCTGTCCCGAGGTACGGAGAAAGACGCAGCATGGCCATGTCCGAGGGCGTCCATACCATTCCCAATGGGCTACACGTTTGAAACCAGTAAAAATCGTTATTTTATAAGCTCTTATATTCTCTATGAAATGTCCCTCAGGGGGTAGGGGGTTCCCACCACCGGAGGATAATTACCGCAGGTAATCAGGGGTTAACTTCTAAGGTGAGGGTTCCTCAAGCGCGCCCTGGCGCGAGGGCAAGCCCTCGCTGGGACGCGAGAGGTATGGGGCTTTCCGTATGGGAAGCTGACCTCAGGGGTTGGCTTCGCCATTCTTCTGAGGTTGAGGACCGTCGACCTCCATCGCCGCTCCATGGCGTCGACGCCGCGCCTCTCACGCCTGCCCGATGCCCGCCCGCCGCTGCCAGGGGCCTTGCCTCCATCTAATCACCGAAGGTGTCCAGCGGGCTTCCCTCCGTTACGCGCCGATCCATGATCCTTGCGGGCCATTCCTGAGCCTCGCAGGCGGGGATGATCCAAATGACGGCATGAGCGCGGTGCCCCCTCCCAGAATTTGAAGCCCCCTCGTACCACCCCACCCACCAATGGCCCGGCATCTTCGCTCCTTGGCGCTATGGCGGACCAGCCATCTACCGTTCGCGCAGGCCCTCAATCTGTCCCAAAGGTGCTGACGTCGGACAGGCGCCTGCAGACCTGACGGGCGCTCGACCACCGAGCCGAGGTGTATCTACTGGCCGAGGGCGATTGGCACCCGCACTGGCCGAGGGACCGACCGGTCCTTGAGGGAGCCACCCACGAGCCGGGACACGTCCCCCTTAGGAGTGCCGGCGGTCACGGCTGCGTTGTCAGTAAGACGACGGCGGCCTATATTCACTTTTTGTTCTCGAATGCTCCTTCGAGGGGAGCTTACCCCAAACGGACGCAGTCGATGCGAGCGCGATGAGGAACGCCCTCAAGACGGTCATGTTTGTGTCTGCGCTGTCGCCATCGTTGATCAGCGTGGCGCTCGCTCGGGTCTGGGATCGCGGACCGACCTGGGACGCGCTGTGGTACGCGCTGGCGGGCTGCGTCGGCATTCTCTTGATCCGGTACATCGTCGACGCGCTCAGATGGAACGGCGAGACCTTCCCGATCACCCTGAAGAAGGTCGAGGCCAACGACGCCCTGATGCTCGGCGTCATCGTGACGTACTTCATCCCCTTCATCGGCAAGGCGGCCGACATCACGGTCGGGGTCGTACTGGGCATTCTGGCGCTCGCCGGCGTCTCCTTATGGATGTCGAGCTCCATCCTCCCCAACCCGGTTCTGCGATCGCTCGGGTATCGCTTCTACAAGGCGGAGACTGACAGCGGCGTGGTGTACACGCTCATCACGCTACGCGACCTGGTGGATCCGAGACAGGTCAGGGCCGTCAAGCGGATTTCCGGCTCGATGCTCCTGGAGGTAGTCTGAGCCCATGAACCTCTTCGCTCTGACCCAGGGGCCAGCCCGGCGCATCCTGCGCATCCCCCTTTCCCGGGCAATCCAGGTTCAGGTCGGGGCGCTATTCCGGCAGCAGGAAGCAGACTTCGTAACGTCGGCCGAGGAGGAGCACGCGTTCGACGGCTCGTACACCCCGGACTTGGGAGAAAGCCTCGTCATCGCGGGCTACGACGACGTCGACAACATTCACCACGCCATCGAGCATCCCCTAGGCATACCGGAGATCCCGCCGGATCCGGCCGCGTTCGAGACAGTCAAGGCGCTCTTCGTAGGCTATCGCTCCGATGGGGGCGAGCCTAGCGCGCTGATCCAGGGCTTCAACCGCCGCAGGATCATATCCCCAACCGGATTCACCCTGCTCCATTCCGCCGACACCTACCGGATGGTTGACAGTGTTGGGTTGACCCTCGACAACCGGCTCGCGGCGATGCTGGTCGGGACGAACCTCAGGTTTTTGAGCTTTCACGTCGTGCGCCAGATCCTCGACCTGAGCGCCTATTTCGCCGAGGCCACGGTTCCCGAGCTGCGAGCCTTCGCGCGCACCGCGGGCATCCACGTCGCGAACGAGGAGGCCTTCGTGGCGCTCGCCGACACTTGGGTCAGGAAGAAGGTGACCTTGATCGGCCGAAACCGAATTTTGGATACAGTGAGTTCGGCGGCGATCCGCGACGCTGCCCTCGCATTCGGCATCGAGATCGAGACGGTTCAGGTGAATGGCCGGGAGGCCATCTCCCTGCCGGGCGCCAAGGCCGATCTGAAGATGCTCCTGAAGTTCCTCGACGAGGACTACTACCGCTCGCCCATCCAGGGCCGGAACTACGTGACGAACTCGAAGCGCCCGATTTGATCCCGTTCCGTTTGCCCCACCCGGACCGACGGATATGCTTGGGGGCAGCGTTACGTTTGAGGATGACCTCGCCGGTCATGGGCGACGTGACAAAGGCGACGGAACTCGCCGCCCGCATCGAGGTCGTCCCGACGCTCCTGGAGGTGATCTGCCAAACCACGGGTATGGGCTTCTCCACCGTCGCCCGGGTGACCGAGGAACGCTGGATCGCCTGCGGCGTCCAAGATGACAGCGGTTTCGGGGCTTACCCCGGGCGACAAGTTCGGCGTCGAGACGACCCTCGGCAACGCTGGAGGCTAATCCGTGCGTTAACCTAGTCGTGTTGAACTTCGCCATGCCGAGCATGAACGGGGCCGAGGCCTACATCGACATCCTTAAGCGGTAGCCGGGGATGGCCGTGCTATTCGTTACCGGCTTCGCCGGCACCGCCGCAATGGCCCAGGCCAGCGCGGACGGGGTCAAGGCCATCATGCTGAAGCCGTTCCGGGACGGCGAGTTCGAACGAAGGTCGCAAGAGCGCTTGCTGCCCGAGCCACGCTTGTCCCGCGGCTCGTGTCGGACCGGGGCAGCAGGGACGAGGCTTCGATGATCGGAGCTGGACCACCGGGTTTCCGCCCCCCTTGCGCCGCCGTCGCGTCGTTGACGTGCCCTCATGCGGCACCCCTCCTTTTCGCCCTGCTCGGACATCCATGGGGCATTCGGTCCTGAAACCCTTGCGGCCCAATATTGATCGGCCCCCTTGGTAGTGGTCCGCCCTGAAGTATGGCTTTTGAGCCGACAGAGGACGGAACCTATGGCGCAAAGACCCAAGCCCGAGGAGATCGTGAGCAAACTGCGTCAGGTCGACGTGCTGGTCTTAAAAGGACACCCGTCACCAGATGCGGTATTATGGGTCGACGCTGATCGGCATCATGACCGTGTCCAAGGCCAAGGGCATCACCTTCGTCGTCACCCGTCGGATCGACAACGACCGCTCAGCGGACGACTACCTGCAGTACGTGAACGCCGACGGCACCCCGAGCTACGAGTTCATCAAGAAGTCGACCGGCCGGTAGACCCTGCCCAACGACAACTTCGTCACGACCGGTGACCTGCCCCTCCTAGTGACGTCCCGCTACATCGTCTGCCAGGTCACAGGCACCGAGATCCGCATGTACGACTTCACGGGCGCCATGGTCCGTACCGGGAGTCGGAACCAGAACTCGAACGGCACGGCGAGCAATTTCAGCTTCGTGCACCTGCCCCAGTTGGACGCCCTCGGGTACCGGGCCAACGATTACGCCGTGACGTACGCCAGTTTCGACTACGGGCAGACTTGGTAGTCGATCGACACCTGGGGAGCCCGGGGATCGAAGAAGCCGACCATCCTGCGGCCGCCTCACGACCCCCATAACGCCGAGCTCGCCTCGTGCCGGCCGCTATTCATCACGTGATGTCGAAGGCCTGCTCGAACGTGGGCCCGAAGGCGTCGAGGGCGCCCCCGGTCGCCAGGCCGTCGAAGTCGAGCGTCTGGGGCTGGAACGACACCTCGTTCACGATCAGGGCGAGGACCTCCAGCGGCTGCCCGGGGCGCTTGCGGACGAGGGCCGGGGGCTCGCCGGGCTTGAGCGTCACCCACGAGACGTCGGGCTCCTGCATGGCCTTCGCGGTGTAGCCCCGCGGCAGATTCCCGAAGTTGTCCCGGGGCGCCTTCGGACCGGGGACGATGGGCCCCCGCTTCGTCGTGAACGGGTCGCCGGCGTGCCGGGTGCCTCCGAAGACCTGCAGGTAGAGGTAGGACGCCGTCCGGTCCTTCAGATAGATCAGCACGGACGGGTCGCCGCCGCCCGTCCGGATCGAGGCCTTCATCACGCCGACCCCCTCCAGCGTGAACTGCGTCGGGCGGTCGAAGCTGGTCATCATCCCCTGCCGGACGGCGTCCGCCCCGGCCTCGCCGGCCCGATTCAGGGCCTCCACAACCGCCGGCGCGAACGCCTTCGCCATGTGGTCGTCGACCTGGCGTTCGAACCCGGCGACGTCGATTTCCAGGGCGATCTTCAGCATGCCTTGAGCCTGCGGACGGCGTCCGCAACGGACAACCCCGCTCCGGACGGTGTCGGCCCGGACACCGTCCGGATT
Source organism: Methylobacterium cerastii (assembly GCF_022179125.1). Taxonomy (GTDB): domain Bacteria; phylum Pseudomonadota; class Alphaproteobacteria; order Rhizobiales; family Beijerinckiaceae; genus Methylobacterium; species Methylobacterium cerastii. The sequence goes on from NZ_BPQG01000081.1 coordinate 21,147, forward strand.
TGCCGATTTCGGCCCCGAGGGGGAGAATCCCTCATCCCCCCCGGAGGCCGCCATGCAACAGCTTATGACGACGTTTCCCGAGCCCGGCACGCCGGTCCCGGACCCCATCGAGAGTACATCCGCACAGGCGGCCGCCGGGCGTCGCGGTGAGGCCGAGCGCAAGCGGATCGAGCGCGCCGCCCGCAAGGCCGAGGGCCTGCCGGACCCCCGCCTGGTGGACAACGCCATCGCATCGGCCCTCGCGACCGTTCTGAAGAAGGGCAATGCTGCCGTGCGCATCCAGGCGAATGGAGGCGATCTGCGGAAGTTCCGGCTTCCGCTTGAGGCACTCATGCAGGAGGCCATGGCCACCCTCACGCTGGGTCGCCACGTAGATAAAAAGACGGCCAGCAAGGTGCTCTCGCAGCGCCTCAAGCTCGTCTGATGCCAACCGTTACAGCCGGTCGGCGTCCTGCTGATCTTTCGATTCAAACCCAAGAAGTAACGGGACGCTAACAACCCTCATAGGTATCCACCCGTTCCTGCATCCGGGCCAGGGACAGGTGTTGACTCCCCCTCGACGACGAGTCCGCGAGCTGAGATCGTCTCCTCAACGCCCGAGCCCAAGGAGCCCCGCTGATGTCGATCTCCGCCTACAACATCGCCGCCCCCTTCGACGCAGCGGGCCTCGGTCTGGCTGGCGTCCTTCACCGGGCTCGCCAGGACCGCCTCGCCGCTCAGGCCCACGCCGACGCCGTGCAGGCAAACCGGAACCTGACCGCCGCCACCCGCGCTGCCCGGGCCGTCGAAGCCCTGCGTGGCGTGCTCTTCGCGACGCAGGCGGAGAATGCCGCCCTGGACCAGGAAAACGCCGAACTGAAGCGCGCGCTCGCGGTCGCCAGAGCGGAAACCCTGCGCGCCAAGGGCCTGTTGGTCCGCCACATGCGGGCCGCCTAACGCGGCACACGGTGTGCGCACGTCAGCACACCGTGTGTGCACAGGGGGTAGCACAACACTTTTCCTCGGGGTGTGCGCCCGTGCCGCACCTCGGCATCCAGACATGAAAAAGGCCCGCTCCGATCATCTCGGGCGGGCCTTTTTCTGAGCGGGGAGGCTCACATCGCGGGGGCGTACCGCATCGGGTCTTCCTCAAGGAGTTCGTCGATGACCCTCCTCAGGGTTTCCTCGTGCTCCCGGACGTTGGCCCGCTGCTCCGGAGTGACTTGGGCAGCAGCGCAAAGGGCGGACCGGTACTCGGTCAGCGTCGGCGTCAGGGGTAGGCCGTCGATCAGGCGGAGGCCGGCCATGTGGCTGCCGATGCGGTGGGCGCCGTGCTGGTCCAGCTTGAGAAGCTCGGACGCGTTTAGGCTGTTCAGCCAGGCGGACGCGGCCTCGTCCAAGCCCTCGGTGGTGGGCTCCTGATCGATGGTCAGCATGTCGTGGGCGAACCGCTCGGCGATGCAGCCGCGGGCCAGGATCGGATCGAGGGGAATCGGCGCCAGCATCGCCTTCGCGGCGGCGCCGGGTTCGGCCGCGACCACCGAGACGGCGGCGGTGGCGGATTCGGCCTTGGCAGCGATGCCGTCGAAGGCGTCCTCCAGACCGGCGTTGGCGCCGACCGGCGGGCGGAGGCTGTCCCGTACGGAGCGGAGCACCCAGCGGCCCCCCTCCCAGACGGCTTTGACGGTGACGGCGGCCATCATGGCCATGGCGAGGGCGAAGAGGCGAAAAACGTTGCGCATGAGGGTGGGTGATCCTGCTCTCGGGGTGGGATTCGATTTTCGGGACGGGGACGAAAACGACCAGGTCTAGCCGTCGTCGGCCTTCCACTTGTCGGGGACGCGGACCCAGCGGCGCTTGCGGTTGCACCACGAGATCGGGTCCCCCCCCATCCGGCATCCGCCATGAGTAAGCCCCGGCCCCGAGGGGCCCATGGATGGTGACGTCCAACAGGCCGCCGTCCGGAACCTCGACCCGGGCGACGAATCCGCCGCGGATCACGGTGAAGGCGTCGACCCGGCGGACGTAAGTCGGGACGTTCTTCGGGAGGATGTCGGCGACGTAGGCGTGGACGATGAGGTCCTGCTCGTGCGTGACCGCGTCCGGATGAAGGGCGAAAGCGAGCTGCATCTCAGACCCCGGCCGAGCCGAAGATCGCCGCCCGCAACTCGGCGCCGATCTGCCGCCGGTGCGCCCACACCGCGCGGAGGGCATGGGAGGCCTGGGTCTGGTCGAGCGCGTGCAGGCTGGCGACGACGTGGCCGGTGTGGCTGTGGGCGGCACTCCAACCGACGTTGTTCCGGATGGCGGCGCGGTCCTCGTCCAGGCCAGACAGGAGACGGCAGGCCTGCAGGACGGCGGCCCGGACGCCCTCGTCACCGGCGCGATCCCACCACTCCTCGATCCGAACCGCCCCAAGCCGCTTGATCACCTCGGCGATCATGAACTCGACTTCGTCCACGAGCTCGCCGGCCAGCCGGGCGTCCCGCTCCGACGGGCGATCCTTAAGAAGGCTGACCGCCCACTCCTGCTTCCTCTTTGTCCACGCCCACGGCTGCCCGTCGAGGCATGCCTTCAGGCGGGCGATGGCCCGCTCCCTCTCGGCTCTATGTGCCAGCCAATCGCGGTCGGCCTGCTGGACCGCCGCGATGCGCGCGGCCGCCTTTCCGGCCTCGATGGCGTCGGCCGCGGATTCGGCGGCGGCGACGGCAGCCAGTACGTCCGCATCCTCGGGCGCCGGTACGGCCTCCCAGCACACGGGTGTGTGGTTGTCCCAGGAGAAGCCTGCGCCGCGCATTCCATCCCGGTCGGCCGAGTAGGCCCTGGCGAATGCAGCGGTCTCTCCCTCGCCGGTCCAGAGGGTGCGCAGGCCATTGCGCGTGCGGATCTCGCCGACACAGCGCCAGGAGAGTGCGAGGACGCCGGCGGGCAGGGCCTGCTCGACGGTGATGGGGCTGGTGCTGGTGGAGAGGAAGGAGGCCGCGATGGCCGCCATCCCGAGTGCGAGGATGATGAGGGTGAACATGGGCGATGCGCTCCTTCGATACGTCAACTGACGTATTCAAGCACCCTGCCATGCGTATTGAAATGGCACTCGGAGAACAAAGCGCAGGCCGAGACAATCAGGAATAAGTGGTGTATTTCTGGTATCACTTAATCTGGTGCACTTACCGAGATACTACGACATTCGAATAAATTTAAATCCTTGCGGATACGCGGATTGGCGCTACCTTTTTGAAAAGAATCGACAAAGGCCATCCACGATTACTGCACCAAAGACCGTACTCAAGAGGAGCGACGTGATCGATAGGCTACGGGCAGCCTGCAAGGCAGTCGGAGGCCAGAAGGTCTGGGCTGCCCGCAACGGGATAAGCTTCGGTTACCTCAATGACGTCATCAACTATCGCAAGACGCCTGGGGATTCGGTGCTGCGCAGCCTCAATTTGCAGCGTGCCGAGCTGACGTACGTGCTGCGTGAGCCGCTGGAGATTGCCATCCACGACGAGGATGGCGTGACGCTCGCGACGGCCTGGGCCATCCTGATGAGCGGCGCTCTCCACGATCCCTCTCGCCAGTGCAAGACGGAATACAAGTTCTACGACCTCATGGTCGGCGACCGACTTCTGACCGGGAGCGTGCAGGTCACATACAACGTGACCCCGGCGTATCGGGATGCCGGCGACCCGCCGCGGATGGTGGCCGCCCAGTTCGAGATCATCGCGCTCGATCAGGTCCGGGTCGACTGGATCGTCCCGGACCTATCATCCGGCGACGAGGTCGAAGGCCCGGGCTTCTTGCCCTGGCGCGATCCCTTGGAAGCCGCCGTCGTCGAGGTTCTCAGGGCAACCTCGGACCTCAAGGACGAAGTCGTCGCGCAGCATCGGGAGGACTGAGATGGCCTCCCTCTCATTCGTCGACGGGCTCTACCGCCTCGACGCCGCCCAGACACGTCGCCGGCTCGCCGACGCGATGGCCGTGGCCCGCGCCGGGACGGATGGGGACGCCGTCCGGCGCGTCGAGGCCGAGCTTCTTCGCACCGCGCGATGGGCAGTCCGGCATCTCGATCTCGCCATCGTCCAGGCCGAGCGCGCCGCCGCCCCGGAGGCCGAGGCTACGTACCAAGCGGTCACGACCACCGAGATCCTCGCGAGCGCCTTTCGCGACGACGAGCCCCCGCCGGGCTGCTGAACTCTCAAGGCGAGCCCCTCATCCATTCCGGAGACAGCCATGACCAAGCGGATCACCAAGGCCGTGAAGCCGGTCGCCCCATCCCGGCTGAGGATGGTGGCCATCGATGCCGATCAGGACGACGGCCGATTCCAGATGATCGTCCTCAAGGCCGAAGGCGCGGCCGCCGTCGAAGCCGGCATGCGCCTGGTCAAGGCCGCCCTCGGCAAGCCCTGAGCACCTCGCCGACGCGCCCGGCGGCAGGGGCGCTCCTCCCGATCAAGTTCCCCCAACATCGAGGTCGTCATGAGCACGAAAACGATAACCGAGCAGGCGCTGTCCCACATCGCCGGTGAGGTCGCCGCCTCGGGCAAGCGCCCGGCCACCGAAGTCGCCCAGCGCATCATGGAGCGCCTGGAGAAGATCGGCCTCGTCGTTGTGCCTGCCAGTCAGGCCGGGGCGATGCAGGTCCTCATCGAACTCGATGAGACGTTCGACCTGTCCGGTGTCGAATCTGCTCGCCTGTTCCTCGACGGCCTGCGCTCCGCCGACCTGCCCATCCCGGCGAACCGCGCCGCCTAACACCTCCGTCGTGCGCCCGGCGACAGGGGCGCTCCACCTGCTCAAGCATCCCCAACAAGAAGAGGAGCGTCCCATGCGGCGCAAGGACCGAGATATCATCGACGAAGCCCTTTGGGTGGCCTACGAGCGCGGCAAGGCTCAGGCGGGCCCCCGTCCCAGCGCTGGACACAACCTAGTCCGGGCTCTCGAAGGAGCCGGATTCGAGATCTTGCCGAAGACCGTCATGGGCAACGTGTTTCCCCTGACGCCCGCCGGCGAGGACGCGATCCGACGGTTCGTCGATGCGGTCGATCTCACCCAGGAAGCCGTCTCGGCCGGCGGTGCCGATCTGGGGCGCCGGATCGAGACGGACCCTGACCGATACCTCCGCGACGTCTCCGGACGGGACCATGCGGTCGATCCGCTGGCCCTCGCGGTGCGGGACGCCATCGAGGCGAGTCGGCTCCTCAACCTCGCGGCGGCGACGCTCGGGCGAGAGGCCGTCGACACGCTGCTGCAGGTCCTGACGAAACCTGCGCCGGCGGCCGCCGCCTGATGCCGAGCTCGCACTGCATCGTCGACCGGGGGACGTCGTTGATCGTCACCCGGCACGGGTCGCTTGCCCTGGCGCGGAAGGCCTGGCGACGGCATGCGACCGTCCTGCAGGGCGGCCGCATCAGCCTAACGCCGTGGGCGGCCCGGCACATGGTCGTGCCCCTCAGTGTCGCCAACGCCGCCTTGGCCCGGCTCCGGAGCTCGCCCGTGCAGCGTGTCACCGCCTCGTCGCACCCCCACGTGCACAGGGCCTTCGGGATCGTGGCCGAGGACGCAGGGGAATCCCCGCGTTTCGAGTACCTCGTGCCCCGCACGTTCGAGCACCGCCTCGGGCAGGCCGAGGTCGCCCTCGGCGAGCTCGACGAGGCCGGATTCGAGACGCTCTGCCTCGGATCGCCGAGCGCCGTCCGGGCCCTGATCGGTCGCGATGACGGACGTCGGGCCGCTGCGGATCTCCTCGCTGGCTTCTTCTTGGACTGGCACCCGCTGACGCATGCCGGCGTTGCCCCATCGCCAAGGCCGTCCGCCTGATCACCGAGATCCCATGCACCCGTTTCACCCGCGTCGCCTTTCGCCTGCCGTCGTCGGAGCATGCCGCGCCCTCGATGGCGTCCTGACGCTGCCCGAGGCCGGCCCGGCTCCGGACGGCGATCTCTCCCTGGCGGAGGTCCTGGCCGGGCACGCGCGAATGCTGGCCGCGTCGGTGGAGGAGGCCGCGCCGGGGCTGATGCATGCCGTCCGTGAGCCGATCAAAGCAATATCCCGTTAACCACAAATCGGGTCTGCTCTTGTTTTGGCTTGCGTCGGACTGCGTTGCGACTTAAATTAACCTTCGAGCGCTATTAACCTAAGCGACAATTGTCGCTTTATCATTGATAGCATCTTTGGCTACCTCCTGCCTATGCCCCACGGGGCTTCACGGCAGAGAGGATGCCATGTCCGACATCAAGTACCGCGACCTCCTCCAGATCCCGCTCCCTCCGGTTCCGCCGGAGGGCTTCGTCGACGAGGACAGGACGGCGAGCAAGCCCCGCTCCCCCGGGAAGCACAGGGTCAAGCCCTGGCCCACAGCCGCGGAGCGCGAGTGGGAGATCGACCGTCACGAGTTCCAGTGGGAGCTTCCCGATGCGGCCTACGACCGGTTCCGGGACTGGGCCATGCGGGTCGAGGCTGGTGAGGCGAAAGCCGTGGCGCTGGCGGCGTGGCGGTCGATCTCCGTCCTGTGCAGGAGGCCCCCCGGCAAGCGCGATTTCCTCATGCACCCGGAGAATGTCCTTTTCGACATCTCCGACGCCATCCACAACGATGCGTTCGACGACCCCGACGACGAGGACATGTCGCATGAAGGGTACGAGCGTCGGTTCGAGCTCCAGATGGCAATCGGGCAGGAGATCATCGAGCAGATCTTCGGCCCGGACCCCGGCAACCTGATCCTGCTGATGACGCAGCACTGCTACGAGGGGCAGGGTGACCCCGAGTACGAACTGGGTGGCCAGCAGGAGCGCGCCGAGGCGAGGCTGAAGCTTGGGATCGCGACCAAGCGCGATCACGAGATCTTCGCCCAGGACCCGATGGACCGCTACTGGGCCTAGCATGTTGAAAGGCCCCGGACAGATCCGGGGCCTTCCTGGTTTCAGCCCTCCCAGATGACCGCGTTGACCGTCGCGCCGTCGGGGCAGTCCTCCGCCCGCGCCGGCCGGAAGGTCGACCCCGCGCAGTTCTGGCAGACGTACTTCGAAACGCTCGGGCCCTCCGCCGACCAGCCCCGGCGATCCTCGGCCGACAGGGTCGCGAGGTACGCCCGCATGCGGACGACCTCAGATTCGGCCTCGGCCCGCGTGACCGCGTAGGACACCCAGCCACACGAGAGGCAGGTCACCTCGCCGTCGCCGATCTCCCGCTCACGCCTCGCCATCCTCATCCTCCTGCGGCTCGCCCAGCAGGCGCTCTTCGGGAATCGTGGGCGTGGCTGCGAGGCGCTCCATGATCTGCCCCAGGCTGATCGGCGCGTACGACCAGCGGTCGACACCGACGTCGCAGGACTGGGAGGTGTCCGGGAGGCGTCCGTGAGTATGCCCGAATAGCTGAAGGCTCCCGCGGAACGCACCGGCCCAGGCGCGCATCGGGTAGTGAAAAAGCACAACCCGGGTCCCCTCGACCTTGGGTGTCGCGAGGTCCTGCCGGGAGTACCATGGCAGGTCGAGGACCCGCTTCTTGTCGTGGTTGCCCCGGATGAGGTGCTTGCGACCGCGCAGGCGCCGAAAGATCATCTGGCATCGCTCCGGGGTGGCGCCCATCGCGAAATCGCCGAGGTGGTAGACCTCGTCGCGGGGGCCGACGACCGCGTTCCATGCCGCGATCAGCGCCTCGTCGTGTTCCTCGATGGAGGCGAACGGGCGCCCGGCCATCGACAGGACCCCCTTGTGGCCGAAGTGGGTGTCGGCGGTGAAAAAGGTCTTCATCGGGGCAGCCTCCATGATGGGGCTGCGCGCACTGCGTCACGCCCCGGGGATGGGTCTCGTCGGTAAGCGGGGGGTGCGTATTCGTTTCACGATGGCCTCGTGGGCTGGCTGAATCCCGAAGATCGCAGCTCTCATGCCGCCGCGCAAGGGATACCCGATCAGATTGTTATGCAATCCACAGACTATGCCAAGTCGCTTGTGCATGTATTAACAGACTACTAATGTATAAAATTGTCGTCATTGAACATAAGGACGGCCGATTTATCGAATTTGTATCTATCGTGCGCATAAGACGCCCGATTTCGTCCTAACGTAGTCATGGACATCGATCGCTCGCTTCTTAACGACGAGCGGCGGAACGGTCGAGCAAGGCGGCCTCCCGATTGTAGGCATCAATTACCGCGGCGACCCAGGCCTCCATCCCACGGGCCTTCAAGTCGAGCCTCTGCGCCTTCGCGTAGACTTTGCGGGTGATGTCCTCCAACCGCGCGTCCTCGTCGTCCCTCTTGCCCGTCTTGTGCGCCAGGATTGCGCTCGCCGCGCCGCCGAGCTCCTCCTCGGCCAGGAACGATCCGAGGGTGCGCCGGACGTCGTGGGGCGTCCAGATGCGGATGCGGTGGGCCTTGAACAGGTCCACCTCCCGCAACGTGACAGCATCCTTCTTTCCCGCCTTCGCCTTGCCCTGCAGGCGGTAAAGCATTTGGTTGAGGCCGTCGGACGTCACGTGCTTGCCCAAGGCTCGGGACGGAAACGCCCACTCGCTGTCCTCGCCCTCGTCGAAACGGCTCAGCGCCTCAAGCGCCGCCGGTGGAATCGGCAGGGCGTGCGGGCGCGGGCTCTTGCCGCCCTTCATGTCGCCGGACGACCACGTCCACACTTCCCACCCGGGGCGCCCCGGCATCGGGATGACCCGGTCCCTTCGTGTGGCCGCCAGGGCGCCGGTCCGCTGCGCGGTCAACACCACGGACCACAATGCCTTGAGCATTCCGGCCGACGTCTCCTGGTCGGTCGTGCCGAGGACGCGGTGGCGCTCGGCCAGGGCGAGGGTTCGCCCAAGCTCGGACAGGGTCGGCTCGTGGTCGCGCGTGCTGGCGGCATACTCGATGGACCAGCCCTGCCACCACGGCGTCTTGCCGAGGCGGCTGAGGCGCCGGTGGTACTTCCAGGCCCAAGTCAGCATCGCCTTTCCCTGGTTCACGGCCCGGGCGGCGGTGGAGACCGAGTTGGCCTTGGCGATCCTGTCGCGGATCTCCTCCAGCACATCGATGTCGAGTCGGGCGAGCTCCCATGTCGAGATCCGCTCGAACGCCGGGTGGCGCAGGTATCCCTCGTACTGCTCGGCCCATCCCGGCTTCAGCTTGGGCAGGCGGGTGGCGAGGTACGCATCCACCAGGTCGCGCCATTGCCATGGGCCGTCCCGGCGCCGGTCCTCGTCGGACTGCTCCACGACCTCTTCCGGGAAGGCGACCTCGACGGACAGCCCGACGTCATCCGTCTGGGCGATGGCCTCGGCGTAGATCTCCAGGCTCGCCCGGGGATTCCGGCCTGCCCTGAGATCGAGGCGGGCCTGCTGGGCGGCTGCGCGGGCGGCGGGGACCGGCAGCGCATCCATGTCGCCGAGGCGCACGGTCCTCGCCTCCGTCTTGAGGAGCCATGCCCCGCCGAGGGGGCCGACGCGGAGCAGGAGGCCGGTGGTCGCGGTGTCCGCCCACTCGATCCCGCGGCCCGGGACCTTACTCGTCGCGATGAGCCGGCGGGCCCTCTTCAGGTGGTCCGCGGTCAGGTTGACGCGTTCGCGGGTCCACGTGTTCTGGGTCGCCAAGGTAGCTCTCCGAGGGCTGATACCAGCCTGATACCAGCCAGCCCCCGAGAGGGATGGCAAGGAGTCGGAGTGCGCAAGCGGCGGTTAAGTCACGGAAATCATTGGCGCAGGGTTAAGAATTCGGGCTCGATACTTGGGTGCGAAAGGTAGGTGTCCGGCTTCCCAAGCTGAATATACGGGTTCGATTCCCGTCGCCCGCTCCAATCGGCGCTTACCGAACGAGCATGAGTTCCAAGGTAAGCGGACTCCTACAGGCGCATTTTCGCGCTTGATCGGATCAAATCCAAACTCATTTGAATGTCCGCGTAAGGCTCGTCCGGCCAGCTCATGCAAGAGACCGGGGAGCCCGAAGCAGTTTCGCCGATCGTTGGCCTCGATCGGCGACGGACAGTTCGTTAAATCAGGTAGAAGGTCGCGTCCGTCTTGAACACCTTCGGGCAGTTCGCGGCGTCGACGAGCGCCTGTGCATCCGCGATGGAGATGTGATGGTGCAGCGCGATCTCGGGAAGGGTCATCCAGCTCTGTTGCACGTTAGCCTCCTTGGTTAACGCGACAACGCGGCGCATTCCGAAGCGTTGCCCGCGTTCTCGGCGGAAAACCGTTTCCGGCGCGGCCTCCGACGCTTTGCTGAAACGGACGAAGCACGGTGGCAGTTGGCGGCCATCGCGAAAATGCGCGTCAGACCGGCCAGGCGGCGTCGCGGTAGGCGCTGTCCCAGAACATCCATTCGAGCCGGGTGGCGTGCGTGAAGGCCCGGTGCATTCGTTCGCGCAACGTGGGCGACGCGTGGATCGCGGCGGCATTGGTCGCCGCGATCATCCGGGCGACGGCCTCCTGGAAGTCCGTCCCGGAATAGGTGTCGATCCAGGCGTGGTAGGGGTTGCCGGCGCTCTCGCGCGCCAGGATGTCTCGGCCGACCTCGGCGTAGATCCAGAAGCACGGCAGCAGCGCCCCGAGGAGCACCTCGAACGGTTCGGCATAGGCGGTCGAGAGCAGGTAGGCGACGTAGTGGTCGCAGGCCGGCGTCAGCGGCGTCGCGGCGAAGGCGTCCGGACCGATGCCGAAGTCGCGGAAGAAGCCGCCGTGCAACGCGCGCTCGACCACGATCGCCTCCTCGGCGGCCTTCGCGAACAAGACTATGCCGTCAGGCTCGGGCGCCTTGGCGGCGGCGAGGCTCAAGGCACGTCCGAAGCCGATCAGGTAGTGCGCATCCTGCACGATGTAGTGCCGGAAGCGCGACTGCCCGAGCGTGCCGGCGGCGAGCTCGGCGTTGAACGGCATCGTGCGGATGGTCTCGTAGAGCGCGGCGTTGCGCGCCCACGCCGCCTGCGAAAAGGGGCCTGTCTCGGTCGCGCCCATGGTTCGCTCCTCCGTCGTGTCGCGCCTGTGCCGGTCAGCCCTGGCGCTGGGCCTCTGTGACGGCGACGTGGATCAGCTCGGCCAGCGTGCGCACGCCGAGCTTCTGGCGCATCTGCGAGCAGGCGTTGGTGACGGTCTTGTAGCTCACCGACAGGTCGGTCGCGATCACGCCGTAGGACTTGCCCTGGGCGAGACGTGCGAGAATCTGCTGCTCCCGCGGCGTCAGCTGGGATTCCGGGGTGCGGCGGGCGTCGGTCCGCAGCATCGCGACCTCGGTGGCCAGCCGTCGGTCGAGGTAGACTTGGCCCGCGCGGACCTTCTCGAAGGCCTCGAACAGCTCGGCAGAGGCATGGTCCTTGAGGACGTAGCCGAGCGCCCCCGCCTCGAGCGCGCGCGCCACGATCACCGGATCGTTGTGCATGCTGAAGACCAGGATGCGGGTCTTGGGCTCGACGGCGCACATGCGGCGGATCAAGCCTAGGCCGGCCAGGCCGCTGCCCTGAAAGGTCAGGTCGCAGATCACGATCGGCGGGCGCAGGCGGTGGAACGCGCGGTAGCCGTCGACCACCGTCGTCGCCTCCGCCACCGTCTCGATGCCGGCATCCTCCAGCACCCGGCGGCAGCCCTGCAGCACGATCGGGTGGTCGTCGATCACGAGCACCGGCATCCGGGTCTCGACGGCGACGGGCTTCATGGCAAAGGCGTTCATCGAGCCACGGACTTCATGGTGAGGCCACTCGGGGTGCGAAGACGACACGGGATGGGAGGGCCGCTCACGCGGATCGCTCCGACCCGGGATCGTCGCCCCGGTGCGAATCCACGGGAATGATAATGCGGACAACGGCGCCGGGCGGGTGCTTGTCAAGAACAAACGTGCCGTCGAGGGCCTCGACGCGCTCGCGCATCCCCGAGAGCCCGAGCCCGGTGCCGTGGTCGGGATCGAACCCGGCGCCGTCGTTGGCGATCGACACCATCAGCGCGCCGTCCGCCTCGCGCGCCTTGGCGGTGACCGACGCGGCGCGGCCGTGCCGCACGGCGTTGGTCGTGCTCTCTTGGATGCAGCGGAACACCGTCAGGTCGGCGAGGTCGCCATAGCCGCGGGCGAGACCGGCGAAGTGCCCGGAGAAGCGCGTCTCGGGATGGCGGCGGGCGAAGTCGCGCAGCAGCAAGTCCAGGCAATCGGCGAGCGGCACCTGCCCGAGGGCGTGCGGGCGCAGCCGATTGAGCAGGTCGCGGTTGCGGCTCTGCACCTGCGACACGATCCCGGCGATTTCTGACGCTCGCGCCGAGAGCTTGTTGCGGTCGGGTTCGGCGGCTCCGGTGGCCAACCGCCCGATCGAGGCGGCGTTGGCTTCCAGCGCGAACAGGCACGGGCCGAACTCGTCGTGGAGTTCCAGGGCGGTGCTGCGGCGCTCGTCGTCCTGCGCGGTCAGCAGTTGCCGCTTCAGCCGCCCGTTGGCGGCGCGGACCGCGCTCAAGGCTTCCGCCACCTGGTTGAACCGGGTCGCGATCACCGCAAACTCGTGGCTCGACGGGCTCGGAAGGCGTGCCGTGTAGTCGTGCCGCTCGAGCTGGGTCAGGCCGTCGGCGAGGCGCGCGAGCGGCGCCAGCACCCGCCCGAGCGCGAGGTACAGGGCGGCCAGCATCGCCGCGTTGATGCAGAACGTCGTGAGCGACAGCGCACGGGCGTAAACCCAGATCTCGTCGATCTCGTCCATCGGTTGGGTGGTGATCCGCGCGGTGCCGATCGTGCGGCCGGCGGTGACGATCGGCAATTCGTGCTGCTCGATCTTCGGCATGATCAGGTCGGCGAACCAAACGGGCGCCGCCCGCTCCGGGCGCGGCTGACCGATCGGCGCGCCCACCGTCGCGCCTTCGGCGTCGCGGACGGTCACGCGGACGTGGCGCAGCACCTGGAAGCGCAGGTCGAGGGTCTGAAGCAGGCGCTCGGCCGGCGCCGCCTCGAGGAGGCGGATCGTGTCGGCGACCAGCGATTCCACCGTGGACAGGGACGCCCGCGTCTCGACCTTCACCGCGTTGCGCGCGTTGATGACGATGACGCCGCAGGACACCAGGGCGGCAATCACGTCGATGGCCAGGACCACCGCGATCAGCCGTGCACGCGTCGACCAGCCGCTCCAGAACCTGACGGCCGGAACCGTCTGGGGCGGCGTCGGCTCGCTGGCGGGCACGTCGTCCGGCTGCGTCGCGAAGGGGATCGGCTGGGCACTCACGCGACGCAGGGTGGCGGCGCGGCGCGGCGAAGTCCATGGCGCGGATCGGTGCCCGACGGGCCATCCACATTCCGGCCCTCGGCGACCGACCCGGCTTGAGCCGCCGCGACGACCGGCGTAGCCGTCGCCGCCATGCCCCTCGATGCGAACGATCGCGAGATCCTGCTGGACGCGCTCGCCGACCCCGCGAGCGCGTGGAGCCTCGGCGCGTTCGGGGCCGCAGCCGAATTTCGCCGGGGCCAGGATGAGCCGTTCGCGACGCTCGAAGCGGGCAGGGTAGGTCTGCGGACCGCCCGCGGCGGCGTCGTGTTGACGCTTATCGAGACACTGCGACCGGTCGCCTACGAAATGCCGGTGGGCGACGGCTGGAGCCATGCAGTCGCCCTTTGCCTGCCGGCGACAAGTCTCGTGCCGCCAGCCCGCATGGGGTTCACCGATTTCGGCCCCGACGCCGAGGCCCTCGATCCGACGCGGCGCGAAGCGGTGAGCTTCGATCTCGGGCTCGGGCTGAGCCCAGCGTCGGTCCGCATCAGGACCGACCGGCCGGCGGCGTTGGACAGGCTGCGCGCGCATCGCGGCTCGGCGTCGATCGACTTCGACGCCGTCATCCGGCCCGAGCTGGTGGCGGGCGGTGCCGACCTCGTCGTCGCGGGTCCGCTCGGGCGCATCGAAATGCTGGGCGGGGCCGGCGACGCCTCCGGTCCGCGGGCGTTCGTCGTGCCGAAGATCTTACTGCGCAGGCTGACGCACCTGGCGACGGCGCCGATCCCGGTGGGCCTCGTGCCGGTGGGCCACCTCTATCCACCGCATCCCTGCCGCGACGCGGCGGGCCGCGCGATGCCGTTCGAGCGTGCGCGGCACGACGCGTTCCAGGCCCTGCTCGCGCGCTGGGGCGACCGGGACGGCTTCGCGCTCAAGGCCGCCATCCTGTCCGGCGGGCCGCGCCCCGCCCAAGCAGCGGATCGGTGGGTCCGCGCGATCGAGCGGGTGGCCGGCGCGCAGGCCGGCTACTTGGCACACTCGCGTTGAGGCGTGCCGGAGAGCAGGCGATACGAGTTCTTAAGCAGCCTGCGTCTACGCAAGACCTCGTCGCCGGAACGACTTCTCCACAGAAGACGCCGGGTGCTGAAGCCGCGGATCAGCGCGGCGAATGCGCTACGACATCGTTGCGCCGTATTGCCGGTCCTCATTGGAACGCCAAATCTCGCGTTCGGAAGGTCTTCGGGGGCGGGCGCGACCGTGATGGGGGGATCGGTCGCATTCGTCTCGCTTTTCCGACGCAACCTCGTGCCAAGATCGACCCCGCCCGATGATTGATCTCGCCCTCGACCCTTCCGAGACCCGATCCGCCGCCGCCGCGACCCCGCGCTCAGGCGTTCGCCGTCCATGGGCGCGGATCGCCCTGTTCGGTGCGCTGGGCCTCGGCGCCACCGGGGCCTTCGCCGGCGTCGCCAGCACGTACCTCTCGAGCCTTGCCGGCCCGCAGCGGGCGAAACCGATCGCGATGAGCCAGAAGGCCGCCGACTGGCCCGACCTCAAGGACGGCATGCCGGCGCTGGCCGGAAACGGTCCCGCGGTCCCGAAGATCCGCGAGATCCTGCCGCCCGAGCCGGCGACTGCGCCGGTCGTCGAGGCGCGGGTCGACCCGATTCTGCGCGCCGGAAACACGGCCGCGGACACCGTCACACTGCCGGTCGCGCTCCCCGTCGCCCCGAACCCCGTCGCCCCCGCGGGCAAGCCCGACGTCCCGGCGCAACAGCCGCTTCCGGCCATCGTCGAGGTGCCGGTGATCGGCCCCGCCCGCCAGGCGACGCTGGTCGCGCCGGCCCGCGCTGTCCCCGGAATTGCGCCGCTCGCGGCCGAGACGGTTCGGGCCAAGACGGAAACCACCACCTACGCGGCCCTGCCGCCCGAACCGCCGAAGGCGATCGTTGCCAAGGCGGCGGCGACGAAGGACGAGGCGATCCGGCAGGAGGGCGCCAAGCCTGAGGTCACGAAGCTCGAGATCAGCAAGCCGGAAGCGGTCAAGGCGAAGCCGCGGATCGAGGCGCACGCCAAGCCCACTTCGGTGCCGGCGAGCAAGGCGGTGGCGGGGAAGCCTGCAGCCCTGAAGCCGGTGGCGGTCGAGGCCAAGGCGGCGGAGACCAAGCTGGCGCCCGCCCAGGCGCAGGACGAGGACACAGAGGTGTTCGGGATCAAGGTCCCGTCGCTCGCACCCGCCGGCCGCAAGATCCGCGAGAGCGTCGAGGCCCTCGGCGACGCCGTGAAGGGCATTCCCGACCGGTTCTGACCGGACCCGGACGTGTTGGTGACGGGCGTCGCCTTAAGGCGGCGCCCGGTCGCGGCTCAGGCCCGCGGCTTCCGGGCGTAGGTCTTGGCCCCTTCGGGCTTTCCGACGTGGCGCTCGTGCTTGGCCGCGCGCGGGCTCTTGAAGCCGGCTGGCCCCTTGCGCTCGGCGGCGGGCGCATCGCCCTCCAGCGCTTCCACCTGGATCTCCGGTGAGCCGTTGCGGGCGAACGCCTGCGCGAAGCGCGAGGCGGCGTTGCCGCGGACTTCGAACTTGGTCTCCCGGTCGAAGATGCGGATCGCGCCGATCTCCTGGCGGTCGATGCCGCCGCGGCGCGTCAGCATCGGCAGCAGGCGACGCGGGTCGGCGTTGTCGCGCCGGCCGAGATTGAGCCGGAACCACACCGCCGGGCCCATCGCGGCGATGCGCTCGGGGTCCATCGGGTCGTAGGGCGGACGGCTCGACGCGCCGCGGCCGGACTGCTCGCCGGGGTCGGTCACCTCCTCCGGCGCCGGCAGGCGGGTGCGGTAGACCCGGGCCAGCGCGGCAGCGAGCTCGAGCGGCGTACGGCCGGTGACCAGGGTCTCGGCGAGCGCGAGGTCCTCCTCGCCGGGCGCCTCGGTGAAGAGCGGGTCTTCCAGCATGCGCTCGCCGTCGAGGCGGCGGATCTCGTCGGCCGAGGGCGGGCCGCCCCATTCGGGGCTGATCTTGGCGAGCTGGAACATCTGCTCGGCCCGGCGGCGGCGGGCGTTCGGGATCAGCAGGATGCTGGTGCCCTTCTTGCCGGCGCGGCCCGTGCGGCCGCTGCGGTGCTGCAGCACCTCGGCGTCGTGCGGCAGGTCGGCATGGATGACGAGCGACAGGCCCGGCAGGTCGATGCCGCGGGCGGCGACGTCGGTGGCGACGCAGACCTTGGCACGGCCGTCGCGCAACGCCTGGAGCGCGGCGTTCCGCTCGCCCTGACCGAGCTCGCCCGACAGCGCCACGGTGGAGAAGCCGCGCTCGGTCAGGCTCGCCTGGAGGTGGCGCACAGCGTTGCGGGTGTTGCAGAACACGATCGCCGTCGGCGCGTCCGCCGCGCGGAGCAGGTTGAGCACCACGTGCTCGATCTCGCGCGGCACGACGCGGATCGCCCGGTAGGCAATGTCGGCGTGCCCGCGGGTCTCGCTCTTCACCGCGAGCCGCAGCGCGTCGCGCTGGTAGCGGGCGGCGAGGCTGTCGATCGCCTTCGGCAGAGTCGCCGAGAACAGGAAGGTGCTGCGCTGGTTCGGCGTCGCCGAGAGGATGAACTCGATGTCCTCGCGGAAGCCGAGGTCCAGCATCTCGTCGGCCTCGTCGAGGACGACCGCCCGCATCTGGTCGGTGACGAGGGTCCGGCGTTCGAGGTGGTCGCGCAGACGCCCGGGCGTGCCGACGACGATGTGCGTGCCCTCGTTCAGCGCGCGGGCCTCGCGGCGCGGGTCCATGCCGCCGACGCAGGCCGTGACGCGGCCGCCGGCGGGGCCGTAGAGCCACATCAGCTCGCGCTGGACCTGCAGGGCGAGCTCGCGCGTGGGTGCGATCACCAGCGCCAGCGGGGCGCCGGGGGGCGCCAGCGTCTCCGCGCCGTCGAGGAGCAGGCCGGCCATGGCCAGCCCGTAGGCGACGGTCTTGCCGGAGCCGGTCTGGGCGGAGACGAGGAGGTCGCGGCCGTCGGCGGCCGCTTCGAGCACGGCGCTCTGCACCGGCGTCGGTTCGGCGTAGTCATGGTCGGCGAGCGCCCGCGCGAACGGGGCGGGAAGGGTGGGAAACGGCACGGTACGGGGCTTTCACGACCGTCCGTCCCGTCAGAACCGACGCTGGGCGCGGCTCTCTGTCAGGCTCACCGGTCTCGACTCGGGTTGCGAAGCCATACCCTCTAGCGGCTTCCCGGCGTTTCCGCCACGTCCCGGCCCGCATGGGGCGGTTGCGTGTGCGCAATCCATCCCGATCGCCTAAGCATCGTCGCAGGGGTGGATGGATCGGACGATCGATGGGAACGGCGCGGTTGGCGGTGGCGTGGACGACGGTTGGCGCCTTCGCGTGGTTCGGTAAGGCGTGGCTCGGCGATCTGGCGTCGCCGATCTTCGCCCTCGCCCTGTTCGCGTGGCTGCTCGTCGCGATCTTCTGGTGTGCCTTCGGTGTGGTGCATGAGGCGGAGGAGCTGGCCGACATCCTGGGCGAGCCGCTGGGCACCCTGGTGCTGACGCTCTCCATCGTCGTGATCGAGGTGGCGCTCGTCTCAGCGGTGATGCTCGGCGCGAAGGACGCGCCGACCCTCGGTCGCGACACGATGTTCGCGGTGCTGATGATCGTCCTCAACGGGGTCGTCGGCCTCGGGCTCCTGGTCGGCGGCCTGCGGCACCACCAGCAGAGCTACAACCTGCAAGGGGCGTCGGCCTTCCTGTCGGTGATCATCCCGCTCTCGACCCTGGCGCTGATCATCCCGAACTTCACCACCTCGACCCGCGACGGCACCTTGACCACGCTGCAGGCGGTGACGTTCTCGGGCTTCACCCTGGCGCTCTACGCGGTGTTCCTCCTGATCCAGACCGGGCGGCACAGCGACTTCTTCCAAGATGGTTCCGGCGCGGAAGGCAGCCGGTCCGTCGCGGAGCCGGAGCGACGCACCAAGGCGCCGGCCGGCAGCATCGTCCGGCACACGGTGCTGCTCGTCGCCAACATCCTGCCGATCGTCTTGCTCTCCAAGAGCCTCGCGACGATCCTCGACCACGGCATCGCGGCGCTGGGCGCGCCGTCCGCGCTGTCGGGCGTGCTGATCGCGGCGATCGTGTTCACGCCCGAGGCGATTTCGGCGCTGAAGGCCGTCGCCCGCAACGAGCTGCAACGCGCGATCAACCTGTGTCTCGGTGCGGCGACTTCGACCATCGGCCTGACCGTGCCGGCGGTGCTCGCGGTCGGCCTGATCACCGGCCAGACGGTGGTGCTCGGCCTCAAGCCGACCGAGATGACGCTGCTCGCGGTGACCCTGATCCTCAGCACGCTGACCTTCTCGGGCCTGCGGACCACGGTGCTGGAGGGGGCGGTGCACCTGATCGTGTTCTTCGTCTACCTGGTGCTGATCTTCAGCCCGTGAGCCTTGCCGTCTGCTGCAGCCTAACGCCGAAATCCCTTGGATTTCACGGGGCCAGGCCTTGAGACTATCGAAGACATCACGGCAAGGGTCGGCTTCGGCCGTACCGGTCCAAGCCGACCCGCGCAGGCGCGGACATTGCAAACGGCCTTGGGTCGACGGCCTCAGTATCACCCAAATCCAATGTCGAAATCGATAGCCTCTGATATCGGCGCGGTGGGCGGAGCGGATCGATGACGCGTGCGAGCGTAGCGGGCAAGGTTCGGACCTGGGCGAACGCGGCCCGAGGCTTAGCCGGTGGACGGAGCGACACGCTCGGAAGCGAGCCGCCGGTGCACCTTCCCGTCTCGCGGCCCGGAGCGCCCAACGTCGTGGACGCCGACGTCCCTGTCGACATCGGCTGCATCAAGGTGTTCCGCTCGGAGAACTTTCCCGAATCCGGGCCTTCGCCCTGGCTCGACCGGCCGGACGCCACCGAGACGATCGCGCGGCGCCTCGATCGGGGCGAGCTGACACCGAAGCAGGCCGAGATGTGCCGGTTCTGGGCCGAGAACGGGTATTACGTCGCCCGCGGCGCGGTGGATCCGGACACGATCGACGTCGCCTGGGCCGCCTACGAAGCCGCCATCGCGCAGGGCGAGATCACGCTCGCGCCGGAGAAGGCTGCCGACGACGACCCCCATCCCGGCCGCTACCTCAACCCGCACCTCAAGGTCGAGGAGCTCGATACGCTGCTCGAGCACCCGGTGCTGTTCAACTTCAGCAGCATGGTGCTGGGGCGCCGGGCGATCCCGTTCCAGACCATCGCCTCCCACAAGGGGAGCCAGCAATCCGAACATTCGGATTCGATCCACATGACGACCTACCCGCTCGGCTACCTCGCCGCCTGCTGGGTCGCGATGGAGGACATCCACGACGATTCGGGGCCGCTGGTCTACTATCCCGGCAGCCATCGCCTGCCTTACGTGTTCAGCCACGACGTCGGCATCTCGACCGACGACTTCCGCGAAAGGGGCTACGCGGCCTACGCAGAGCGCTACGAGCCGGCGATCAAGCACACGATCGCCGAGCATGGCATCGCGCCCCGGCGCTTCATCGCGCGCAAGGGCGACGTGCTGTTCTGGCACGCGAACCTCCTGCACGGGGGCTCGCCGCGCAACGACGTCACCCGGTCGCGCAAGGCGCTCGTGCACCACTATTTCGCCGAAGGCTGCGTCTGCTACCACGACCTCTCGGCGACCACGTCCGCGGTCCACGGGTCGGTGGAGAGCCTGCCGACCTGCGGCGCCTCGAGCCCCGACATCAAGCGGCGCAAGCAGATCAGGCGGTCCTGACGCCCGGCGTCGCGTCGAGAGAATCTGTAGAGCGAACTGCTAACCGCCGAACCGCTCGGTGCGGATCAGCCCCGGGGCGACGCCGGCCTCGACCAGCAGCGTCGCGGCCGTGCCCACGAACGGCGTGGCGCCGCAGATGAAGACGCGGGTCGGGTGGCCGAGCGTCGTGAGCGCTTCCGCCACCGTCGCCGCATCGATCCGCCGTCCGCCCGAGCGGGTCGCGGTGAAGATCAGCGACAGGCCCGGCTCGGTGCCGGCGCGCGCCTCGATCTCGTCGAGCGCGATCGCATCGCCGCGGGTCCGCGCCGAGTAGAGCAGAAGAGCCGGGATCTCCGGTGCCACCGCCCCCCGGTGGCGCAGCATGGCTAGGAGCGGCACCACGCCGGAGCCACCGCCGACGAGCAGCAGCGGCCCGCCGTCGGCCGGCCCCCACGAGAACGCGCCGCCGATCGGCCCGCGCAGCTCGATCGCGTCGCCGACCTCGGCGATCTCGTGGAAGAAGCCCGAGACCTCGCCGCCCTCCAATCCCTCGATCATCAGCTCGATCGTTCCCGAGCCGTCCGGCGCCGAGGCGATCGAGTAGCTGCGCTGCGCACGGTAGCCGTCCTCGGCGGTGAGGCGCACGTCGACATGCTGGCCCGGCCTGTAGGCGTCGGCGATCTCGGTGCGCAGGCGAAAGCTCTTCACCCGCGCGGTGACCGGCGCGATCGCCGTGATCAAGGCCTGTCGCCAGCGGAAGTCGGGCACCTCAATCACTGGTGTAGCGCTGCTCGCGCCAAGGGTCGCCGTACATGTGGTAGCCGCGCATCTCCCAGAAGCCGGCCTCGTCCTTCTTGGTAAAGCGCAGGCCCTTCAGCCATTTCGCGCTCTTCCACAGGTAGAGGTGCGGCACGAACAAGCGGGCCGGACCGCCGTGGTCCGGCTCGATCGGCGCCCCCTCGTAATGCGTCGCGATCATCGCGCGCCCGCCGGCGAGGTCGGCGACGGGGACGTTGGTGGAATAGTCGTCGTAGCCCTCGGCGAGCAGGAAATCCGTCGGCGCCGCGATGCGGGCGTCGGCAAGCAGGTCGTCGAAGCTCACGCCCTCCCAACCGGTGTCGAACTTCGACCATTTGGTGACGCAGTGGATGTCGCCCTGCCAGGCGGTGCGCGGAAGCGCCTGGAATTCGTCCCAGCTCCAGGACTTCAGCGGCTTGGCGCCCTCGCGAAGGGTGAAGCGCCACGTCGCAAGGTCGATCGTCGGGTTCGGCCCGATCTGGAGGATCGGGAAATCCTCGACGCGGTGCTGTCCCGGCGGAAGCCGCTTCTGCGTCTCCTCCGGACTGCGCCGGCCGACGAAGCCTCGTGTCGCCATCTCGGTCCCTTCCGTTGCGGTTCGGCCCGGTTGCAGCCGGAATGACCGGCGCCGTCAAGCGGCGGCTTCTTCGAAACCGCTGGCAGGGCTACCCTGATCCCGCGACAGGCGACGACGAGGCGGCGACGATGGACCCGGCGTTCAAGGACCACTTCTCGTCGCAGGCGGCCGCCTACGCGGCCCACCGGCCGACCTATCCGGCGGGCCTCGCGGCGTTCCTCGCCGAGGCCGCGCCCGGACGTGGGCTGGCGTTCGACGCCGCCTGCGGCACCGGGCAGCTCTCGACGCAGCTCGCCGCGCATTTCGGCGACGTCGTCGCCACCGATGCCAGCGCCGCGCAGATCGCGAACGCGACGCCGCATCCCCGTGTCACGTACCGCACCGCGCCGGCCGAGCGGAGCGAGTTGGCGACATCGAGCGCCGACCTGATCACCGTAGCGCAGGCGGCCCACTGGCTCGACCTTGCCGCGTTCTACGACGAGGTCCGCCGCATCGCCCGGCCGGGCGCGGTGCTGGCGCTGGTCAGCTACGGCATCCTGCACGTCGAGGGCGAACCAGATGGAGCGGTCCGACACTTCTACGACGACGTGGTCGGGCCGTACTGGCCGCCCGAGCGCCGACACGTCGAGGACGGCTACCAATCGCTGCCCTTCCCGTTCGCGGAAATCGCCGCACCGGACCTCGCGATCACGGTGGCGTGGTCTCTTGCCGACCTGATCGGTTACGTCGAGACGTGGTCGGCCCTGCGTGGGCTGGAGAAGGCGATCGGTCGCGGGGCCGTCGACGCTTTCCATGAAGCGCTCGCGGCATCATGGGGGCCGGGCGGCCAGCTTCGCACCGTGCGCTGGCCGCTGTCGCTGCGCCTCGCGCGGGTGTGAGTGGTGGCCGAGGGCGCGCGCCGAAGATTTGCCTCAAAGCAAGTTTGTTCTATCGAACGATCCGAGGCCCAACACGAATGTGATCTTCGTGGCAGGCGGCGAAGCCCGGGGCATTCGCATTTCGTTTACGACCTGGCCGGACATTGCGGCCACGACAGACCCAGAGGGGACGAACCATGATCCGATATCTTTCCGTTGCTCTCGTCGCAGGGAGCCTCGTGGCAGTCGCGCCGGGGGCGCAAGCCCGCGACGGCATCGGCGCCGGCGGTGCGGCCGCGCTGGGCGTGCTCGGCGGCCTCGCCGTCGGCGGCGCCATCGCGTCCTCGCAGAACGGCTACTACCCCGGCCAGCCGGTCTACCGCGCGCCGCGCCCGGTCTATGTCGAGGAAGATTACGGCCCCGTCTGCCATTTCGAGCGCCGCCGCTCGGTCGACGCCTATGGCGACGTGTTCGTCCGCCGCGTCCGGGTCTGCGAATAAGCCGACTGATCCCCGTGGCCGGCGATCCCGCCGGCCGCGATCAGGGCGTGCGACGGTCTCGCGGCGCCGCCGGCTCGGCGATGGCCGGCGGCGCGCCGCGCCCGAGGCGTTCCGCGCAGAAGATGCCTCCGAGCACCAGGGCGAGCGCCAGGGCCTCGTTGATCCCGAACGGCTCGCCGACAACCAGCACGGCGAGGCCTGCGCCGAAGATCGGCACGAGGTTGACGAAGAGGCCGGCCCTGTTCGGCCCGATCAGCTCGACGCCGCGCATGAAGAACAGTTGCGCGGCGAGCGACGGCCCGAGCGCGACGAACACCACGATCGCCCAGCCCTGCGCCCCCGGCCAGATCAGCCGACCGGCCGCCGCCTCGACCGCCAGGAGCGGCAGGGAGGTAAGGAAGGCCATCAGCGCCATCGCCGCGAAGAACGTCAGCCCGGAAATCGCCGGGCGATGCGGCAGGGCGAGGGTGTAGCCGGCGTAGAGCAGGCAGGCGATGAAGACGAGCACGTCGCCGCGGTTGAAGTCGAGGGTCGCGAGCACGTGCCAGTCGCCGTGCGTCGCCGCCACCGTCGCGCCGACGAGGGTGACGAGCACGCCGACCACCTGGCCGGGCGTGACCGCGGTGCGATACAGGGCGTAGTTCAGCAGGATCACCAGCACGGGGATCGAGCCCTGGAACAGGGCGAGATTGATCGCGCTGGTGTAGGTCCCGGCAGCGTAGAACAGGCTGTTGAACGCGGTGTAGCCGAGGCCGCCCATCAGCAACACGAGCCGCCAGTGACCGCGGATGCCCGACCAGTCGGCGGCGATGCGCCTGCGGGCGAGCAGCCCCAGAACGACGCAGACCACGCCCCAGCGCAGCGAGGTGATCGCCTGGGGCGAGACATGGCCCGGCGCCCACCGGCCCGCGACGGCGTTGCCCGCCCAGAGCAGGGCAGTCAACGTCAGGAGCGGGTAGGCAGCAGCGGTCCGGACGGGCGCGGGAATCGGCGGCCGCTCAGCGGCGGCGGAACTGACCGCCGCGCACCGGCGGACGGGGGCCGGCGGAGCGCTCGTCCTTGTGCCGGAACACGAGGCGGCCCTTCTCCAGGTCATAAGGCGACATCTCGACGGTGACGCGGTCGCCGGCCAGCGTCTTGATGCGGTTCTTCTTCATCTTGCCGGCGGTGTAGGCGACGATCTCGTGGCCCTGGTCCAGCTGTACCCGGTAGCGCGCATCCGGCAAGATCTCGAGAACGAGACCGTCGAACTGCATCAATTCTTCTTTCGCCATTCACCCTCTCCAGTCGGACCGTCTGGAAGCAGGCGTTCCGGCGCACGATCGTTCGTCACGGCAATTCGATGTCCGCCGCGGCGGCGGGTCCGTATCCGGAGGCGCCACGCCGTCGAGCGTCGGCACGATGTAGGGGGCCGCCGCCATGCAGGCAAGCTTTGCCGCAACGTCGTCGCGACGGCGTCGACATAAAAAGCATCGTTCCTGCACGATTTCTCCGCGGAACGACCGATTCTACGGCGCGACCTCGTTGCCGGCATAGTCGAGCCGCCCGTCCGGCGTGCGCTTCCACGCCCGCAGCGACACGGCCCCCTCGCGCAGGTCGCCCTGCGCATCGAAGGCGACCTCGCCCTGGATCGTGCGGAAGGGCGCGCCTCGCAAGGCCGCAGCGACCCTGCGCGAGTCCTGCGATTTCGCGCGGTCGAGCGCCTGCGCCAGCACCTCCACCGCCGCATAGGTCGGGCCGGCGACCGCATCGGCCTCCGCGGTGCGCGGCGGCCGACCTTTCGCCTCGGGCAAGCGGACCGGTTCGACGGGAACGGTCATCACCGTGCCCTCGCCAGCGGTCGCCGCGAGGCTCGCGAAATCGCGGTCGAGGATGCCGTCGCTCGCCACCATGCGGGCGCCGAGGCCGGCATCCCGCATCGCGCGCAGCAGGGTCGCCGCTTCCGGAGCTAGGCCGCCGAAATACACCGCCTCGACGCGGGCCGCCTTCAGGGTCGTTACCAGTTCCGTGGCATCGCGGCTGCCGCGCGGCAGGCTCTCGAACGCCACCTCCGGGTCGCCACCCGCCTTCAGCGTGCGCGAAACCGCGTCTGCGAGATCGCGTCCGAAGGTGGTGCGGTCGTGAACGACGCCGATCCGCCGCCCGGGCTCGTGCACGAGGAGATAACGGCCGGCCGCCGCGCCCTGCTGCGCGTCGCCAGGGGCGACACGGAAGATGTTCCCATAGCCACGCTGCGTCAGCGCAGCCCAGGACGCGCCCGGCGTCACCAGGACGACACCCGCATCCTCGTAGAGCGGCGCCACCGCGGCCGCGACCGAGGATTCGAGAGCGCCGACCACGAGGCGGATGCCGTCCGCCGCGAACCGCCGGGCGACCACGGCGCCCTGCTTGGCCTCGCCGGCATCGTCGGCCACGACCAGCGCCAGCTTGCGGCCGGACGTGCCGGTGGCGCGATTCAGGTCGGCGATCGCCTGTTCGGCCGCGAGCCGCATGCCCTGGCCGAAGGCCGCATCCGGCCCGGTGAGCGGCGCCGAAAGACCGATCCGGACGACGGTCTGCGCCGCGGCCGGCCCCGCGAGGAGGAGTGCTGTGACGATCCCGATCAAGGCGCGCATCGAAACCATTTCCCGGTGACGGTCGGGGACCGCGATCCCGCCCGCGAGCTTAGTCGCCCCCGTCACGCTGCGAAAGCGTAGCACCGAGCAGCCTGATCGATCGACAATTCGTTCGACGGCCTCCGGTCCCCGTCGGCCCAGCCGTCAAAGCGCCCCGTCGCGGATCGCGCCCGGGTCGGCGAGGCCGTGCAGCACGCGGGCGGCGCTGTGGGCGAAGCGCAGCGTCACCGCCTTGCGGCGCGGGCCGGAGAGCGGGTGCTCGGGCGCCTCGCGGACCACCAGCCCGCCGAAGGCGTCGGCGACGATCAGGCCGCATTCCTCGGGGATCAGGGATTCCGGCACCGTGTCGGGGATCGCGAAGAAGAACCGGTCGCAGAAGTCGCGGTAGTCGGGCCATTTCCGGTCTGCGCGGAAGTCGGCGACGCTCGACTTGATCTCGACGATGGTCAGTCTCCCGGCACCGCAGAGTGCGATCACGTCGGCCCGCCGGCCGTTGACCAGGGAGAACTCGGGCAGGGTGGCGCACCCCATCTCGGAGAATAGACGGCGGACGCCGCGCTGGATCTTCAGCGCCGTCGGCGACTGGCGCCGGTCGGGCGGCAGGACCAGATCGGGCGCGGCTTGGGCCGGGAGAGCGTGGGCGAGGGCTGACGGCATCGTCTCTCGTGTGGCGGCCTGTGCCGAATCGGGACGTGGCATCTTGCCAAGGCCTGACTCGCCTTGTCACCTGCGGCGGGAGATCACGCGAGCGCGGCGCGGATCGCGGCGAACCCGTCGGTGAACGCCGCCGGCCCGGGCTGCAGGATCAGCGGCGACTTGATCTCGTGGATGCGCCCGTCCCGCACCGCCGGGATCGCCGCCCATCCCGGCCGCTCCGCGATCCGCGCGACGTTGACCTTCTTGCCGCACCAAGAGGCGAGGATCACGTCGGGCGCCGCAGCGATCACCGCTTCCGGCCCGACGATCCGGTCCTTGGCTGCGGCCATCCGGGCGTGCTCGGGAAACACGTCGTCGCCGCCGGCGATGCCGACCAGCTCGGAGACCCAGCCGATGCCGGAGATCATCGGCGCGTCCCACTCCTCGAAGTAGACCCGCGGCCGCGGCCGACCGGCGACCTCGGCGGCCACCCGCGCGAGGTCGTCGGCGTAGCCCTGCGCCAGGGCCTCCGCACGGTCCGGCACGCCGACGAGCGCGCCGACCGTGCGGATCATCGCGAGGCAGCCGGCCACGTCGCGCTGGTTGAACAGGTGTACGGCGACGCCGGCGCGGGCGAGGTCGGCGGCGATGGCCGCCTGCAGGTCGGAGAAGGCGAGGACGAGGTCGGGCTCGAGCGCCAGGATCTTCGGCAGGTCCGCGCTGGTGAAGGCCGACACCCGCGGCTTCTCCCGCCGGACCTGCGGCAGGCGCACCGCGTACCCCGAGACACCGACGATGCGGTGGTCCTGGCCGAGTAGGTACAGCGTCTCGACGGTCTCCTCGGTGAGACAGACGATGCGCTCGGGCGGGAACCGCCGCATCAGCGCTGAAACCACGCGAGCAGGCCGGCGCCCGGCGCCAGGAGCACGAAGGCCCAGACGATCGCCGAGAGCACGTTGGCCAGCTGGAACGGCAGCCGGGCGACGCCGAACATCCCGGCGATCAGCGGCACCACCGCGCGGGCCGGCCCGAAGAACCGCCCGACCGCCACCGCGGCCGCGCCCCAGCGCTTGAGGAAGACCTCGCCCTTGGCGACCATCTCCGGGTAGCGCCGCATCGGCCAAAGCCGCTTGGCGCCCTCGCCGTAGTACCGGCCGAACTCGTAGGACAGCCAGTCGCCGAGCGCCGAACCCAAAGCCGCGGCGGCCACCACCGGCCAGAACGGGATGTCGGCCGCGCCGACCATCGCCCCGATCCCGACCAGGATCACGGTGGCCGGCACCAGCAGCGACAGGAAGGCGATCGATTCGCAGAAGGCGAGCACCCCGACGATCAGCGGTGTCCAGGCGCGATGCGCCTCGACGAAGGCGAGGGCGGAGGCACGCAGCGATTCGAAGTCCATGACCTGTCTTTTCCAGGGTGAGCCGCGCCGGGTGCGCGCGGTGCCGAAAGCCGGTAACACGCCGCGGGACCGATGCGCGCGGAAGAGCCGCGGGGAGACATCGCGATGAACATCCTGTCGATCCAGTCGCACGTCGCCTACGGCCATGTCGGCAACGCCTCCGCGGTGTTTCCGATGCAGCGGCTCGGGGTCGAGGTCTGGCCGATCCACACAGTGCAGTTCTCCAACCACACCGGATACGGCGCCTGGCGTGGCCGGGTGTTCGACGGGCCGGCGGTGGAGGACCTCGTGGCCGGCATCCGCGAGCGCGGGGTGCTCGGGTCCTGCGACGGCGTGCTTTCCGGCTACATGGGCTCGGCCGACATCGGGACCGCGATCCTTGGCGCGGTCGCGGCGGTGCGGGCGGAGAACCCGCGCGCGCTCTACGCCTGCGACCCAGTGATCGGCGACACCGGCCGCGGCGTCTACGTCCGCTCCGGCATCGCCGAGTTCATGGCCGACCGCGCGGTGCCCGCCGCCGACATCCTGACGCCGAACCAGTTCGAGCTCGACCTGCTCACCGGCCTGACCAGCAGCACCCTCGCCGACGCCAAGCGCGCCGTCGCCGCGCTGCAGGCCCGCGGCCCGCGGGTGGTGCTGGTGACCTCGCTCGCCACCGATGCCACGCCGGCCGACGCCATCGATATGCTGGCCGGCGAAGGCGGCACGTTCTGGCGGGTGCGCACGCACCGCCTCGACCTGTCGGTCAACGGGGCGGGCGACTGCATCGCCGCCTTGTTCCTCGTGCACTACGCCCGCACGCGCTCGGCGGCGCTCGCGCTCGGGATGGCCGCGGCCTCGGTCCACGGGATCCTGCGGCGAACCCTCGCCGAAGGCTCGCGCGAGATCCTGACGGTGGCGGCGCAGGACGAGTTCGTCGCGCCGACCGAGACGTTCCCGGTCGAGACGGTCTGAGCGAGAAGGAAGGAACTGCGATGCCACGCCGCTTCGTCACCCTCGACGTGTTCACGACGCAGGCGCTCGCCGGCAACCCGCTCGCCGTCGTGCTCGACGCCGGCGGGCTCGACACGGCGGCGATGCAGGCCATCGCCCGCGAATTCAACTTGTCCGAAACGGTGTTCGTGATGCCTCCGGACGACCCGCGGCACCTGGCAAGGCTGCGCATCTTCACGCCGGCCCGCGAGCTACCCTTCGCCGGGCATCCGACGATCGGCACCGCCGTGCTGCTGGCCCTGCGCGCGGAGAATGCCGGGACCGCCGACGCCGTCGCGTTCGGCCTAGAGGAGACGGTCGGCACGATCCCCTGCGTCGTCGAGGTCGGCGACGGTGAGGGTCGCGCCCGCTTCAAACTCCCGATCCTGCCCGAGTCCCTCGGCGACGCCGCGGAGGCCGCCGAACTCGCCGCGGCATTCGGGCTGACGGCGCAAGACGTCGGCTTCGGCCGGTATCGTCCGAGCCGGCACGGCGTGGGCCCGAGCTTCACCTTCGTCCCGGTGGCGTCGCGCGCCCGCCTCGACGCAGCACAGCCGGGTACGCTTGCGGGCTCGCAGGACGGCTTCTTCCTCTACGCGCCGGACGAGGCGGGCGGCGCACGGGCGTTCCAAGCCCGGATGTTCGCGCCGGCGCTCGGCGTTCCCGAAGACCCGGCGACGGGTTCCGCGGCGGCGGCCTTCGCCGGCGTGCTGATGCAGTTCGAGACCCTTGGCGACGGCACCCACGACGTGGCGATCACGCAAGGGGTCGCGATGGGCCGCCCGAGCGAGATCGCGTTGCAGCTCGTCATCGAGGCCGGCGCGCTGCGTTCGGTCGAGATCGGCGGTGCGGCGCTGATCGTCTCGGAAGGACTGCTGCATGTCTGACCGCCCGACGCCGGATCCGCGGCCCTACGGCTTCGAGGTCGTCCGCCTCGCGCGGCTCGAAGCGCGGCTGGTGACCTACGATTGGGCCTGGGCGCGCGACAACGCCGCGCGCATCGACGACAATTGGAGGCGCCGCCGCGCGGCGCAGCCCGCCCTTTTCGACGGGCCGGTGCTCGTCGCCTGCGGCTGCGCGATCGACGACGACACCTGCCGCCTCGACCTGTTCAAGACGCCGTATTCGCGGTTCCTGGCCTATCGCGACGGCGGCTCGCCGGACGGGCACGTCGCCAACGCCTTCGCGGCGATCGTGCCATGGAGCGCCGACGGTGCGGTGCTGCTCGGGCGGATGGGCCCGCACACCGCCAACGCCGGGCAGATCTACTTCCCCTGCGGCACGCCGGACCTGGACGACGTGCGCGGAGAGTCCGTCGACTTCTCCGGCAGCGCCGCGCGCGAGCTTCTTGAGGAGACCGGCCTGCGGGTGCCGGACGCCGCGACCGAGGAATGGGTGTGCCTGCGCGGCGAGGGGCAGCTCGCCTTCCTGCGCCCCGTGCGCTTCACCGAGCCGGCCGCAGCCCTCGTCGAGCGCATGGAACTCTACGCCTTGCGCGAGGACGAGCCGGAACTCTCCGGCATCGTGACCGTTCGCGGCGCCGACGACCTCGACGGTGCGATGCCGGGGTTCGTGCGCGCCTACCTCGCCAGCGCGTTCGAGGCCGAGACGGGCGCCGCCGATGTGACGCCCTGACCGGTCCGTGACCTGGATGCGTCGACAACCGGCGGTGCATCGGGCAGGCTTTCGCGACATCCAGCCGCCATCCCGGAGCCCCGCATGACCCTGATATCCAGAACCGCGCTCGTCACCGGCTCGACCAGCGGGATCGGGCTCGGCATCGCCCGCGCGTTGGCGCGCGACGGGGCGAACGTGGTGCTGAACGGCTTCGGGGAGGCCGACGCGATCGAGGCGGCGCGGGCCGCGATCGAGTCCGAGTTCGGCGTGCGGGCACACTATTCGGCCGCCGACATGTCGAAGCCGTCCGAGATCGGCGACATGGTGCGCGAGGCGGAGGAAAAGTTCGGCTCGGTCGACGTGCTCGTCAACAATGCCGGCATCCAGTTCGTCTCGGCGATCGAGGAGTTTCCCGGCGCGAAGTGGGAGCAGATCATCGCGATCAACCTGTCCTCGGCCTTCTACGCGATGCAGGCGGCGATCCCGGGGATGAAGGCGCGCGGCTGGGGACGGATCGTCAACACCGCCTCGGCGCACTCGCTGGTCGCCTCGCCCTACAAGTCGGCCTACGTCGCGGCCAAGCACGGCATCGCCGGCCTGACGAAGACCGCGGCGCTGGAACTCGCGACGCACAAGATCACGGTCAACTGCATCTCGCCCGGCTACGTCTGGACGCCGCTGGTCGAGGCGCAGATCCCCGATACGATGAAGGCGCGCGGGCTCAGCAAGGAGCAGGTGATCGACGAGGTGCTGCTCAAGGCGCAGCCGACGAAAGAGTTCGTCACCGTCGATCAGGTGGCTGCGCTCGCCCTGTTCTTGTGCTCGGACGCGGCGAGCCAGATCACGGGCACCAACATCTCGATGGATGGCGGCTGGACCGCGCAATAGGCCAAACGAGAACACCCCGCCGGACAGGTCCGCCGGGGTGTTTCGAGGTCGCGCCCCGCTTTCGAGACGCCTCGGCGTCAGCGACGCCCGTGGAGCAGCAGGGCCAGGCCGTAGCCGACGGCGCCTGCGATCAGCAGCGCCACTAGCGGGTTCTCCTCGACCCGCGAAGACACCGCCTCGCGGCCGTCGCGCAGGTAGTCGCCGCGACGATCGTAAGCATCTGCGGCGTAGTCCGTGACGTTGTCGGCGACATCGCGGATCTTGCTGCGAGCCTGGCCGTAGGCATCCTTGGCCTGGCCGTAGGCGTCCTGCGCGCGGTCGCCGGCCTCGTCGGCCACGTTGCGCGCGGTGTCCTTCGCCTGTCCGTAGGCGTCCTGCGCGCGCCCTTGCGCCTCGCGCAGGCGCCCCTCGGCGGAGTCGCGGTTCGACCCGACGAAGTCGCCGGCCGCCCCCTGGATCTTGCCGCCGAGTTCCTTGGCACCGCCGACGATGCGATCCGTATCCACCATGGTCACCTCCTACGCGTTCGTTGTGCTGGTTCGGTGCGGGCGACTACTTGCCCAGAATCTTCGTGACGAGGCGGCCGATCGGCGAGGCCGAGCTCGCGTTGCGGTCGTCTCGGACCACCTGGCGGTCCTCGTTCCCGAGAAGCTTGGTGACGATGCGTCCGATCAGGCTCATGGCTCTCTCCGCGAGGTTGGCGCCGACCGACGGCGCAGCTTGCCTCCTCAACGGCCGATCGCCGCACCGCGTTCCGTCATGCGCGAGCCCGTTGCCGCGGAGCGAAGCCGGCCGGAACGACCTCAGCGGCGGCGCGCAAAAACTCCGCCGCACCGTCCAGCGACGCGCGCGCCTCCGGCAGCATGCTGTGGGCGAACTGCCAGACGTGGCTGACCACGGGGAACACCGTGATCGAGACGGTGACGCCGACCGCGCGCGCCTTCTCGGCCATCCGCACGGAGTCGTCGCGCAGCACCTCGCGCTCGCCGACATGGAACAGCAGCGGTGGCAGGCCGGCGAGGTCCGCGAAGAGCGGCGAGATCCGCGGGTCGCCCGGGTCGGCGCCGCCGAGATACAGCGGCCCGAGGTTGAGCATCGCCCGCGGGTCGAACATCGCGTCGCGCTGCGCATTGCTGACGCGCGAACCGTCGCGGGCGAGGAAGTCGGTGACGGGCGAGAACAGGGCCGCGGCCGTCGGCAACGGTAGCCCCCGGTCGCGGGCCGAGAGCATCGCCACCAAAGCGAGGTTGCCGCCGGCAGAATCGCCTGCGATCGAAGCCGACCCGTGCGCCGCGAAGGCGTTCCAGGCCGCGCAAGCGTCCTCGGTGGCGGCCGGAAACGGATGCTCCGGCGCGAGCCGGTAGTCGGGGGCGAAGATGGTGAAGCCGCGTTCGGCCAGCGCGCCCGTCACCGGGCGGTGGGATTTCGGCGAGCAGGCGACGAAGCCGCCGCCGTGCAGGTAGAGCAGCCGCCGCTCCGGCCCCTTCGCACGGGCCGGCCTGACCCATTCGCCCGGAATGCCGCCGACCGTGCCGGCCTCGTAGGTCGCGCCGGCCGGGTCGGGGAACGTCCGGCCGCCGAACACGGCGCGGATCTTTGCCACGTCGTCCATCGCCCCGAGCCGGTTCCGGACGTTGCGCCTGACCATGTAGGACGCGAGATGCGCGCGCAGGCTCGCCATGTTGTCGTCCGCTCCAGGTCGTCGGTGAGGTTCGCACGAGCGTGCCGGCCGTGCCTTTGGCCGAGCAGGTTAGGTTCGCCCCGGCGCCATGAACAGGCTCCGGCGTCGCCGAGCGCCGCATTCGCGCATCACCGGCGGTCAAACGCCTTTTGGGCGGTGGCGTCGGCGAGCGCTTGGCGCGAAGCTTCCATGATCTTCGTCGAGCCAACGCGCTTTCAAGGGACCGATGTCCGATCGCCTCCTGCATGCCGGCCTCAGCATCGTGCTGTTGCTCGCCGTCGCCGTCCTGTTCTCCACGAACCGTCGGGCGATCCGCCCGCGCGTGGTGCTGGCCGCGCTCGGTCTCCAGGCCGGGCTCGGCGCCCTCGTGCTGTTCGTGCCCGCGGGCCAAGCGGGGCTCGCGGCGGCGGCGGGCTTCGTCCAGACCGTGCTCGGCTACGGCGACCGCGGCACCGCGTTCCTCTTTGGTGGCCTCGTTGAGCCACGGATGTTCGAGCTGTTCGGCGGTAGCGGCTTCATCCTCGCTCTGCGGGTGCTGCCGCAGATCCTCTACGTCTCGGCACTCATCGGCGTGCTCTATCACCTCGGGATCATGCAGGCCGCCGCCCGGATCGTCGGCGAGGGCTTGCGCCGCGTGGTCGGCACCAGCCCGATCGAGTCGTTCTCGGCGGTGATCACCATCGCCATCGGCCAGAGCGAGATCGCGGTGGCGTTGCGGCCGTTCCTGGCGCTGCTCACCGGGGCCGAGCTGTTCGCGGTGATGACGAGCGGCGCCGCCTCCACCGCGGGCTCGATCCTGGCCGGCTACGCGGCGCTCGGCGTGCCGATGACCTACCTGCTGGCCGCCTCGCTGATGGCGATCCCCGGCGGCCTGCTCTACGCCAAGCTGCTGATGCCCTCGACCGAGCCGACGCGGATCGCGACGACCCGCGTCACCTTCGGGGAGACCCGGGCGGCGAACCTGATCGAGGCCGCCGCCGACGGGACGCAGAAGGGCCTCGCGGTCGCGGTCGCCGTCGGCGCGATGCTGATCGCCTTCGTCGGCCTGATCGCTCTGGCCGACGGCCTCGTCGGCTATGTCGGCGGGCTCGCCGGATATCCGGCGGCCTCGATCCAATCCATCCTCGGCGCCGCGCTCGCGCCACTCGCGTGGCTGCTCGGCGTGCCGTGGGAGCACGCGACGTTGGTCGGCGGCGCCATCGGCCAGAAGCTCGCGTTCAACGAGTTCTTCGCCTACGCCAACATCTCGCCCGCCCTGAAGGGCGGCGTCCTCGATCCGCGGAGCCAAGCGATCGTCTGCTTCGCGCTCTGCGGCTTCGCCAACCTGTCGTCCATCGCGATCCAGCTCGCGAGCTTCTCGAGCCTCGTGCCCGAGCGCCGCTCCGAGATCGCCCGCTACGGCCTGCGTGCCATCCTGGCCGGCACCCTGTCGAACCTCACGAGTGCCGCCATCGCGGGCCTCTTCATCGCCGGCTGAGGCGGATCGTCGGCCTCACGCCGTTCCGCGCAAGCGTGTAGAAGGGCGCCGCATCGCAGGGGCTCTCGCACCGGTTTTCCCCGCGGGGCGGATTGCGACGGGGCGGCGCGACAGGCTGCGACCCGGTCGGTAGAGGACGGACATGACGGCGGCTCTCGACCCAACGGCGACGAAGGACTCCGCAGGCTCGCGCCCCGCGACGCCGCGGATCGTGCCGCCGTTCCGGGTTCCGCCGGAGCGCGAGCCTCCGATCCTCTCCTATCTCGGGGCGCTGCGAACCAACGCCCTCGTCGGCTGGCCGCGCCAAGCCTACGAGGAGCCGATCACCCGCCGCAGCCTGCTCGGGCGGTCGAGCTTCACCTTGAGCGATCCTGATGCGATCCGGCGCGTGCTCGTCGACAACCAGGCGAACTACGCCCGCACCGCCGGCTCCGTCCGCATCCTCCGTCCCATCCTCGGCGACGGATTGCTGATCAGCGAAGGCACCCCCTGGCGCCACCAGCGGCGCTCGCTCGCGCCGGCGTTCACGCCGAAGGCGATCGACGGGCTGGTGCCGCTGATCGACCAAGCGATCGGCGACGCGATCGTGGACCTCGAGGTCGCCGCCGCGCGCGGACCCGTCGCGCTGTTTTCGAGCCTGCACAGGCTGGCGCTGGAGATCGCCGGGCGCAGCATGTTCTCGGTGGCGATGGACCGGCACGGCGACGCGCTTCGCGGCTTCATCGCCGAGTATTCCGAGCGGCTCGGCCGGCCCCACCTCCTCGACATCGTGATGCCGCCGACCTGGCGCGCGCCCCTCGACTTCCCGCGGGCGCGATTCCGGAAGCGCTGGACCCCCTTCCTCAGCCAAATCATCGAAGCGCGGGCTGCCGACGCGACGCCGCGCACGAACCGCGACCTGCTCGACCTGATGATGGCGGCCCGCAGCCCGGAGAGCGGGGCGGCCTTCACCTATGCCGAGGTCCGCGACCAAGTCGCGACGATGATCCTCGCCGGCCACGAGACCACCGCCGTGCTGCTGTTCTGGGCGGCCTACCTCCTCGCTCTCGCGCCCGACCTGCAGGAGCAGGTGGCGCGCGAGGCGCAGGGCGCCGACCTCACCGCCCCGGCCGGCTGCGCTCAGGACGGGCGGCTGCCGCTGACCCGCGCAGTGATCGACGAGACGATGCGGCTCTACCCGCCGGCCTTCGTCATCGTCCGGCGGGCGCTGCAGGCCGACAGCGTCGCCGGCGTGGAGATCGCGGCCGGCGACATCGTGATGATCTCACCGTGGGTGCTGCACCGGCACAACCGCCTCTGGGACGACCCGCACGCCTTCGACCCGGGCCGGTTCCTGCCCGGGGCGCCGACGATCCCGCGCTATGCCTACCTCCCGTTCGGCGTCGGCCCTCGGGTCTGCATCGGCGCGCACTTCGCCCTGACCGAGGCGGTGCTCGCGCTCGCCCGCATCGTCGGCCGCTTCCGGATCTGCCTCGCCGACACCAAGCCTGTCCTGCCGGCGGCGGTGGTGACGACCCAGCCCGAGCATGCGCCCGACTTCACGCTGGTGCCGCGCTGAGCCGGCTTCGCGACAGGCGCTCTGCGACATCACGCCGTCACATTTAAACCACGGCCGGAACCTATGCCTCGGCGACGCCCGCCAAACGGGCAAGATGCCGTTTCAGCCAGCCCGGCGCGCGTTCTCGATGCCGGGATCCTTTGCGGATGCCCCATGTCGCACGTGACCGCGTTCCCGATCGCGCAGAAGCCCGCGAAGCCGTCTGCGCCCCGCCTGCACGCGGTCGCCGCGGGGGAGGGCGACAGCCGCGCCATCGCGGTGCGCAGCCTCCGCCTCGGCATGTCGGCCCTCGACGAGGTGATCGGCCTTCTGGAGGGCGACCTCGGCGCCGCCTTCGAGCGTGCGGTTGAGACCATCGTGTCGGTGAAGGGCCGCGTCATCGTCTGCGGTATCGGCAAGAGCGGCCATGTCGGCCGCAAGCTCGCCGCGACGCTGGCCTCGACCGGCACGCACGCTTTCTTCGTCCATCCCACCGAGGCGAGCCACGGCGACCTCGGCATGATCGCCCCCGACGACGTGATCGTCGCCCTGTCCTGGTCGGGTGAGACGGTGGAACTCGGCGACCTCGTTAGCTTCTCCCGGCGCTTCTCGATTCCGTTGATCGCGATCACCTGCAACGCCGACAGCACCCTCGGCCGCGCGGCGGACGTGCTGCTGGCCCTGCCGAAGGTCCGCGAATCCTGCCCGCACGACCTCGCCCCCACCACCTCGAGCCTGATCCAGCTGGCGCTCGGCGACGCGCTGGCGGTGGCCCTGGTCGAGAGCCGCGGCTTCACTTCGGCGCGCTTCAAGACCCTGCATCCGGGCGGTACCCTCGCGGCGCGCCTGAAGACCGTGCGCCAGCTCATGCACACCGGCGACGAGGTCCCGCTTGTGCCCGACGACATGGTCATGTCCGACGTACTGATCGAGATCACCCGGCGCCGCTACGGCTGCGTCGGCGTAATCGACGCGGATGCGCGCCTGATAGGCATCGTCACCGACGGCGACCTGCGCCGCCACATGGGACCCGCGATCCTCGACACCACCGTGCAGCAGGTGATGACCGCCGCCCCCGTCGTGGTGGAGGCCGACCTCCTGGCGAGTGCCGCCCTTGAGGTGATGAACCGCAAGCGCATCACCGCGATCTTCGTGGTCGAGGACGGCCGCCCCGCCGGCATCCTCCACATCCACGACCTGCTCCGGGCCGGCGTGGTCTGATCGGCTCGCGACCCTTCGCGGATGTCCGGGGTCAGCCCGAGGCGGCGCTATAACGCGCCGTAGAGCTCCACCCGCATCCAGATGCTAACGGCGCCGAAGTTCTGGAGCGCGGTGCCGCCATAGAACGCGAAAGCCTTCTCCGGTCGAACGGGAGCCCTACGGGCGGACGAGTCCCATGAGGGCGTCCGGTCATGCCCCGTGGGCCCGAAAAGAAAAAGGGGCTGGCGATCCGCCAACCCCTTCGACCACCCGAAAATTCGATGGTACCACCGCCCCGGCTCGAACGGGGGACCTCTAGATCCACAATCTAGCGCTCTAACCAACTGAGCTACGGCGGCACTGCGGCGGGGTGTATCGTGGCGGCGTCGGCATTTCAAGCGGGTTGGAGAACGCGCATCCGTCTGTGGACGACGGGCGGACCGACGTCCTAAAGGATCGGGGGTGACCCGTCGTTCCAAGCCCGCCCTACGATGAGCCAGACCGCCGAACCCCCGCGGCGCCGTTGGGGGCGCGCCACCGTGGTCCAGGCGCCCGGCCGGCTCCGCGTCCTCGTCCGCCGGAGCGAAGTCGGCCTGGTGGTGCTCGCGGGGGTGACGGGATGCGTCGCCGGCGCGGCGGTCGCGGGCATGACCGTCGCGACGCAAGCCCTTCGCGAGACGTTGTACCGCCTGCCGCACGGCACCCGCCTGAGCGCGGCCGACGGCGTGACGCCGCTGGCTCTGCTGCTCGGCCCCTGCCTCGGCGGCATCCTGCTCGGCCTCGTGATCCTTGCCGCCAGCGCGGTCCGCGGACGGCGCAGGCGGCCGGTGATCGATCCGATCGAGGCCAACGCCCTGCATGGCGGCCGGATGTCGCTGCGCGACAGCCTCTACGTCGCGGTTCAGAACGTGATCTCGAACGGAAGCGGCGCCTCGGTTGGGCTGGAGGCCGGCTACACGCAGATCTGCGGCGGGCTGGCCTCGCGCCTCGGCATCGCCTTCGAGATGCGGCGCAACGACTTGCGCACGCTGGTCGGCTGCGGCTCGGCCGCCGCCATCGCCGCCGCCTTCGGCGCGCCGCTGACTGGGGCGTTCTACGCCTTCGAGCTGATCATCGGCACCTACTCGATCGCGACGCTGACGCCGGTGATGGTCGCCGCGCTCTGCGGCAGCCTGGTCTCGCGCGGCCTGGTCGCGGCCCAGCCCCTCGTCGCCCTCGATAACGTGCAGGCGGTGACGACGGCGGCGGTGACGGGCGCCGACACCCTGCCGAGCCTGGTCCTCGGCCTGCTCTGCGCCGGCCTCGGCATCCTGATCATGCGCGGGGTCACGCTGGTGGAGCAGGGGGTGGCGGCGACGCGCATCCCGCGGGCGGCAGGACCCGCGCTCGGAGGGCTCTGCGTCGGGGCGCTCGCCCTCGCGATCGGCCCGCAGGTCCTGTCCGGCGGCCACGGCGCCCTGCACGTGCATTTTGCGGACGGCGCCGAAGGCTACGGCACGGTGGCGCTCGCGCTGCTGTTCGTCGGCAAGGCGACGGCCTCGGCGATCTCGATCGGGTCGGGGTTCCGCGGCGGCCTGTTCTTCGCCTCGCTGTTCCTCGGGGCGCTCGCGGGCAAGCTGTTCGCGACGGTCGCGCCCGAGGTGATCCCGGGGCTCGCCGCCTTCGGGTTGACGCCGCTCGCCTACGCGGTCATCGGCATGAGCGCGCTCGCGGTGGCCGTCATCGGCGGCCCGCTCACCATGACGTTCCTGGCGCTGGAGGTGACCGGCAGCCTGCCGATCACCGGCCTCGTCCTGGTCGCGGTGATCGCCTCCTCGCTCACCGTGCGGAAGACTTTCGGCTATTCCTTCGCGACGTGGCGCTTCCACCTACGCGGCGAGAGCATCCGCAGCGCCCACGATGTCGGATGGATCCGCAGCCTCACGGTGGGCCGGCTGATGCGCAAGGACGT
Source organism: Methylobacterium cerastii (assembly GCF_022179125.1). Lineage (GTDB taxonomy): Bacteria > Pseudomonadota > Alphaproteobacteria > Rhizobiales > Beijerinckiaceae > Methylobacterium > Methylobacterium cerastii. The sequence continues at coordinate 59,706 of NZ_BPQG01000081.1, forward strand.
GCGCACCATCCCCCTCGACACGCCGATGGCGACCTTCCTGCGCGCCCACCCGCTCGGCTCGCCCTCGCGCGTGATCGTCGTCGATGAAGCCGGGCGCTATGCCGGCATCGTCCTGGTGCCCGAGGCCCACGCCGCGGCGCGCGACGAGGCCGGCAGGCCGGCGACGCTCGCCGAGGTGCTGCATCACTCGGACGACGTGCTGACGCCGGAACTCAACGCCAAGGAGGCGTCCGCGGCCTTCGATCGCACCGAGAGCGAGGCCCTGGCGGTCGTCGACACGCTTGACGACCGGCGGGTGATCGGCATGCTCACCGAGAGCCACACGCTGAAGCGCTACAGCGATGAGCTCGACCGCCAGCGCCGGGCGATGCAGGGCGAGGCGGACTGAGCGTCGGTCGGCCGGCGCTCAGCGCGGGCGGCGACCGACGCTGACGACGTTGCTCGGCCGCGCCTTCCGCTCGGGCAGGATTTCCTCGACCTTTTTGACGATGCTGGCGGCGTCGAGGCCGGCTTCGGCGTACATCTTGTCGGGGCTGTCGTGGTCCTGGTAGGCGTCCGGCAGCGTCATAGTGCGCACCCGCAGCCGCATCGCGTCCAGCACCCCGCGCTCGGTGAGCAGGTGCAGCACCATCGCCCCGAACCCACCGCGCGAGCCCTCCTCCAGGGTGATCAGCACCTCGTGGCTGGCCGCGAGATCCAGGATCAGCGCTTCGTCGAGCGGCTTGGCGAAGCGCGCGTCCGCCACCGTCACCGCGATGCCCGCCGCCGACAGCGTCTCGGCCGCCTTCAGCGCCTCGCCCAGGCGCGTGCCGAGCGAGAGCAGCGCCACCCGCGCGTTCTCCGGCCGCGTCACGATCCGGCCGCGCCCGATCGCCAGCGGGACGCCGACCTCCGGCATCTCGACGCCCACGCCTTCGCCGCGCGGGTAGCGCAGCGCGATCGGGCCGGAATCGTGCGCGTGGCAGGTCGCCAC
>NZ_BPQG01000082.1 GCF_022179125.1 Methylobacterium cerastii
CAGTGGCGGCCGGCAGCTTGAACGATGAAGGCGCCCGATCGGGCCCCTTCATCGTTCAAGCTGCCGGCCGCCACTGGCCTGGTTTTACTCCGCCACAGCGGCCTGGAATTGGTCCGCCCTTTACACCTGAGTGGCCTCGAAGGTTCGACGGTGGACCCACATCAGTTCCTCGGCCTGGAACTGAACCCCCGCGCCGCCGCCATTGCCGAACTGGTGCTCTGGATCGGCTACCTGCAATGGCACTTCCGGACCCGCGGCGGTGCGCCGTCCGACCCGATCCTGAAAGCCTTCCGCAACGTCCGAGGCTCCTTCGACGCGGTGCTGGCGTCCGAGCTCGTGCTCGCCCGGGACGAGAGCGGCAAGCCGCAGACCCGGCTCGGTTCGGATGGGACCCCGCAGCCCGTCACCCTCCACCGCAATCCCCGCCGGCCAGAGTGGCCCGCAGCCGAGTTCATTGTTGGCAACCCGCCCTTCATCGGCGGCAAGGACCTTCGGGCGCGCCTTGGCGATGCCTACACCGAAGCGCTTTGGGCGGCGCACCCGCACATGAACGAGAGCGCCGATTTCGTGATGTTCTGGTGGGACCGGGCCGCGGAATTGCTGACCCGTAAGGGTACGATGCTGCGCCGTTTCGGCTTTGTGACCACCAACAGCATCAGTCAGGTGTTCCAACGTCGGGTCATGGAACGCCACCTCAAGGCCAAGCGGCCGATTTCGCTCGTGACGGCCATTCCTGATCATCCCTGGACCAAGGCCACGCGGGACGCCGCAGCGGTGCGGATCGCCATGACCGTGGTGGAGGCTGGCATCAAGGACGGGGTATTGCGAGAGGTGATCCAGGAAGGGGGGCTCGACACGGACCAGCCCGCGGTCGAACTGGACGAGCGTTCGGGCACCATCAACTCCGACCTCACAGTGGGCGCGGACGTGACAACCGCGATTACGCTGCTGGCCAACGAGGGCCTGTGCTCGCCTGGGGTGAAACTCCACGGGGCGGGCTTCATCGTGACACCCGAAAAAGCGGCGGACCTGGGCCTCGGGCGCCGACCCGGGCTTGAGCGGCACATCCGCCAGTACCGGCATGGACGGGACCTAACCGCTCGGCCCCGGGGCGTGATGGTCATTGACCTGGACGGCTTCAGTTCAGACGAGGTGCGCGCTCGCTTCCCTGAGGTCTATCAACACCTGCTGACGACGGTGAAGCCCGAGCGCGACCAAAACAACGAAGAATATCGCCGGGTAAACTGGTGGCTTTTTGGGCGCCGAAACACCCTCATGCGTGGCTTCACGGCTAGCCTGCCCCGTTACGTGGTCACAGTCGAGACCATGCGTCATCGCCTGTTTCAATTCTTGGATGCGAGCATCCTGCCCGACAACAAGCTGGTGGCGGTAGGGACGGACGATGCATTTCATCTAGGCGTCCTGTCCTCACGCATCCATGTAACCTGGGCGATGCGGGCCGGTGGATGGCTTGGGATCGGGAACGATTCTGTCTACGTGAAGTCCCGCTGCTTCGACCCCTTTCCGTTCCCACTTGCGACGGCGTCTCAGCGCGACCGCATTCGCCGGGCAGCGGAGGCCCTGGACGCCCACCGCAAGGAAAGGCAGGTCCTCCACCCCGGAGTTAGCCTGACCGACGCCTACAACGTCCTGACCAAGCTCCGGGCTGGCATCAGGGTTACCTCCCTTGATGAAGAAGACCGAGCGATTCTGGACGCCGCCCTGGTCCTGATCCTGCGCGAGCTTCACGATGACCTCGACGTCGCGGTGGCGGACGCCTACGGCTGGCCGGCGAACCTTACGGATGACGACATGCTGGCGCGCCTCGTCGCCCTCAACAAGGCACGGGCGGCGGACGAGGTTCGGGGCGTGGTCCACTGGCTGCGCCCGGGCTTCCAGGTGCCACGCCTGGGCACCCCTGCCCAAGGAACCGGGGAACAAGTCGAGGCCGACTTGGTGGTCGCGGACGGGGCTACCGGCAAGCCCGGCTTCCCGGCCGATGACATGGCACAGACCGCCGTGGTCATGGGTGCCCTCATGGGGGCGGCGGGGCCTCTCGACGCCACTGCCATCGCATCGGGTTTCCGGAAGGCGCGCCGCCTGGAGGAGCGGGTCGGGGCGGTCTTGGCGGCTCTCGCGCGCCTGGGCTTCGTGACCACGACGGATGGTGGGCGCTCCTATGCGCTTCGGCGTGCGGCATGAAGGCTGTTCAGGCGGGACGGGCGAGGCCCGGCAGGACGGCGAGAGTGGGCGGCCCGGCGGGGCCGGCACGGCACCTGCGCGGCCTTTCCGTTTAACCGTGCTGAGGTCGGGACCCCTATCGCTGACGACCCCGATGCTGGGCAAGACAGTCGAACTAGGCGGCGGGGTGGCGAACCGCCGGACGATTGCAAGCGGCAGCCGCCTGGGACTTGCCAGGGGCCACGCCTTGCGCATCCACCCCCGGCGAGCCGGGAGGGCATCCAGCGCGGCCCTTACGTCTCTCTGGACCCATCGCCGGGTTGTACGGCGTGACGGGACCTTGGAAGCGCAGGCAACAGGAGACTTCGGCGTTGGATCGGTGGTTGAGGAGTTAAGCCGGTACTCGCCGTAGGCGAGGTCTGCGCGCACGCGCGAGGGGTGGGAAAGACTGGCCTCCTCGATCATGACCTTCGACTGCCGAACGTCGGTACGAGGCCGCTTCAGGACCGCGCAGCGCTCCCGCTTGCCGCCGATACGGGCGTTGGTGATGCTGGCCACGCGAGCCCCCTTGACGGGCGGCCCTGGGCGTCTGGCGGCCTTGCAGCGGGGGCCGGTGACGGGCCGGTCTTCGATCCGCACGATATCCCCATCTCTCCGAAGTACCTTCGTCTTGAGGTCTCGGCGACGGACGAGGAAGGCGCCGGCCGGCCGCATCAAGCGCGGTCGCTCTAGATCCCAAAGCTCAAGCACCGCCTCCTCCGGCCAATTCATCATCTCCCGATGGTCGATGGTCCACGACAGACAGTAATTTGCAGCCGCCCCCGGAGATTTGACCCGCTCTCCATCAATCCATTTGTCCGAGAAGTGGGTTCCCAGGCCGATCCACATGGCATCGATGTTTGCATCGGGCACGTTCCACAGGGCATGTGCGTGGAGGTCCCACGCACCGAGCGCCACATCGAAGCGGATATGGATCGCGGTCAGCATCGGCTCGATCGTCCCCGCCGTGACTAGCCGCCCGACATGCGTGTTGTAGGCCCGCGAAAAGGCCGTAAACGCTTCATCGAGGCCACCGAGGGGGGCCTTACCCTCGACCGGGCGCAGGCCGACGAGCCGCAGATTCCCGAGGTCCCGGCCCTGCCGGAAGGCGTCGAAGGTCAGCGCCATCTCCGCGACCCGGCGCCGATGGTGGACGGCGAAGATGGGCCGTTCCCTCAGGTTGGGAAGTGGATGCTCAACGCCGGTCGAGAGGACCAGCAGGCTCGTCTCCTGGGTGGGTCGGAAGTCGATGCCGCCCGCTTCCAGGACCGCGATGGTTCGGGCGTCGGCGCTCCTGGCCTCGGCGGGCATAAGCGCCGGCTTGGGCGTCCGGGTGCGCCTCGCCGGCTCGGAGGCTGGGGGCGCAGGGTGAGCCTCATCGGCACTGGCGGAAACAAGATCGAGGAGCATTGCGAGCAACGGTACGACCCGCCACGGCGGCGGGTATTACCCGAAGCTCGGCTATTCGCTGGCAATGGTCCAGCGCTTTCGAACACCTAGCCTGCCGGTCAAACGTATTCGTGCCCGATAAGGCTTGTTCGCGTATCACCCAACGCATAACATAGCGCTTCCCATGCGGCGTAAGTCGTTGACAACATTGATGGTGTGAATGGTGGCGCTTCCTCCCGCAGGGCGCGCCAACACATCTAAGCTTTGCGCCGATTCTTGCGCCTGTCGCATGAGAGACTTCTCATCGGGCGTCTTCCGGCCTCGCTGAGGGCGTTGCGCCCAACATGGCATCTCCCGCCACGATCCGGATCATCGAGCGCTTCCGCGTCGAGCCCGCCGCCGTTCGGTCTGACCGCTTCGACAGACTGCATTGAATCGTCCGTACAGCGCTCTCGAATGCAGCGCCGGACATGATCCTGGGTCTGCACGACCGCGTGGCCGAGGTTCGACTTCCGTGCTCGCCGTTCGACGCGTGGCGTGCGATCCGAAAGCACGGGGGTTGCTTCGGTATCGGCTCGACGCCGAGCAGCGGTCCAATAGGATTTCAAAACCCTGCGGTCCTGATGCCTGAGTGCTCTGGCAGCCACACTGGGGATCGACGTTCGTCGATACGGACACGCTGCCACACTTTGTCCCTGACAGTCGCACAAGCCTCGGCTCCTCTTTCGGGGCAGGCGAGGGCGTGATGGCGATGAACGAACAAGCGGATGCCGGGGTCGTCGTGCCGTTTCCTGCGCGGATCTCCGCTGCGGTCGCGGATGCGGACACCGCCTCCATCATCGCCGTGCTGCAGGACCAGCTCGACCTGGCGCGCGAAGGCAAGCTGCGCTCGGTCGCCGTCGTGTCCGTGTCCGCGGATGGCGAGGCGGTCGGCACGCAGTGGTCGTGCAAGGGGGCCGACATCACCGGCCTGATCGGCAAGTTGACCGTCCTGACGCACGATTTGATGGCGGCGCGGAAGTAGAGGCCGCCCGGTCTTCACGCCGGACCGTGAAAGCCGCGGCGTTCGGTATCGAACCGGCTCAGGTCCCGGTAGGCTCCGGCAGCTTCGGAGGGGGTGGTTCGGCGATGTCGCGATACCAGCGCCAGCGGGCTTTGCTGACGCGTCGTCGCTGGCCGGTCGCGTCGACGAAGTAGCCCGCGACGACCGCGTCGGGATCGGCGTTCACCAAGAGGCAGTAGGTGCGGGCCATCTGGATCGCGTTGATCTGGTCGAGCAGCGTTTTCCGGGTCACGACCCCTCACAATCGAAAAAGACACGCCCCCGCCATACTGGGCTAAGTTTTCGTCAACCAACCGCCTCTATTGCCTGCGAGGCAGGGTTCATCAGGCGACGCGGCGGATTTCAGTGCCGCGCCGGTCCTGTCCCGTGATCCTCCCTTCATCCATCGCTATGTCTCGGATCACGGCCATGGGGCCGCCGGCCGAGCGCGACAGTCAGGATTGGCGTCCGTGAACTTCACCGTCACCGCTCGCATCTCGGCACAACGGTTCTCGCACCACTACACGTCAATGCTGGACGCCCTGGAGCAAGGCCTCTCGCTGCAGGCCTCCGGTCTATCCGATGTCCGGATCGTCGACGCCAACGGTCAGGCGCGCACGCCGGCCGCGATCTATCAGCTGCTGTTCGGGCCTAGGGACGTCGCCCCGATCGTCGAAGGATCGATCGCCGCCCTGCCTTTGGCTGCCTGACACCCGCTCTCCGCGACGGCAGCCGGGCGGGCGCCGTCGCCCCGCCCGCGATCCGAAGCGTGCGTCAGGACGCACGGGCGCAAGGCCGCCCGGCGAGATCACCCGCCGGACGGGGTGCGCGATGAAGCGGTTCAGGCGCCCTCGCTCGCAGGCGTGATCGCGTCGAGTTCGGCGAGGACGTCGTCGGGCAGCGTCAGGCGGGCTGAGGCGAGGTTCTGGCGCAGGTGCTCGATCGACGACGTGCCGGGGATCAGCAGCACGTTGGGCGCACGCCGCAGCAACCAGGCCAGGGCGACCTGCATCGGCGTCGCGCCCAAGCGTCCGGCGACCGCGGACAGCGTCTCGGATTGCAGCGGGCTGAAGCCCCCGAGCGGGAAGAACGGAACGTAGGCGGTGCCGGCGCCCGCGAGTTCGTCGATCAGGGCGTCGTCGTCTCGGTGCGCGAGGTTGAACTGGTTCTGCACGCAGACGATGTCCGTGATGCGCCGCGCGTCCGCCACCTGTCGCCGCGTCGCGTTGCTGAGGCCGATGCTGCGGATCAAGCCTTGCCGCTGCAGGTCCGCCAGCACCGTGAGCGGCGCCTCGATCGCGCCTTCGGCCGGCCCGTGCACGTCGAACATCAGGCGCAGGTTGACCACGTCGAGGACGTCGAGGCCGAGATGGCGCAGGTTGTCGTGGACCGCCTGCACCAGCTCGTCCGCCGCGAAGGCCGGGTTCCACGAGGCGTCGGGGCCGCGCCTCGCGCCGACCTTGGTGACGATCACCAGGTCGTCGGGATACGGATGCAGCGCCTCGCGGATCAGCTGGTTGGTCACGTGCGGTCCGTAGAAGTCGCTGGTGTCGATGTGGTCGACGCCCTGCGCCACCGCCTCACGCAGCACCGCGACCGCCGCCCGGCGATCCTTCGGCGGCCCGAACACGCCCGGCCCGGCAAGCTGCATGGCGCCGTATCCGATCCGCTTCACGGTGCGATGTCCGAGCGCGAACGTCCCGGCCGATGCGATCATGGTCATGTCTAATCTCCCTTGCCGCCCGGGATGTAGACGGGCGCGATTGATCGGATAAGCAGGCATTCTCGGTACGGGCTGTTCGGGATTTCGAACGATGGCGACACACCTCGCGGACTTGGCGGCCTTCGTCGCCGTGGCGCGGGCCGGCGGCTTCCGGGACGGCGCCCGCGCCGGCGGCGGCAGCGCGTCGGGCCTCAGCGAGGCCGTGAGCCGGCTCGAGCGCGGCCTCGGCGTGCGCCTGCTGAACCGGACCACGCGCAGCGTCGCCCCCACCGAGGCGGGCGCCCGGCTGCTCGAACGGCTCGGGCCGGCCCTGGGCGAGGTCGACGCCGCCCTCGACGTGGTCAACGGTTTTCGCGACCGTCCGGCGGGAACCCTGCGGCTCAACGTGCCGGTCAGCGCCGCCCGGCTGGTCCTGCCCGCGATCGTGCCGCCGTTCCTGGCGGCCTATCCCGAGATCCGGCTCGAGGTGGTGGCCGAGGACGGCTTCGTCGACGTGCTGGCGGCGGGCTGCGATGCCGGCATCCGCTACGACGAGCGGTTGGAGCAGGACATGATCGCGGTGCCGATCGGCCCGCGCCGGCAGCGCTTCGCCACGGTGGCCTCGCCGGCCTATCTCGACCGCCACGGCCGGCCGCAGCACCCGCACGACCTCCTGCGCCACGCCTGCATCGGCGGGCGCTTCTCCAGCGGTGCCACGCTGGCCTGGGAGTTCGAGCAGGCGGGCGAGGTGGTCCGCATCCATCCGACGGGACCGCTGACGGTGCGCGTCGGCGGCGCCACGGATCTCGCGGTCGAGGCCGCGATCGCGGGCGTCGGCATCCTCACCCTGTTCGAGGACTGGCTGCGGCCCCACCTCGACACGCAGGCGCTGGAGCCGGTGCTCGAACCGTGGTGGCAGGGGTTTTCGGGCCCGTACCTGTACTATCCCGGCCGCCGCCACCTTCCCGCGCCGCTGCGCGCCTTCGTCGACTTCATCGGCCTCAAGCGCTGATGCGCAGGCGGCCGGGACGCGGCGGTCACGCCGCCGCGGCGAGGACGCCACGGAGTTGCTCGTCCAGGTCGGCCGCGACGCCGTCGACCTCCGGCGTTCCGAACTGCCCGAAGGTCGTGACCGGGCGATCGTACTCGAACGCGACGCCGCCCTCGGTGTCCTCGCGCAGGAGCACGCGGATCGGCGCGTACAGGGCGGCCGAGAGGACGTGCCGGGTCATCCGCGCGGCCGTCAGCGGGTTGCCGATGTCGTACTGGATCGCCTTGCGGGCGAGCCCGGCGGTGAGAAGCAGGCCGCCATGGTCGCGGGCGCCGAAGATCGAGAGCGGCGCCTGCCGTTCGAGCAGGTCGCGCGCCGCGTCCACATGCCCGTCCCGCAGGAGCGCAGCGTAGGCGTGGTCGAGGGGAGGCACCGCGGCTTCCAGCGCCTCCCGCACCGCCGCGAAGGGTTTTGCCGAGCGAAGCGTCACGTGCTCCACCGTGACGCGGGTCGAGGTCATGGGGTCGGTCATCGGCTCGGCTCCAAGGTCATCGGCTCGGCTCCAAGGTCATCGGCTCGGCTCCAAGAATGAACGGGCGAATGGCAGGGCGAATGCGGTGATGCAGTGCGGCGGCACGCCGTGCCTCACGAGGCGGCGCGGGCCTTCGTCGCCGCGAGGATGATGTCGGCCCAGGCCTGCGGGCGTTCCAGCGCGCTGAAGTGCCCGGTCCGTTCGAGGGTGACGACGGAGGGCGAGGGCACGGCCGCCTCGACGCCGGCGCGATCCCGCGGCGTCGACCAATCCTTGTCGCCCCAGACGAGCGTCACGGGCGCGGTGATGGACCGGTAGCGGGCGCGGGCGGCGACGAAGCTCGGGAGGGCCTTGAGCAGCGTCCGCGACGCCGTGCTGTAGCCGGCGCGGGCGCCGACGCGGGCGTACTCGTCGAGGAGGTCCGCGGGCAGGCTGCTCGGGTCGTGGAAGCCGCCGCTCATGATGCCGCCGGTGATGGTCCGGTTCTCCAGGGCCGCGAAGACCGGGCCGACGACCGGTGCGCGCACGCTCTTGATGATGATCGACGCGAGCAGGTTCGAGCGCTCGAGGCCCGGCCGGTAGTCGTAGGTGTTGAAGGCGAAGACCTGCTCGACCCTGTCGCCGAGCTCCGCGGCGAGGGAAAGCGAGAGCGTCGCCCCGATCGACTCGCCGGCCAGGATCGGCCGCGCGATGCCGAGCTCGGCGATGAAGCCCATCAGGGCCGCCCGAAGGGTGGGCTCGTCCTTGGGAAGGCTTGGCTTCAGGTCCGACCAGCCGAAGCCCGGCAGGTCGAGCGCGTAGATCGTGAAGTGCGGCGACAGCAGCGGGATCACGCGCTGGAACAGGTCGAGCTGCGTGCGCACGGTGTGGGTCAGCACCAGAGCCGGGCCATGGCCCACGCGGACGTAGCGGATGCGCGTCCCGTCCCTCAGGGTCGCGTGGGCGATCTCGCCGGAGGCGAGCCAGCGGCGCGTGTAGGCATCGGCGTCCGTGCCGGCGGCGACGGGGGAGGGCGCGGTCATGGCGATCGGGTTCATGGCGGTCGGGTTCATGGCGATGGGGTTCATGGCGATCGGGTTCCTGGGCGACGGGGGCGAGGCCGGGTGGCATCCACGTCCGTTGCGATGAAACCTAGACGGCCTCCGGCATATCCCATATGTCGAAGATCCACCCTTTTCGGACATTCGTCGCGAGGTCCGCCATGCCGTCCATCGGTGTCGTGCTGTTCCCCGGCTTCCAGGCGATGAACCTGGCTCCTCTGACGGCGTTCGAGATCGCCAACCTCGTGGTCGGCCACGACTTCTACGCGGTGACGTTCCTGTCCGAGGCCGGCGGGCCGATCCGGACGTCGATCGGGATGGTCGTCGACACCGAGCCCTTCGCGGGCCGGTGCTTCGACACGGTCCTCGTGGTCGGCTCGATCAAGGTCGGCCCGTCGGCCCCCGGCCTGATCGCGCGGTTGCGCGAGACGGCCGCCACCGCGCGCCGCGTCGCCGCGACCTGCACGGGGGCGTTCCTCCTGGCCGAGGCGGGCCTGCTCGACGGTAGGCGGGCGGCGACCCATTGGGCCCACGCCCGTGACCTGCAGCGGCTCCACCCGTCGATCCAGGTCGACGACGACCGCATCTTCGTCTCCGACGGCAACGTCTGGACCTCGGCCGGGATGACGGCCGGGATCGACCTCACGCTGGCCCTGGTCGAGGACGACCTCGGCCCCGAGATGGTGAAGGGGATCGCGAAGAACCTCGTCGTCTACCACCGCAGGACGGGCGGCCAGTCGCAGTTCTCGGCCCTGCTGGAGCTTCAGCCGCGGTCCGACCGGGTCCAGACGGTCCTGGCCTATGCCAGGGGCAATTTGAAGAACGCGCTCTCCGTCGAGGAGCTGGCGGAGGCCGCCCGCCTGAGCCCGCGCCAGTTCAGCCGCGTCTTCCGGGAGGAGACCGGCCAATCGCCCGCCAAGGCGGTCGAGAACCTCCGCCTGGACGCCGCCCGGACGATGCTGGAGGACGGCCGGCATTCGCTGGACACGGTGGCCCGGGAGACGGGCTTCGCCGACCGGGAGCGGATGCGGCGCGCCTTCCTCCGCGCGTTCGGCCAGCCGCCCCAAGTCATCAAGCGGAACGCGCGCCACCACGGGGCGTCTCAGGGCGCCTGAGCCGCCGCGACGCCCTCGCAGGGCGCTTGCAGATGGCACCGCACCGTCATTCCGGGTCGCCGCAGGCGAGCCCGGAATCCAGAACCGCCGACGGTACAAAGTCCGGCTCGACCTGCGTGTCTGGATCCCGGGCTCCGCTGCGCGGCCCCGGGATGACGCGGTGCTGCCGGTGGAAGTCCGGAGACCAAATCGGCATCGGCAATCGCCCTGCCGGCCGCGCGGCCACGAATGCGTCCGCCCCCTCCGACGACGCCCATTGACGCCGACCGTGCGCCCTAATAGATGATGATCATAATTTTACGACCGAGCAGACGGCGACGGGGGCGGCGATGTTGCGAAGACTGGTTCTGGGGCTCGCGGGCGTCGCCCTGACCGCCTGCGCGCCGGCGAAGACGGCGGTGACGCCGGAGCCGCCCCTGGTCCAGGTCGCCGAGGTCGTCCCCGGTCCCGGCGCCGTGTCGCGCTACACCGGCGTGATCCGCGCCCGCACCGAGAGCAACCTCGGCTTCCGGGTCGGCGGCAAGATCTTCGAACGCCTCGTCGACCCAGGCGACCGCGTGCGCCTCGGCCAGCCCCTGATGCGCCTCGACCGCACCGACTTCACCCTCGCGCTCGCCGCCGCCCGCGCCTCCGTCGAGGCGGCCCGCGCCCAGATGATCAAGGCCAAGGCCGACGAGGAGCGCAGCCGCAAGCTGGTCGCCGACGGCTGGACCTCGAAGCAGACCTACGACCAGAACAAGGGCGCGGCCGACGCCGCCATCGCCCAGTTCGCCAACGCCGAGGCCCAGGCCAGCCAGATCCAGAACCAGGCGGGCTACGCCGAGCTCCAGGCCGACGCCGACGGCGTGGTCATGGAGGTGCCCTCCGAGCCCGGCCAGGTGGTCGCGGCCGGCCAGACCGTGGTCAAGCTCGCCCGCGACGGGGCGCGCGAGGCGGAGGTGTTCCTGCCCGAGGGCAGCCGCCGCGCCGCCAAGGGCGAAGCCTCCGGTACCAAGGGCGAAGCCTCCGGCACCAAGGGCGAAGCCTCCGCCACCCTCTACGCCGAGGGCGCGGCGACCTATCCGGCGCGCCTGCGCGAGCTGTCCGCCACCGCCGACCCGGCCACGCGCACCTACCGGGCGCGCTACATCCTCTCGGGCGGCGGCGAGGCCGCGCCCTTGGGCGCCACGGTGACCCTTCAGCTCAAGGACCTCGACGCCGCCCGGGCCGGATCGGTGGAGGTGCCGCTCGCGGCCTTGTTCGACCAGGGGCAGGGTCCCTCGGTCTGGCGCTACGACGCCGCCAGCGAGACCGTCCAACCGCAGGCCGTGCGGGTCGCCCGCATGGGCGAGGAGCGGGCCGACGTCGTCGCCGGACTGAACCCCGGCGATCGGATCGTGGCGCTCGGGGCCCACCTCCTCAAGGCCGGCGAGAAGGTCCGCCAGGCGCCCGCCGGCATGACCGGGGTGGTGCGATGAGCGGCTTCAACCTCTCGGCCCTCGCCGTCCGCGAGCGGGCCGTCACCCTGTTCCTGCTGATCGCGCTCATCGGCGCCGGCTTCTTCGCCTTCGAGAAACTGGGGCGCGGCGAAGACCCGAGCTTCGCCGTCAAGACGATGGTCGTCTCGGCGGCGTGGCCCGGGGCGACGACGGACGAGATGCAGCGCCAGGTCGCCGACCCCCTGGAGAAGCGCCTGCAGGAACTGTTCTACTACGACCGCGCCGAGACCACGGTGCGCCCCGGCCTGCTGCTGATCAAGGTGTTCTTCAAGGACAACATGCCGCCGGCCAAGCTGCAGGCGGAGTTCTACCAGACTCGCAAGAAGCTCTCCGACCAGGCCTCCAGCCTTCCGCGCGGGGTGATGGGGCCGCTGTTCAACGACGAGTTCTCGGACGTCTACTTCTCGCTCTACGCGCTCCAGGCCAAGGGGCTGCCGCACCGCCAGCTCGTGCTGCGCGCCGAGGACCTGCGCCAGCGCCTGCTGCGGGTGCCGGGCGTCGAGAAGATCAACATCCTCGGCGAGCAGGCGCAGAAGATCTTCGTGGAGATCTCCTACCAGCGCCTCGCGACGCTCGGCATCACCGGCCAGCAACTGCTGGCCTCGCTGGCCAACCAGAACGACGTGACCCCGGCCGGCTTCGTCGAGGCGGCGGGTCCGCGCGTGTACCTGCGCCTCGACGGGGCGATCGACGGGCTCGACGCCATCCGAAATCTGCCCGTGGCCGCCGGCGACCGCAGCCTCAAGCTCGGCGACGTCGCCGAGGTGAAGCGCGGCTACGAGGACCCGAAGGTCTTCGCGATCCGCAACGACGGCGAGCCCGCCCTGATCCTCGGCCTGGTGATGAAGCCCGGCTTCGACGGCCTCGCGCTCGGTGCGGCGCTGAACGCCGAGGAGGTGGCGATCCACCACGAGACGCCGGCGGGTATCGGCTTCACCAAGATCACCGACCAGGCCAAGGTCATCGACGAGGCCATCCACGAGTTCATGGTCAAGTTCTTCACCGCCCTCGGCGTGGTGATCTTCGTCTCCCTGGTGGCGCTCGGATTCCGGGTCGGCATCGTGGTGGCGCTGGCGGTGCCGCTCACCCTCTCGGCGGTGTTCGTGGTGATGATGGTGACGGGGCGCGACTTCGACCGCATCACGCTCGGCGCCCTCATCATCTCGCTCGGGCTGCTGGTCGACGACGCCATCATCGCCATCGAGATGATGGTGGTGCGCATGGAGGAGGGCTACGACCGCGTCGAGGCGGCGACCTACGCCTGGCGCTCGACCGCCGCGCCGATGCTCACCGGCACCATCGTGACCATCGCGGGCTTCCTGCCGGTGGGCTTCGCCGCCTCCACGGCGGGCGAGTATGCCGGCAACATCTTCTGGGTGGTGGCCTTCTCGCTGATCGTCTCCTGGATCGTGGCGGTGACCTTCACGCCCTATCTCGGCGTCAAGCTGCTGCCGAACATCAAGACGGTGGAAGGCGGCCACGGGGCGATCTACGCCACCAGGAACTACGAGCGCCTGCGCCGGGTCGTGCGGATGTCCGTCGACCACAAGTGGCTGGCCGCCGGCATCACCGTGGGCCTGTTCGCGCTCGCCGTGGTCGGCATGGGCCGCGTCGAGCAGCAGTTCTTTCCGAACTCCGAGCGCCCCGAGCTCATCGTCGAGGTGACCCTGCCGACGGGCTCCGCCTTCGCCACCACCGAAGCCAGCGTCAAGCGGATCGAGACGGCCGTGCGCGACCTGCCCGAGGCGCGCGAGATCACGAGCTATGTCGGCCAGGGCATGCCCCGCTTCGTGCTCTCCTTCGATCCCGAATTGCCCGATCCGGCCTTCGCGCAGATCGTGGTGCAGACCGCCGACGCCCAGGCCCGCGACGCCTTGCGGATCAAGGTGCGCAAGCTCGTCGACGAGGGCCGCTTCCCAGAGGCGCGGGTGCGGGTGCTGCAGATCGTGTTCGGCCCGCCGGTCCGCTTCCCCGTCGCCTTCCGGGTGGTCGGACCCGACCTCGACGTGATCCGCGGCATCGCCGAGGAGGTCCGAGGGGTGATGGCGAGCAATCCCAACATGCGGATGGTCCACCTCGACTGGGGCGACAGGACGCCGAGCCTGCGCCTCGCCTTCGACCAGGAGCGCCTGCGCCTGATCGGCCTGACCCCGAAGGAGGCCGCCCAGCAACTGCAGAGCTACCTCAACGGGACGCCCGCCACCCAGGTGCGCGAGAACCTGCGCGCCGTCGACGTCGTCCTGCGCAGCCCCGGCCCGGAGCGGCGCTCGCTCGGCGAGGTCGGCGACCTGACGCTGACGACCAAGGACGGGCGCCAGGTGCCGGTCTCTCAGGTGGCCCGCCTCGAGAGCCGGACCGAGGACGCGGTGCTCAAGCGCTACAACCGCGAGGCCTACATCCGTGTGCAGGGCGACGTCCTCGACGGCCTGCAGCCGCCCGACATCCACGCCCAGGTCTTCCCCCTCCTCGAACCGATCAAGGCGAAGCTCCCGCCGGGCTACCGCATCGACACGGCCGGGTCGGTGGAGGAGAGCGCCAAGGCGATGACGGCGCTGGTCGCGGTGTTCCCGATCATGCTGATCGTGACGCTGACGGTGATCATGCTGCAGGTGCGCTCGTTTTCCACGATGTTCATGGTGTTCGCCACCGCGCCGCTCGGCCTCGTGGGCGCCGTGCCGACCCTGCTGGTCTTCCAGCAGCCCTTCGGCTTCAACGCGATCCTCGGGCTGATCGCGCTGTCGGGCATCCTGATGCGCAACACCCTGATCCTGGTGGACGAGATCCACCACGACCAGGCGGCGGGCCTGGCGGATTACGACGCCATCGTGGAATCCACCGTGCGCCGGGCCCGGCCCGTGATCCTGACGGCGGCCGCGGCCATGCTGGCCTTCATCCCGCTCACCCACTCGGTGTTCTGGGGGGCGCTCGCCTACGTCCTCATCGGCGGCGTCGGCGTCGGCACGCTGATGACCCTGCTGTTCCTGCCCGCCCTCTACGCCCTGTGGTTCCGGGTCGGGCGGGCGACGCGCGAACGGCGCGTCGCCGCCGATGACCAGGCGATGCCAGTGCCGGCCGAGCCTTGAGCCGGGCCCTTCTTGGGAGGGCAGGTCGCCTTTATATCGTCGTCGGACACGCCGAAGGATCGGGCCATGCCGAGAGTCTCGCAGGAACAGGCCAGGATCAACCGACAGCGCGTCGTCGAAGTCGCCGCGGCCCTGTTCCGCGAGCGCGGCCTCCACGGCGTCGGGGTCGTGGACATCATGGCCGCCGCCGGCCTGACCCATGGCGGCTTCTACGGCCAGTTCGCCAACAAGGATGCTTTGGCGGCCGAAGCCTTCGATACCGCGCTGGCGGAAGAATACCGGGGCACGACCCACACCGTGGTCGCGAACTACCTGTCCCTCGACCACGTCCGCACGCCGGGGAAGGGCTGCCCGCTGGCGGCGCTCGCCAACGACGTCTCGCGGGAAAGTGCAGGCAGCGCCGTCCGGGGACGATTCGCGCAAGGGATCGAAGGCCTCGCCTCCATCGTCGCCAACCTAACGCCGAAGGCGTCGAAGGAGCGGCGCCGGCAACGCGCCCTGGCGACGGTGGCGACCCTCGTCGGCGCCGTCGTCCTGGCCCGGGCCGTCGACGACGAGGCGCTGGCAACGGAACTGCTCCAGGCCGCGCAAGCCTCGATCGCGCCGTGACGCGCGTCGGCGGATTGGCCGCCGCGTAAGCCGTCCCGCCGCGGCGTTCTCGCCGCCGCCGTCGGCTCGTCGAGCGACGCCACGCGCCGACGGCGGATGCTAGTTCCGCGCGCTTCGGAGAGACTCGGCGACCTTCATAGGGTCGGTCTCCGAAACACGGTCCGGCCAACATGTCGGCCTCGCGCTAACCTCCAAGACGCGCTGCGGAACGGCCAAGATCCTCCCGGCGACAGAGGATTCGATGACCGCTTTGCGCGCCAGATAGTGGAAGAGCGGCCCGTCGTTCGGCGGGAACCGCGACGCATCGAGCAGGGTGCAGTCGCTGATCGCGAAGGCGGGTTTCAGGAAGGCCCGGCCGATTTCGTAGATGGGCGCGCCGGCGCCGAGCAGGACGACGGCGATCGTCGCGACCCGCCGTCGGGGCCTGCACGGGGCGGTCGCGACTTCGCCGAAACGGAGGGCGAGGATGGCAAGCGCCGGAATGGAGGCGCGCATGACGAAGTCGAGCACGCCGAGCCGATACAAGGGGACGAACGACAGGACGAGGATGACGAGCGGCATGTCTGCGCCCAACACCGAGTCCCGGCGCTGAAGATCGGATCGCGATGCCGTATAGAGGATGACGAGGACAGGGCCGATTTCGACGAGCAGAAACAGGACGTATCTCGCAACGAAGCTCGCATCGATCGCCGCGAAGCCATGCGGAACGCGTCCGCCGTCGGCGAGCAGGTAGAGCAGCGTCGGCGCCAGTCCGACGGCGACGAAGATCGGAGCGGGCATCTGCCGAAGCCGCAGGCGTCCGCGCACACCATCCACGACGACGGCCCGCGCCAGGAACGGCAGCGCGCCGATCAGGCTGAGCGGCGACCAGAACGCGCAAAGCCCGAAGACGCACACCAGGCCGCCGAGGTCGAGGCGCCTGCGATGCCAGAGGAGGTAGGCAGCCACGAACGTCCAGCCCGAGGCGGCGTGGTTCGGCACCCAGAACACCTGCGTGACGTGCGAGGTGAATTGCTGGCCCGGCATCCAATGCTCGAGATGGGTCCCGAAGGCCAGCGGCTCGTCGAGGAGCCAAGCTCCGGCGACGTCCCAGCCTCCGAACAGGACGAAGATCGCAAGGACCGACCACGCGGCGCGCCGCGGCGTGGAGGCCTGCGCGAAGACGTAGAGGAGGCATCCGAACAGGACGCCGTTCTGCGCCAACAGCGCGACATGGGCCGCGCGCAACCCCAGGATTTTCCCGAACGCCGCCGGGACGAGGTACATCCCGAGCGGTGCGCGCAGGGTCGTCGCCTCGCCCAGGTAGCGATACCCCACCGGCCACGGCTCGGCGACGAGGTCTCGAAGGACGGCGTCGCGGATCAGCCAGTCGTCGTTCGCGTAGAAGACGTGCGCCTGGCCCCCGACGCAGCAGAGGGCGAAGCCGACGCCGAGCGCGCCTACCAGGAGCGGACCGTCGAGGGGGACCGGCTGCCGCAGCACCGCGCGCAGGGTCGCAAGGACGCCAACCACCGTGCAGGCCACGCAGGCGACGCCCAGGAGCGGGCTCGCGAGGTGCGTCGTCAGGAACGCGAGGTTCGGCAGCGCGACGAGGCAGAGAATCGTCGCGAAGGGAAGCTGTCCGAGGCGCGGCGCCGTCACGGGGTCGGCGCGACGGGCTTGCGCGCCACCGTCAACAGGTTCCCGACGTTCAGGCCGACGCGGAGCCGGCCGAGCCCGGTCGCATCCGCGCCGGCGATGGCGGCGGTCTTCATCGCACCCGGAAGGGGCAGGAGGCGCAACCAGTAGCGGAGGGGATAGGCGTTCCGGATCGCGGTGATCGCGACCTCGGAGAAGCCGGTGCGCGCAAGGAGCTTGTGCAGGCTGGCATGGCAGAACAGCTGCATGTGCTCGATGTCGATGATCGGCGACCGGCGCCCGAGCAGGCGGTTGATCGGCGCGCGGTGATCGTGGGTGACGAAGGCGAGCACCCCGCCGGGGCGCAGCAGCGAGAACGCGGCCCGGGTCAGCGCCAACGGATCGCGCACGTGCTCCAGCGTCATGAAGCATCCGATGAAGGACAGGCTCTCGGGCGCGTGGTCGGCGGGGTCGAACACGCCAACGCGGATGCGGTCGCGCAGGTCGGCGGCGGCGGCGACGGCCGCGCTCGAGGGCTCGACGCCCGTCACGTGGCGAAAGCCCAGGCGTTGCAGCTCGCGCAGGAAGCTTCCGGTGCCGGCGCCGATCTCCAGGGCGGCCCCGTCGCGGATGCCCGCATCGAGAAAGGGCGCCAGCGCCCGCGCGTAGGTCTGCGCCGCCAGGTCGGCTTCCTCGGAGGTGTCGTAGTCGGCGGCCGCGTAGGCGTCGGCCAGCGTTTCGGCACTGGGCGCCTCGGCCGCGTAGACGGTCTGGCAGGTCAGGCAGCGGACCAGCCGGAACGACATGAATTCCGGCCGCTTGCGCGAGGCGAAGCTGAAGCTGCCGATCCGCGCGGGATCGACGCTGGCCGAGAGGAACGGGGCCGAGCCGGCCTGGGAGGCGCCGCAGACCGGGCAGTCGCGACCGCGCAGGTCGTCGAGGAGGCTCATGGGATCGATCGTCCGTCCGGAAGGAGGTCGCTGGAGACGCCGTTGCGGATCAGCGCCGCGCGGATGAGGCGCGGGCGGCCCTTCACCTCCTCCATGATCTTGGCGACGTATTCCCCGACGAGACCGATCCCGAACAGGTTGAGGGCGCCGAAGAACAGGATCGCCAGCAGCAGGGTGGTCACGCCGCGCGGAGCGATGTCGGGCACGAGGAGGCGCGCGACGATCAGGCCGAGGCTCAGGATCGCGGTCAGGGCGAGGAGGCCCAAGCCGGATGCGGTCAGGATCTTCAAGGGCGTGTTGCTGAACGAGAAGATGCCGCGCTTGGCCCATTCGAGGTTCGAGAGGAGGTTGTTGGTGCTGGCGCCGAACATCCGCTTGGGGCGGACGTAGTCGACGCCGGTCTGGCGGAAGCCGACGTAGGCGCGCAGGCCGCGCATGAAGAGGTCGCGCTCGGGGCAGTTCAGCAGCCAGCCCACCACCCGCCGGTCCATCAGCGAGAAGTCGCCGGCGTCGTGCGGGATGCGGATGTAGCTGAAGGCCGCGAACACCCGGTAGAACGCCTTGTAGAGCAGCCCCCAGATCCAGGGCATGTCGCGCTCGACCCGGCGGCCGTAGACCACGTTCGCCCCGGCGAGCCACGCGGCGTAGAACTGCTCGATCAGCTCGGGCGGGTCCTGCAGGTCGCCGTCCAGCAGGACGCAGGCCTCCGCGGTGGCGAGCTCCATGCCGCTGCGGAAGGCCATCTGCGAGCCGAAGTTGCGCGAGTGGGTGATCCCGAGGACGTGCGGGTCGCGCGCCGAGATCTCGCGGATGCGCTCGCCGCAGCGATCGGGGCTGGCGTCGTTGACGAAGATGATCTCGTAGTCGACGTCGATCCGCTGGAACACCGCGGTGAGGCGGGCATGCATGACCGGCACCGCCTCCTCGTCCTTGTAGCAGGCGACGATGGCGGCGATCGAGCGCCGGCGCGGCGCCGACCCGTGGCGCTTGGTCAGGCCGGTCAGCGCCGGGTCCGCCTGACGCATCCATGCGGCGGTCCGGGTCAGGCCCTCGTCCAGGGACGTGCGGGCACGCCAGCCGAGGAGGCGCTCGGCCTTGGCGGGGTCGGATTGCCAGCGGGTCAGGTCCCAGCCGCGTGCCGGCATGTCCCCGAAGCGGGCCGCATCGGGGATCGCGAACGTCGTCTGCGCGAGGCTGGCGAGCTCGCGGATCGTCGTCTGGACGCCGGAGCCGATGTTGATCGACGCGCCGTAGAGATCGAGGTCCATCTTGGCGGCGGCGCGCACGAAGGCCTCGCAGACGTCGTCGACGTAGACGAAGTCGCGCGCGATGCCGGGATCGACGAAGTCGGGGTAGCCGCGCTCCAATCCGCGCGCCACGACGGCGGGGATCAGGCGCGAGGCGTCTTCGTAGGGGCCGTAGACCGAGTAGAGCCGCAGGTTCACGACCGGCAGGCGCCGCGTCCGCCCGGCAAAGGTCAGGTAATGGCTCGCTGCGGCCTTCGACACGGCATAGGGGCTGTTGGGCCTCAGCTCCGCATCTTCCTTCGGCGCGTCCGAGTTGGAACCGTACTCGGAGGAGCTGCCGGCGTGGACGTAGGCCGCGAGCGTTCCGCCGGCCGCCAGCAATTCCACGAGGTTGACCATCGCGGTGAAGTTCGTCGCGTAGACGAGGTCGGCGTCCTGCTCGAAGGAGTAGGCACCGTAGGCGACGCAGTCGAAGACCGTGGCCGGGCGGATCGCCTCGACGAAGTTTCGGGCCGCCGAGCGGTCGTTCAGGTCGACCTCGACGAGATGGCTGGGGTCGACGTCGCGCAGGCGCGGGGCTGGAAGGTTGCGGACCACGGCGAACACGTCCGGCCGCACCGCCCGGATGGCCCGGAACAGGTTGCAGCCGACGAAGCCGCCCGCGCCGAGGACGACGATCGGGCCCTTGAGCGTTCCGATCCAGTGCGCGGAATCCGGGCTCATGCGGCGCCCATCGCCTGCACGGCGGCACGGATGCCGGGCGCATCGAGGCCGCTCTCCTGCCGGTGGAAGGCCTGCGAGCCGTAGGTCCCGGAGGGATACCCTTGCGCATTGAGCATGCGGAAGCCGTCGAGGCCGACGCCGGTCTCCAGGCACCACGCGGCGAGGCTTTGGCCCAGGCTCCCCTGCGCAACGTGCTCCTCCACGACGCAGAGGCGGCGGCTCTTCCGCAGGGCGGCGACGAACGCCTCCGGCGGCGGGCTGACACGCAGCGGCAGCTCGCAGACGGCCCAGATCTCGGCCGCGTCGTCTTCGAGGGCACTGAGGGTCGGACCGGCCATCGGGCCGACGACGACCACCACCGGGCCTGTCCCGGCACGCAGGCGACGCCACGGTGCGTAGGCCGGCGCGATCGTGCCCGCTGGCAACTCGCCGCGTCCCAGGCGGATATAGGCGGGGCCCGGAAGGGCTCCCGCCGCAGCGATCGTCGCGGCGACGTCCTCGTCGAAGGCCGGGATGAAGAGATGCAGGTTCGGCAGCGTCGAGAGGACGCCGTAATCCTCCAAGGCATGATGCGTGGCGCCCATGACGCCGTAGCCGTAGCCGCCGCCGTTGGCGAGGAGCCGGACGGGGAGGGCGTGCAGGCAGACGTCGTTGCGGATCTGCTCGAAGGCCCGCGCGTAGCAGAACGGCGCGATCGTGTAGGTCCAGGGCTCCATCCCCTCGCTCGCCATGCCGGCGGCGACGCCCACCATGTTCTGCTCGGCGATGCCGGCGTTGATGAAGCGCCGGTCCAGCACGTCGCGCAGGGGCTCCAAGGCGCCGAAGCCGAGGTCGCCCGTGAGGAAGACGAGGTCGGGCCGGGCCGCCCGTTCCACCAGGGCGTCGCAGAGTTGGCGTCTCACGGCACGCACCACAGGCTGGGTCGGGGGCGAAGGGATCGGTGGAGGTCGTCCGGCATGGCGTTCCGGCGCGTCATGCCCCGAGGCCTCCGATGCCGGTGACGGCCTCGCGATACTGGTCGTCGGTGAGCGGCAGGTAGTGGCTGTCCATCCGCCCCTCGATCGCGGGGACGCCGTAGCCCTTCACCGTATGGAGCACGACGAGCGTGGGCCGCTCCCGGCCGGCCGACAGGGCGCGGCGCATGTCGGCGAGATCGTGCCCGTCGGCCTCGCGGATCTCCACGTCGAAGCCGGCGAGCTTCGACGCCAGCGGCTCCATCGAGGCCACGTCCCGCGTGGTGCCGAAGCCCTGGAGCCGGTTGTTGTCGATCAGGATCGTCAGGTTCACGAGCTTGTTGTGGGCGGCGAAGATCAAGGCCTCGAGGGTCGACCCCTCCTGCCATTCGCCGTCGGAGGTCAGGCAGAAGACGTGCCCGGGCCGGTCCTGCAGCTGCATCGACAGGGCGAGGCCCGCCGCCAGCGAAACGCCGTGGCCGAGGCTGCCGGTCCCGAAGCGGATGGCGGGCACGCCCCGCGCCGGCGGATGCCCGGCGAGCCGGGTGCCCTCGCCATGGAAGCTGTCGAGCTCGGCGTCGGTGATGAGCCCGCGGCTCCACAGGGTGACGTAGTAGGCCCCCGCCGCGTGCCCCTTGGACAGGACGAACCG
Organism: Methylobacterium cerastii; assembly: GCF_022179125.1. GTDB lineage: Bacteria > Pseudomonadota > Alphaproteobacteria > Rhizobiales > Beijerinckiaceae > Methylobacterium > Methylobacterium cerastii. The sequence goes on from NZ_BPQG01000082.1 coordinate 21,344, forward strand.
GTCCTGCGGACGAAGCATCTCGTGATGCAGGAGCATCATCGCATCGAAGGCCGACAGGTTGCCGCCGAGATGTCCCACACCCGCCGCGTGATGCATGGCCAGGAGCCGCCAGCGCGCCAAGCGCAACAGGCCGGATGCCAGGGTGCCGTCGGCCGATCTCGCGCCATCTGCGTTCGCTGCACGAACCTCCGCATTCTCAACGTGTTGTGCGCGAATCGCCATCGAACGGATCCAGACAGGTCCGGATCACGAACGCATGCGCGTGGTTATCAGGGCCTTAAGGCTCCGCCTCGCAGGCGATGGCGGGCGCGGACTTGGCGGTCCGCCGGCCATACGGCCCCGCGACCGCTCCGCGCCGGGACGTCCGATTTTTTGCGACGAGGGAGCGGGCTCCGCCGCCGCTGGCCTGCTGTCGCGAACCCCGACCGCCTCAGGCTTCCTTGCGCGTCACCATCAGGGCCCAGATCGTGGCGGGGATCCAGCCGATGACGGTGATGTGGAGCAGGATGCAGAGGATGCCCTGGATCACCTTCCCGCGCAGGAACATCGCCAGCCAGGGGGCCAGGAAACAGATGATGATCATGACCATGGCGTGCGGGGCTCCGTGAGCGTGGGGTGCGCCAGCCGTTCCGGCGCGTGCCCCCCACTCAGGTCGTTCCGGCCCGACTTGTTCCGAGGCCGCGATCGATCGCGCTCGCTCGGGCACGCCGAGGCTTCGTCACGGCTCGGCGGCGGCGGAAGGCTCCGGGTGCTCCAGGTCCTGCGCCAGATCGTGCAGCACCTGCTCCACCAGGGAGGGCCAGGGCACCCCGTGCTCCTGGAGTAGCATCGCGGCGGCGAGCAGCGCGTCGACCTGTGCCGGCAGGATCGGCCCACGCACCATCTGGGCGTAGCGAACCCGGGCGGCGAGCGCCGAGGAAAGGCGTTGAACCTGGGCGATCTTGTCCGCCGTCACGGTCTCGTCCTGCCGTCGCGCCAGGCGAAGAAGGCGGCCGCGACCAGGAATAGCAGGAGGCCCGACCACAGCCCGCCTTCGGTCGCCTTGGCCACGAACCAATCGCTGAGCGCGGGTGCCGCCGGATCCTGCCACCATCCGATCGCCGCGAGCCCGACGAAGAGCAACGCGAGCGTGAAGACGATGGCGACCGGGTAGGGCATCAGTTCGCGCTCTCTTCGATTGCGGTGATCCGGCACACGCCCTCGGTCCGTCGGCCGGACCGTACTGGACGGGTTCGGAACGCCGACGTCCGGCACCCCGTCGGCCAAGCCTCGACGGGGCCGTTCCTAAACCTCGCCTGCTTCGGCTGCCAGCCCCTCGCCCCGCGGACCTTCGAGCAGGCTGTCATGCCGTCGGCCTCGCGCCACATGAGAGAGCGGAGACGGCAGGAGGTCACGGATGGCAGGCACGATCGACCGCGCGACGCTGGACCGGCTGATCGCCCTCGGGCGGACGCGCGGGGAACTCACGGCGAGCGAGTTCGAGGCCGCAATTCCCGTCGACAGCCTCGACGTGGACGCCCTCGTCCTGGTGATGCTGGAGCTGGAAGAGGCGGGGGTGAGCGTGGAGCCGGATGCGTTCGGCCCGCGCGCCGAAACCGCCGTCACGCCGAGGCTGACGCTTGCGATGCCGGAGCCCGGGGTGCCGCGCGCGATCGCGGGCGGCGAGGGCGAGCCGGCGGTGAGCGTCACGCCGCCGCCTGCCGCGGACGCGAAAGGCGAGGCGGACGCGGACGAGCCGGTCGGACGGGTCGTCCTGCTCGCCGGCCTCGCGGTGCTGCTGATCCTCGGGGCGATCCTGGTTCTGGTCTGACGGACGAGGCAGGGCAGCCGGATAAACCGCCTCCGCAGGCGTCGATCAGAACCGCGCGACCAGGCCGACGCCGCCGATCATCAGGACGCCTCCGAGGAGACGCCAGACGCTCGCCTCGTGCACCTTGAAGCCGACGAGGCCGAAATGGTCGAGCAGGACCGAGGTGACGACGCCCGCCGTCACGATCAGCCCGAGGAAGCTGGCGGCGCCGATCTTCTTGGATACGTAGAGCTGCGCCACCGCGAGGATCGCGCTCAGCACGCCGCCCAGCCAGGCCCACCAGGGAACCTGCGCGAGGCGCTCCATCCCCGGCCAGCCATAGCGCCCCATCACGAGCATGATCACGGCGAGCGTCGCGATGCTGATGACGAGGCTGACCACGCCCGCCAGGAGCGGCTGCGCGAACGCTTTGGCGAGGCCGGCGTTCTGACCGGGCTCGATCGCGCTGGCGAGACCGGCCAGGAGCGCGAATCCATAGAGGAAGACCATGCGGAATCCTTGATCAGGCTGGGAAGACGTCGATCGTCAGAACACCGCCACCAGGGCGACGCCGCCGACCATCAGGACACCGCCGGCGATGCGCCACGGGCTGGCGCGACGGCGATCGAAGCCGACCAGGCCGTAATGGTCGAGGGCGATCGACCCGACCACGCCCGCGGTGATAACGCAGCCCAGGAACGGCGCGGCGCCGACCGATTGCGCGACGTAGAGCTGCGCCAGGACCACCGCGGCCCCGAGGATTCCGCCCGGCCAGGCCCACCAGGAAACGCTGGCGACCTTCTCTGCGCTCGGCCGGTCGAGCCGGCCGGTGACGACCATCGCCCCGATCAGGCACAGCATGGCGAGACCGAAGCAGAAGAGTCCCGCCAGCATCGGCTGGCCCGTGACCTTGGCCAAGGTGGCGTTCTGGCCGGGCTCGATCGCGTTGGCGACGCCGGCCAGCAGGGCGATGCCGTAGAGGTACCACATGGGCGTCCTACATCGGTGCTCGATGGATGAGGTGCCGGGTCTTCGATTGGACGAAAACCCGGACGTTCTTCTGCGCAACCGATCAAACCGCAGAACGACTGCATCACGGGAGCGCGAAGACCTCGGACAGATCGCCCCATGCGGCGCGCAGCGACGTGTCTGCATAAAAGCCGACGCAGGCGCGTCGCGTCAGCGATGGTAATCCGGTCGAAGCCGCCGCATCGCGCGAAGCTTCGCCGCCCGCACGGACGGGGTCTGCAGCAGGTCCGCGCAGAACAGGATCGGCAGGGGCACGAGCGGTTCCGAGACGGGCCCGTCCTTGTGCATGAGCGCCATCGGCGTCCGCGCCGCCGCGGCTTTGACGGCCGCATCGAGGGACATGAGCGGCTCGACGCCGCCGTGGCCGCGCTCCAGCACGACCGCGCCCCATCCGTGGCCCTGCTCCTTCAGGTACGCGGAATCCTGCGCCGTCAGGCAGGCGGCGAAGGCGTAGCCCTCGACGTCGCGACGGAGCGCGGCGGAGCCCGACGGCTCGCGGGCGGCGGCATCGAGCCGGAGCGTCGGCAGGACGGCGAGATCGAGAACGGCGAAACCGAGCAGGGCGACCCACGTGGTCGCCTTCCGAGAGATCGCAAACCGGCCTTCGCCACGCGTCGATGTTCGCACCATCATCCGGTCTCCGCTGTCGCCGGCGAACGAGGCCGCCGACATGTCGGCCGGTCGCTCGACGGAGCCGGGCCTCATGGAAAGTCTCACGGTTCGACCGCGACGACGTCGGTCGCGACGAGGTACGGGCTGCGCTTCGGTGCGGGTCCGGGCTCGGCAAGCAACGCGGCGCGCTCGGCGGTGACCAGGGCCACCCCCTGCCAGCGCGCGACGTCCTCACCCGGATCGGCCGCCTCGGCCGCGAGGGCGTAGGGGCTGCCGACCATGCTGCCCGTGGTCATCGGGCAACCGCCGTGATCCTCGGCCAAGGTCAGCGCCGCCCCGGCGGCGTCGAAGGCGAGGGTGCCGGAGATGCGCCGCGCCTCGCCCGGGTACCAGGTCTCGACGGTGCCATGGGCGCCCGACAGCGTCCCGTGCAGGAGGAAGATGCAGCTGAACGAAGGCATGCCCTCGACCCCGCCGCGGCCCTCGGCGAAGGCGCCGGCGACACGGTCGCCCTTCACCACCAGGGTGAGGCTGTCATAACGCCCAGAGCGCGGCGCAGGCTCGGCCATCGCCGCTCCGCACCAGGCCACCGCCGCGAGGGCACCGGACACGGCCCGGCGCGGCCGGGCCGCCCGGATCACAATCCCTGCTCCAGCACCTTCACCACGGCCTCCACCCGGTCCTTGTAGTCGGCCACGTTGGCGAAGGGCCGCCAGTTGACGTCGAGCACCCCGGCATCGAACCTCAGGCCGTTCGGGTAGTTCGAGGCCGGTGCGGTCTTCTCGTCGTAGCGGACCCGGATGCCCTTGAGCTTCGCCTTGAGAGCGTCGCGGCCCATCGGATCGCGGCCGACCTGCTTCAGCCCCGCCGCCAGCGGCTCGAAGATCGTCGTCTCGAAGTAGGCCGGGTCGGAATAGTACTTGTCGTCGCCGGGGATGGTGAGCTGGTCCCACGCCACCTCGACCGGCACCGGAAAGCCGGCCGCGTCCTGGATCGCCTTCTGCTGCGCCGGATAGCGGCCCTCGCGATAGGCGGCGATCGCCCGGCGCTCGGCCAGCCCGACCGTCGGCTCGGCCCGGACGGCGGATGCGCAGAGCAGCAGCGCGGCGGTGGCGAGCGCGTTTCGGCGTGAGAGCATGCGTGGCGTCTCCATCGGAATGCGCCGACCGTTCGTCGGCGCGGGCGGGTGAAGCGGCGAGCGAATGCTCGTCCAGGTTGCGGCGTCGAGGCCGCGGCGTCGGGCGGCGTCCGGCGCCGCTTTCGCCTGCCTAGCAGCTTCCGCACGGCGAATGGGAGAGGCGACGGGGCTCGGGCCGGCGGGGGCGGCTGCGCCCGACGCCAAACCTCTGGTATGGCGACGGGGCGGGGGCGGGGGTGAGGGCGGAGGTGACGGAATGACCGGACGGACGATGCGGCTCGCGCTGTTGGCCGCGCTGCTTCCGGTGTCGCCGCTGGCGGCGGAGCCCGGCCGACGCCCCGCCGACGTGGAGCGCTACCTGACGCGCCTGACCGGCTGCCGGCACTGGACCGGCGAAGACGCCTACGACGCGGCCCGGGGGCGGGAGATCGCCGCCGCGGTCAAGGACCTGGGCTGCGACGCCCTCGACGCGGACGAGGCGCGCCTGCGCCGTCGCCATGGCCGGAGCCCTGCGATCCTGAAGATCCTCGACGCGGCGCGCGATGCGGGCGGCTGAGAACGGCGCCGACGCCGACGAATCGGTTCGCCGTCGCGTCGCCCGGTTGCTGCACGTGCCGCCCCTCGCGCTGCTGTTCGCGCTCGGCCTGGCGCCGCTGTTCCTCCTGTTTCCGCTCCTGCCCGGCGGGGCCGAGGCCGATGCGGCCCGGCGGCCTGTGGCGCTCTGGCTCGGCGCGGCGTTGCTCGCGGGGCTCGCGGGAACCGTCGCGGGCGCGGCCCGGCCGCTCTACCGGGCGGCGGCGCACATACTCGTCACCTCCCTGCTGTCGATCCCGGCGATGCGCCTCGCGCTCGGGTCCGGCGTTCCGGTCCCGCACGGCCTGGCCGCCTGGCTCGGCCTCGACGGAGAATCCGCGATGGACGCCGACCTGTACGAAATCTGGCTCCTCGCCTGGCTCACCGCGTTCGGCTTGGTGGCGGCCGTCCGGCACGGCCTCGCCCGGTTTCGGCGCACGCGCTCTGCCGCGCCGCCGGTGCTTGACCGGTGATCCGCCGCCGACATAGCTCGCCCGGCGCGGCGTCGCCCCGTCCGCAACGGAGTGGTTCATGACCTGGCGCAAGCCGCTCGTCCTCGCCGCGGCGCTCGGCCTGTCGATCGCGGCCGCCCACGCGCAAACCGCTTCCCTCGACGTGCCGGTCCAGGCTGGCGCGGACGGGCCTGAGCTCGACGCCTGCCCGCGGTTGGCCGCCGTCACCGGCCTCGACCCGAAGGGCGACGACTTCCTCTCGGTGCGCAGCGGCCCCGGCGGCCGCCCCTACCGCGAGGTCGATCGCATCCATACGGGCCAGCGCCTGTCGGTCTGCGAGACCCGTGGGCCGTGGCTCGGCGTCGTGTACGCGGCCCCGGAGGGGCAGGATTGCGGCGTCGCGACGCCCTGGCCACGCCGGACCGCCTACGCGGGACCGTGCCGGTCCGGCTGGGTCCACCGGCGCTACCTCACCGACCTGGCCGGCTGAGCAATTCGCAGGCGGCCGGAGGGGCAGGCGTCGATCCAGAGCCGACCCCGCGCGTGCCTTCGCCTACCCGCCCTTCGCCAGCAGGAAGAACGCGGTTCCGATGGCCAGGAGGCTTCGCGAGACCCAGCCGCAGGTGGTTGCGCCGACGCCGTCGTCGAGCGTCCGCAGGTGGGCGACCTGCGCGAACATCGCCGCCCAGTAGGCGGACCACAGGCCGAGGATGGAGGCCGTCGCGGTCGACACGGTCGGGCTACCGGACCGCGTGCGCCGACCGCCGCTCGTGGCGCCAGGAGGCGACCGCGTCGCGACGGGCCTCGTAGGCGCGCCGGACGGACGAGCCGTCCACGCCGCGCCCCTCCGGCCCGTAGCCGAACCGGAGGACGCCCTCCGGGCCGTAGAGCCGGCTCACCTCCGCCCGCCAGAGGCGGTCGGTGCGGGCGAGTGCCGCCTCGGTCTCCGCCAGTCGCTTCGCATGCATCGAGGGGGTCCTGTCCGGCGGTGTCACAGGGTCAACGCGGCTCGGCCCCATCCGCTCCGGGCGTTGCCACGCGACAAACCGTTTCCTCGACAGGCCGGCTCCGGGACCTATCCTGAAGCGATGCCTCCCCTCATCGATGCCGTCACGAGAGCCGTCGCAGGCGGCGCTTCATCGGCCTTGCCGCGCAGGCCGGTCGTCGTAATGCCCAGCCGGGGATGTGCGCCTTGACCGCCCGCAGGGCGCTGGTCGTCGGCGCCTCCCGCGGCCTCGGGCTCGGCCTCGTCGCCCGGTTCCTCGATCGCGGATGGGACGTGACGGCCACCGTGCGCCGCCCTTCCGCCGCCCTGTCCGGCCTCGCGACCGACGGCCGGCTGCGGATCGAGGCGGGCGTCGACATCGACGACGACGCGGCGGTGACCGCCCTGCGCAGGACGCTCGCGGACGCGCCGGCCTTCGACCTCGTCTTCGTGGTCGCGGGCGTCGCCACCCAGGCCGGCACGCCGGCCGCCGCGATGCCGCGCGCGGTGGCGACGGCGGTTTTCCAGACGAACGCCCTCAGCCCGATCCGCTTCGCCGAGGCGTTCCACGCGCGCGTGGCCCCCGACGGGCTCGTCGTCCTGATGACTTCGAAGCTCGGCTCGGTCTCGCTGAACCGCGGCGGCGGCTGGAGCAGCTACCGCGCGAGCAAGGCGGCGCTCAACACCCTGGCCCGCTCCTTCGCCGGGCAGCACGCCAAGGCGGCCTGGGGCGTCGTGCTGATGCATCCGGGCTGGGTGCGCACGGATCTCGGCGGCCGGCGCGCGACCCTCGACGTCGAGACCAGCGCGCGCGGCATCGTCACGGTGCTCGAACGGCACCTCGGGCAGCGCGGCTGCGTCTTCCTCGACCACGCCGGGCAGACCGTGCCCTGGTAGTCCATGCGCCGCGGGGTAGTCCATGCGCCGCGGGCGGTTCCGACGGCCAAACGCCGTCGCCCGGGCTCAGGCCTGCGGCGCGGGACGATCCTCGAGCGTATCGCCGCGCAGGGCCGCGTCGTAGCCCGCGAGCCAGAGGTCGTGCGCCTCCATGCCTTCGGCATAGGGGCAGTCCTCGCGGCGCAGGGTCTTGCCCGGCGCGTAGAAGCCGAGCGCGTAGTGGTCCAGGTTGTCGTCCGGCGGCTGCGCCATGGGGTCCTCGCTTCGCAAACGTTGGAGACCGGACTCGGCCTCAGGTCATCACCTCGGCGAGGATGCAGGGCACCTCCGCCGGGATCTCGCGCGCCAGGAAGCCGATCCCGCCGTAGCGGCGGGCGAGCCGGCGACCGGCTTCGCCGTGGGCGTAGACGCTCCACAGAGCCGCCGCCTCGGGCTCGGCCCCGCGGGCGAGCAGCCCGACGATCAGGCCCGCGAGCGTGTCGCCCGAGCCCGAGATCGCCAGGCCGACATGCCCCATCTCGTAGCACCAGGCGCGGCCGTCGGGGGAGACGACCTGCGTCCGGCCGCCCTTCATCACCGTCACCGTGCCGAAGCGCTCGGTGGCGCGGCGCGCCGCCGCCAGCGGGTCGGCCTCGACGGCCTCGCGATCCAGGTCGAGGAGCTTGGCCATCTCGCCCGCATGCGGGGTGATGATCGCCGGCCTGGACAGGCTTCGGGTCAGGTCCGGGTCGGCGCGGAGCGCAACGAGCGCCCCGGCGTCGAGGACGAACGCCGCCTCCTTGCCCCCGCGCACGAGGGCGGACACCACGGCTTCGGTGTCCGCGTCCTCGCTCATGCCCGGACCGGTGAGGATCGCGTCGACGGCGCCGGCCCGCTCGACGAGGTCGTCGGCGCAGTCGCGGCCGATGCCGCCGCCCTCGGTCTGCGCCAAGCCGACCACCAGGGCTTCCGGCACGGCGATGCCGATCGGGATCGCGAGGTCGCGGCACACGCCGATCTGGAGCTTGCCCGCGCCGACGCGCATCGCCGCGTCGGCGCTCAGCAGCACGGCACCGGGCAGGCCCGTGCAGCCTGCCACGATGAGGACGCAGCCGCGGCCGTCCTTGCTGTCGCCCTCCGGCTTAGGGGGGGCCATGCCGCGGAGCACGTGCTCGGTCAGCGGTGTCACGGCGCCCATGGCTGTCCTCCGGTCGGTTTCCGACGATGGTGCAACGCTGTCAGCTCTTGGCCTGTGCTTCGTTGGCGTCGGGTTCGGAAGTAACGGGAGCACCCTGTGCCTCAAGGGGTGCGACGAAGTTGTAGCGGATCAGGTCGAGGGCGGGGCCGGGCGCGGCGACCGCCGCGGGGGCGTATTCGGTGACGCCGCAATTGGCGACGTCGCCCTGCGCGTCGATGGCCAGGATCTCAGCCTCGGTCCTATTCTCCAGCAGGTAGCGCAGGCACAGGACCACCACCTGGTGGGCGACCAGGAGGATGCGCTGGCCCTCGTAATGCAGCGCCATCGTGTCGAGCGCGCTGCGCAGGCGCAGGATGACGTCGCACCAGCTCTCGCCGCCCGGGGGCCGGTGGTAGAACTTGCCGAGGTCGGTGCGGAGTTCCGCCTGCTCGGGGTGCAACTGCTCGATGCCGGCGCGGGTGAGGCGATCGAGGATGCCGAACTCCTTCTCGCGCAGGCGCTCGTCGACCAGCAGCGGCGGCGCGCCGGCGGCGAGCGCCCCCGATGCGCGGATCGCCTCGGCCGTCTGGACCGCGCGGCGGTAGGGCGAGGCCAGGACGAGGTTCGGCCGCGCGTCGGCGGGCATCGCGGCGAACCAGCGCCCGAGGGCTTCGGCCTGCCGGTGGCCGCGTTCGCTCAACGGCACGTCGACGTCGCGCTCGGCGATGTCGATCCGCGTCGCGCCGGCGGCCTGGGCCGCATCGCGGGCGACGTTGCCGGCGCTCTCGCCATGGCGGACGATCCAGAGGCGAAGCGGCTGTCTGTGCGGCACGGAAGTCTCCAGCCGCCACCGGTCGGCCGGCGCGGCATCGGTTGTCGAGATGGACGACGGTTGCGCAGGCGCAAACCGTCGCGGCGGCCGGAACGATCCTTACGAAGGGCACGAGGAAGCCCGCCAACGTCAACCGGGCGGGCTCGCAGTCGTCGCACGCGGCGACGGCGATTTCGCCAGGACCACGGCTCGAACGCAGGCGACGCATCCGGCCGTGGGGTGCTCAGCTCCGCGCGACGATCGGACGGCCGGCGGGGCCGAAGCCGTGCTTCGCCCCGGCCCGGCTGACGACGCCGAACCGCAGCACCGCCTGTTCCAGGTAGTCGATCGCCGCGATCAGGTGCGCGCGCGCCGTCTCGATCGCCTCCGTCCCGTCCTCCGGCCTGCCGTCGGCGAGCTTCACCGCGGCGATCAGCACGCGGTCGCGCTCGTCCTCGATCCGCCGGTCGCGCTCGACCGAGCCGCGGATCTCGGCGTCGAAGGCGGCGACCACCGACCAGGGGAGGGCGTCGGCGCCGACCTGGTCGACGAAAGTCTGGACGACGAAGGTCTGGGCGTGCCGACGCCCGGCGGCGGCGGCCCGGCGCAGGGTTTCGGCGAGGTCGGCATCCATGGAAAGCTCCCGCGTCCGTGCGCGTCCTGCCGGGCGTCGGCAGGGCGCGGCGTGCCTTCCTATACGCTTGCACGCCGCGAGGGAGCGCCTGCGGGGGATGGCCGCGGATCGGGGGCGGCCCTCAAGCCGGCGGCAGCCCTCAAGCCGGCGGCGGCTCTCAAGCCGGCGGCGCTTCGCGCGCCATCCAGGCTTCGACGCCGGCGAGGTCGGCCTGCGACAGGCCGTGCCCGGCCGGAAGCGTGGCGTGCTCGACGCGGGCTCCGGCCGCCGTGAGGAGGGCGGCGAGCCGCGCCGCGTTCTCGGCCGGCACGATCGGATCGGCCGCGCCCGACAGCATCAGCACGGGCCGGCCGGCGAGGTCCGCCGGCGCGGCGTCCGACAGCGGCACCATCGGCCGCAGCAGCACGGCGCCCGCCAGCGTTTCGGGGTGCAGCAGCAGCATCGCGGCGGCGATGTTGGCGCCGTTCGAGAAGCCGAGCGCCAGCGGCGCCGGAAGGCCGTAACGCGCCCGCGCCGCCGCCACGAACCCGGCGAGGTCGGCCGCGCGGCGGCGCACGTCGTCGGCGTCGAACACGCCCTCGGACAGGCGGCGGAAGAAGCGCGGCATGCCGTTCTCCAGGACCGGACCGCGCGGCGACAACAGGGCGGCGCCCGGCGACACCCGCCGGCCGAGCGGCAGCAGGTCGGCTTCGTCGCCGCCGGTGCCGTGCAGGAGGAGCAGGGGGCGAACGGACGCGTCGCCCGGCTCGAAACGGTGGACGAAGCCGAGATCGGTGGTGGTCATGACGGACTTCCAGGAAGCGGGCAGGGCGATCCCGCCCCGTAGGCGCGGGGCGGGAAGACGGGTCAGGCGAGGTCGGGCAAGGCGAGGTCGGGCAAGGCGAGGTCGGGCAAGGCGGCCGCGATCCGCGCCCGGTGCGGTTCGAGGCCGGCCGGCAGCTTCAAGGCGCCGCCGAGGGTGGCGAGCGGCTCGTCGACGGCAAAGCCCGGCGCATCGGTCGCGATCTCGAACAGCACGCCGCCGGGCTCGCGGAAGTAGACCGAGCGGAAGTACTGGCGGTCGCGCTGCTCGGTGACCGCGAGGCCGTGGTCGGCGGAGAGCCGCGCCACCATCGCCGCCTGGGCCGCGTCGTCGGCGGCCCGGAAGGCGATGTGGTGCACCGACCCGGCGCCCTGCCGCCCCCGGGCGACCGCGCCGGCCGCCTCGAGGGTCACGAAGCCGCCGGCCGCCGCGTCCCCGGCGAAGCGGATCGACGCGCCCTCGCGCGCGGTCTCGCGGAAGCCGAGGCCGTCGGCGAGGATCGCCGCGGTCGGGCCGGTCTCGGCGAGGCGCAGCGTGACCCCGTGCAGGCCGCGCACCGCGTGCTCGGCCGGCACCGCGCCGCCGCCCCAGGCCGGCTCCGACTCCGCCCCGTCGACGCCGACCAGGGCCAGCCGCATCCCGTCGGGATCGCGGAAGCGCAGGGTCGGCTCGCCGAAGACGCTCGCCGGCGCGTCGTGATCGACGGACGTCGCGACGAAGCGGTGGATCCACCAGCCGATCGCGGCCCGCGGCACCCGCAGCGCGATCTCCTGCGTCTCGCCGACGCCGAGCCGGCCCGGCGTCGCATGCGCGATCGGGAAGAAGGTCAGCAGCGTGCCGGGGCGACCGGTCTCGTCGCCGTAATAGAGGTGGTAGGTGCCCGGGTCGTCGAAGTTGACGGTGGTCTTGACGAGCCGCAGCCCGAGCACCCGGGTGTAGAAATCGCGGTTGCGCGCTGCCGGGCCGGAAAAGGCGGTGACGTGGTGGAGGCCGATCTCGGACATGACGTGTCTCCTTTGAGAGCGCCGCCCGGCGCTCGCGATCGGCCTGATTTGAGGATCATCCCGGCGATTTGAAACGGAAACGATGGAAACCCATCGTTTCTGATTTTGCGTTCGACGATGCGCCGCCGTCCGAGACCTTCGGCGTGGCCCGGCGCGCCGCCGGCTGCTATGGCGGGGCGTTCGACACGACGGGAGACGGCGATTTCCGACGATGCATGGGCGACCGCGCTGGGGCTGCTCGCGGTCCTCGTCCTGGTGCTGGCCAACGGCTTCTTCGTGGCGGCCGAATTCGCCCTGGTCTCGGTGCGCCGGAGCCGCGTCGCCGAACTCGTCGCCGAACGGCGCGCGAACGCGACGGCGCTGCAGCGGGCGACCGACCGCCTCGACGCGCATCTGGCCGCGACGCAGCTCGGCATCACCCTGTCGTCGCTGGCGCTGGGCTGGGTCGGCGAGCCGGCGCTCGCCCACCTGATCGCGCCGGCGGTGGACGGGCTGCCGCTGTCGCTCGGGCCGGTCGCCGCCCATTCCATCGCGGTGGCGATCGCCTTCGCCCTGATCACGTCGCTGCACATCGTGCTCGGCGAGCTGGCGCCCAAGAGCCTCGCGCTCCAGCGCAGCGAGCGCACCGCGCTCGCGGTAGTCCGCCCCCTCGGCATCTTCCTGTTCGTGTTCCGGCCGGCGATCCTGTTCCTCAACGGGCTCGGCAACGGCGTGCTGCGCCTGTTCGGCCTCCAGCCGGGCCATGGCGAGGGCTCGCTGCACTCGACCGCCGAACTCAACCTGCTGATCCAGGCGAGCCAGGAGGCCGGCCTGATCCGCGAGGTCCAGCAGGAGGCGGTCGAGCGGATCTTCGCCATCGGCGAGCGCAGGGTCAGCGACATCATGACCCCGCGCCACGAGGTCGAGTGGGTCGACGCCGACGCCGACCACGCGGCGATCCTCAAGGCCGTGCGCGCCTGCGGCCACGCCCAGGTCGTGGTCAGCCGGGGCCAGGTCGACGAACTCGTCGGCGTGGTGCGCAAGCAGGACCTGCTCGACCAAGTCCTCGACGGCGACGCGATCGACCTGACGGCCGCGACGCAGGCGCCGATCGTCGTGCACGAGAGCATGACGATCCTGGCGGTGCTCGAAACCTTCCAGAGCCAGCCGATGCGGATGGCGGTGGTCGTCGACGAGTACGGCACCCTGGAGGGCATCGTCACCCAGACCGACCTGCTGGAGGCGATCGCCGGCGACATCCCGGAACCCGGCGAGGAGCCCGACGTGGTCGAGCGCGCCGACGGCTCGCTGCTGATCGACGGGATGATCCCGGCCCGCCAGGCGTTCGAGCGGCTGGAACTGGCCGAGACGCCGGATTCCGACGACTTCACGACGCTGGCCGGCTACGTGATCTACGAGCTCGGTCGCATCCCCGCGGCGGGCGACGCGTTCGAGGCCGGCGGCTGGCGCTTCGAGGTGGTCGACATGGACGGGCGCCGCATCGACAAGGTGCTGGCCTCCCGCGTGGCCGCCTAAAACCTCGGACAGCCCGGCCGCGGCGGGCGCACGGAAGGCGAAACCCGACATGGGGGACGGCGCCGACATCCCGATGCCAGACACCGCGACGCCCGGGTTGCGGATGCCGAGCCTGGCCGAGGCGGTCCCCGTCTGGGGCCGCATCGCCGCCCTGTCCTTCGGCGGGCCGGCCGGGCAGATCGCGGTGATGCACCGCATCCTCGTCGAGGAGCGGCGCTGGATCTCCGAAGGTCGCTTCCTGCACGCGCTGAACTTCTGCACGCTGCTGCCGGGGCCGGAGGCGCAGCAGCTCGCGACCTATGTCGGCTGGCTGATGCACGGCACCCGCGGCGGGCTCGTCGCGGGGGGCCTGTTCGTGCTGCCGGGCCTCGTCGCGATCATGGCGCTGAGCTGGATCTACGCGCTGTCGGGCAACGTCGGCGTGGTCGCCGGCCTGTTCTTCGGGCTCAAGGCGGCGGTGCTGGCCGTCGTCGCCGAGGCGGTGCTGCGCATCGGCCGGCGCGCCCTAAAGAGCGCGCCGATGGTGGCGCTGGCGGCGGCTTCGTTCGTCGCGCTGTTCCTGTTCGACCTGCCGTTCCCGGCGGTCGTGCTGGCGGCGGGCTTTTTCGGCTATCTCGGCGGCCGCGCCGGCCTGCCGCAGTTCCGGGTCGGCGGCGGCCACGGCGCGACAGGCACCGCGAAGGCCGGGCCGTATCTCCTCGGCGACGCGGCGTTGCCGCAGGAGCGCGAGGCCCCCGCGCGCACGCTCCTGACGGCGGCGATCTGGGGCGCGCTCTGGCTGCTGCCGGTCGCCGCGATCGTCGGCCTGGTCGGTTCCGGCGAGGTGTTCGGGCAGATCGCGCTATTCTTCTCGAAGATGGCGATGGTGACATTCGGCGGCGCCTACGCGGTGCTCGCCTACGTCGCCCAGCAGGCGGTCGGGCATTTCGGCTGGCTGCGGCCCGGCGAGATGCTCGACGGGCTCGGCATGGCCGAGACCACGCCGGGGCCGCTGATCATGGTGACGCAGTTCGTCGGCTTCCTCGCCGCGTTCCGCAATCCGGGCGGCCTGCCGCCGCTGCTCGCCGGGACGCTGGGGGGCCTGCTCACCACCTGGGTGACCTTCGCGCCGTGCTTCCTCTGGATCTTCGTCGGCGCGCCCTACGTCGAGCGCCTGCGCGGCGACCGGGCGCTGGCCGGCGCGCTCTCGGCGATCACGGCGGCGGTGGTCGGGGTGATCCTGAACCTCGCGGTCTGGTTCGCCCTGCACACGCTGTTCGCCCGCCTCGAACCGGTCGCCTTCGGGCCGATCCGCCTCGACCTGCCGGTGCTCGCCAGCCTGGACCCGTGGGCGCTGCTCCTCGCGCTGGGGGCGCTCGTGGCGGTGTTCCGGTTCAAGGCCGGCGTGATCCCGACGCTGGCGGCCTGCTCCGCGGCCGGCATCCTCCTGCATTTGGCAGGCCTCGCCGGGTAAGCTTGCTGCTCCGTGGGCTCGGGGACCACGCCGCCCGGCGAGGGGCGGCGCGGGATCGATCGCTCAGAAGCGGTTCGGCCGGCAGCGGCGGCCGGCGGGGCCGATGTGGAAGCCCCGCGGGCAGGAGCGCCCGCGGACGTAGCCGCCCGCCTGCCCGCCGGTGCGGCAGCCGCCGTAGGGGCCGCGATGGCCGAACGGGCCGCAGCCACCGTAGACCTGGACGATGTTCGCCTCCGGCGCATCGAGGCCGACGAGGGGAAGCGCCGAGGCCGGCCCCGACAGGGTCGCGGCGAAGGCGCTGGCGAGGATGGCGGCGCCCAGGGATCTGCTCAACATCGATCGTCTCAACATCGGATCGTCCTTTCGGGTGAGGGGAGGCGCGCTGGGAGGCCGCACCGGGATTCCGGACTGGCAGGCCCGGAAACGATGGTCAGGCGAGGAGGTCGCGCGTCGGCCCGACGCCTCCGCTGCCCGGGAAGACGGTGTCGGAAAGCGCCCGGTCCGGCAGGCCGAGATGGTCGCGCAGGACGCCCTTCAGCACGGCGCGCAGGTCGAGGGTCGGGCGGAGGTCCCGCCCGTCGAGGAGGGAGGCGGGCGCAAGCCCCGGCCAGTCGGCGACGACCCGCCCGCCGGCCACCGCCCCGCCGGCGAGGAAGGCCGCCGCCGCCGTGCCGTGGTCGGTCCCGTCCGTGCCGTTGGGGTGGGCGGTGCGGCCGAACTCGGTGGCGACCGCGACCACGGTCTCGCCCCAGGCGGGGCCGAGCTCCGCCTTCAGCGCGGCCAGCGCGTCGTCGAGGGCCTTGAGGAGGTGGGCGAGGCGGCCGGAGGCCGGCCCCTCCGCCGCATGGGTGTCCCAGCCGTCGAGCGCCAGGGTCGCGATCCGCGGGCCCTCGGGCCGGGCGAGCACCCGGCCCGCCGCCGCCGCCAGGGTGGCGTAGGACCGGCCCGGACCGCCTTCGGCTGGTCCTTTGGGAAGCATCGCGTCGAGGCGGTTGCTCTCCGTCAGCGCCGCCAGCAGGCGCGGGTCGCGCTCGCCGTAGAGGCGCTCCAGCCGCATCACGGTGTCGTCGAGGGGCGTGCGCAGGTCTCCGGGCGACCAGCTCATCACCGGGGCGGGCCCGCGCATCACCAGGGGCACCGTCGCGCCGCAGGCGAAGAGGTCGCGTCCGCGGGCCGGTCCGGCGGCCGGGAGCAGGCCGGCCGCGCGGTTGAGCCAGCCGGTCGCGCTGCCGTTCGGGCTGGGAGTGCCGTTCTCCAAAACGTCCTGCCCGTCGAAATGCGAGCGCTCGCGATAGGGCGTCGCCACCGCATGCAGCATCAAGGCCTCGCGGGCGTCGAACAGCCCCTTCAGGAACGGCAGGTTCGGGTTGAGCCCGAACAGGCCGCCGAGCGGCAGCGCCGCGCCGTCGCCGGAAGCCGGCAGCGCGAGCGCGCCGCGCAAGCTCGCATAGGCCGGGTCGCCGAGGGCGGGCAGGAAGGCGAGCCCGTCGAGGGCGCCGCGCAGGATCACGAAGACGAAGCGCGGATCGCGGGTGGCGGCCGAAGCGATCCGCGGCATCAGGGCGGAAACCGCGAGGGTCGAGCCGGCGGCGAGCAGGCCGCGGCGGGTCGGAAGGTGGAGGCGCATCGACCTATCTCCGCTGGAATTCCGGGCTCATCAGGAGGAGGGCGAGGCCCTGCGCCCCGGTTTCGGCCCGGGCGATCTCGCGCCGGGTGGCCGCGGAGAGCAGCGGCCCGAACGCGTCCTCGGCGAGCGCGACCGGGTTGTCCGCGGGCGGCGCCCGCTCGCAGGCCTCGGCGGCCCAGTCGATCCGGGCCTTGAAGGCGTGCGGCGCGAGCCATTCGGCGGCGGCGTCCGGCCAGCCGCGCGGGCTCGGCGGCGCGAAGGTGCGCTGCCCGAAGGCGGCGAGCGCGCGCAGGGTGCGGCCGTCGCCCGCGCCGATGCCGGGCACGAGGCGGGCCGCGCTCAGCACGAACTCGTAGGGCGTCTTGAACTTGCGCGGGGCCGGGTCCCACGCCTCCGGCGTCGCGACGAGGGCGGCGGCCACCACGGCGAGGTCGCCGTCGCCCTCGCGGTAGGCGGTGGCGAGGTGCGCCACCGCGCCGTCCGGCGGGTCGTCGGCGATGAAGTGGGTCGCGAGCTTGCGGGCGAGGTGGTGGGCGGTCGCCGGGTGGCGCGCGAGCGCGTCCAGCACCGCGTCGCCCTGCTCCAGCCCGCCCGGTTCGTAGGTCCGGCCGAGGATCGTCGCCGGGCCCGGCTCGTGCCGGTTGGGACTGAACAGGAAGCGCCCGGCATCCGGCCGGTCGGCCAGCGGCGGCACCCAGCCGCGCCCGGTGAGGACCGCGGCCAGCGCCGTGACGTCGGCCTGGCCGTAGCCGCCGTCGACGCCCAGCGTGTGCAATTCCAGGGTCTCGCGGGCGAGGTTCTCGTTGAGGCCGAGGCCGCGGCGCGCGCCGGCCACCGAGCCCGGGCCGACGGAGCGCTGGTTGTCGAGGTAGACCAGCATCGCCGGGTGGCGCTGCACGGCCCCAAGCATGTCGGCGAAGCGCCCGAGCACGTGCGGGCGGATCGCCTCACGCTCGAAGGCGCCGGCGAGCACGCGGACCGGCCCCTTGTCTGCCGATACCGCGAAGTGGTTGGCGAAGAACAGCGCCAGCCGCTCGACGAAGCCGGCCTCCGTCGCCACGCCGTGCGCGAGCCGCGCCGCGACCTCGGATCGCCCGATCGTTCGCCGGACCTGCCCCGGATCGGCTGCCTTCGCCTTATCGACCGGCTGCCCGGGATCGACCGGCTGCGCCGCAGGCTCGGCCGCCGGATCGCGCTTCGCCCGGCGGGCCTGCGCGAGCTGCCTCGCCGCCGCATCGGAGGACGGGAGCGCAGGGTCGTCGATCAGGGCCGCGGCGGGCTGCGACAGCTGCGCGCGAAGCCATCCGCGGGGGTCGGCGGCGATGCGGGCGACCTCCCCCGGCCGCGCGCCGACTCCGAACCGGTTGAGCGCCAGGACGGCGTCCGTGGTCATCGCTTCGATCCTTCGATCCCCCCGCGGCGCACCGCACCGGCGGCTTGGCGAATCTGCTCGGCGAATCGGCCTGGCAAATCGGGTTGGAACGAACCTTGGCCTCGGCCTGTCGCGCAACGATCCCGGGCCGACGGACTTTCGTGTCGAGCTGTCGCAGGCCGGAGCGCCGGATACATCTTGCGACGTTGTTTCCCGCGCCCGCGCGCGGGCCGCCGCTAGGATCGGCGGCGAAAGGCTCGACGACATGGACGCTGCCCACCTGCTGGTCGTGGACGACCACCGCGACATCCGCGATCCCTTGGCCGCCTACCTGCGCCGCCACGACCTGCGGGTGAGCGTGGCGGCCGACGCCGCGGCGGCGCGCACGATCCTCAACACCAGCGCCATCGACCTCGTCGTCCTCGACGTGATGATGCCCGGCGAGGACGGGCTCTCGCTCTGCCGCCACATCCGCGAGGTGCACGACACGCCGGTGATCCTGCTGACTGCGATGGCCGAGCAGACCGACCGGATCGTCGGTCTGGAGATCGGCGCGGACGACTACGTGACGAAGCCCTTCGACCCGCGGGAGCTGCTGGCGCGGGTGAAGAACCTGCTGCGCCGCGCCGCCGCCCTGCCGCGGGAGCGCGCGGAGCCCGGCGCCCGGCGTCTCGCCTTCGACCGCTGGGTCCTCGACGGCGACCGGCGCGAACTCGTCGGCGAGGGCGGCGAGGCGGTGGTGCTCAGCACCGCCGAGTTCCGCCTGCTCGCAGCGCTGGTGCGGCGCCCGCGGGTGGTGCTGTCGCGCGACCAGCTCCTCGACCTGACGAGCGGGCGCACGGCCCAGGCCTTCGATCGCAGCATCGACAACCAGGTCAGCCGGCTGCGGCGCAAGCTCGAGCGCGACCCGGCCCATCCCGAGCTGTTGAAGACGGTGTGGGGCGGCGGCTACGTCTTCGCCGCCGACGTGCGGGAGGTCCGGTGATCCGCCTGGTGCCGCGCTCGCTGGTCTGGCGGCTGGCGCTGCTGCTCGTGCTGGCGGTGGTGGCGGCGCAGGCCGCCGCCTTCGCGATGTTCGCGAGCGAGGCGACCCGCGTCGGGCGGGCCGCGGGACGCACCCAGGTGATCGACCGCATCGCCATCCTCGTGCGACTGCTCGACACGGTGCCGGCGGACGCGGTGCCGGGCACCATCGCGGCCTTCAACTCGCCGCGCCATCACTTCTCGATCGGCCAGGCCAGCCTCGTCCCCGACGGGGCGATGGACGCCGACGAGGCGCGGCTGGCGCACGGCCTCGACCGCAGGCTCCAGGCGGATGCGAGCGAGGCGCGGCTCCTCTTGGTGAAGCGCGACTTGGTCAAACACGACTCGGTCAAACACGACGCGGTCAAACACGACTCGGTCGAGCGCGACGTCGCGGACGCTCCCGGCGCCGAGGAGCGCCGGGCCAAACCGGAGGCGCTCCAGGTCTCGGTGCACCTCGCCGACGGGCGCTGGCTCAACGGCGAGGCGCCGGTCGCGCTGCCGACGCCGCCCTGGATGCGGATCGGCCTGTTCCAGATCGTCGCCAGCGTCGTCGCCGTGCTCGTCGCCGTCGGCCTCGGGCTGCGCGGGGTGGTCGGGCCGGTGACCGCCCTGGCGCAGGCCGCCGAGGAGGCCGGGCGCGGCACCCTGGTCGCGCCCCTGCCGGAGCCGGGGCCGGCGGAGCTGAAGACGATGACGATCGCCTTCAACCGGATGCAGGCGCGGCTCCGGGCCTACGTCGACGACCGCACGCGGATGCTGGCCGCCGTGAGCCACGACCTGCGTACGCCCATCGCCTCGCTGTGGCTGCGCGCCGAGATGGTGGAGGACGAGGCGTTGCGCGCCGGCATGGTGCGCACGCTGGGCGACATGAAGCGGATGGTGGAGGCGACCCTGTCGTTTGCCCGGGACGACGCCGCCTCGCAGGCGAGCGGCCCCCTCGACCTCACTGAGCTTGCCCGCACCCTGGTCTCGGACCACGTGGCGCTCGGCCGCGACGTCACCCTGTCGGCGCCCGAAACCCTGCCCTTCGCAGGGAGGCCCGACGCCCTGCGGCGGGCGCTGGACAACCTCGTCGAGAACGCGGTTCGCTATGGGGCGCGCGCCCGCATCGCCCTCGACCGCGACGGGGCGGACGTGCGCATCCGGGTCGAGGATGACGGGCCGGGCATCCCCGCGGACCGGGTCGAGGCGATGTTCGAGCCCTTCGCCCGCCTCGACGACTCGCGCAACGACGAGACCGGCGGCACCGGGCTCGGGCTGGCCATCGCGCGCTCGGCGATCCGCGCGCATGGCGGCGAGATCCGGCTCGCGACCTTGCCGCAGGGGGGCCTGCGCGCGGAAATCGTCCTGCCGGGCGCGGAGGGCTAAGGTTGGGAGCGGTCAGCCGGCCTCGGGCGTCGCGCGCATAAAACCGAAGTCGCAGCCCTCGTCGGCCTGCTCGACCGTCTCGTAGAGCAGGCGGCTGTATCCGCGGGCGGCCCAGGCCGGGCGCTCGGCCGGCCCGGCCTCCGACCGGCGGCGCTCCAGCTCGGCCGGCTCGACCAGGAGGTCGATCCGCCGGCCCGCCGTGTCGAGGCGGATGCGGTCGCCGGTGCGCACGAGGCCGAGCGGGCCGCCGTCGGCCGATTCCGGCGTGACGTGCAGCACGATCGTGCCGAAGGCGGTGCCGCTCATCCGCGCGTCGGAGATCCGGACCATGTCCTTCACCCCGGTCGCCAGGATCTTCTTCGGGATCGGCAGGTAGCCGGCCTCCGGCATGCCGGGCGCCCCCTTGGGGCCGGCGTTCTGCAGCACGAGCACGTCGTCAGGGCCGACGTCGAGGTCGGGGTCGTCGATCCGTGCGGTCATGTCGGGGATCGAGGCGAACACCACCGCCCGGCCCTCGTGCTGGAGCAGCGCCGGGCTCGCGGCGCTGTGCTTGATCACGGCGCCCCGCGGCGCGAGGTTTCCGCGCAGCACCGCCATCGCGCCCAGCGGCTTGATCGGGTTGTCGCGCGGCCGGATCACGTCCTGGCCCGGCACGTCCTCGGCCGCCGCGACCACGTCGCGGAGCGTCCCGCCGGCCACCGTCCCGGCGTCGAGGTCGATCAGGTCGCCGAGCTGCGCCATCAGCTTCGGGACGCCGCCGGCATGGTGGAAATGCTCCATGTAGTGCTCGCCGGACGGCTTCAGGTCGACGAGCACCGGCACCGCGCGGCCGAGCCGGTCGAAGGCGTCGAGGTCGATGCGGTGCGGCGTGCGGTTGGCGATGGCGGTGAGGTGGATCAGCCCGTTGGTCGAGCCGCCGATCGCCTGGAGCACCACCTGCGCGTTGCGGAACGCGTCCGGCGTCAGCAGCGCGCTCGGGCGCGGACCGCCCGAGACCGCCATCTCGGCGGCGCGCCGGCCGCTGGCCTCGGCGAGGCGGATGCGCTCGGCATGGGGCGCGGGGATCGTCGCCGACATCGGCAGCGACAGGCCCAGGGTCTCGGTGATGCAGGCCATGGTGCTGGCCGTGCCCATCACCATGCAGGTGCCGACGGACGGCGCGAGCCGGCCCTCGACGGCAGCGATCTCGGCCGCGTCGAGCTGGCCGGCGCGGTGCGCGCTCCAGAGCCGGCGGCAATCGGTGCAGGCGCCGAGCACCTCGCCCTTGTGGTGGCCGACGACCATCGGCCCGGTGGGGATCACCACCGTCGGCAGGTCGGCGCTCGCCGCCGCCATGATCTGGGCCGGCAGGGTCTTGTCGCAGCCGCCGATCACGATCACCGCGTCCATCGGCTGGGCGCGGATCATCTCCTCGGTCTCCATCGCCATCAGGTTGCGCAGGAACATCGAGGTCGGGTGCGCGAAGCTCTCGTGAATCGAGATGGTGGGGAACACCATCGGCATCGCGCCGGCCAGCATCACCCCGCGCTTGGCCGCCTCGATCAGCGCCGGCACGTTGCCGTGGCACGGGTTGAAGTCGCTGGCCGTGTCGGTGATGCCGACGATCGGCCGGTCGAGGGCGTCGTCGGAATAGCCCGCCGCCTTGATGAAGGCCTTGCGCAGGAACAGCGAGAACCCGGCATCGCCGTAGCTGGTGAGACCCTTCCGCAGGCCCTTGCTCATCGTCTGCTCCTTCGATCCGGACAAGCGCGCGCCCTATCGCGAACGGGCCACCGTATTCGCACGTTTCGTCATGGCGTCGGACGACGCGCGGGTTCCCCTCTCCCCGCGGGCGGGGAGAGGCCCGCACGGACCTCGTCGTCCGTGCGGGAAGCGAAGGCAACGCCGAAGCGAGGGTGAGGGGGTGCGAACGGATGTGGTTCCTCCGTGGCAGCCCCCTCACCCTCGGCTGCCGCCTCGCTTCGCCGACGACGAGGTCGGCAAAG
>NZ_BPQG01000083.1 GCF_022179125.1 Methylobacterium cerastii
CCGGGCCTTCAGCCCTCCGGCGCGGCCTCGTCGTCCTCCGGCTCCGGGTCGGCCGTCCAGGCGGTGGCGAAGGCGGCCAGGTGCTGGGCCTCCGCGAACGCCATCACCGTCACCGGCGGGGTCGACCATGCGCCGGTCCCGGGGTGGGATCGCGTTCGGCCGAAGCCCTCCGCCTTCGGTGGCGGGAAATCCGGATCAGGTCTCCCTAAGCCCGGGCTTGGCGCCGGGTTCGAACGTGAACGTGACGCCGGCCTCCTCCAGCACCTGCCGCACCACCCTAAGCGTGTCGGGGCGAGGCTTGATGGAAGACGTCGCGTCCTCAAGGCGCACGATGGTCGAGACGGACACCCTCGCCCGTCGAGCCAACTCGTCCTTTGACAGGCCGGTGACGCCACGCGCACCACGGATCTGGGCCGGCGTGACGATCGGCTCCCCGTCGTCCGATGCGTAGGTCGCCCCCCCGGATGCACCCTTAGAGAAACCGTAGCGGTTCCGTCCGGGTACGCTGAGGCAAACCCCAACCCATTCCCGCACCGAACCGTCATGGTCGAGGATCGGCACCCCGCGCGCATTGAACCAGCGGTAGATGCCGTCGGCGCACAGCACCCGGTAATCCGTGTTGTACGGGGTGGCGTGCGAGACCGCGGTCGACCACGCCGCCGCCGTGCGATCGCGGTCGTCGGCATGGATGGCGTCGAGCCAGCCCTGCCCGCTCATCTCCAGGTGGCTCTGGCCCGTGAGCGCCTGCCATTGCGGCATCTCCAGGGGCTCGCCGTCCGGTCCGTTGATCCAAAACACCGCCGCGGTCGCGCTCAGAAGGGCGTTGAAGCGGGCGTGACGCTGCTCCATCGACGTGACGCTGTCGTGTCGTCCCGTGACGTCGAACACCACGCCCATGCCCTGGTTCGGCCTGCCGTCCGGGTCGAGCATCACCTCGGCACGGTGGAGGATCCAGCGCTTCGTGCGGTCCGGGCGGATGATCCGGAACTCCCGCGTGATCGGCTGCCCGCTGCGCAGCACGGAGATCTGGTCGCCATGGGCAGCCCGGTCGTCGGGGTGGATCAGATCCAGGCCGATCCCGAAGCTCATCTCCTGTGCCGGATCGAGGCCAAGGATGCGATAAAGCCCGACCGAGGCTTCCACCCGGTCCTTGCGCATGTCGGCGGTCCAGAAGCCGACGTCGCCCATGTCCTCGACCAGCTTCAGGAGGTTCCTTGAGGAGAAGGCAGGCGAGGTGGGTGGCACCGCTTCGCCCTCTGACTGCGTCAGGCGCATCAACGAACGCGTCGGCATCCCCCCTCCTTGCCCGTCACGGCGGAAATGGACGTTTTCGTCTGATCGAAGCGTCATCGACGCCTATGATAAGACGTTTATGTCGAGCAGTTTCATCCGGTATCGGGCAGCAGGCTCACTTGACGACTTGGATCGATTGCCGAAGCGTTCAATCTAGCCCTATCTAGGGGATGCGCGCGCTTCTGATTTTGGCATCGCTTGCCTTGGCCTTGATCTATTATCAGAGCCAGGATGCTGGCTCAGACCCGTCCCCGGACGCTGCGGTCCAGCCTGAGCATTCCGAACGAGCGAAGCAGCGGGAAGAGGCTATCGCGCGCCGACGATCCGTAGCGAAGCTGGCAGCCGAACGTTCGAAGGTGGCAGTTCCCATCATCGAGGGCGCGCTAACGGAACTTACCGCAAAAGGGGTAACACGCGCCGACCTGAAGGCTCACTTCTACGAAGAGATAGAGGAAGCGGTTTGCGACGCTCCGGAGTGTCGCGAGGATTAGCGGCCCGCCCGCCCTGCGCGTCGGTTCGATTCGAGACTTGACGGTCCCAGCCCGTCGGCGATCAAAAGCCCTCGGTCCATCGTTGGGTACGCGTTCGACCGGGCCGTCACCGCGGCCAATGGCGACGGCCAGGCCACGATCCTCGCAGTCGGCCCGCCACGGCCACCGTAGGTAACGGCAGCCGGACCAGGTGGGCCCGGGGTGCCGAACTCACCGGAGCGTCATCTCACCCTGAAGCCATCCCTGGAGGATGGCGAACTGGACGATTTGCGCACGGCTGTTGATGCCCAACCTGCAGCAGGCCCGGGCCTTCTGGGCTTCCACGGCCTTCGAGGTCACCCCCACGCGGCCGGCGATCTCCTTGCTGGTGTAACCGTAGGCGACGAAGCGAAGGATCTCGCTTTCACGTGCCGTGATCGAGTTCTGGGCCTCGTCCGACGGCACAGCGACGACGCGTCCACGGCCGACACCGTGCCCCGGCAGGAGCGGGTCGACATAGGTTCCTCCGGACCGGACCGCCTGGACGGCCTGGACGATGTTGAGGAATGCCGAGCGTTTGAGGACGTACCCTCCCGCGCCGGCCTCGAAGGCCTGGTCGACGTAGACCCGGCTTTCGTAGACGCTCAGGATGATGGCCCGGCTCGGGCTTCCGCGTTCGACGAGCTTACGGATCACCGTGACCCCGTTCATGTCGGGCATGGCAAGGTCCAGGATGGCGATGTCCGGCACGAGTTCGGTCACCGCCTGCACGGCCGTCGTTCCGGTGTCCACCGAGGCGACGATCTCAACCTCGCCCGTGCCGGCGAGAAGGTCGGCGACCCCGTGGCGGAACACGGGATGATCGTCCGCGAGGACGACGCGGATCGCAGCACGGTCAGGCATGGTGGGGGGCATCAATGGTGAGGTGGACCCGCGCTATCACGGAAGTCCCTTGGCCGGGCGAGGATTCCAGTTCCAGGGTGCCCCCGACCAGGGACATGCGTTCGCGCATCCCGATCAACCCGAGCTTGCCCTGGGATACGAGCGAGAGGGTGGACGCCTCGTCGGCCTCGAATCCCACACCGTCGTCGTCGACTGTCAACGTGAGATGACCCGGGCTAAACAGGAGCACGAACGAGGCATAGCTTGGTCGACCGGCGTGCTTGGCCACGTTCGTGAGCGCCTCCTGGCTCAGGCGATAGAGCGTGATGGCGTGCTCGGCCGGCAAGGGGACCTCCTCCCCGCAGACCTGCATCTCGGTCCCGATGCCCGTCGCACGGCTCCATTCGTCCACCAGGTAGCGCAGGGCCGTAACGAAGCCGAACTCGTCGAGGGCAGCGGGACGCAGCGCCAGGGTCACCCGCCTCAGGGCCTCGCCGACGTCCTGTGCCTGCCCGAGGAGGCCGTCGAGCTCGTTTTGTGCCGCGGTGGTGCCCATCAGATGCGGCAGGAGACGTCTCAGCCCGAAGTTCAGCGCAACAAGGTGTTGGCCCGCATGGTCGTGAAGGTCGCGCGCGAGCCGGCGCCGTTCGTCCTGGCCGGCGCGGTACAATCGCGCCAGGACCTCGTCCCGTTCCCGTTCCGCCGACACACGGGCGACCGCGTCGGCCTCCATCCGGACGAGCAATGCCTCTCGTTCCCGCATCAGGGACTGCAATTGCAGCGTCCGTCGCCTGCGCTCCTGCATGATGCGGCGGGCATCGTGGAGCTTGGCGGCCAGTAACCGGAACCGCCGGTCGAGGGCCGGCGCATCGAGGTGGAGCAGGACCAGCGCGTGCCCCTCGAACCCATGCAGTCTCGCGCGCATGCCGTGGCAGGAATGCCGATCCAACCCGCCGTCGCCCCTTTGGAGGAACAGGACGCCGGGCAAGGTCGCGGCGGTGGAGGCGCAGCGGTCGACGTAACGCAGGAACTCGTCGCGGACGGCTCCTTGGACGGGGAGGGAGCAGCCGACTTCGAGCCCTGGCAGGGCCTCGCGGGCCATTGCGTTGGCCGCCTCGACCTCGCCCATGCGTCGGACCAGGAGCATGGGGGACGGGACGAACTCGAAGAGGGTGTCGAAGTCGGACCTAGGCGTCGGCCTTCCCGAAGTAGGCCTGTCCCCCGTCGTCAGGAGCGTCGGGATCGAGATCGATGACGATCCGACAGCCATGGGCGCCGCGGGCGATGGTGTCTGCGAGCGTAACCCGTCCATAGCCCTGGCTCTCCGCAACCATGTGGCCGAATACGTGTGAGGTCACCATGCACATCGACGGGGAATCCTTCGCCAGGTCGCCGAAGGGACACCGCCGGTTGCCGAGCACGATGCGCTCGGCCGTCTCCTCGATGACGTAGAAGTCGCCTCCGAGGCGTCGCTTGAGGTCGATCAGCGCCCCTATGGTCGCCTTGAGGTCCAGCCTGGAGGTCCCTGCTGCACGAAGGTATTCCGCCTCGATCTCCTCCGAGATCGCCAGTCCCACCAAGTTGATGAACCCGCTGGTCTCCCGGCTTCCGACCGTGTCTTCGAGGGTGCTGTTGAGGACCCTGACGACCATCCCGAGAAAGCGCTCGCGGTCGATGCCTATCTGCGCTTGGTCGAAAGCCGTTATGTCAACCGCTCGATGCTCCATCGACTCAGTCCTCCGCGCAGATATGAATCACATTATTGTGCGGAATCACTAAATTGACAATCGAATAGAAATACTTCTGGACTGAAATCTGTCATTCCAGTCGCCGGAAACAGGGATGCCATCAAATGGTGGGATTCCACGCATTTATCCTACCGCTCCCGGAAGCTACGGCTGAACTGGTCCTGGATCGGTTTGACGAGATAGGACAGGGCTGTGCGCTCCTCGGTGGCGACATGGACCTCGACCGGCATGCCGGGCACCAGGCGCTTCCCAATCCCGAGGCGGCTCATCTCCCCGGCGTCGAGCTCGACGTATCCGACGTAGAAGGCGTCGTCCTTGGCGCTCTTGGACGTCGAGGGTGACACGTAGACGAGTTGCCCCTTCAGTTCCGGGGTCGTGCGCTGGTTGAACGCAGTGAACCGAACCCTCGCCACCCGGCCTACGCCGACCTGGTCGATGCTGGACGGGGCGACGTGAATCTCGATCTTCAGCCGCGCGTCCTCCGGAACCACGGTCGCCAGCACGTCGGCCGGGGTGATGACGCCGCCGACCGTGAAGGTCTTCAGCTCGTGCAGGATGCCGGTGACGGGCGAGCGGATCTCCGTCCGGGTCAGTCGGTCCTCCAGGGCGATCCGACGGTTGCCCAGTTCCGCGAGCTTGGCGTCCACGGTGCCGAGCTCGCGCTGCGCCTCCGTGCGCGCGGTGTCGGTGACCGCGAGGAGTTGCACCCGGATCTCGCTCGCCCGCACCTTCGCCCGGGCAATCGAGGCTTCGAGCGAGCCCTGCTCCCCGGACAGCCGATGGCGGTCCCGGTTGATGGGAAGGAACTTCGATCCCTCGAAGAGCTGCTTGTCGACCAGTCCCTGCAGCTTGCCGTGCTCGCTGGTCAGGATGACGAGCTCATCACGCTTGGCGTCCCTCTGCTTCACAAGTCCCGCTACCTCCTCGGTGACCTGTCCGATCTGGAGTTCAAGCTGCTGACGCTGGCTGTCCCGGCTGGCGAGGTTGCCCTTGAAGAGGCGCATCTCGCCGTCGACGATGGCCTTCGTCTCGGGGTCCACGCCGGCCAGGGACAGCGGGAAGCTCATGGTGCGCAGCCCGTCCCGCTCGGCGAGGAGGCGGGCCTTCTTGGCGGCGAGCTCGACCAGCTGTCCCCGCACGATGGCGAGCTCGGCCCGCGTCTGGGCGTCGTCGATCCGGATGAGGACCTGATCGGCCGTTACGGCCTGCCCGTCACGGACCAGGATGGCGCCGACGACGCCGCCGTCCCGGTGCTGGACCGCCTTGGCATGGTGGTCCACCGTGACGGAGCCCGGCGCCATGATCGCGCCGTTCAGGTCCGTCGTCGCGGCCCATCCCCCGGCCCCGACCACCAGGGCGATCACGAGGGAAAACCCGAAGGCGATGCGGGGTACCACCGAGAAGGAAGGCTCCTTCCGGTGGTCGATCTCGGCAAGGGACTTTGGGCGGTGGGATCCGACGGCTTGGGTGCTCATGGTCCGGTACCTCTTACGGCGGGATCAGGTGACGGGTGTGGTGGGGGTCGATGCAGCTTGGTGGACCGGGCCTTCGATGAAGAGCAGGGTGTGGTGCCCGTCGAGGACGATGGTCGTCTCGAACGTGTCGTCACGGTCGAGGTCGGCCGAGATGACGGTCACGTCGCCCTCGCCGAGGAGGGCGGACCTGTATCGGATGCCCGACACGGTGCCATCGTTGCGCTCCATCGCATCCGCCAGGGAGTTGCCCCCGGTGCCGCCGCCAGCCTCGAACAGCGACCAGTTGAGGAGGTCGACGTGGTCCCCGACCGAGAAATCGGTGATCTCGACCGCACGGGTCGGTTCCCGCGCTCCCAACCGGGAGAGGAACTCGTAGGCATCGTTCCCGCCGCCGCCCGTGAGCACCACGTCGTCGTCCCCGATGACGAAGCAATCGTCACCCGACCCGGCCACGATGCGCTCGATCGATTCCACTTGGTCCTCGCCGAGCTCGGTGCCCGACACCACGTGATTGACGAGGTCGACGAGCAGGTTCCCGGTCGCCCCGCCGAGGTCGAGGGTATCGGAGCCCTCGCCGCCGTCGATGCGGTCGTCGTCGCCGTCCATGGCCAGGACGATCCGGTCGTCCCCTGCGCCCGAGCGGACGGTATCGTGCCCGGCCCCGTCGAGGATCGTGTCCTGACCTCCGCCTCCGTCCAGGACATCGTCCCCCGAACGACCCACGAGACGGTCGTCGCCGTCGCCTCCGGAGAGGCTGTCGCCACCGGTGCTACCGAGGAGAACGTCGGCCCCGGACCCGCCAACCACCGCCTCCACGCCCGCGACGTGATCCTGCCCCGTCTCCACGCCGACCGAGGTGCCCAGGATGAGGTCGACGGTCACGCCGGAATGCGCCGCCGAAAGGTCGAGGGTGTCCTGGCCTTCACCGCCATCGAAGCTGTCGGCCTCGCCATCGGAGGATGCCGTGATGACGTCGTCGCCGGCGCCGCCGAGCACGACGTCCGAACCGGTTCCGTCGAGAAGGGTATCGGCGCCCGATCCGCCATCGAGACGGTCGTCACCGGCACCACCGGATATGCGGTCCTGCCCCATGCCGCCCAGGAGCGTGTCGCCACCGGAGCTTCCTGAGAGGACGTCGTCGCCCGAGCCACCCAGCACCACCTCGACCGATGCGACGGCGTCGGTGCCGATGTCGCGCCCGACCGCGGTCCCGGCCATCAGGTCGACCACGACGCCCGAGGTCGTGGCGGTCAGGTCGAGGGTGTCCTCGCCGGACCCGCCGTCGAAGCGGTCGGCATCGGCGTCGGTCGCGACGATCAGGACGTCGTCACCGCCGCCCCCCAGGACCGTGTCGGACCCGGTGCCGTCCGACAGGACATCGTAATCCGCGTCGCCGTCAAGGAGGTCGTTTCCGGCGCCTCCCGCAAGATGATCTCGCCCGACGCCGCCGAAGAGGTCGTTGGGGCCCGCATCGCCGCCGATGACGTCGGCGCCAGATCCACCACGCACCACCTCCACGGAAACCAACTGGTCACGACCGATCTCGGCACCGACGGCCGTCCCTGCCGCCAAGTCGACCGTGACGCCGGACGTCGTGGCGGTGAGGTCGAGGGTATCCCGACCAAGCCCGCCATCGAAGAGGTCGTCATCCCCGTCCAGCGCGGCGACGATGACGTCATCCCCCTCCTGCCCCAGGACGATGTCGCGGCCGGAACCGTCCAAGAGGACGTCGTCGCCTTCCCCGCCCTCCAGGCGGTCGTCGCCGGCACCTCCGGACACCACGTCCCGACCGAGGCCGCCGAACGCCAGGTCGTTGCCCTCGCCTCCGTCCAGGCGGTCGTCGCCGGCACCGCCGAACAGCATGTCGCTCCCGGTAGAGCCTATCAGGATGTCGTTGCCGTACCCGCCATCCAGGAGGTCGTCGCCGGCATCGCCGAAGAGGATATCGTCGCCTTCCTCGCCGAAGATGCGGTCGTTGCCGGTCCCTCCGGACACGACATCCGCGCCCGAACCGGCGAAAATGACGTCGTCGCCGGCCGCGCCGAGGATGGTGTCGTCCCCGGCGCCCCCGACGATGTGGTCGTCGCCCAGGCCACCATCGATCAGGTCCGAACCGGCACGGGCGTCGATGATGTCGTTACCGGCGCCGCCGTCGATGGCATCCGCGCAGAGGGTGCCGAGGATGATGTCGTCGCCGCTCGAACCGGTCACCTGATTGCGCTCGACGACGTTGAAGCTGGCCGTCTGGGCGATGGAGAATTCTCCGTCCGTCACCTCGTACGTGATGGTGACCGGACCGACCGCGTCACCGTCGAAGATCCATCCGTCCCCGTCCGGGGACAGCGCCCCCGAGGAAACCGAGACGTTGCGGACCGACAGCACGTCGCCGTCGGGATCCCGAACGTTGCGGAGGAGGTCCGTCATCGCGATGGCGAGGAGGGCGCAACCCGTCGTGTTCGCCAGGAGAACGGGCCCCGACGAGATCGGGGCGCGGTTGCGTCGCCCGTCCGTTCCACCCTTTTCATCCTCCAGCGGCAGGTTGTCATTGGGGGGAACGGTACTGCCACCACCCGTATTGCGGGGTCCGTCGGCGGGTTGGCCCACGCCACCGGCGGGATTCGCCGCATGTTCTCGGCCGGCATCCCGTCCAGGTCCGTTGGAATGCTCGGATGTGGGCGACCCGCCCTTCTCGGTGGACGATACGGGTTCGTCGACGCCGTTCCCCGAATGCGGACCGTTTTCGCCTTGCCCGGCATCCGATGGCCTTTCGTCCCGGCCGCCACCGCCACCGCCACCGCCTCCACCGCCACCAGAGGCAGCTCCGCGGTTGTCGTTCTCCGGCGTCGGGATGACCGGGGATGCCTTGAAGTCGTTGAGGTTCGGCTGGGGATCGGGCTTCGCGAACTGAAGGGTTTTGGTGCGGAGAAAGGCCGGGAAATCGTACTCCGAGGCCGGCGCCTCGGACCCGGGTGCCACCCCGGACGTTCCGGCGAGGCGGCCATCGGGCTCCCTGGCGGCCGGTTCTTGATCCGAGGGTGTCAGGGCGACCAGCTTCGGGCCGGGCTTCGGCTGCGGCTCCACATCCGCGACCTCGGCCTCGGCATGCACCGGGGTATTGAACAGAGACTTCAGGTACGCGGCCAACGATGCGACGGCCAGCGCCAGGTAGTACGGCGTCCCCGACTTCGCGTTGGTGCCTTGGGCATCGTATTTCGTGGTCTCGTCCGGACGGGATGTCCTGGTCTTGGTGCCCTTCGTCTCGATCATCATGCCGTCACCCGCTCCACGGAGGAGCGCTCCCTTGCGACCTTGCCGAGGACGGCTTCCTTGGGACCGAAGGCGGTCATCTTGCCGTCCTGGATGACCGCGATGACGTCGACGGCGGCGAGCACGCTCGGACGGTGGGCGATGACCACGGCGATGCCACCCCGGGCGCGGACGCCGAGGATCGCGGCCGCCAGGGCAGCCTCGCCCTCACCGTCGAGGTTGGAGTTGGGCTCGTCGAGCACGAGCAGGAAGGGACTACCGTACAGCGCACGGGCGAGGCCGATACGCTGGCGCTGTCCGCCCGAGAGCGCGGTGCCGAACGGACCGAGCTCGGTGCGGTAACCGTCGGGCATCCGCAGGATCATCTCGTGCACGCCCGCTGCGCGGGCTGCCGCCACCACGAGGGCGGGATCGGCGCTTTCCGCGAGGCGGGAGATGTTCTCCTCCACCGTGGCGTCCATCAGGCAGACCTCCTGCGGCAGGTAGCCGATGATGCGGCCGAGGCTTTCCTCGTCCCACTGGGGGAGATCGGCGCCGTCGAGGCGCACGCCGCCGCGCAGGACCGGCCAGATGCCGGTGAGCGCCCGGCTGAGGGTGGTCTTGCCGCCGCCGCTCGGGCCGATGACGCCGAGAGCCTGGCCGGCGTTGAGCTCGAAACCGACGTCCGACAGCAGCACCCGACCGGATCCCGGCGCCGCGACGGTGACCGAGTTGACCCGCAGGGACGATAGCGGCATCGGCAGCGGCATCGGACGGTCGATGCCGGACAGGGCGACGAGCGTCTCCTTGAGGCGACCAAAGGCGGTGCGGGCCACCGAGATGGCCTTCCAGTTGCCAACGGTCTGGTCGATGGGCGCCAGGGCGCGGGCGGAGGTGATCGAGGCCGCGATGATGGCTCCGGCCGAGAGCTCGCCGCCGATGACGAGGTAGGCGCCGAGGCCGAGCACGGCCGACTGCAGGATCATGCGTAGCACCCGCGAGATCGCGCCGAACGTCCCGGCGATGTCCGTGGTTCGGGTCTGGAGTTCGAGGTGCTCGTTGTTGGCCAGGCGATACCGGTCCACCGCCCGTTCCGAGAACCCCATCGCCTTCAGGACGTCGGCGTTGCGTGCGTTCGAATCGCCGATGGCGTTGCGCGCCACTACGGCCTGCTGGGTCGCCCCGGTCCACCGGCGGGTCATCAGTTCCGTCAGGATGGTGAGGAACGTGAGCAGGACGGCGCCCGCAATGGTCAACATGCCGAGCCAGGGGTGCAGCATGTAGACGAACACGAGGAAGACCGGCGTCCAGGGCAGGTCGAAGAGCGCCACTAAGCCCGGGCTTCCGAGGAAGCCGCGGACCGTATCGACGTCGCGGCTGCGTTCCATCGATTCCGCCGCCGAGAACCCGAAGCGCGGCATGTCGATGGAGACGCGCTGGGCGAGCGGGGCGATGCGGCGGTCGAGCTGCGCCCCGATCCGGACGAGGATCTGTTGGCGCAGGACGTCGAACATGCCCTGGAATAGGTAGAGGCCGATGGCGAGCGTCGACAGGCCGACGAGTGTCGGCAGGCTGCCGCTCGGGAGGGCGCGGTCGTAGACCTGCAGCATGTAGAACGAGCCGGTCAGGGCGAGGACGTTGATGATGCCCGACATCCCGAAGAGGAAGACGAACGGCATCCCGAAATGACGGGTGAGCCGCTCGACGCTTCTTTTCTTGGCGAGTTGCTTCTGGTCCTTGGTGCGCATGACGAGTTCCCCCGGCGGCCGGATGGAGGGGTCGGGCCCCTAAGCGGGGCCCGACGGACGTCAGAGCGTGAAGTCCGCCGCCGTTGCGGCAGGCGTTCCCTTGATCGCGAACTTGAACTCGGGCGCCGCATCGCCACCCGTGTTCCCGGCGACGATGGTGTAGTCGCCGTCGGCCCGGCTCTCCTGGGTGACGAGCAGCTGCCCGACACCGGTGAAGGCCGCCCCGGTCGCGAGCGTGAACGCCTGGTTCCCGGCCACGCCCTGGTTCGCGTCGATGCCGCTGAGGTCGATCCTGTCGCCGGGCTGGAAGCTCGCGATGGTGTCGCCGTTGGCCGCGGCGGCCGACTGGAAGTGGTAGATGTCGGCGCCCAGGCCGCCATCCATCACGTTCACGGCGTCGCTCGCCGTGATGTGGTCGTCGCCGGAGCCGGTCACGATGTTCTCGACGCCCCAGAGGGTGTCGGACCCGGATTGGGCGCTGGTGACGCTGCCGCGCCCGGCGAGGCCGGTACCGAGGTTGGCCGTGATGTTGGCGGTGATCGCCGACATGTCGAGCGTGTCGCTGCCGGTGCCGCCGCCGACCTCGTCGCCCCAGTAGCTGTCGTTGCCGTCACCCACCTCGGCGACGAAGAGGTCGTCGCCGTCCCCGCCGATGACGGCATCGTTGCCGGCGCCCGCGGTCACGAGGTCGTTGCCGGCCCCGGCGAGGATGCGGTCCGCGCCGCCGTCGCCGTAGAGCATGTCGTCGCCGGCGCCGGCGAGGATGTCGTCGTCACCGGCCCCGCCGAAGACCACGTCGCGCCCGGCACCGGCATCGACGAAGTCGTTCCCGTCGCCACCGCGGATCACGTCGGCCCCGTCGGCGGCAAAGATGTTGTCGTCGCCGGACAGCCCTAGGATCGTGTCGGCGCCGGAAGTCCCGGATAGGACATCATCGCCCGCGGTACCGTCCACCAAGCTTGCCGGAAGTTCGGCCGGTGGCGTCGCTGTCCCGCCGCCGGTCGTGCCTCCGACCGTTCCACCGCCGGTGGTAGCGCCTCCCGTGGTGCCGCCCTGGTGACCATCGTCTCCGTTCTCGGCCACGTCGGTGCCGTCGTCGTCATCGGACGAATGGCCCCCGGTCCCATGATCGTTCCCGGAGCCGTTTCCTGAGGTTCCTCCAGTCGTGCCGCCTGAGCCCGTGCCGGACCCGGCGCCATTGCCCGAAGCGCCCCCGGCCGTGCCACCGGCACCCGCACCGTTTCCGGTCGTTCCACCAGACCCCGTCCCAGACCCCGTCCCAGAGCCTGCTTGGGTGCCGGTTCCGTCATCCGCACCGGTGCTTCCGCCGGTTGTGCCACCGGTTCCGGTGTCATCGCCGGTGCCGGTACCCGTGCCGCCCCCGCCGACACCGGTGCCATCATTGGTGCCCGTGCCCGTTCCGGTTCCCACGTCGGTTCCAGTGCCCGCACCGGTTCCACCGCCGGGCTGCGCGTCCTCGTTGCTGACTGCGAAGATGTCCTCCTGCAGGCCGGTCAACCCGGTATTGCGGGTGACGATGTCGGAGAAGGTCTGACCGTCGACCTGGTTCTGGTAGAAGTCGAAGTTGTCGAATCGGTCGAGGTAGTAGAACCGGTCACCCTCCTGGAGGCGGTCGAGCTGCTCGTGCAATACGACCCAGAAGGTTTGCCCGACGACCCCGTCGTTGATGTGCTTCTCGGCCAAGCCGCCGACCCAGAGGTCGACGCGGTCGATGCCGGACACGACCTTGGTCCCGTCGGGCCCGTCATGGAGAACGATGTCCGGGTTGGCGGTCACGAAGGCCGCCCGCTCCCCGGCCGTCGTCAGGACGAGGTCCGGATAGGCTTCCTTGAACTGCGCGATGACGGTATCGCTCAAGCCGTTCCGTGCCTGGAAGTCCGACCAGGACGCGTAGGGGCGGAGATCGCCGGCGAAGCCCACCGCCTCGTGGACGTACGGATCCGCAGAGGCCTGAAGGTCGGCGCGGACCTGGTTCAGGGTTCCCAGGCCGACATCGCGGCCGCGAGCCACGTTGAAGGCGAAGAGGTCGGCGTTGATCCGCACGAGGTCGTTGCGCACGGCGTCGACGATGTTGAAGTCGACTTCCTCGGCCTGTTGCGTGGCGACGCCGGCGAGGATGGCGTTCGCGCCGAGCTGGGCATAGCCCGGCTGAGGCACGTAACCGGGAGGAAGGGGAGCCGTGAAGGCGCCGGCATCGTTCGTCGGGTTGAGGAAGGCGTCGACGAGTTGCACCTGACGCGGCTGGCCATCCGGTCCCAAGACCGTCAGGCTTTCCCCGATGAGCGAATGCCCGACGCGGTAGACGGCGGAAGCGAACTCCTCGGAGATGCGCGCGTCCACGCTCGCATCGTAGCCGCCGAAGCCATGCGAGCCGTTGCCCTTCATGCCGCCGATGAGGTGGTCGGCGAACTCGGTGAAGATGACGCGCTGGTACTCCGCCTCGTTGATCATCTTGGCGGCCTGGAAGACCTCCTCCGGCGTACCCTGGAAGCCCGACTCGACGAGGTTGTCGACGTGGAAGTTGTGGTTGCGCGCCCAGATCGTATGCATCGCCGTCAGGGAGACGTTCTCGTTCGCCCGGCCGTCGCCGGCCACGAAGTGGTCCAGCAGGTTCACGAAGGGGTTCGTGTCGAGGAGCAGGGCGTTCCCGCTGCCCATGAAGTTCGCCGCCATGGCGCTGACGATGCCGGGGTCGAACGCGCCGGTTGCCGGATCGACGAGGGTTCCCGCCGCATGTCCCGGTGTCGCGAAGTTCGAGTAGTAGTCTCGGAAACTGATCGAGCCGCCGGGCAGGGAGGGATCGTGGAAAATCGTGTTAGCCTCCCAATGGTGCTGGATCAGGGCACGCAGGGTCGGGAGCAGGTTGAAGGCGGGATCGGACGGGTCCGGCAGCCCGGCCAGCAGGTGGGCGCCCACGCCCTGGTGGCCATCGCTCTCGCGCAGGAACTGTCCGACGAGCTCGTGCGAGCCGTAGGCCTGGTTCTGGTCGACGAAGGGCGAGGTCTTGTTGAGGTGTTGCGGGACGCCGTTCGCATCGATTGAGGACACCTCACCGCGGGTGAGATCGACCGGGTTGTCGCTCGTGGGACTACGTACTGAGCCCGGACCGCCGATCTCCACGGTCCCGTTCGCGGACGACTTCGGCAGGAAGTCGAGGCCGTGGTCGAAATACTGGCCGAACGCCATGAAGAAGATGTTCGCACCATTCGCCTGGTGCGGAAGATCGGCTTCCTGGGTGCCCAGCACGTTGCTGATGGCGCGTGGATCGAGCCCGGTGAACAGCGGGTTGAGGGCGTTGTTGCCCGTGGCCGGGTCGAAGGCCCCGTAATGGGCTTCGGTAAGCCGGATGAAGGGCTGGTCGGCCGCCCCGAACCCGGGATGCGTCAGGTTGTTGCCGACGCCCGAGAGTTCGCGCACGCCGGAGGCACCGTTGGCGTCGTCGTCACCCCCGGCGACGGCCTGCCCAGTGACGAGGGCCTTGATTCCGGCAAGGTCCGCCGGCGTGAGGGCGAACCCGCCGCCCGTGGCGGTCCCACCTCCGTTTGCGGTCCCGTCGCCGACGGTGCCGCCGCCAGGCTGAGTCCCGCCCGTCGCCGGGACGGTATCGAAGGTCGGCGTGCCGGAGCTCGCGAAGGTGATGCTGTGCGTGCCGCGCGTCAGGATCGTCATGCCGTTGGCCTGCGTCTCGACGTAGTCGGCCAGGGTTGTGCCCGGCGCGAGGTCGATGACGTCCTGCGGTCGTAGCGTTCCCACGATGGTGTCGGCGCCGCCGTTGGAATGGAATACGATCCGGTGGGCCGAGGTCAGGCCGGAGATGTCAACGGTGTCGTTCCCCTCCGTGCCATCGATGGTAACGGTGTTAAGGTTCAGGCTCGTCGTCGAGAAGTTACCGATCAGGAAGACGCTGTCACCGGCACCGGCGTTGGTCGGCGGGTTCGGCGACGATACGGTGGCCGTCCCGATCCGGATCTCCTCGATCTCCTGCAACTCCGCGATAATGGCGGCGGCCCCGGCACCGACGCTGCGGGTCACGACGATCTCGGTACCAGCGCTGAGGGTCGCGACGTTGTTGCCGGCGACCTGGCCCCAGGCGGCCGTCGTGTAGACCCGGAACGTCTCGGCGGCGCCCAGCGTCCCGTTGGCGACGAAGGTGTCGCCGACCGGTCCCTCGGTGCCCCCGTTGACGACGTCCCGCCCATCGGATGCGACGAGGGTGATGGGACCGAGCGCGACGCCGCCGTTCCAGGTGACGACATCGTCGCCGGCCCCGGCATTGACGACGTCGTTGCCCGTCCCGCCCTGGAGTGCGTCGTTGCCGGCCGCGCCGTTGATGACGTCGTTGCCAGCGCCGCCATCGACGAAGTCGTCGCCCGCCCCGGCATTGACGATGTCGTTGCCGCCGTTGCCCAGGATGCGGTCGGCGCCAGCCGTGCCGTTGATCGTGTTCCCGAGGCCGTTATCGACGATGTTGTCGCCCACCACGTCGGTCGGCGCCGAGACCACGCGCTCGGAGTAGCCACCCTGGTCGGTGAAGCTCACGGCGACCCGGACCAGGAAGCCGACCTGCGCCTGCTGCGGCGTGAAGTTCTGTCCCGTCGCCCCGGCGATGTTCGTCCAGGTGACCCCGTCCGCACCGAGGGACTGCCACTGGAAGGCAAAGGTGGTCGGCAGTCCGTTGAGGTCGGCGATGCCGGCGACGTTCGCCCGAAGCGCCGCTAGCTCCGTCGGAGAGGTGTCGTCAATGGTCGGTGCCCCGGTGGCCGGCACGTTGGTGAGGAAGACGCTCTGGTCGGCGAACTGGGCCCGCTCGATGTTGTGCAACGTATCGATGCCGTCGGAGAGCTTCAGGGTCGGGGTCACCGCGAACCCGGTGTGGCTGACCTGGAAGCTGCCGTCGCCGAGATTGGTCACCGTGTAGTTGGCACGCACGTCGGAGAAGATCGCCGTGTCGACGTCGGCTCCAGCGCCGGCATCGACGAGTTCGCGCACGATGTTAAGCTGCCCTGGGTTGACGGCCCGGGACATCAGCGCGGTCTGCAGGAGCATCCCGTCGAGATACAGGTCCTCGGGATCATGTGCGGCGAGGCCGGCGGGGGTCTTGTACATCTGACCCGCCAGGCTGTCGGCGGTCGCGATCTCCGTGCCGGCGGCGTCACGGATGCTGATCCTGATGTTGAGCCAACGGTCGCCGTCGATGATGTCGTTGCCGGCCTTGCCGTTGAAGGTGTCGCTGCCGGCGCCGCCGAGGAGGATGTCGCCACCGTTCTGGGGGTCGAAGACCGTGATGTCGGGAGCCAGGTCGGCGAAAGGCGTGGCGTCGACGCCCACGGTCTGTCCGCGCACGGCCCCGGGTGTCAGCTTGAGCAGGGCTTCCAAGCCGTCGATCAGGGCGACGTTCTGCGACAGCAGCATGCTGTCGGTCGCCGGGCCACCGACGATGCCTCCCGCCGGATCGCCGACCGCACCGGTTGGCTTCTCGGTGCCGATGAGGGTGTCGTCATGCTTCCAGCCCGAAGCGGCCTCGACGGCGTCGTTGCGGTCGCGAAGCGTCAGGGCCTGCTGGTTGACGAAGCGCGAGATGCCCAGATCGATGACGCCGTCGTTCGGGTCGCCCTTCTGGATCACCCAGTCGAAGCCCAGCATGCCGTTGTTGCGCTGGATGCCCGGTCCCTGAACCATGATGTCGTCGCCGGACTCGCCATCGTAGTCGGTATCGTTGCCCTGTCCGTTGAGGACGTCGTGGCCGATGATGATGCTGTTGAAGAACAGCTGCGAGTTCTCGCCCGACAGGCCATCGAAGCCTTCGCCGCCCTCGATCCAGTCGTTCCCCTCGTTGCCCATGAGGTTATCGGCGGCGCTGCCACCCAGGACGAAGTCGTCGCCGCGCCCCGCGAAGACCTCGACCGGATCCGTGGAGTGGGTGATGAAGTCCTTGCCGCCACCGCCGAACAGGATGTCGAGGCCCGGTCCGCTTGAGATGGCGTCGTTGCCCTCGCCTCCGCGGATGAATTCGTCGCCGAAGGGGTCCTCGATGACGTCGTCACCATCGCCGCCGAAGATCTGGTCGGACTCCATGCCGCCGTTGAGGTAGTCGTCGCCGCCGTCGCCCCAGAGGGTGTCAATGCCCTTGTCGCCGATGAGGATGTCGTTGCCTTCCGTGCCGCCCAACACCACGTGCTCGCCGCCGCTGAACTTGAGCATGCCGCCGTCGGCATGCCCGTCTCCGTCAACGTCGGCACCCGGGTCGAGACGAACCACCTTCGGGTCGAGGATCTGGAGCAGCAGGTCGTCCTGGGTCGGATCGTCGCCGACCTGCTTGACCTGGTTGAGCTCCAGTACGTGGTCGGCACGCCCGAACAAAGACCCGTTGAGGTGCGAGGATCCCTCGTCGCCAAGGTCGGTGTTACGCTGGACGAGGGCCGAGAAGGTGTTGGCCTCCAGCTCGTTGAGCAGGTTCATGCCCTGCGTACGGCTGAGATAGTAGAAGCGGTCGCCGTTCTGCAGGTTCTCCATCTGCGTCTCGAAGACGAAGTTGAAGGTATTGCCGAGCATCCCGCCGAATTCCATCTTCTCCTCGGCGAGACCGCCGATCCAGAAGTCGACGTCGTTCAGGCCGGAGTTGGCGGCGGTCCAGGCGCCCGTGCCGTTGAGGAAGTCGAGCCTGTCGGTCGGGGCCGAGATCGTGTGCGCCTCGTTCGCCGCGGTCGAGGGATCGTCCGGCACGTCCACGTTCACGCCGAACACCAACGCAGTCGCCGCGGCGCGCTTGCCGGCGAGGGTCGTCTCCTGAGTGATGAGGTCGTGGTCGCCGTATGCCGCGATGAAGTTGATCACCGAAACCGGGTTCTTGATGTTCTGCGCGAAGTCGATCCAGCTCGTGTAGGGCTTGAGCTTGGCGTCCGCCGTCATCGCGTAGAACTCGGCGCGGGCCTCGTTGAGGGTCGGCACGCCCTGTTCCCGGGACCGCGCGATGTTGAGCGTCGCCAGGTCGAGGGGGAGCCCCAGCAGGTTGTTGCGCAGGGCATCGACGATGAACTCGTCGATTTCGTTGCCGATCTGCCGTGTCATGCCGCGGATGATGGCGCCGGCGGCGGCCTCGGTGTCGACGCCGCTGGCTGTAAAGGCGAGCGGGTTCAGGAACGCCTCGATGAGGCCGAGTTCTTGGGTGCCGGCCACGGTCGTGTCGGCGTCGACCGGCTGCATGTCGAACCCGATGCGGTCGATGGTGTCCGTCAGCATCGAATGCCCGAACCGGTAGACGACATGCGCGAATTCGGCCGTGATGGCCGGATCGATGTCAGCGCTGTTCGTGAACACGAAGGGATCGACGTTGGGCTGGACCGTCCGTGCGAACTCCTCGAACACGAGGTGCTGGTACTGCATCTCGGTGACGAACTTGGCGGCCTGGAACAGGCGCTCGCCGTCCCATTGCAAGGCGGCCACGCCCTCCGGCGTGGTGGGGATGGCGTCGTTCGGACCCAGGTCGACCCTCAGCCACTCGTTGATGAAGGCGCGGTCACCCGAGGCGAGGATGGTCTGCTTGTTGGCCTCGACGAGGCGATTGTGCTCCGAGTGGAAGATGGTGTGGACCGCGGTGAGCCCGATGTTCTCGTTGCCGCGCCCGTCGCCGGTGATGAAGTGCCGGTCGAGAAGCTCGTTGTCGTAGGCGAGGTTCGCCCCGGTCTGAGGATTGAAATCGACCGCATTGCCGGTGAGCGCGTCCGCGTCGGCCGCCACCGCCCGCCCTTGAACGATGGGGTCCGCGGTATGGGCGATGTCGTCGAGGAAGGCGTGCCCCGTCATCACGGCGCCGGTCGTGCGGATGCCCTCCGCCGTTCCCTCCTTGAACCACGTGGTGGGATGGGTCGCATCGGGCTGCATCAGCATCTGCGCGTAGCCGTGGGCGCCCGGGATGAATTTGCCGTAGGGGTCGGTCATCAGGACGGGCACGTTGTGGATGTCCGTGTCGACGAGCTCGATGCCGAGCATGGCCTTGGCCTGGGCCTTGACCTCCGCCCAGTTGGCGATGGCCCTTCCGTCCGCGCCGCCGTTCAGCAGGTTCCCGGTCGCGATGGTGACCGGGTTGTCGATATTGTCCCCCGGTGTGATGTCGGCGCGGGTGTACTCGCGAAGGAAGACCTGATGCGAGGGATGCGAGGTGTAGGTCTGGTTCTGGTCGATCCAGGGCGTGGTGGTGTTCCTCGCGGTTACGATGTCGTCCGCCGTGCCGAGCACGCCGTCGGCGCCCGGCCCCGCAACGGGCGTGGCACGGGTCAGGACCATGAATTGCTGCGACGCCGGAAGGTCGTCGGCGTTCCCGAGCACCCCGTCGGCACCCGCGATCAGCGGGTCGTCCGGCATCAGCGGAACGATCACCGAGCCGTTGCCGCCCTTGGTGGCAAGGTCCAGGCCGTGGTCGAAGAACTGCCCGAACAAGGTCATCCAGCCATTGAAGGGCGGGGACAAGCCGATGTCGGGCGACTGGTTCGGGATGAATGCGATATCGGTGGCGGTCGGGATGTAGCCTTGAGGCGGTGAATCCCCACCGTGCGCATCGGCGTAGGCCGCCTGCGCGATGGGGTTCGCGAACCAGGCGGCGACGGCGGCCGGGTTGTGCGGGCTCATGTCAACGATGAGGTTGCTCGCCGTCCGGATGCTGGTGTCGACGACGGTGCCGGTCGCGCTGTATTCGTTGTTGATCACCAACCCGCCGGGTGCCGGACCATTCGTGTCGAACGAGCCCGTACCCGTGGTGTATTGGGCGGGCAGCAGGCGTGGAAACGGCTGGTCGGCCGCTCCGAGCAGGCTCTGACCCGGCAGGAGGTTGTTGTTGCTTCCGTCGACCGCCCGAAGACCCATCGGAAGCAGCGCGGCGTCCGGACCGATGATCTCCTGGAGGGTGCGAGTATTCCCCGGGGCCGCGTATTCCTCGGCGATGCGGATCTGGGCGAGGATCTGACGAAGGTCGTTGGTGTCGACCGTGAACGTGACAGACATGGCCGTCTCCTGAAGACATGAGGCTGCGGCAGGACGCACCTCGACGGGCGCCCCGGGGATCGTGGATGGGGGTATTCGCGGAGAGGCCGCCGCGTATGGGGCGGCCGAATCCCAGCCGAGGGCTAGGACGCTGGAGGGGGGAGCCGGTGAGGCGGAGTCACAATGACGATCGCGATCCGCGATGAAGAGTAGGACGCAGATCCTTTATGCGGTCCGGGGAGAATGTGGTGCGACCGCTCCGGATGACCGGGCGATGTCGTAATATTGCTCGTCATCGCAGGGACCTCGGCAAAACCGGGGGATCGAAGCGCTCGGCCGGTCTATGCTTGGCCGGTGACGGAACCTTGCACGGATCGCGTTCCACGCAATCGTGAATAATTCCTCAACGAACTAGGAAAAACCCACGTGTGAGGGTTTTTCCCTCAGCATTGACAATCTTTGACCGAGGTACGGCACCACACGCGCACGTCACATGAGATTGTCCTGCCCGATAATCAATCATTTATAGGTCTTTAAATACAAAAAATCAAAAAAGAATGATTTCAACGCATTATCGTTGGTGGAAAGATGGTTATTTGTAAAAAATGCACGGCCGAGTTATGGTTTTTCACTGAATTCCGTGTTGGGTGAAGAGCGTATTTCTGACAGCCTCCAGTTGCGAAACGGATGGCTGGGCCCGATCTTGGAGCGGGTCGACGCTTCTATACCACGTGCCTTCGAGACCGATGGATCGTATGCGGCAGCACGCCGGCGGAACTGAGGGGGTGCATGCCGATGTTCCTGTATATGCCCGATGACACCGCCGCCGAGAATTGGCTGATCGCGCTGTCGCGCGCGCATGACCTGCTGGAGTGGGGGCAATGCGAGGGGGTCGAGCTTCGCGATCTCATGCGGCTGGCGGCGCTTCAAGCCTCGGCATTCCGGTCATGATAAGCCAGGGAGCCGAACAAAGCCCGAGCCGGGACGCAAGGCTTGACGGCGCGGGAAACGCAACGCGACGGAACAGCGCCTCGGATACCGAGCGCCTCGCCACATTGTTCCGCTACGGCATTCTCGATACGCCCGGCGAGGAGGCGTTCGACGGCATCGTGCGCCTTGCGACCAAGCTATGCGGCACGCCGGTCGGCATGATTACCCTCGTCACCTCCGAACGGCAGTGGTTCAAGGCGCGGGTCGGCTTCGACGAGGTTGAGACGCCGCTGGACCGGTCGATCTGCGTCCATGCCTTGCCCGAGCCGACCCTGTTCGTCATTCCCGACTTGACCCGCGACGCGCGCACGATGGCGAACCCCGCCGTCACGGGCCCCTTGGCGATGCGCTTCTATGCGGCGGCGCCCCTGCGTACCGCTTCCGGCCATGGGCTCGGCACGCTCTGCGTCATCGATCGCGAGCCCCGTGAGACCGGCCTCACGCTGTCGCAGGCCGAGATCCTGGGTGCCTTGGGCGAACAGTGATCGGCCCCCACGAGGTGGTCCAAGGGTAAAGTTAGTGCACGGTGGGCCGCTCCGCCACGGGTAGCTTGGCCGGCGGAGCTGGTCTGGCAAGCGCAGCCGGCCAAGCGGAGAAGGCTGGCATGAACACCTCCGGGGCCGGCGGTCGGTATCCCAGAGAGGCATGCGGGCGCACGCCGTTGTAGTGACGTCGCCAGCTTTCGATGACGACCTGCGCTTCCCTGAGTGTGTAGAAGATCTCGCCGTTCAGGAGTTCGTCGCGAAGCCGTGCGTTGAAGCTTTCGACGTAGCCGTTCTCCCACGGTGAGCCTGGCGTAATGTAGGCCGACTTTGCTCCGACGCCGGTGATCCAAGCTTGGAGGGCCTTCGCAACGAACTCCGGGCCGTTATCCGAACGGATATGGCCAGGTACGCCACGCACGATGAAC
Organism: Methylobacterium cerastii; assembly: GCF_022179125.1. Classification (GTDB taxonomy): domain Bacteria; phylum Pseudomonadota; class Alphaproteobacteria; order Rhizobiales; family Beijerinckiaceae; genus Methylobacterium; species Methylobacterium cerastii. Next base: position 21,760 of record NZ_BPQG01000083.1, read on the forward strand.
AGATCCGAGAGCACGTCGATGACGTCGGTTGCCTTCAGCTTGCGGGCGACCCGGATCGCCAGGCATTCGTGCGTGAACTCGTCGACCACGTTGAGCATCCGGATCTTGCGCCCGTCATGCGTGCGCGCCTCGACAAAGTCATACGACCACACGTGATTGCGGTGTTCCGGGCGAAGACGGACGCAGGAGCCGTCGTTGTCCCAGATCCGCCCTCGCTTGGGCTGTTTGGCTGGGACCTTCAGCCCCTCACGTCGCCAAATGCGCTCGACACGCTTGTCGTTGACGAACCATCCGGCCGCCTTCAGCAACGCACTGATCTTGCGGTAGCCGTAGCGCCCGTACTTCTCGGCCAACGCCACGAGATCGGCTGTCAGCGCCTCTTCATCATCGCGGCCCCGCGGCACTTTGCGCTGTGTCGAGCGATGCTGTCCGAGCGCCCGACAGGCACGGCGCTCGGAGATGTTCATCGTCAGCTGGATGTGCTCGACACAGGCGCGTCGGCGCGCGGGGCTCAGAAGTTTCCCCGGGACGCCTCCTGCAGGATCAGCTTGTCGAGGGTGAGATCGGCGACTGCCTTTCGAAGCCGAGCATTCTCGGTCTCAAGACTCTTCATCCGTCGAACTTGATCCGACTTCAGGCCGCCAAACTCACGCCGCCACCGGTAGTACGTCACCGAACTCACACCGAGCGCGCGGATTGCATCGGCCACGCTCTGGCCCTGTGAAATCAAAACGTCCGCCTGACGTAGCTTCGCGACGATCTCCTCGGGCTTCGGGTGCTTTGCCATCTCGTCCGTCCTCCAGGCTCAAAAGCCATACCAAAGGGCGGACCACTTCAATGGGGGCGGACCATACGAAGACGTGGGCATCCCGAAGCTTGCGGGAGATCTCGGCGTTCAAGGCATCGCCGGCCTCCATGTCACCGTCGAACCAGGTCTCGACCTCGTCTCGCTTCAACTGAGCGAGATGGATCTGCAGCTTCGCCTGCTGGGCCGCGTTCGCGTGGCTGTACGACACGAAGATACGGACCGTGGCCTTCTTCGGCTTGGCCTTCGGTGCGGTGGACTTCGTATGCCCTGGAGCACGCGAAAACGCCGCCCCTTTCGCAGGGGGCGGTATGATCTTGGCGGGACTGGCCCTGGTCCTGGCACGCATTCGAGCCCCCGATTGGCGGCTAAGCTCAGGAATGAAGTCGCTTGGCCACGGTTTGTTCCCTCCGCCGAGGTCTCCGTGCCCACAACCTCAAATCCTGATGGCCGAGGCGGCCGCAACCGGGCCGCCTGGTGCTGAGGTCCGACCACCCCTGGGTCTGGTCGACCCTCAGGCTGCCTTGACGACAGGAAGCTCGTCGAGCCTGGTGGTGTAGCGGGGCGAGCGCATCTCGAACTTGGTCGACCACTCCCGCTTGGGTGCGAAACCGGCGGCGCCCGGCACCACGGCCCCGCGCCCGAAGCGACGATTGCAGGCGTCGAGCGCCTCCATCAGGGCCGCCCCCATTTCGCGGTCGAGTTGGCCGAGGCCGGGCATCGCCCGCTGGGAGGCAGACAGCGGCATCAGGTCGGTGGTGACCACCCCGGCCTTGGAATAGCGGTACCCGTCCCGCCAGGTCTTCCGGACGCCGTGGGTGGCGGCCTTCACCAGGGCGAGGGTGTCGCTGGTCGCCTCGGGAAGCGTGACCACGGTCGAGACCGAGCGCTGCGGACGGTCGCGGTCATGCTCCGAGGTGTGGAAGAAAACGGTGACGTGGTTGGTGGCCAACCCCTCGCGCCGGAGCTTCTCGCCGAGTCTGGAGGCATGGGTGGCGACGGCCTGCTCCATGGTGGCGCGATCCTCGACCCGCTCGGAGAACGACCGGGTCACGGCGCATCCCTTCCGGGTGGCGGCCACCGTCTCCAGGTCGAGGCAGGGGGTGCCGCGGAGCTCGTGGACGAGGCGCTCGCCGACTACGGTCATGGTCTTGCGCGCCATCTTCGGATCGAGGTCGCGGACGTCGGCGGCGCTGTCGCATCCCAGCGCTTCAAGGCGCCGGGCATTGGCCGGCCCGACGCCCCAGATGTCGGCGACCGGCACCCGGATGATCCAGTGGTCGTACTGTTCCGGGTCGGTCAGGTCGCAGATCCCGCCGAGAATGGGGTTCTTCTTTGCGACGTGGTTGGCGAGCTTGGCCAGCGTCTTGGTGGAACCGATGCCGACGCAGGTGGGAATGCCCGTCCAGGCCCGGACGGTCTCGCGCATGTCGCGGGCCAGGGACTCGCGATCCTTCTCGCGCACGTCGGAGATGTCCAAAAAACTCTCGTCGATGGAGTAGATCTCGATGCAGGGTGAGAAGTCCCGGTAGACGGCGTTCACCCGGGCCGACATGTCGCCGTAAAGGGCGTAGTTCGAGGAGTAGACCCGAACGCCCTGGGCCTTGCACATCTCCCGGATCTTGAACCAGGGCTCGCCCATACGGATGCCGAGTGCCTTGGCCTCGTTGGTCCGGGCGATGGCGCATCCGTCGTTGTTGGACAGCACGATCACCGGCACCTTGGCCAAGCGCGCGTCGAAGACGCGCTCGCATGAGCAGTAGAAGCTGTTGCCGTCTGAGAGGGCGTAGGCCCGGGCGCTCATTCGCAGCGGCGCTTTGCGCAGACGGACCCGGAGACGACGCCCCAGACCTCGATGACGGCGTCGGGGGACAGCTGGAACTCGGGGAAGCGCGGGTTGGCGAAGTGCAGGGTGATGCGCGGCCCTTGGCGCTTCCAGACCTTGAAGGAACGCTCCCCATCGATGTCGACCACGACGATGTCGCCGTTGCGTGGGGTGAGCGAGCGGTCGACGACGGCGAGGTCGCCGTCGAACAGGCGGGCCAGGATCATGCTGTCGCCGGCGACCCGGACCAGGAAGGTCGCCGGTCGGTTGACGATCAGCAGGCGCTGAAGGTCGATCTCCTCTTCGATGAAGTCGTCGGCCGGGCTCGGGAAGCCGGCCCGGACCGGCTTGGCGAGAAGGGAGATCGGCATGGGAAAGCCGATGGTGACGCCGCTGACCTGCATGATGCTCCTCCGCGAATCCAGGAACAAAAGCAGAACACGTTTGGTGGGTTCCGTATAGCGGCTACGCTTGTCGGCCGAGGCACGTTTTGGTGGGCGCAGCTTTCCCGGGTGAGACGATCAGGAGGCACCGCGACGTATCGTTGCCGGCCACGGTGCCGTGCCTCATTCCGCAGCGTCGGAAGCTTGCCCGGCAGGGGTCTGCCCCGCGCGCCGCCGTCCGGCGATCTCGACCGGCGGCAGGCCGACGATGTCGTATGTTGCCGAGGCGATGCCGATGCCCGCGGCGTCGAGGCCTACCAGCATCTCGCGGCTCATCGCATCCTTGGCGCCTCGGATCTGGTGGGTGCCGAGGATGAAGCGGACGGTCAGCTCCAGCCAGTTGTCGGTGATCCGGAAGAAGACGCGCGGCTCCAGGTCGATGGGCTCGACCCCGAAGCGGTCCTGCAGGTTCGTCTTGGCGTCGTCGGTCATGGCGTTCGTGTCCAGGGCATGCCGCTTCGCCGCAGCGAGCATGATCGCCTCGACCTTCGCCCGGTCGGCCTCGTAGGTGATCGGGATGGACATCTCCTCCCAGATGAACGGGAAGTCGCGGGTGTAGTTGAACACCGGCTCGGAGAAGATCTGCGCGTTGCTCACCGTGACGATGCGGCCGGTGAACTGGCGGCTGCGCACCCACATGGCCGGGCTGCTGCCCTGCACCGCCGGCGGCTGGCCCATCTCCATGATCGTGGTCTGAATGAAGCCGAGGCGGAGCACGTCGCCGCGCACGCCGCCCATGGTGATGCGGTCGCCCACCGTGAAGGTCGAGCCGCGCAGGATCACGAAGTAGCCGGCGACCGAGGTGACGACCTGCTGAAGGGCGAATGCGAGGCCGGCGGACATCAGGCCGAAGGCGGTGGCGAGGCGGGCGGGGTCGTTGAACCAGATCGAGAGCAAGCCGAGGACCAGCAGCACCGCCGCGAGGAGGCTGATGCCCTGGCGCGTCCAGAACTTGGTCTGGAGCGTGGAATGGTCGGTGCGGTTCAGGACCAGCCCGACGAGCGCCCGAAGGCCGATCCCGCCCCCGACGATCACCGCGATGAAGATCAGGGAGAGCAAAAGCTTTCGCCCGTTCTCGGCATTCACGCCGACCCAATCGATCCCGAGAAAATGCACGCGTTGATCCTTCGTGTGGACCTGGACGGGAATGCGTCCGGGTCGGAATGGTCAGCCTCGAAGCCGCGCTCGACGCCGCTCGGTCAGATTGTCGAAGACGGCGTCAGCGCGACCGCCTCCATGGCGCCGGCGTCGGCGATGGCGAGCTTGCCGCGTACGGTCAGGTCGCTGACGAAGGCGAACTGGTCGCGCATGTCGAACGGGTAGGCGCGCAGCTTGTAGTGCGTGCCCCAGGGCTCCTCGTGCAGCACCACCCGGACCGATTTGCCGTAGTTCAGGAACGGGCTGGTCAGCGCCACGTCCTTCAGCAGCGCGCGAACGAGGGCGCCGTCGTGCCGGGGCAGCAGGTAGAAGTCGGCGACGCACTGCAGGGTCTCGGCGCCGTCGTTCGCGTTGGTGATCCGGTCGGTCCAGATCGTCGAGTGCGGAACCGTGACCGCGTTGTCGTCAGGTGTCTGGAGCAGGATCGCGCGCAGCCCGACGTTGCGCACCTCGCCGTAATCGCTGCCGATCTTGACCCAGTCCCCAGGGCGGTACGGTCGCTCGACCAGGGCCACCACCCCGGCGATCAGGCTGCTGACGTAATCCTTGAAGGCGAAGCCGATGGCGACGCTGGCCGCACCGGCGATGACGAGGAAGTTCTGCAACGTAATGTTGAAGACGATAGGCACGATCCAGACGATGGCGAGCACCATCAGGAGCAACCGGGCGATGGGCACGGCCGCCAGGAGGTAGAGTCTCAGGCGGCTCGGTCCGCGTTCGGCGAGGTACGGGAAGGTGCTGCGCACCAGCCAGATCGCCGCCCAGGTGCCGGCGACGATGAGCCCGATCTCCCAGAACCGGATGTCCTGGAAGCTGTGGACGAGCTGCACGCCCCCGTCCTGTACGTCCTGTGCGGTAGCCATGGCGTTCAAACCCGTCCCGCGGGAAAGCCCGCCGCTTCGAGGCCATCCCGGATCGCCGGGTAGGCCGCCGCCCGGCATCCGAACCGGTCGCCCTTGCGCTCCAGGAACCCGGCCCGGAGCAGGACGGGCAGGACGTTCGGTTCCCCGACGCCCGGCAGGACGAGGAGCAGTTCCTCGCGCGTCAGCGGTCCGTGGATCAGCAACGCGTGCAGGGCATGGAGGGCGGCCCCGTCGTCCGAACCCGGCAACAGGTACTCGTCGAGGGCGGCCACCCACAGTGTCTGCTCGCTGGCCTCGCCGTCCGAGATCGCGGCCTTCGCGTCCTCGGCGATACCCGCGTCGTCACCCGTCCGAAGGCTACGCCGCCAGAGGTGCCAGGCGACCCAGGGTATGCCGAGGCTTCGCCCGGCCAGCTTGCGCAGGTAGTCGTTGCGAGGTGTGCCTGCCTCGTCGACGGCGAGCACGTCCTCGCCGTCGGCCGGCAGGCGGAACCGCATCGCCCCGGTGGCCTCGGAGGTCGAGAGCTGGACGAACCATCCATGCAGGCGAACGGCGTCGAACGGCTTGATCGTCACGGCGTCGGGCAGGAGGGCGTCGGCGCCGGTCGCCTTGGCGAGGTATGCCCAAGCCCAGGCGTTGCAGCCGACGACCACCGGTCGGTCGAGCCCGTCGATGGCCGCAAGAAGCGCGCGCACGGCTCGAAGGCCATCCCGATGCCGCAGGAACCAGTCCTCCAGCCTGGGGACGACTAGGATGCCCGACCCGGCCATGTCCGGCAGGATGGGCTCCTCGGTGGCGACGAGCGATTGCCGCGAAGGCGGCGCAAGGACCTGATGCCCCGCCTCCGACGCCCAGGTCTCGATGACCGCGTTCTCGTCGCAGGGCGGCAGCACCACGGTCAGGATGTGCGACCCGCCGGGCTGGCGATCCAGCCACCTGCCGACGGTGGCCCCGATCTCGGCAAGGACCGGCCCGCAAGCGGGGGGAGCCACGACCTCGTCGAGACGCTTCAGCGTCGCACGGTGCAGCTTGTCGTCGGCGATGAAGGGCTCGGACTTCTCGCGGTGGAACAGGGCGATCAATCGCCCGAGGTACCTACGGGCAACCTCATCCCTGGGGACCGGTGGCGTCTTTGCATCTTCAAGGGGGATCAGGAACACGGGGCCTTCAGTCTTCGACATCGGCGCGCGGCATTCCAATCCAGGGTGGTCGACAACGTGAACCACCTAGCTTCGTTGCGACGTCCTTTCGTGTGGGGTGGAATGTGGCGCACACCTGCGCCCCGGAGCCTTGGCGGCTCGATGGGCGACGGGATGGGGCGAACTTGCGATGCCAGCCGCCCCGACGCCGGCGGGTCACCCACCCCGACGGGCGGTCCACGTCCCGCTGCATGCGAACAGGCTGTCGCCGGCCGATTTCCAGGTTCCGTCTCCGGCTCCCTTACGGTCGAGGCTGCCGGAGATGCTCGCGGACCTCGAACCCTTCGTGATGGTCGCCCGAACGCCGCCCCCGGTGCCGACGCTCCCGTCCACGTCGATGTCGTCGCCCGGATAGGAGACGTCACTGTTCTTGATCCGCACGGCGTAGCTCCGCCCGTCGGGACATGGCCCCTCCCTAGTCGAGACCGCGATGGACCACGAGCCGTCGTAGCCGTCGGGCACGCTGAGCTTCTTCTCGCCGGCCGCTGCCGAGGCGATGGTCGCGGTTAGGGTCATCAACGCGATCAGGTTTCGGAGGCGGCGCGCCATCGTGGGCTGTTCCAATCGTTGTTCGGTAGAGGCAGGATCGCGCGTAACCGGCGTCGAGCGTCCATGATTTCGGTGAGCGCTGGATGGGACAGGGGCAGCGGCCCCATCCGCTGGCCAAGGGCATCGGACGGTGCTCAATGGTTCGATGCCGGCGAAGGTTCACAAACGATCTGTCGGAGCGTCGCTCTCGGTGAGCCGTTCGAAGCTTTGTGAAGATGTCCGATACGGCGGCCGGGGCGGGCATCGGGGGTCGCCGACATCTTCCATCTCGACTCCGAGGGAAGCGGGATGCGGGATACGCTTCCCGGTGCCCACTTCCTGAATCAGGGATTCCTTAACCATGATCGGCCGCACCTCGTGCAGACCGTCGCGTCCGAGGTCTGCCGGTGATGGGAGCCGCCCGTACGAGAGGGTTTATCGCGCCGAAGGCGGCTGACGTACGGCCTTTGGCAGTGGATCCGGTTCGTCCTCCTCTTGCGGGAGAGACGAGGCCGATGCGATCGAACTTCCCGCCAGGAGCGCCCGACCGATGAAAGCCAGGGACCACCACCAGATCCCCTGACCCTGGAGCGCAAGTACCGATATGCGGCCTCACGCGTACGGACCGCCATCAGGCCGAGGCGGCCACGGTGTCGGCGACCTTTGCCCTGCGCGTGCCGAGTGGCACCGGCTTGCCGGTGGTGGTGTCCTTGGCCGTCTGGTGCTCCATCTCCGCGTTCAACTCGGCGCCGAGCAGCACGATGGTCGTCGAGATCCAGATCCAGGTCATGAAGCCGATGACGGCGCCGAGTGAGCCGTAGGTCTCGTTGTACTTGCCGAAGCTCGACACGTACCAGGAAAACAGGGCCGACACGACGATCCAGAGGAACCCGGCCACCGCGCTTCCGGAGGTTACCCAGCGCCACTGGGCGGCGTCCCGGCTCGGGCCGTAGCGGTAGAGCAGCGCGAGGCTTCCCAGCACAATCAGCAGCAGGATCGGCCAGCGTGCCAGCGCGATGACCCATTCCATCGAGCCCAGGTTCAGGAAGGCCAGGGCCGCCGGCACCACCACGATGCCGACGAGAGCCAGGACGACGAACAGGAGCGCGCCGGCGGTGAAGCTCAGCGACCGCAGGTTCAGCCAGATGAAGTTCCGCTTCTCCTTCTCGTCGTAGACGATGTTGAGCGCGTCGAAGATCGCCTTCATCCCGCCGTTCGCGCTCCAGATCGAGAGGAGGATGCCGAAGGCCGCGGTGAAGCCCAGGGTGCCGCCGCCCTTGGCTGCGATGCGCTTGACCTGCTCGCCCACGATATCGAGCGCGCCGCTGGGCAGGATGCCCTGGAGGCTGGCGAGCTGGTCGTTGATGGTCCCGGGATCGGCGATGAGGCCGTAGATCGAGACCATGGCGCCTATGGCCGGGAACAGGGCCAGGATCGCGTAGAAGGTGACGCCGGCCGCGACCAGCAGCACGCGGTCGTTGCCGAACTCCTGCAGCACGCGCTTGCCGATGTCCCACCAGCCCTTGGCCGGGATCTCGGTCGGACCCTCGGCCTGGCGGCCCCGGTCCGCCTCGGTCTCGGCGACACGCTCCGCGGCACGACCCTCATGGGTTTCCGGCCCGTCCTCTGGGCCGAGTTGACTGTCGCTGGCCTTCCTTGGCGGAGACGCGCCGCGGCGTGGAAGCGCGACGACGCCGAGTAGCGCGGTCCCAAGAAAGATCGTCCACGCCATGGATGTCGCCGCGGAGGACGAGCCACCCGGAGGTGTCTTGGTGGTATCCGTCATGGACCGGCCTGCTGGTAGCGCCCAACCGGAAGGCTCGGCCGACGTTCTAACGTGCGCACCGTCTGTTCGTTGCTGCAAAGCCTTGTCTGAACTCAAGGAATTCTTCCGGCATGAATGAGAGACACCTCATTCGCCATGGCTCCAGGGATGGCACGCCAGTATCGGCTTGACCGCTCTCAACAGGTACGCCGGTGTCACGCCTTCAAACGAGCGAACGCCACATCAACACGAAGCCTGATGGGCGTTCCGGATGCCGATGTCAGGCAAGATGCCCGCCCACCGGCCTTCAGGCATGGGCCGATACCGCACGTGCGGCCCTTCGCGATGCCTCAGGAGCGTGGTGGGCTTGGGCCGAATTTCGCTTCCCGGCGTTGATGGCTCGTGCGCCTCGATCAGGCCTCGGCGACATGGAGTCCGTAAATTATGCCTACCGAGGCGACCGATGTTCCGCGCCAACCCGCACAGGTTCCTCCCCCGCTCGTCCCGGGCCTTCGCGGGCTGCTGACGCTGGCCGTCGGCGTTGTGCTCATCGCCGCGCTCTACTTCGGCCGCGAGGTGTTCATCCCCCTCGTCCTGGCGGTGCTCCTCAGCTTCGTCCTCGGTCCCGTCGTCAATCTCCTGCGACGGCTGCACCTCGGGCGCGTACCGTCTGTCATCGTCGCGGTCCTGCTGGCGCTCGCCGTCATCGGCGGCATCGGCACGGTCATCGGCACACAGGTGGCGGGGCTCGCCGGCAACCTGCCGCAGTACCAGGCGACCGTCTCGAAGAAGTTCGCCGGCCTGCAGGCGGGCTGGCTCGGCGAAGCCAACCGGGTCATCTCGAAGTTCAGCCACCAGGTCCAGGACGCCACCCAGAAGGCAGACGCCGCCGGCACGGCGGCCTCCACGGGACCCGCGGGCGACACCCCCAAGGCGCAGCTCGTCAAGGTCCAGGAGCCCGACCCATCGCCGTTCACCCTGGCCGAGAAGGTGCTCGGACCCATCGTCGAACCCCTGACCACCGTCGGCATCGTGCTCGTCGTGGTCGTGTTCCTGCTCCTGCAGCGGGAGGACCTTCGCAATCGCATGATCCGCCTGTTCGGGTCGGGTGACCTGCACCGTACGACGGTGGCCATGGACGATGCCGCAGGTCGGCTCGGTACCTATTTCCTCGCCCAGCTCGGGATGAACGCCGCCTTCGGTGTCATCGTCGGCGTAGGCCTTTGGATCGTCGGGGTGCCCAGCCCGGTGCTTTGGGGCGTGTTCTCGGCCCTGATGCGCTTCGTGCCATACATCGGCGCCTTCATCTCGGCGGTCTTTCCCTTGGCTCTCGCCGCCGCGGTCGACCCGGGCTGGTCCATGGTGATCGCCACGGCCGCCCTGTTCCTCGTGGCCGAGCCGGTGTTCGGGCAGGTGATCGAGCCCTTGCTCTACGGCCACTCGACCGGCCTCTCGCCGTTCGCCGTGATCGTCTCGACCCTGTTCTGGGGCTTCCTGTGGGGCCCCATCGGCCTGATCCTCGCCACGCCCTTCACGGTCTGCCTGGTGGTGCTCGGGCGCCATGTCGACAGCCTGGAGTTCCTCGACATCATGCTCGGCGACCGGCCCCCGCTGACGCCCATCGAGAACTTCTACCAACGCATGCTGTCCGGCGACCCGGACGAGGTGCGCGACCTTGCCGAGGCGATGCTGAAGGAGCGTTCGCTTTCCTCCTATTACGACGAGGTGGCACTGAAGGGATTGCAACTCGCGGCCAACGACTACGCGCGTGGCGTCGTCACCCCGGCGCAGCTGGAAAACATCCGCGCCTCGTCCCGGTCGCTCGTCGAGGACTTCGAGGATCACGAGGACGTCGAGCCGACCGGGAAGGATAAGGCTATCAGTCCGAACCAGACCCCGACCCTGGCCGAACGCGTGCACCCGAGGAACGAGGCTGTGCCGGGACAGGCGCCCTCGGGCGAAGCCCTGCCGGAGGGATGGCGGGGCGATGCGCCGGTCCTTTGCGTAGCCGGGCGCGGTCCCCTCGACGAGGCGTCCTCCGCCATGCTGGCACAGCTCCTGCGCAAGCATGGTTTGGGGGCCCGGGTAGCAGGTTACAGGGCCGTATCGCGCGACGGCATCCGCGACCTCGACCTGACGGGCGTGGCGATGGTCTGCATCTCCTACCTCGACATCTCCGGCAACCCGGCGCACCTGCGCTACCTGCTGGAGCGCCTCAAGCGCCGCGCGCCTGGCATACCGGTCTTGGTCGGGCTATGGCCGGTGGGCGAAAAGGTGCTGACCGACGCCGCCATCGGACGCGAGGTCGGCGCCGATGTCTATGTCTCCTCGTTGCGCGACGGGGTCGAGGCCTGCCTGAGGATGGCCATCGGGACGGAAGGGCACAGGGACGCCGCCTGAGGCGAGCGGCGTCGATACCCCGCCGCAGACCCTGGATCTTGCACAGCGGGTGGATTGGCGACGTCAAGTCCCAGGGGCGTCGTCTCTGTCGATCCGCGCATCCATCAAGGGATGACCGACCGCTAGGGCCATCCATCCCGTGAGAGTACGGCAGTGCGTGGCGGCGGCGCGAATGTCGTGCCCCGTTTCGAAAGCAGTTGGCTTCATTCGCCATCCAGGAATGCCACCGACCGCCATCCCGGCAGGACGCTGCGCGCGTTGTACGACGCCATGCCGTCCGCGCCGCCGTCCGAGCTGCTTGGCGACCTGTTGCATCAGCTCGACGAACCTCGCGAGGATATGTCCGAATAGGGATGCGGATACCTAGGACGCTACCGGCGCATCCTCGGCCTGGAGGCCGCTCAATGGCGCGTCTATGATGCACACCACGCCCGTGACGGGATACGACAAGTCGACCGCGCCGCCGAAGCTTCCGGCCAGACCGCGGCCGATGAGGCGGGTGCCGAAGCCGGTCCGCGTCGGCTGCACCACGACGGGACCGCCTTCTTCCGACCAGCGCAAGGCGCAATGGGGCTCGCCGTCCACGTCACGAAGCTGCCAGGTGATCGCGACCTGGCCGTTCGCCGTCGAGAGCGACCCATACTTGGCCGCGTTGGTCGCGAGCTCGTGCAGCATGAGCGACATCGACATCGCCGCCTTGGCTCCGACGGTGAAGGTCGGGCCGTCCAATACGAAACGACGTGGGTTGTCCTCGTGGGTCTGCAGGGCGCTTTCGATCAGGGTCCTGATCGGTGCCGCACCCAACTCGCCGCCGAGGAGCAGGTCGTGTGATTTGCTGAGCGCGATCAGGCGACCGGCCAAGACTTCCTTGGCCGTATCCAGGTCGGTCGCCGTGCGCATGGTCTGGGTGGCGATTGATTGAACCATCGCCAGCATGTTCTTCATGCGATGGCTGAGTTCGAGGTTCAGCGTCCGCTGCCGCTCCTCGGCCTCGATCCGGGCGAGCGCCGCACGAGTTCGGTCGGCGATGCTGTTGGCGAAGCTGATCTCCTCGGGCTTCCAGGCGTACGGGACATCCTTCAGGGCATAGAGCATGGCCACGAACCGCCCGTGCTCCATGAGCGGCAGGTTGAGCAGAGATCGCACGTGGAGGGCTGCAAGGGCACCGGCGTCCGACGCGGTGCGGGGGTCGTCGGTGACGTCGTCGATGACCACGGCATGACCGTTCTTCAGCCTATCGATGTATGTGCCGTAGTCCCGGAACCCGTGCACGCCTCCGATGCCCGGTATTCCCGGCGCCGTCCAACCTTCCCCTATGACGATGCTTTCCCTGTCATGGTCCACGTCACCGTACCCGGCATGGGACAATCCGAGCGTGCGTCCCAGGATCTCGGCGGCTGCGCGGGCGATCTCCGCCCGGTCGCCGGTGTTGCGCAAGCGGTCGCCGAGCTCCGCCAGCGCCGCCCGCCGGGCCTCGGCCTGCTTGCGCTCGGAGACATCGATGAACATCGCCGCGAAACGTTGACCCGCCTCGCGATAGGCCCGCACCTCGAAGGTCCGTCGCAGCTCAGGCACCGTGATGTCGAACACCTCCGGGGCACCGGTGTCGACGACCCGTGCGTAGGTCTCGATCAGCCAGTCGGGAATGTCCGGGATAGCCTCGCGGATGGTGCGGCCCACGGTCTCGACGGGCAGTCCGGACTGCGCAGCGAAGGCCGGGTTGATCTCTACGAGCCGGCAATCGATGGCGCATCCCTCCGCGTTGCGGATGATCTCGCCGCTGAAGAAACCTTCCTGCATGCCCTCGAAGAGGCCGCGCCAACGCTTCTCGCTGTCGGCGATGCGCTGCTCGGAGGCCCGCTGGGCGGTCACGTCACGCGAGACCACGAGCAGTCGTTCGGTGCGGCCGTCCGTCCCGCGGATCGGCGTGACTTGTACGTCCCACCACTTCGGCGTGCCCTTGAGCGTCTCGGCCGGTGCCTGGAAATGGCCGGTGCCGCCGGCCATAGCCGCCCAGAAAGCCTCCCTGGCGTCCAGGCGCGCTTGCCCCTGCCAGAAACCGGTCCAGTCGGAGCCCTTCACTTGGTCGAAGTCGTCGGCCTCCATCACGGCCAGGCCGCCCTCGTTCATGAAGGTCAGCCTGGCGTCAGGGTCGAGGACCTTGATGCAGTCGGCCGAGGACGACAGCACGCCGCGCATGAATGCGGCGTCCGCCTGCTCCTTGGCGGCGGCGTTCCGCTGTTCCGTGCGGTCGCGCAGGATCTTGAGGAAGCCCTCGTGCCGACCGTCCTCGTCCCGGAGCGGCATCATCTCGCCGTTGGCCCAGAACAGGCTGCCGTCCTTCCTGAGGTGCCAGCGCTCGTCCGTGCCGCGCCCACGCAGCAGGGCCGAGGCCATCTCCTGTTCGGGAATGCCGGTGGCGACATCCTCTTCGGTGAAGAACACGTGCGCCGGCTTCCCGCGCATCTCGTCCTCGTACCAACCAAGGATGTGTTCCGCGCCGGGCGACCAACTGGTCACCATGCCCTTCAAGTCCAGGGAGACGATGGCGTAGTCGACCGCGCTCTCCAGGATGGCCTTATTGCGGCGGTCGCTCTCCTTACGGAGCCGGAGCGACCGGCGGAGTTCAAGGGTCGTCACGACCTGGTGCGCCAACGTGCGGAGCACGAAAGCCTGCGCGGGCGTGAGCTTGTTCGGCTTGGTGTCGAGGACGCACAGCGCGCCGAGGGCGACGCCATTAGGCGTCCTCAGCGGGGCGCCCGCGTAGAAGCGTACCCCGGGGCCGCGGGTCACCAGCGGATTGGCCGAGGTACGTGCGTCTTGGGTCAGATCCTCGATCTCGAAGACGTCGTCCTGCTGAACGGCGTAGGCGCAGATCGACTGGGACAAGGGCGTTTCGCTCCGCCCGAAGCCGGTCTCAGCCTTGAACCATTGGCGGTCGCCGTCGAGGAGTGAGATCAACGACACCGGCATGCCGCAGACATCCGACGTGACCTTCACGATGTCGTCGAACTCGGACTCGGCGGGCGTGTCGAGGATGTCGTAGCTCGCCAGTTCGTCCCGGCGAGATCCATCGAGGTGTTTGCTTCCTCCCGCCATAGCCCTCCAACCGACTCCCGATGCGCTTTCGGCCAGACGCCGAGACAGATGCGGTCTGCCGTTAAACGCCTCGCCGTACAATGGTATTTCAAGGTTTAAGTACGACTTCGGGCGACGATTGCCGGATCGTCTGGTAGCGTTGCAACCAGAGTGCTGCCCCCCCGCAGGTGGTGGTTCTCGGCGCTGGCCCAAGACCACTGCTACTTCTTAAGTGCCTCGGGATGTTTCTCCGAGGGCATCGTCTTGCGAATGTGGTGCCTGACCACCGAGGGACTGAAGGGCTTTGGGATGAACGTTGCCCCAGCCGGCAGGTCACCGTGTGCGGGCCGTATATCGCCGGACGCAACGACGATGGCGATGTGCGGCCACAACTCGGCGGTCCGGCGAGCCAGTTCGAAACCGTCGCCCTGACCGGGCATCTGCACGTCGGTGAACAGCAGATGCACCTTGCCATGGTGCTCGTCGAGCACCTTGATTGCCTGGGCCACGTTCATCGCCTCAAGTACCACGAAGCCCGCATCCTTCAGGATGTCGGCTGCTTCCATCAGGATGAGGGCATCGTCGTCGACCACGAGGGCGAAGGGGGCAGCGGAAAGGCCAGGCAGGGTCATCGACATCAAAGGCCGCTTCGCCGCAGAGGTTGCCTCATAACATAAGTTTGATTTGGCGTTGTCTGCTCACCATCGCGTGGACCAAAACCTCGATCCGCTGCGTAAATCACGAGCGGGGATCGGCAGGGTTCGTCCCTACGATACCGCGGACCATGGCAAAGGTCATTTTCCTGCACCAACGCTGATCACATCGGCCAGGACCTTTCAGGCGAAGCGGTCGAAGCCGGCAACCTATCGACTTAACATGTGTTGCGTTCCCATGATGACGAAGCGCTCCATGGAAGCCTCGGCCGTCCTCGTCGTCGAGGACGACGACCTCGTGCGCCTTTGCGCCGTCGAGTTGTTGGAGGATGCGGGCTTTGCCATCGTCGAGGCGCGCCATGCCGACGAGGCGTGGTTCATCCTACACGAGCGCTCCGACATCGGTGCGCTGTTCACCGACGTCGACATGCCGGGCTCCATGTGCGGGGTGACCCTGGCCGGACGCGTCCACGACGCCTGGCCAGACATCCGCCTCGTCGTGACGTCAGGGCGCCAGCGCTTCTCCGACGGGGAAATCCCAGACCACGGTCTGTTTTTGCCCAAGCCCTACAGTGCGGACCAGGTCGTCGACGCGATCCACGACGCGGTCTGACTGTCGGCCGGTCGACGAGAGCGGGTGGCCGTGCTCGTTGGCACGGACGATCTCGACTCCGAGGGAAGCAGGACGCGGGACCCGCTTCCCCTTGCCCGCTTCCGGAATCAAGGATTCCTTAACCATGACTGGCCGCACCACGTGCAGGCCGCCGCTTCCGAAGTCCGCCGGTAATGGGGGCCGCCCGTATGCAGGGGGGCTATCGCGTCGAAGGCGGCAACGGACGGCCTTTCGTGGTGGATCCGGTTCGTTCTCCACTTGCGGGAGAGACGTGGGCGATGCGATCGACACGTCACATCAGGAGCGCTCGACCGATGAAAGCCAGGGACTTCCGCCCACGACCCTGACCTCGGAGCGCCGCGCGAAGCGAGAAGGCCTCCGTCATTTCGGAGGCTATATTGCCAAGGACACTTTTCTCCGCCGACACCCATTTCGGGCACAAGAGCATGCTCAGTCCACGCATGCCTCGACCCCGACCGTTCGAGACCATCGAGGCCCATGACGAGGCCCTGGTCGCCGCCTGGAACAAGGCCGTCCGACCGGACGACATCGTCTGGCATCTCGGTGACTTCGCCTACATGTGCGGCTTGGATTACGCCGCATCCATCCAGGAGCGCCTAAACGGACGCATTCATCTGGTTCGCGGGAACCACGACGAGTTGGCGGAACGCCTGACCTGGGCGGGGCCCATCGTCGATGTCCAACGGGTCTTCGTCCAGGACCCGGGCATGCCCGAGCGGGTCGCCCTCTGGGCCAGCCACTACGCGCACGTGACGTGGCCCAATGCGTGGCACGGCGACCTTCACGTCTACGGCCATTCCCACGGGGCCATTCCGGCCACCCGGACGAGCCTCGACGTCGGCGTCGATTGCTGGGACTGGCGGCCGGTCACGCTGGGGGAGATCGTGGCGAGGATGGCGGGATCGCCCGTTGCTGACCAGCAGGCCTGAAACGGGCACTACGATACTCAGTCAAAGAGCGTGACCGCATCCCGGCCGGTGCCGAGACGCAAAGCCGGTACGGCGTTTCCGCGGATGAAACCACGCTCCGGTGCTGTGCGACTGCCGCACGAACCTTGGAAGCTGTATCGGCCGACCTCACCTTTATCCCATGGGCAGCGCGTTCGACGTCATCATCGTAGGGGGGGGGTGCCGCCGGCATCGGTGCCGCCCGGCAGCTTGCGGCCCACGGGTCATCGGCTCTGCTGCTTGAGTCCTCGTCGCGCCTCGGCGGCCGCGCATACACGCAGGAACTCGGCGGGTACCCGCTCGACTTCGGCTGCGAGTGGCTCCATTCCGGCGACCGCAATGCCTGGGTGGGCATCGCCGAAGCTTCTGGCTTCCCGGTCGACCGAGGCGAGCCGCCTTGGGCCAAGGCTCACCCCGGCATCACCCAGGACGAAGGCGCCCAGGAGGCAGCGCAAAAGGCGTACGGCGACTGGGAAGAGCGGCTCCGCCTGGTCGCGGCAGATAGTGACCAAGCCAGCGATGCGCTTGAGCCCGGCGGCACCTGGAACGCCTACGTGCGAGCCATCGCCGGGTTCATGAGCGGCGTTGGCCCCGAGGCGATCTCCGCCGCCGACTACCTGGCCTACGACGACGCCTCGACCGGCCGGAACTGGCATTTGCCGCTCGGCTACGGCACGCTGGTCGCCGCCAGCCTGCCGTCCTCGACGACGCTGCGCCTCGCCACCCCCGCCGAGCGGGTCGATCTGACGGCGGACGGCGTCGCCGTCACCACCCGCGCCGGCATCGTCCGCGCGGGGGCCGCCATCCTCACCGTCTCGACCGCGGTCCTGGCGGACGACGCGATCCGCCTTCCCTCCGGGGTCGACCCGTGGCGCGAGGCGGCCGCCGCCCTGCCGCTTGGTCGCAACGAGAAGGTATTCCTGGAGATCGGGCGCGAGGCCGCGTTCGGGCCGGACTCGCATGCCTACGGCAACCTCCACGACCCGAGGGCCGCCGCGTACTCCATCCGCCCGAACGGATGGCCGGTGATCGAGGCGTTCCTTGGGGGCGATGGCGCCCGCATCGTGGAGGAGGAGGGCCCGGCCGCGGGTTTCGCCTACGTGTCGGCCGAGTTGGCCAGCCTGTTTGGCACCGACGTGGCGTCGGCGATCCGACCGCTCGCGGCGACGTGCTGGAGCCGGATGGCTTCCATCGGCGGCGCGTATAGCTGCGCGCTGCCGGGCCGATCCGGTGCGCGGGCACAGCTGGCCCGGCCCTTCGAGGACCGGCTTTTCTTCGCGGGCGAGGCGACCCACCCCTTCGACTTCACGACCGCCCATGGGGCCCACGATAGCGGGCAAAGGGCTGCCGACGAGGCGATGGCGGCGCTTCGGGACAGGCACGGCCTGGGGCTGCGAGGCCCTCTCGCCGCTACGGCAACGTGAGCGGCGCTACGGCGACCTCATCCCCGGTAGCGCAGCGCCTCGACCAGCACGACGAACGCCGGCGAGGGCCGGCACACGGTCGGATAGTACAGGTGATAGCCTGAGAATGGCGGGCACCAGTCATCCAGCACCCGAGTGAGCCGACCGTCGTCCAGGCCGGCCTGCACCTGGTCCTGCGGCAGGTAGGCGATCCCGAACCCGTCGAGCGCCGCCTCCAGGATCAGGGTGACCGTGTTGAAGACGAGTTGCCCCTCGACCCAGACGCGGACGTCCCGCCCGCCCTTCTCGAATTCCCAGGCATAGAGCCCCCCGAGCGTCGGCAGGCGCAGGTTGATGCAGGAATGGTCGGTGAGGTCCTCCGGCCGCTGGGGACCCGGACGACCCGCGAGGTAGGAGGGCGCCGCGACGGCGGCCATGCGCATGTCGGGCGCGATCCGCACCGCGGCCATGTCCTTGGCCACCGTCCCCCCCAGCCGGATGCCGGCGTCGATGCCCTCGGCGACGATGTCGGTTAGGCCGTAGTCGACGATGGTCTCGACCTTGATGTCCGGGTTACCCGGCAGGACGCGTCGGAGGGCGGGCCAGAGGACCGTTCGTGCCGCGTGTTCGTCCGCGGTGATCCGAATGGTCCCAGCCGGCCTGCCGCGTATCTCGGCCAGGTCGACGAGGCCGGCCTCGATCTCGTCGAAGCGCGGCCCCACGGCCTTGAGGAGCCGCTCACCTGCCTCGGTGGCCGACACGCTCCGGGTCGTGCGCGCAAGAAGCCGTATCCCCAAGCGCGCCTCAAGGGCCCGGACCGTCTGGCTTAGCGCCGGCTGCGATACTCCGAGCTGCGTGGCCGCCTTCGTGAAGCTGCCCGCCCGCGCCACGGCGACGAAGGCACTCAGGTCGTTCAGGCTCTCACGCAACATCCATAAGCTCTGCTCATGACCCCATGTTCATTTGAGCACCTAATCGGGTTCGCACCCAAACGCTAGTTTCCGATCCAGCATCGCCGGGGGCCTTCGCGCTCCCGGACCCATCGATCACGACGGAGCATGGCCATGGACATCAAACGCGCGGGCTCGCAGCCCTCCGGCAAGGGCCCGGACGAATGGTTCACCGGTACGGTCCGCATCGACCCGCTCTTCGGCGCGACGGAGCCGGCCCGCACCAGCGGAGCCCTCGTGACCTTCGAGCCCGGCGCCCGCACGGCTTGGCACACCCATCCGCTCGGCCAGACCCTGGTCGTCACGGCGGGTTGCGGTCGGGTCCAGCGCGAGGGCGGTCCCATCGAGGAGATCCGTCCCGGCGACGTGATCTGGTTCCCGCCCGGCGAGAGGCATTGGCATGGGGCCGGCCCGACCACCGCCATGAGCCACATGGCCATCCAGGAGGCGCTGAACGGCAGCCCCGTCGACTGGATGGAGAAGGTCTCCGACCGGCAGTACGGCGCCTGAAGACCGCCCTCGACCTCGAACATCCAGGAAGGGGCAGCCTGCCCATGAACCCGAACCATGCCTGCGCGGACGATGCCGCCTTCGGTCGCGAGACGGCGGCCCGCGGATGGGGCGCGGTGTTCGCCATGACCCTTTGCGTCGCGACGCTCATCGCCTCCGAGTTCATGCCCGTCAGCCTGCTGACGCCGCTCGCGGCCGACCTCCACATGACCGAGGGGCATGCCGGCCAGGCCATCGCCGTCTCCGGCCTGTTCGCGGTCATCACCAGCCTCGTCATCTCCACGGCCACGCGCGGGATCGACCGCCGCACCGTCTTGCTCGTGCTCACCGTCCTGATGATCGCCTCGGGCCTGATGGTGGCCTTCGCGCCGAACACCGCGGTCTTCATGGCCGGGCGTGCCCTGGTAGGCGTCGTCATCGGCGGCTTCTGGTCGATGTCGACCGCGACGGTCATGCGTCTCGTACCGGAGTCCGAGCTTCCCCGTGCGCTGGGCCTGCTCAACGGCGGCAACGCCCTGGCGACCACGGTCGCGGCGCCGCTGGGCAGCTTCCTCGGGGCGTATATCGGCTGGCGCGGCGCTTTCTTCTGCGTCGTCCCGCTGGGGGCCGTGACACTGGCTTGGCTCTTCATGAGCCTGCCTGCGATGCCCTCCGCCCGGACAGCCAACGGCGGCACCGTCTTCCGGGTCCTGCGCAAGCGCCAGGTGCCTCTAGGTATGCTCTCGGTCTCGCTGTTCTTCCTCGGGCAGTTTGCCCTCTACACCTACCTGCGCCCGTTCCTGGAGACGGTGCCGCGCGTGGATGTGGCCACGCTGTCGCTCATCCTGTTCGGCACCGGCGCGGCGGGTCTCGTCGGAACCTACCTGATCGGGTTCCTGCTCAAGACACGCCTCTTCAGCCTGCTGATCGCCATGCCTCTCGTGATGGCGATCATCGCCGTCGCCCTGACGGTGGTCGGCGGGTCATCGGTTGCGTCGGCGACGCTGCTCGCCGGATGGGGCCTGGTCGCCACCGCGGCACCCGTGGCGTGGTGGACCTGGCTGAGCCGGGCGCTGCCCGACGAGGCCGAGGCCGGCGGCGGGTTGCTCGTCGCCGTGGTGCAACTCGCCATCGCCCTCGGGGCCACCCTTGGCGGCCTCGCCTACGACGCGAGCGGCTACCGCGCCACCTTCGCGGTCAGCGCCGCCGCGCTCTGCGCCTCGGCCCTGGTCGCGGCCCTCGCCTGGCGCCAGCGGCCGAACGCCTGAACCCCGAAATCCCGCCCAAACCGATACCGAGGAACCCCCATGCAGATCACCTTCGAGAACAAGGTCGCCCTCGTCACCGGCGCGGCCATGGGCGTGGGTCTGGCGACCGCCCGGATGTTCGCCGAGGCGGGCGCCGCCGTCGTGCTGTCCGACCAGAACGAGGAGGCTTTGCGAGCCGCCACGGATCGCCTGGAGGCGGAGGGCCATCGGGTGCTCGGCGTTCGCTGCGACGTCAGCAAGGCTGACGATGTGGCCGCGATGGTCCGGCGCACGGTCGACACCTACGGCCGCCTCGACGCCGCCTTCAACAACGCCGGCATCCAGATCCCGGCCAACGACGTCGTGGACGTCCCGGACGCGGACTACGAGCGGGTCATGGCGGTGAACCTGCGCGGCGTCTGGAACTGCATGCAGGCCGAACTGCGCCAGATGCAGGCCCAGGGCAGCGGCGCCATCGTCAACTGCTCGTCCATCGGAGGGCTCATCGGCAATCCCGGCCTCGCCGCCTATCACGGCACCAAGTACGGCGTGATCGGGATGACCCAGAGCGCGGCCCTGGAGAACGCTCCGCGCGGCATTCGGCTGAACGCCGTCTGCCCCGGAACCATCGACACCCCGATGGTCGCCAAGATGCTCAAGGAGCAGCCCGAGGCGATGGACGTCATCATGGGCAAGCAGCCCAACAAGCGCCTCGGCCGGCCCGAGGAGGTCGCCGCAGCCGTACTGTTCCTCTGCAGCGACGCGGCGAGCTTCGTCCTCGGCGTCGCCCTGCCGGTCGACGGTGGCTACACCGCCACCTGAGGGGTCGACCATGCGACGCAACGTGTCCGCGCCGGCGCTCCTGGCAGCCATACTCGCCAGCGTGTCCGCGCTCCACGCCGCACCCGGCCCCGGGCCCCGCACTCCCGGCCCCAAAACCGAAAAGGCACCCGCCATGGAGACCGTGCAAATCCGATTGGGCACCGCGAACGGCGAGAGCGTCACCGCGACGCTCGGCGGCGGCGCGTCCGCCCGCGCGTTTCGCGCTCTCCTGCCCCTTACGGTGGAGCTGACCGACTTCAACGCGACGGAGAAGATCGCGGACCTGCCGAAGCGTCTCGCGACCGAGGGCGAGCCGCCGGGTGTCGATCCGGAGCCCGGCGACCTGGCCTACTACGCCCCCTGGGGCAACCTCGCGATCTTCTACAAGGACTTCACCTATTCGCGCGGGCTCGTGCGCCTCGGCCGGTTGGACCGCATCCCCGATGCCTTCCGGAAGTCCGCCCCGGTCAAGGTGACCATCGAGGCCGTCCCATGACGCGGGGATTACGGAACAGGCACGCCCTTGCCCTGACGCTCGCCGTCGTGGGCTGCCTCTCGGGAGCGACCGGTGCGAGTTCGGCCGAGGATGCGATGAACCAGCTAGCCTACGACGCCCAGACACGCGGACCCGTGCCCATTCCGCCAGGGGAGCGCGACCTGCAGAGCGTTGTCGCGCAAGCCTGGTTCAAGGTGTCGGATGAGGGCGTCCCCCTGGAAGGGCCTTCCTTCGACCGGGCGGGCGACCTGCTGTTCACCGATGCCGGTACCGGCCGCGTGCTTCGGCTTACGGCGGACAAGCGCCTGACCACGGTCGTGCCGACCAACGACCTCAACCTCGGCGGCCTCGCGATCCATAAGGACGGCCGCATCTTCGCCGCCGGAACCGGCGGCTTCAAGCGCGGCACCATCGTCTCTGTGCGACCCGACGGCTCGGACATGCGGACCGTCATCCCGCCGGAGGCGGGGTACGTCGTCAACGACCTCGTCTTCGATGCCGAGGGCGGCTTCTACTTCACCGACTTCCGGGGCACCTCGACCGATCCGAAGGGGGGCGCCTACTACGTGGCGCCGGACCTCACGACCGTCACCCCGATCCTGCCGAACCTCGCGCTGGCCAACGGCGTGGCGTTGAGCCCGGACGGCAAGACCCTGTGGGTCACCGAGTTCGGTCGCAACCTGCTGCACCGGGTCGACCTCGCCGACGCGACCACCCCCACCCCGCTCGGCACGGCGGTGGCCTACCACTTCACCGGTCCGCCGCCCGACTCGATGCGCGCCGACTCCGATGGCAACCTCTACGTCGCCCTGTACGGCCAGGGCCGCGTGCTGGCGTTCAACCGCAACGGCATCCCCATTGGCCAGGTGCTGCTGCCCGGCCGAGACGACGGCCACAACCTGCGCTCCACTAGCATGGCGCTGCGGCCGGGCACCGACGACCTCCTCATCGTCACGAACGACGGCCCGGGTGGCCAGGGCTCCATGATCTTCCACGCCAAGGCATTCGCGAAAGCACTGCCACTCTTCTCGCACCAGTGATGGCCGCCTCCGGTTCCGCGCCAGAAAGCACCCTCATGAAGACCAAAGTCGCGGTGCCCCCATCGGCGCGCACCGCAGTCCGTGATGGCCCTATGGCGATCTGGACGCGGCGAGCGGTAGCCTCCCTGCTCGTTCTCATCGGGCTCGGCCTGGCTGCCGGGGGCGCGGTACTAGCCTGGTCCGGCGGCTCGCCGTACTACCTGCTGACCGGGATCGCCCTCCTGGCGAGCGGCGTCCTCGTCTGGCGTCGCGACCAGAGGGGCGTCCCGCTCTTCGCGGCGATGCTGGTCTGGACGACCGCCTGGGCCGTCTGGGAGGTGGGCTTCGATCCCTGGCAGCTCCTGCCACGGCTGCTCGCGCCCTTCGTCCTCGGACTAGCGCTCCTGTTGCCGCCCGTCCGGAGCGGCGGGCCCCGCAGGCTCACCGGTGCATGGGGATGGCCGGCCTTCGCCGGGGCCCTGATCTTCGCCGTGGTCGCGGGCGGTGCCCTGCACCCGGAGGCACCGGCCGAGCCCATCCTGCGCCGTGGCGTCGCCGAGCGTGCGCCCGGCACCCTGCCGCAACCCCTGGCCCAGATCACGGGCGAGGACTGGCCGAGCTTCGGCAACGACCAAGGCGGCACGCGCTTCAGCCCGCTCACGGACCTGACCCCGCAGAACGTCGGCAAGCTTGAGGTGGCGTGGGAGGCCGAGACCGGCCCGGACACGCCCGGACCGGCGACCGCCCTTGAGGCGACGCCGATCATGGTCGGCGACGCCCTCTACCTGTGCGACGGCCACAACCGCGTCCTCGCCCTCGACGCCGAGACCGGGCGCGAGCGTTGGCGCCACGACATGTCGAACGGCACCCCGCCCTCGGGCAAGCCGTGCCGCGGCGTCGCCCATTACCGCGTGCCAAACGCGACCGGCATGTGCGCCACCCGCATCATCGCGGCGAGCCAGACCCCCGAGCTGATCGCCCTCGACGCCGCCACCGGCAAGCCCTGCACCGACTTCGGCAAGGGCGGACGCGTCGACCTGCGCGAGGGTATCAGCACCTACCCCGCCGGTCAGTATTACGTGAGCTCGGCCCCTCAGATCATCCGCGGCAAGGCGGTGGTGGGTGGCGGCATCCCCGATGGCCAGTTCTGGGGCGGCCCGTCCGGCGTGATCCGCGCCTTCGACGCCCGGACCGGCGAACTGTCCTGGGCCTTCGATCCCGGCCATCCCGACCGGATCGGCGCGCCGCCGGCCGGGGAAACCTACACGCCGTCCTCGCCCAACAGCTGGGCGCCGATCAGCGCCGACGAGGCGCTCGGGCTGGTTTACCTGCCGATGGGCAACGCCACGCCAGACAATTTCGGCGGCCTGCGCCGGCCCTTCGACGAGGAGGTCTCCAGCGCCGTCATCGCCCTCGACGCCGAGACCGGCCGCCTGCGTTGGCGCTTCCAGGCCACCCACCACGACATCTGGGACTACGACACCCCCTCGCAGCCGACCCTCGTCGACATGCCCACCGCGAACGGCGTGCGGCCCGCCCTGATCCAGCCGACCAAGCGCGGCGAGATCTTCGTGCTCGACCGCGAGACCGGGCAGCAGATCAAGCCGGTGACCGAGGTGGCGGCACCGCAGGGGGATCTCGGCCCGGGCGAGCGCCTGTCGCCGACCCAGCCCGCCTCCCTCGACCTGCCGGCATTCCGGGGAGCGACCCTGCGGGAGTCGGACATGTGGGGCGCGACTCCCGTCGACCAGATGCTGTGCCGCATCCTGTTCCGGCAATCGCGCTACGAGGGGCACCTGACGCCGATAACGCTGGGCAAGCCCGTCCTGATCGATCCGGGCTCGGTCGGCGGCGTCAACTGGGGCAGCGCCTCGATCGACGTCGACCGCGGCATCATGGTCGCGAACTGGATGCGGTTCCCCGACCGGGTCGAGCTCGTGACCCGCAAGGTGGCGAACCGGCGCAAGCTGAAGCTGTCGGACGGGCAAAGCCCCGGTGGCGACGCCGACCGGCCGATGCTGAACACGCCCTACGGTGCCTATGGCGGCCTGTTCATGTCGCCGCTCGGCGTGCCCTGCACCGCGCCACCCTGGGGCCTGATCGCCGCGGTGGACCTGTCGAGCGGACGCTTGCTCTGGTCCAAGCCGCTCGGGACCGCCCGTGACACCGGGCCGTTCAACATCCCGTCGATGCTGCCGCTGACGGTGGGCACGCCGGTTTCGGGCGGCGCCGTCACCACGCGCGGCGGCCTCGTCTTCGTCGGCGCCAGCATGGACCGCACCTTCCGGGCGCTCGACGCCGCGACCGGGCGGGAGCTCTGGCAGGCCCGGCTTCCGGGCGGCGGCAACGCCACGCCGATGACCTACCGCAGCCCGGTGAGCGGCCGCCAGTTCGTGGTGGTGGCGGCCGGCGGCAAGCCCCCGCTCACCATCAGCCTCGGCACCAAGCTCGTTGCCTACGCGCTGCCGCGCTGAACCCGTCCGTAAGGCCTTCCGAGGCCGCGCGGTGATCACGCAGATTCCGGAGATACCGATGACCCAGACCCATGATTTCACCGGCAAGGTCGCCTTCGTAACAGGTGCGACGAGCGGCATCGGGCGCGCCACCGCCCTGGCGTTCGCCAAGGCTGGCGCCGCCGTCACGGTCGCCGACGTGTCCGAGGAGGGCAACCTGGAGACCGCCCGCCTGATCGAGGAGGTCGGTGGCCGCGTGCTCGCGGTGCGGTGCGACGTGAGCAAGGCCGAGGACGTGAAGGCCGCGCTCGACCGGACCATCCAGACCTTCGGGAAGCTCGACTTCGCCTTCAACAACGCCGGCATCGAGCAGCCGGTGGCCCCGGTGTCCGAGATCGAGGACGAGGACGAGGACTTCGACCGCCTCGTCGCGATCAACCTGCGGGGGATGTTTCTCTGCCTGAAGCACCAGGTCCCGCTGCTGCTGAGGAACGGTGGCGGCGCCATCGTCAACACCTCTTCCGGCGCGGGCGTGAAGGGCATCGCTGGCCAGGCCGCCTATGCCTCGACCAAGCACGCCGTGATCGGCATGACCAAAAGCGCCGCCCTCGACTATGCGAAGGATGGAATTCGCATCAATGCGGTCTGCCCCGGCATCATCGACACCCCGATGATGCAACGGTTCACCGGCGGCACCCCGGAGGGCCTGGCACGGGTGATCGCGCAGGAGCCCGTCGGGCGAATGGGGAGGCCCGAGGAGATCACGGCGGCGGTGCTTTACCTATGCTCGGACATGGCAGCCTTCGTGATCGGGCACGCCATGGTAGTCGACGGCGGCCAGACGGTTGGCTGACGCCTGCACCCAGAACGGGAAAGCAGCGCAAAATATACCGCGTGTCCCTGGTCGGCCAACCCGAGGCCAAGTCTACAGCCCCCTCTTCCTAAGCAGACGTGCAGCTTCCGACCCAACTTCGCCTTTGAGGAGCTCCAACCTAAAGCTCGAAAGCAGACATCTCGCAACGAAGCGGTCGCTACACGGCAACCATGCTTGTGCGCCGACGACGGAGGGAAAATTCACCCAGAGGCAGTCGAGCAGAGATCAACGGCCTCAAGTTAAGGCACCTCTTCCCTCGGGGAACGCTCACTGCGCGGCGCATAGAGTGAGAGCCCTTCGGCTTTCTTCGCTTGGATGCGTTCGCGAAGGGACACTGCCCGCTGTGCAATGGCAGCGGCATCGCATCGGCGGCAGGGTCCACCGCGACCGGCGGCCTTACAGTCGGCGGGATGCTGGCATGTACGGCGTGGCATGACGGCGAGGAACAGTCATATCGCTGTCGGCAGTTAGGCCCTGGACGCCAAGGCGCAAGCCTTGGGTACGGCGCCTTCGTCCGAGAGGGCTTCCAGCTCTCTCAGGCTCAGGATGCGGCCGTCCGGTCCCGTGATGGTAACGTCAGTCAGCTTGCTCTGGATCAGGTCACGGTTCTTGCGCACAGCCCATTCCGGCGTCGGACAGTTGTAGGTCACTGTGCCGTTCTTCGAGAGACCCCGAACGATGTAGAGTGGGCGCTCTACCATCACAAGTCGATCCCTGCGGCCCCAAGGATGGCGCGCTGCTTGATGATGCCTATGCGATGCGAACGGACCACATGCTCAAACTCAGGGACCAGCGGATCGCCACCATCTCGGAGCACGGAGATCGTCTCCGAAAACGCGGATAGCACCGTCTCATCGAGGATGACGTTCAGGGCCGTCCGGTCGCGCAAGCGCTGGCAGGAAAAGTTCTCAACGGGGTTTTGGTACGCCATGGCGCATCAACCAGCCTGTCCCAGGTTCGGTTCGGTGACGACCGTTCAAAAACGTTGCCGGCGACCCGCCTATGGAGGGGGCAAGCAGCGTCGCCGCGGCTGATCGAAGGGGAATCCGTCGGCTGCTAATGCAGGAGGAATAAGACGCCTAGCGTGTTTCAAGGGCGTAGCTGCAGCATTTCACTTAAGTTGTGGCGTCAGCCAACAGAACCTAGGAGAGTGCTGCTTTCTGAGGAGAGCCACATGTCTCGCTACGTCATCGATAGCTGTGACGATGAACACTTGATCCTTGGCGACGAGGGCATTGCCTTCGATACCCTGGAAGATGCTCGCACGGCCGCGTTGGCAGCCCTTCCGGATATGGCTCGGGACAAGCTGGCCACTGGCGATCATCGGACCTTCTCAACCGCCGTGCGAGACATGGACGGTACGGTATTCTACCGTGCGACCCTTACGCTCGCGGACGAATGGCTGAACGCGCCGAACAGATAGCCTCCCCTTATTCAGCCTCATGAACTGCAATCAAGCTGCTCCTTTTTAATTTTTGGATTGCTGGCGCGCAATGTCTTGACCGATCTGAAGCAGCAGTAGGCGCATCAGAATCTGCATTTCCGGCATGTCGTAAGCTTTGATGTCTTCGTAGATGTCGAGGCAAGCCTGGGCTGGCCGCCGGAAAGCTGACGTTCAACCTTCAGCTCAGGCCGGCACCGCGATCTGCTTTCCCACGAAACAGAGGTGGGCGGCCTCTGCAAAGGCGTGCCGTTTGCCCGCTATTCTCGCGTAGGCAGCCTCGTCGATATCACGCAAGCGCGGACGGGCCGCCGAGGTTCTAGGCGCGGTGCCCGCTCCCCTCGGTCATCCCTGCTCCAGTAGGTTCGTGAAGTTCGCGACGATCCCGGGCATCCGGCTGCCCTTTCGGGACGAGGCCATCAACCGGACACGGTAGCGAGCGCCGTTTTCCCCCTCAATCGTCCGCTCGGAGGGTCGGCTCGCCGCCAGCACAGTCGGGATCTCGTCCAACAGCCACGTCAGGGGGATCGGCGTCGAGAAGTTGCGCAGGGACCGGCCGACGTCGCCCGGCTGGAGGCCGAAGATCTGCGCCGCGGCAGCGGTGAACATGCGGATGTGGAGATCCGGCGTCAGGAGCACGCTGGCGACGTTCA
This sequence comes from Methylobacterium cerastii, assembly GCF_022179125.1. Lineage (GTDB taxonomy): Bacteria > Pseudomonadota > Alphaproteobacteria > Rhizobiales > Beijerinckiaceae > Methylobacterium > Methylobacterium cerastii. The sequence goes on from NZ_BPQG01000083.1 coordinate 49,905, forward strand.
TGCCCTCGAACAGCGTGGACTGGTCGTCGCTCATCTGATCGATGGCCTCGATCTTGGACGTTAACTCGGCATTTACCGTTTGAAGCTCCTCGTTCAGAGACTGCGTCTCCTCCTTCGAAGCCTCCAGCTCCTCGTTGGCGGCCTGCATCTCCTCGTTGACGGAGTAGAGTTCCTCGTTCGAGGATTTGAGCTCCTCAAGGGAGGTCTCGTACTCTTCGATCACGCCCTGCAACCGCTCGCGCGTCATGCTCAGTTCGCGTTCCAAGCCCTGGAACGCCGTGTCTCGCTCATTCGCCTCCAAGGCCTGCCGCTCCTTAACGACGGGCGCAGCGGCTTCGTTGAACACGACCAGGAACAATGGCTCGGTCGCGCCGGCAGTGTTCAACGGCTTGACGACCAAAGAGATCGTTTGAAGGCGGCCGTCCGGCAGCTCGACGCTGATGCTGTCGCGCACGACCCGAGTGTTGCCCTCGATCGCCTCGCGCAGCGCCGTTCGGAGATCCAGCCGCAGGCCCTTGCGCGCCATCGC
>NZ_BPQG01000084.1 GCF_022179125.1 Methylobacterium cerastii
CTCTTGGTCTTCCTCGACCATCCCGGTGCCGTCGAACCGACCAACAACGGCTCGGAACGGCTGCTGCGTCCGGCCGTGGTCCAAAGGAAGATGACCAACGGCTATCGCGCGATGTGGGCCGCTGCGGGCGAGGCCGACATCCGCACCGTCGTCGATACCGCGCGCCTCACAGGCAGCACCTCCTTCGGCACCATCCTCAAAACCGTTGGCGCCTGAACCCAGCGGCCACAGGGGTGGGTAATTACGCTCAAGACCCTACGCGGCCTCACGCCATGCAAGGCGACCTGCTGAGCCTAGGCAGACGATCCAAGCCAATTCAGATACGATCCAACCCATCCCACCACGGGACTGAACAGATAGATCGGCCTCGTTTCAATCAAACAGATGATGAATCTTCGGTGAAACTTAGGCATAGGTCGAGCCTGCCGATGATCTAGCATCGGCGATTTTTTGGTCGAATGCGGTGACCATGCCCGACCCTAGTTTCACTGTCGCCATTGACTTCGAGTCGGTTCGGACTGCGACCCAGAATGCGAGCGAGGAAGCACATCTCGTGCGCTTCAACCAGCACATCGTCGCAGTGCTGCTGCCGGCCGAGACAGGATGGTTCCTGCAAATGGGTTTCGGTCCGTGTGAGCAGGAGGGGTTGGTGTTTCAGAGCCTAACCGCCGCCGAGGCTTGGGTCAGGGCCTGCCTCCAGGGCGCGACAGCCTCCAGCATTATCTGAAAAATCCGGTCTCGAAGCTTGAGGCCCACACATTTGCTACGCTTTGTGTCGGAGAGTCTATTTCCTTCCAAGTCCGGTTCAGTGCATTGTCAACCAAAAGCGGGAAGAAAGTCCGACCTACCTGTGAACGTGCCTCTCCTGACCTCACTCGAACGCATTGGATGTGGAGGCATTATCCTAGCTACCGATGGCAGCGTCGTCGCGGTCAATGCCACCGCCCATGCTATCTTGCAGACGATATTCGGCAGGGCCAAGATTGCCGAAGCCGATCTTCTGGCGTCTGGCCGGGAATTGATCAAGCGGCTGCTGACCCGCGGCAAGACCCGGATCAAGCTCGATAGTGAGGATTGGGTGTTGATCGAACGCCCTGATTGCCGTCCCCTGGTGATGCACGCGATTCCGACCGTGGTGCAGAACTTAGATGGGCCACATACTATTCTGATCCTGATCGACCTCGACGATACACCGCAGGTCTCACCTGCGACGTTGGAACGGATCTTTGGCCTGACGCGAACGGAAGCCAAACTGGCGGTGCTGCTTGCCAGCGGTGCGAGCACGAGCGAGGCAGCGGGGCTACAGGGTGTCAGTGTAGCCACCGCGCGAAGTCAGCTGGCAGCAATTTTCGTTAAGACCCGTACAACCCGGCAGGCCGAGCTCGTGCGCTTGCTCGTCCGGCTGGCTATCCTGCCATGACCGCCTCTGAGAGCAATAGACGCACTCCGAGTCTCGACCAGTTTGGGACGCTGGGACAAGTTTTTGGGACGATGCGACCATTGACAAAAAATAATTGCCTGATCTCAAAGTTATTATGCATTTCTACATAAAATGAATGATGCTGGTGGCGATCCCGCAGGTTAGATCGGGCCTCGATTTCCGAGAGGTGGGGCTCGATGCTGTCAGGGGCGGGGAAGGCGATGGGACGACAGGTGGGGGCCGGCGCGAGCGAGTTGCGCGCGGCGCTCGACCAGTGTCGGACCGCCTTTATCGGTGCCGCGGCGATGAGCGGACTGATCAACGTCCTGTATCTCACCGGCTCGTTCTTCATGCTTGAGGTCTACGACCGGGTGATCCCGAGCCGTTCGGTGCCGACGCTGATCGGCCTGATGGTGCTGGCGCTGGCACTGTACGCGTTCCAGGGGGCGTTGGAGATGCTGCGCGCCCGCATCCTGGCGCGGACCGGGGCCAGCCTTGATGAAGCCCTGAGTGATCGGGTGTTCGACCTGGTGGTGCAAGCCCCGCTGAAGGGCGCGATGCCGGGCGACGGGCTGCTGCCGCTGCGCGATCTCGATGGCCTGCGCGGGTTCATGTCCGGCTCCGCGCCGGGCGCGTTCTTCGACCTGCCGTGGATGCCGATCTACCTGTTCATCTGCTTCCTGTTCCATCCGCTGATCGGCGTCGCCGCCCTGGTCGGCGCCGTGGTGCTGGCCGGCATGACCCTGCTGACTGACCGCGCCACGCGGCAACCGTCGCAGACCTCGACCAGCCACGGCATGCGCCGCAACGGTCTGGCCGAGGCCGGTCGACGCAATGCCGAGGTGCTCGCGGCGATGGGGATGCAGGGGCGCTTCGCCACGCGCTGGGCCGAGGCCAACCGCGACTACCTGCGCGCGCAGCAGAGCGTCTCCGATGTCGCCGGCGGCTACGGCACCGGCTCGAAGGTGTTCCGCATGGCGCTGCAGTCAGGCGTGCTCGCGCTCGGCGCCTGGCTGGTGATCAACAACATGGCCACCGGCGGCATCATCATCGCCTCCTCGATCCTGGTGTCGCGAGCGCTGGCGCCTGCCGAACTCGCGATCGCCAACTGGAAGGGCTTCGTCCAGGCGCGCCAGAGCTGGGCCCGGCTCTCGGACCTGCTCGCGCGCATCCCGGCTAGCCCGACCCTGCATGCGCTGCCGGCGCCGCAAGCCAGCCTCACCGTCGAGAGCGTCAGCGTGGCCCCGCCCGGCGTCTCGCGGGTCGTGGTTCAGGATCTCAGCCTCAGCCTGCGCGCCGGACAGGGGCTCGGGATCATCGGCCCCTCGGCCTCGGGCAAGTCCTCGCTGGTGCGGGCGCTGGTCGGGGTCTGGCCGGCGATCCGCGGCAAGGTCCGCCTCGACGGAGCCGCCCTCGATCAATGGTCGAGCGCAGCGCTCGGCCCCCATCTCGGCTTCCTGCCGCAGGAGGTCGAGCTGTTTGCCGGCACGGTGGCCGAGAACATCGCCCGGTTCGATCCGGCCGCCGCTTCCAGTGCGGTGATCGCTGCGGCGCAAGCCGCCGGCGTGCACGAGCTCGTGCTGCGTCTGCCCGAGGGCTACGACACCCGGATCGGCGAAGGCGGAGCCGGGCTCTCGGCCGGGCAGCGCCAGCGCATCGGTCTGGCGCGTGCGCTGTACGGCGACCCCTTCCTGGTGCTCCTCGACGAGCCCAACGCCAACCTCGATACCGAAGGCGAGAACGCGCTGACCCAAGCAATTCTCGGGGTACGGCGCCGCGGCGGCATTTGCATCGTGGTGGCGCACCGCCCGAGCGCGCTCGCCGCCGTCGACCTGATCCTGATGATGGCTGACGGCCGGGCCCAGGCCTTCGGACCGAAGGACGAGGTGCTGAAGCGCGTGCTCCAGACGGTGCCGGCCCAGGCCGCGCCGATCGCACCCCAGCCGGCCCAGGCCGTGATGGTGCCCCGCGCAGCGCCGGGAGCCCTGTGAGATGAACACGGTCCCGATGCCGATGGGCTTTGCGCCCGCGCGTTCCGCGCCGAGCGCGCAAGCCTCGATCCGCCGCCATCTGGCCGTCGCGCTCGGGCTCGGCGTCGCCCTGGTGGTCGGGGTCGGCGGCTGGGCGACCTTCACCCAGATCTCCGGCGCGGTGATCGCCCCGGGCCAGCTCGTGGTCGAGTCCGACGTCAAGAAGGTGCAGCACCCGACCGGCGGCGTGGTGGGACAGCTGCTCGTGCGCGAAGGTCAGGCGGTGAAGGCCGGGCAGGTGCTGATCCGTCTCGACGAGACCCAGACCCGGGCCAACCTCGACGTGGTGCTCAAGGCGCTCGACGAGCTTGCCGCCCGGGGTGCGCGCGACGAGGCCGAGCGCGACGGCGCCGACGCCATCGTGTTCCCGGCACCGCTTACCGCGCGCAAGGCCGCCGACCCGACGGTGGCCCACCTCATCGACGGCGAGAGCCGGCTGTTCGCCTCCCGGGTGAAGGGCCGCGAGGGCCAGAAGGCGCAGCTGCGCGAGCGCGTGGCCCAGCTCGGCCAGGAGATCGGCGGACTGACCCAGCAGGCGGGCGCCAAGGAGCGCGAGATCGCGCTGATCCAGAGCGAGCTGAAGGGCGTGCGCGAACTCTACGCCAAGAACCTGGTGCCGCTGTCGCGGGTGACGGTGCTGGAGCGGGACGGTGCCCGGCTCGAAGGCGAGCGCGGCCAGCTGATCGCCCAGACCGCCTCGACCAAGGGCAAGGTCGCCGAGACCGAGCTGCAG
>NZ_BPQG01000085.1 GCF_022179125.1 Methylobacterium cerastii
GTGGAACCGGGGGAGGATCATTTCGTCCCACCAGGTGCTGTTGCTGGAAGCTGACCACCAGGAGGTGTGTAGGACCCACCCGAAAGAGCCAATGCCGCACCACTCCAAGACAAGGTAGTGACGATCGCCACCCCCAACGCCCAAGCTCTATAATCTCGGTTCGTCATGCTCATTACTCCGTTGCTGACGATGAAATGGGCACGTGCCAACGGATCCGAAGCCTATGCGACTCTCCGAACAAGGTAAGCTGAGGGTTGGGCCAGTTCCCTGCATCGTGCCCGTAAAACCTCGGCCCGGGTGATCGCGTGGAGGTCGATGAAGCGGGGAACAGGAACCGCCAGTGCCGGCGATGGGCCCCTTCTCACATCGGTTGAGCCGTCATGGTGAAGGCCGCAAACGCGCTGTCGGACAAGCCGTAGAAGGCGGGTTCAGCGAACACCGTGCTTTCAGGCAGCGGCAACTTCCAATTTGCGAGTGATCCTTTTGAGCGATCAGATCGAACGTTCGCCGCATTTCTCAATCGCGCCCGGCCTGATCTCAATCAAACGAATGATGGATCTTTAGCAGAACTCAGGCATAGATCGATTGCCTCGATGACCTTGCATCGACGGTTTTGACTGGTCGAACGCGGTGCCCATGCCCGATCTGAGTTACCTGGACGCCATCGACTTCGAGCCGGTTCGGACTGCGACCCAGGACGCGAGCGAGGAGGCGCATCTCGTGCGCTTCAACCAGCACATCGTTGCGGTTCTGCTGCCGGCTGAGACGGGATGGTTCCTGCAGATGGGGTTCGGCCCGTGCGAGCAGGAAGGGCTGGTGTTCCAGAGCCTGACGGCCGCCGAGACCTGGGTCAGAGCCTGCCTCCAAAACGGAATAGTTTCCACGATCACTTAGCGCGATCGGGTGCCTGAGGCTTGAACCTCGCACCCTGCTATGACGGCTCTTTGGCAAGAGCCCGATGTCGCAGGCGACGCGACTTTGGCGGCACACGATTTGGGACGCTGGGACAAGTTTTTGGGACAGTGCGACCATTGACAAAAAATAACTGCCTGACCGCGAAGTTATTATGCATTTCTACATAAAATGAATGATGCTGGTGGCGATCCCAGAGGTTAGATCGGGCCTCGATTTTCGAGAGGCGGGGCTCGATGCTGTCGGCGGCGGGGAAGGCGATGGGACGACAGGTGGGAGCCGGCGCGAGCGAGTTGCGCGCGGCGCTCGACCAGTGTCGGACCGCCTTTATCGGTGCCGCTGCGATGAGCGGACTGATCAACGTCCTGTATCTCACCGGCTCGTTCTTCATGCTCGAGGTCTACGACCGGGTGATCCCGAGCCGGTCGGTGCCGACGCTGATCGGTCTGATGGTGCTGGCCCTGGCGCTGTACGCGTTCCAGGGTGGGCTGGAGATGCTGCGCGCCCGCATCCTGGCGCGGACCGGGGCCAGCCTCGACGAGGCCCTGAGTGATCGGGTGTTCGATGTTGTGGTGCAGGCGCCGCTGAAGGGGGCGATGCCAGGCGACGGCCTGCTGCCGCTGCGCGATCTCGATGGCCTGCGCGGGTTCATGTCCGGCTCCGCGCCGGGCGCGTTCTTCGACCTGCCGTGGATGCCGATCTACCTGTTCATCTGCTTCCTGTTCCATCCGCTGATCGGCGTCGCCGCCCTGGTCGGGGCCATGGTGCTGGCCGGGATGACCCTGCTGACCGACCGCGCCACGCGGCAGCCGTCGCAGACCTCGACCAGCCACGGCATGCGCCGCAACGGTTTGGCCGAGGCCGGTCGGCGCAATGCCGAGGTGCTCGCGGCGATGGGGATGCAGGGGCGCTTCGCCACGCGCTGGGCCGAGGCCAACCGCGACTACCTGCGCGCGCAGCAGAGCGTGTCGGACGTCGCCGGCGGCTACGGCACCGGCTCGAAGATCTTCCGCATGGCGCTGCAGTCGGGTGTGCTCGCGCTCGGCGCCTGGCTGGTGATCAACAACATGGCCACCGGCGGCATCATCATCGCCTCCTCGATCCTGGTGTCGCGAGCGCTGGCGCCAGCCGAACTCGCCATCGCCAACTGGAAGGGCTTCGTCCAGGCGCGGCAGAGCTGGGCCCGGCTCTCGGACCTGCTCGCGCGCATCCCGGCCACCCCCGCCCTGCACACGCTGCCGGCGCCGCAAGCCAGCCTCACCGTCGAGAGCGTCAGCGTGGCCCCGCCCGGCGTCTCGCGGGTCGTGGTTCAGGATCTCAGCCTCAGCCTGCGCGCCGGACAGGGGCTTGGGATCATCGGACCCTCGGCCTCGGGCAAGTCCTCGCTGGTGCGGGCGCTGGTCGGGGTCTGGCCGGCGATCCGCGGCAAGGTCCGCCTCGACGGAGCCGCCCTCGATCAATGGTCGAGCGCAGCGCTCGGGCCCCATCTCGGCTTCCTACCGCAGGAGGTCGAGCTGTTTGCCGGCACGGTGGCCGAGAACATCGCCCGGTTCGATCCGGCCGCCGCTTCCAGTGCGGTGATCGCTGCGGCGCAAGCCGCCGGCGTGCACGAGCTCGTGCTGCGTCTGCCCGAAGGCTACGACACCCGGATCGGCGAAGGCGGAGCCGGGCTCTCGGCCGGGCAGCGCCAGCGCATCGGTCTGGCGCGTGCGCTGTACGGCGACCCGTTCCTGGTGCTCCTCGACGAGCCCAATGCCAATCTCGATACCGAAGGCGAGAACGCGCTGACCCAGGCGATCCTCGGCGTGCGCCGCCGCGGCGGCATTTGCATCGTGGTGGCGCACCGCCCGAGCGCGCTCGCTGCCGTCGACCTGATCCTGATGATGGCCGACGGCCGGGCCCAGGCCTTCGGACCGAAGGACGAGGTGCTCAAGCGCGTGCTCCAGACGGTGCCGGCGCAGACCGCGCCGATCGCACCCCAGCCGGCCCAGGCCGTGATGGTGCCCCGCGCAGCGCCGGGAGCCCTGTGAGATGAACACGGTCCCGATGCCGATGGGCTTTGCGCCCGCGCGTTCCGCGCCGAGCGCGCAAGCCTCGATCCGCCGCCATCTGGCCGTCGCACTCGGGCTCGGCGTCGCCCTGGTGGTCGGGGTCGGCGGCTGGGCGACCTTCACCCAGATCTCCGGCGCGGTGATCGCCCCGGGCCAGCTCGTGGTCGAGTCCGACGTCAAGAAGGTGCAGCACCCGACCGGCGGCGTGGTGGGACAGCTGCTCGTACGCGAGGGTCAGGCGGTGAAGGCCGGGCAGGTGCTGATCCGTCTCGACGAGACCCAGACCCGGGCCAACCTCGACGTGGTGCTCAAGGCGCTCGACGAGCTTGCCGCCCGGGGTGCCCGCGACGAAGCCGAGCGCGACGGCGCCGACGCGATCGTCTTCCCGGCACCGCTTACCGCGCGCAAGGCCGCCGATCCGACGGTGGCCCACCTCATCGACGGCGAGAGCCGGCTGTTCGCCTCCCGGGTCAAGGGCCGCGAGGGCCAGAAGGCGCAGCTGCGCGAGCGGGTGGCCCAGCTCGGCCAGGAGATCGGCGGGCTGACCCAGCAGGCAGGCGCCAAGGAGCGCGAGATCGCGCTGATCCAGAGCGAGCTGAAGGGCGTGCGCGAACTCTACGCCAAGAACCTGGTGCCGCTGTCGCGGGTGACGGTGCTGGAGCGGGATGGTGCCCGGCTCGAAGGCGAGCGCGGCCAGCTGATCGCCCAGACCGCCTCGACCAAGGGCAAAGTCGCCGAGACCGAGCTGCAG
>NZ_BPQG01000086.1 GCF_022179125.1 Methylobacterium cerastii
CCGCAGGCTCGGCCCAAGCTGTTTCAGGCTTGCTCGAAGCGGGCGAGGCCGGTGCGGCCGGCTCGGACCGCGCGAGGTCGGCGGGGGCGTGGCGCGGAGCCTTCGCGGAGGATTTCGCCTTGGCGGCACCGGGCTTGGCCCCGGGCCGGCCCTTGTCCGGGACGACGGAGGCGATCCACGTCTCCAGCGGCACGCCGGCGCGGCGCGCCACGTCTCGGGCAGCGTCGAGCACGTCGGGATCGAAGGTGTCGAAGCTCGGCGTCGCGGTTCGGGTCATCATCGGGCCTGCGTTCGGCGGCATTCGGCACCGGTTCCGGACGACATGCGCGGACGCTTGTGACGTGTCCGGAACGTGGGCCTCGGATCGGTTGTCGTGGACCATTAACTTTCTTGGTAAACACCCGGTTAAGACGGAGGCCGCGTGTCGCTATGGTTGAAAGCTCCGCATCGTGCCGCGCCCCCTTGCCCTCGCGCGGCCGGATAGTTTATATATGAACTATCGAGGGACCCACCGATCCGCGAGCGATCGGGCGGGGCCTCCGCCCAGCTGGAGGATGAAGAGATGCCGAGCTATCGCGCCCCGGTCGAGGACACCCTTTTCCTCCTCAACGACGTGCTCGGCTTCCACAACCACGCGAACCTCGCGGGCTTCGCGGACGCCACCCCGGACATGGTCGAGGCGGTGCTGAACGAGGGCGCCAAGCTCGCCGACACGGTGCTCGCCCCGCTCAACCGGGTCGGCGACCTCGAAGGCTGCACCCGCCAGGCGGACGGCTCGGTGACGACGCCGAAGGGCTTCAAGGCGGCCTACGACGCCTACGCCCAGGGCGGCTGGATGGGCCTGTCGGTGCCCGAGGAATACGGCGGCCAGGGCTTGCCGCACACGCTGAACACCGCGATCCAGGAATTCGCCTCCGGCGCCAACCTCGCCCTCGGGATGTATCCGGGCCTGACGCAGGGCGCGATGGCGGCGCTCCTGGTGCACGGCTCGGACGAGCAGAAGGCCACCTACCTGCCGAAGATGGTCGAGGGCGCCTGGACCGGCACCATGAACCTGACCGAGCCGCATTGCGGCACCGATCTCGGCCTCCTGAAGACCAAGGCCGCGCCGAACGGCGACGGCTCCTACGCGCTCACCGGCACCAAGATCTTCATCTCGGCGGGCGAGCACGACCTCTCGGAGAACATCGTCCACCTCGTCATCGCCCGGATCGAGGGCGCGCCGGCCGGCACCAAGGGCATCTCGCTCTTCGTGGTGCCGAAGTTCCTGGTGAACGCCGACGGCTCGGTCGGCGCGCGCAACGGCGTGTCCTGCGGCTCGATCGAGCACAAGATGGGCATCCACGGCAATTCTACCTGCGTGATGAACTACGACGGCGCCACCGGCTGGCTCGTCGGCCAGGAGAACCGCGGCCTCAACGCGATGTTCGTCATGATGAACGAGGCGCGCCTCGCCGTCGGCGTGCAGGGCCTCGGCCAGTCCGAGGTCGCCTACCAGAACGCGGTCGCCTACGCGAAGGATCGGATCCAGGGCCGCTCGCTCACCGGTGCGAAGGCGCCCGAGAAGGCCGCCGACCCGATCATCGTCCACCCGGACGTGCGCCGCACGCTGATGGGCATCCGCGCCTTCAACGAGTCGGCCCGCGCGCTGATGCTCTGGACCGCGCTGCAGTCGGACGTCTCGCACCGCTCCGAGGACGCGAAGGAGCGCCAGACCGCCGACGACCTGCTCGGCCTGCTCACCCCGGTGGTCAAGGGCGTGCTCACCGACCGGGGCTTCGCCAACGCGGTCGAAGCCCAGCAGATGTTCGGCGGCCACGGCTACATCGAGGAATGGGGCATGTCGCAGTTCGTGCGCGATGCCCGCATCGCGATGATCTACGAAGGCGCCAACGGCATCCAGGCGATGGACCTGATCGGCCGCAAGCTCCCCAAGGACGGCGGCCGCGCGATGATGGCCTTCCTCGGCGAGGTCCAGGCCTTCATCAAGGACAACGACGAGGACGAGGCGCTGAAGGCCTATACCGGGCCGCTCCAAGCCGGGCTGAACGACCTGCAGGGCGCCACCATGTGGTTCATGCAGAACGCGTTCTCGAAGCCGGACAACGCCGGCGCCGGCGCCACCGACTACATGCACCTCCTCGGCCTCGTCGCAATGGGCTACATGTGGGGCAGGATCGCCAAGGCGGCGAACGCGAAGCTGGCCGAGCTGCCGGCGCGCATGGACGCCAAGCTCGCCACCGGCCGCTTCTACATGGAGCGGGTGCTGCCCGAGACCGCGATGCGCCTGGTGCGCATCAAGGCCGGCGCGGACTCGACCATGGCGGTGCCGGCCGAGGCGTTCTGAGGCGCAAGCCCTCCCTCTCCACCCTCTCGCGCAGGCGGGATGGGGGTACGCGGTGCGGCTGCGCAAGTCGGAAAGATCAAGGGAAACGCCATGACCGAGGCCTTCATCTACGACCACGTCCGCACCCCCCGCGGCCGCGGCAAGCCGGACGGGTCGCTGCACGAGGTCACGGCCTTGCGGCTGGCCGAGACGGCGCTGCGCGCGCTCAAGGATCGCAACGGGCTCGACACCAGCCGCGTCGACGACGTGGTGCTCGGCTGCGTCGACCCGGTCGGCGAGGCCGGCGGCGACATCGCCCGCGCCGCCGCGCTCGTCGCCGACTACGGCACCCACGTGCCGGGCGTGCAGATCAACCGCTTCTGCGCCTCGGGCCTCGACGCGATCAACTTCGCCGCCGCCCAGGTGATGGCCGGTCAGCACGACATGACGGTCGGCGGCGGCGTCGAATCGATGAGCCGCGTCGGCTTGGGCGCCTCGGGCGGCGCCTGGCCGGTCGACCCGGCGATCGCGATCAAGTCCTACTTCATGCCCCAGGGCGTCTCCGCCGACCTGATCGCCACCAAGTACGGGTTCAGCCGCGACGATTGCGACGCCTACGCGGTGCAGTCGCAGAAACGCTCGGGCAAGTCGTGGGCCGAGGGCCTGTTCAAGGGCTCGGTCGTGCCGGTGCGCGACGTGAACGGCATCACGCTGCTCGACCGCGACGAGCACATGCGGCCCACGACCGACATGCAGTCGCTCGGCCAGCTGAAGGCCTCGTTCGTCCAGATGGGCCAGATGGGCGGGTTCGACGCGGTGGCGGTGGACGCACACCCGGACGTCGAGGCGGTGGACCACGTCCACCATGCCGGCAACTCGTCGGGCATCGTCGACGGCGCGGCGGCCGTGCTGATCGGCTCGCGGAAGGCCGGGCAGGGCGCCGGCTTGAGGCCGCGGGCCCGGATCCGCGCCTTCGCCAACATCGGCTCCGACCCGGCGCTGATGCTGACCGGCCCTGTCGACGTGACCAAGAAGGTGCTGGCACGCGCCGGCATGCAGCTGTCCGACATCGACCTGTTCGAGGTCAACGAGGCCTTCGCCGCGGTCGTGCTGCGCTTCCAGCAGGCGTTCGACCTCGATCCGGCCAAGGTCAACGTCAACGGCGGCGCCATCGCCATGGGCCATCCGCTCGGTGCCACCGGCGCGATGATCCTCGGCACCGTGCTCGACGAGCTGGAGCGCACCGGCAAGGAGCGCGCCCTGGTGACCCTGTGCATCGGCGCCGGCATGGGCACGGCGACCATCATCGAGCGGGTCTGACCCCGGGGGCCGGAACGGCCGGCGCGTTCCCTATTCCGGGCGAACGCTGCTAGAGCCGGCCCCGACCCGTGCCGGGAAACGGCAGGGACGACACGAACCTTTGGGAGAAACGATGACCCGCCTGCTCGCCACCCTGTGCCTGACGACCGCGCTCGCCCTTCCCATCGCCGCCCGCGCGGACGAGGCGGCCGACAAGGTCGCGGAAGCCAAGACACTCGTCAGCAAGACGCTGATCAAGAACCTGAAGACCGGCTTCGACGCCGCGCTGGAGAAGACCGTCGCCGCGATGCCCGACGACAAGTCGGAGCCGGTCCGCAAGGAGCTGATGGCCGAGTTCGACAAGCAGAGCGGCATCATGATCGATGGCCTGTCGAAGGAATACGCGACGAAGTTCACGCTGCCGGAACTCAAGCACCTCAACGAGATCTACGAGGACAAGACCTACCTCAAGTTCCAGACCATCAACGCAGACCCGTCCTCGTCGGTGACGGCGATCTCGCAGGCCTCCGTCACCAAGCTGCTCAACATGCTGGCGATCGCGGCGGCGGGCGACAACACGCCGAAGCCCGGCGCGCCGATGCCGACGCCGACGCCCGCCCCGGCGCCTGCGCCGGCCCCGACCCCGGCGCGCTGAGCCGGCGGCGGAGCGATCCGGGCATGTCCCTTCAAGCTGGCATGTGCCTTCACGCTGGCATGTCTCCTCAGCCCAGCTCAGGCGGCGCGCACGGATCGCTCCGACCCGGGAAAGCCCGCCACCTCCGGCAGACCTTCGAACAGGGGCTTGGCGAAGTGGTAGCCCTGGAACAACGTGATGCCGAGGTCGCGCAGGGCGTCGAGCTCGCCCTGCGTCTCGACGCCCTCGGCCAGAACCGAGACGCCGAGCGCGCGGGCGATGGCGACGAGGCCCGCCACGATGGCGCCGCGCCCGGCGTCGACGTCGATGCCGCGCAGCAGGTCCATGTCGATCTTGATCAGGTCGGGACGGAAGTTCGCCAGGAGGCTCAGCCCGGCATAGCCGGCGCCGAAATCGTCGAGCGCGGTGAGGAAGCCCTGACGCCGGTACTCGGCGACGATGCGCTTCACATGGGGGACGTCGCGGAAGCGCTCGTTCTCGGTGAACTCGAACATGATCCGGCGATGCTCGAAGCCGACCCGGCGCGCGGCCTCGAGCGAGGCGCGGATGCAGGCCGCCGGCTCGTAGACGGCGTTGGGCATGAAGTTGATCGACAGGCGCGTCGCGTCGTGCTTCGGGAACAGGCGGCCGGCGAGCTCGATCGCCTTGACCCGCGCGGCCTGGTCGAAGCGGTAGCGCGTCTCGTCCGTCACCCGGTCGAGGATGGAGGCGGCCGACTGCCCCCCCGGCCCGCGGACCAGGGCCTCGTAGCCCCAGACCCGACCCTCGGTCGTGTCGACGATCGGCTGGAACGCCATGGTGAAGGCGAAATCGAGGGCCTCGCCGTCGCGGCAGGCCCGGCACTTGGCCTCCGCGGCCTTGGCACCCGTCGTCTTGCCGTCCACGACCTGGGCATCGCTTAACATGGGTTACTTCCCGTTACTTGAACCCCGCACTCCTTCTGAAGCGCAACACTCTCCACACTGTTAACGCGCCGAACTTAAGTCCTTCAGCCACCCGAGGATCAGCGATGAATCTCCAGAACTTCCGCTTCGAGACCGATGCCGACGGCGTGGCGTTGGCGACCTGGGACTGCCCCGGCCGCTCGATGAACGTCATCACCCAAGCGGTGATCGACGAGATCGAGGCCATCGTCGACGCGGTCGTCGCCGACCCGGCCGTGAAGGGCTGCGTCATCACCTCGGGCAAGGACAACTTCTCGGGCGGCGCCGACCTGACGATGCTGCAGGGGCTCGGGCTCGAATACGAGAAGCTCAAGCGCGAGCAGGGCGAGGAGCCCGCCATGCGCCACTTCTTCGAGGCCTCGCGCCGGCTCTCGCTGGTGTTCCGCAAGCTCGAGACCTGCGGCAAGCCCTTCGCGGCGGCGGTGAGCGGCATCTGCCTCGGCGGCGCGTTCGAGCTGGCCCTGTCGTGCCATCACCGCGTGGTCTCGGACGACCCGAAGACCCGCGTCGGCCTGCCCGAGATCAAGGTCGGCCTGTTTCCCGGCGGTGGCGGCACGCAGCGCGTCGCGCGGCTGATGCAGACGGGCGACGCACTGCAGATGCTGTTCAAGGGCGAGCAGATCCGGCCGGCCATGGCCAAGAGCATGGGCCTCGTCCACGAGGTCGCGGGCAAGGACGAGATCGTCGCCAAGGCCAAGGCCTGGATCCTGGCCGGCGGCTCGGCGGTGGCGCCCTGGGACGTCCCGAAGTTCAAGGCGCCCTCGGGCAAGGTCTACTCACCGGCCGGCATGATGATCTGGCCGCCGGCCAACGCGATCTACCGGCGCGAGACCCACGACAACTACCCGGCGGCGAAGGCCATCCTGGCCTCGGTCTACGAGGGCCTGCAGCTGCCGATGGATCTCGGACTGAAGGTCGAGAGCCGCTACTTCGCGATGATCCTGCGCACCAAGGAGGCGGCGGCGATGATCCGCACGCTGTTCATCTCGATGGGCGAGCTGAACAAGGGCGCGCGCCGCCCGAAGGACGTCCCCGCCACGAGCCTCAAGAAGGTCGGCGTGGTCGGCGCCGGCTTCATGGGCGCCGGCGTCGCCTACGTCACGGCCAACGCCGGCCTGGAGGTGGTGCTCGTCGACCAGTCGAGCGAGGCGGCCGAGAAGGGCAAGGCCTACGCCCACGCGCTGATCACCGGCCAGATCAACAAGGGCCGCGCCAAGACCGCGGACCGCGACGCGCTGCTCGCCCGCATCACGGCGTCCGCCGACTACGCGGACCTGGCCGATTGCGACCTCGTCATCGAGGCGGTGTTCGAGGACCCGCGGGTGAAGGCCGAGGTGATCGCCAAGGTCGAGGCGGTGATCGGCCCCGACACGATCTTCGCCTCCAACACCTCGACGCTGCCGATCTCCGGCCTCGCCAAGGCGTCGTCGCGCCCCGAGCAGTTCGTCGGCATCCACTTCTTCTCGCCGGTCGAGAAGATGATGCTCGTCGAGATCATCAAGGGCGAGGCCACCGGCGACCGGGCGCTCGCCACGGCGCTAGACTACGTCCGCACCGTGAAGAAGACCCCGATCGTCGTGAACGACGCCCGCGGCTTCTTCGCCAACCGCTGCGTCGGTGCCTACATCCTCGAGGGGCACAAGATGCTCAACGAGGGCGTGCCGCCCGCGATGATCGAGAACGCCGGCAAGATGGCCGGCATGCCGGTCGGCCCGCTCTCGCTGAACGACGAGGTGGCGTTGGACCTCGGCCTCAAGATCGCCAAGGCGACGGAGGCGCAGCTCGGGCCCGACGCGGTCGACCCGGCGCAGAAGGCGCTGCTCGTCGAACTCGTCGAGACCCAGGGCCGACTCGGGCGCAAGAACAAGAAAGGCTTCTACGACTACCCGGAGGGCGCGCCCAAGCGCCTTTGGCCCGGCCTCAAGGACCTGCAGCCCACCCGCCTCGACCCCGACACCCTCGACATCGCCGAGCTGAAGCACCGCCTCCTGGTGGTCCAGGCGCTGGAGGCCGCGCGCACGGTGGGCGAGGGCGTCATCACCGACCCGCGCGAGGCCGACGTCGGCTCGATCCTCGGCTTCGGCTTCGCGCCCTTCACCGGCGGCGCGCTGTCCTACATCGACTTCATGGGCGCGAAGGACTTCGTGGCGCTCGCCGAGGGCCTGGAAGCCAAGCACGGCCCGCGCTTCGCCGTGCCGGACAACCTGCGCGCCCTGGCCGAGACCGGCGGCACGTTCTACGGCGAGGCGGCGAAGAAGGCGGCGTGAGGCGAGCCTCGCTCCTCGCTCCCCGGGAGGAGCGACGCGTCCGCTTCTCCCCCGTCATCCCGGGGCGCCGAAGGCGAGCCCGGGATCCCGAGCCGCCGCGCATGCCGTTGGGGGCGGAACGCATCCGCTCCTTCGCCCACGGACGGCGGTGCTGGATTCCGGGCTCTGCTTCGCAGCCCCGGAATGACGGCTCCTGTTTCGGATAGGGGGCGGACATCCCGCCTCACCCCACCGCGGCGAGGCGGCGCCGCAGAACCTCGACGTCGGCGTGGTTGTTCGACAGCAGGTCGGTGATGTCGCCGACGACGAGGGCCTTCACATGGCGGCAGCGCACCCCGTGGCGGCCGGCCATGCAGGTGCAGCGCAGCGTCAACCCGCTCGTGCGGTCCTCCAGCGAGACCTCGTAGCGGTTGCCGGTGCTGCCGCGCATCGCGAAGCACAGGGCGTCGGGCACCGCGGGCTTCAGGGCGCGCAGGATGCGGTCGCTGATGGCGCCCGCGCCCGCCCGCGGCACCGCGGCGCTGCCGTCGATCCGCGTCGCCGGCAGCGACAGCACCCGCGACAGGTCGGGCACGTCCGCGGCCTCCGTCTGCCGGACGGCGGCGAGCGCGATCTCGGCGCAGGCGTAGGCGTCCTCGCCGGCGTCGTGGTGCTCGAAGCGGATGCCGAGGCGCCTTGCGACCTTGCCGAGCCCGCAGCCCTCCGGGTCCGGGAACACGCGCCGGGCGACCTGGACCGTGCAGAGGTAGCGCAAGGGAGGCGCCGGTAGCCCGCAGGCCTGGAGCGAGGCCCGCAGCACGCCGATGTCGAAGCTCGCGTTGTGGGCGAGGATCAGCCCGCCGGCGAGGTCGGGCAGGAACTCGGCGACCGCCTCGCCGAAGCCGGGCTTGTCGCGCACGTCGGCCGGGACGATCCCGTGGACGCGGATGTTGCCGGGCGCGAACCGCAGCTCCGGCGGCCGGATCAGCCGGGACGCGCGCCGGACCACGCGGCCCCCCTCGATCCAGGCGAGCCCGATCGCGCAGGCGCTGTCGCGCCGCTCGTTGGCGGTCTCGAAGTCGAGGGCGACGACGGTCATGAGCCCAGGGACGGCCGCGAGGATGTCATGCCCCAGGTCTATGACCCGGCGACTCTCGCTTCAAGCGGCTGCGACCATCGCGAGCCATTCGTCTTCCGAGACGACGCGCACCCCGTGCTTCTCGGCATCCTTCAGCTTCGAGCCGGCGCCGGGGCCGGCGACGACGAGGTCGGTCTTGGCCGAGACCGAGCCCGAGACCTTGGCGCCGAGGCGCTCGGCGGTGGCCTTGGCCTCGTTGCGGGTCATCTTCTCCAGAGTCCCGGTGAAGACCACCGTCTTGCCGGAGAACGCCGCGGTGCTCGCGGACGCCTCCATCGGGGCGACCTGGACCTCCTTGAGCAGCGCCGACACGGCGGCGTCGTTGTGCGGCTCGGAGAAGAACGCGATCAGCGAGTCGGTCGCCACCGGGCCGATCTCGCCGTCGTCGGCGAAGACCCGGTAGGCGTCGCCGGGGCGCTGCTCGGCGGCCCGCGCGATCGCCGCGCGCACCGCGTCCAGGCTGCCGTAATGCGCGAGCAGGCTCGCGCGCTGGCTGGTGCTGAACCGGATCTTGCCGGCCTCCGTCGGCGCGGCCTCGCCCTCGTCGGTATCGCCCGCCTCCGCCGGAAGGCCGGCCTCGAGCAGCCGGTCGCGGGTGGTCGGCCCGATGCGCGGCACCGCGGAGAATTCGATCCAGTCCGGCCCGGCCTGCGCGTCGGCTGCGGCCCGCAACGCCTGCTTCAGGGCGGAAAAATCCGAGAACCGCTTGGCCAGCGCCTTGGCGGTCGACTCGCCGATGTCGGGTATGCCCAGCGCGAACAGGAAGCGGTTCATCGGCAGGCGGCGGCGCTCGGTGACCGCGGCGAGCAGGTTGTGGATCGCCTTGTCCTCCTCCTCGCCCTTCTTCTTCGTCGGCTTCTTCGGCGCCGGAGCCCCCTCCGCCCGGCGCTCCGCCGACAGGGCCTCGCGGCGCGCGACGATCGCCACCTTCAGCGGCTCGAACTCCAGGGTGAACAGGTCGGCGGGCTGGCGCACGAGGCCGGCCTCGAACAGCACCTCGATGTAGGTCTGTCCGAATCCTTCGAGGTCGAAGCCGTTGCGCGAGACGAAGTGCTTCAGGCGCTCGACGCCTTGCGCCGGGCAGATCAGCCCGCCGGTGCAGCGCCGCACCGCGTCGGGCTTGCCGGTGCGTGGGTTGATCTCGCGCACCGCCTTGCTGCCGCAGGCCGGGCAGGTCTCGGGGAAGACGAAGGGCCGGGCGTCGGCCGGGCGCTTGTCGAGTACCACGTCCATCACCTTGGGGATCACGTCGCCGGCCCGCAGCACCACAACGGTGTCGCCGACGCGGATGTCGCGGCCGTCGCGGATCGGCTCGCCGTCCCCGCCGACGCCCTTCACGTAGCCCTCGTTGTGCAGCGTCGCGTTCGAGACCACGACGCCACCCACCGTCACCGGGCGCAGCCGCGCGAGCGGGTTGAGCGAGCCGCTGCGGCCGACGTTGATGTCGATGCCCTCGACCACGGTGAACGCCTCCTGCGCGGCGAACTTGTGGGCCAGCGCCCAGCGGGGGCTGCGCGAGACGAAGCCGAGCCGCTTCTGCAGGGCGAGGTCGTCGACCTTGTAGACGACGCCGTCGATGTCGTAGCCGAGCGTCGGCCGGTCCGCCTCGATCGTCCGATAGTGCGCGATCATGCCGGCGGCGTCGGCGCAGGTGACGGTCAGCGGGTTCACCGGCAGGCCCCAGGCGCGAAACAGCGCCATCACCCCCGATTGCGTCCCCTCGAAGGGCGGCTCCACCTCGCCCCAGGCGTAGGCGAAGAACTTGAGCGGCCGCGCCGCCGTGATACCCGGGTCGAGCTGGCGCAGGGAGCCGGCCGCGGCGTTGCGCGGGTTGGCGAAGAGCGGTTTTCCCGCAGCCTCCTGGCGGGCGTTGATCGCGGCGAAATCCGCGTGCGAGAGGTAGACCTCGCCGCGCACCTCGCAGATTGCCGGCCAGCCGCTGCCGGCGAGCGCCTGCGGGATGTCCTCGACCGTGCGGGCGTTGGCCGTGACGTTCTCGCCGGTCTCGCCGTCGCCGCGGGTGGCGGCGGTGACGAGGCGCCCGTCCTCGTAGCGCAGGGACAGCGACAGCCCGTCGATCTTCGGCTCGGCGGTGAAGGCGAGCGGCGCCTCCGGCCGGTTCAGGAACCGGCGCACGCGGGCCACGAACTCCTCGACCTCCTCGTCGGCGAAGGCGTTGCCGAGGGAGAGCATCGGGACGGCATGGCGCACCTTGGCGAATTTTTCGGACGGCTTCGCGCCGACCGCCGTGCTCGCCAACCCGGTGCCGGCGAGATCGGGAACTTGCGCTTCCAGCGTCTCCAGCTCCCGGCGCAGGGCATCGTAGGCGGCATCCGAGATCTCGGGCGCATCCTCCTGGTGGTAGAGCCGGTCGGCCTCGGCGATCTCCGCGGAGAGGGCGGCGTGGCGCGCCCGCGCCGCGTCCGCGGTGAGCGTCGGGCTCGGCGCATTGGATTTTCGCGCGTCGAACTTCTCGGCGTCGGACTTCTCAGCGTCGGACTTGGTCGTGGCGGAGTTGGGCTTCGGCATCGGGCTCAGGACTTCCGCATTGGGCGATCGGGCTTCTAACCGATTTCCCCCCGGCCGAGATCACTTCCCGATCGAGCCGAAGCGTCGCGATGCACAGGGATCGCGCGTGGCTCGCGCGGCCGGGGCAGGATCAGCTCCGGGCGCCGCACCAGCGCCGCGGCCCCGAGCAGGACCAGTCCGGCGAGGATCGCGACCAGCGACAGGGGCAGCACCGGCATCAGCGCGCCGGAGGCCGCGCCGCCGGCGACGGAGCCGAGGTTCATCACCGCCATGAATACCTCGAACTGCGTCGCCGCGCCGGCGCGTCCGCGGCTCGCCTGCATCAGCGCCGGCACCAGGGCGACGATCAGCAGGCCGGGCAGGACGTTGGTGAAGCCGAGGATCAGCGGCCCGGCCGACCCGGCCAGGCCCGCCGCGATCAGGGCGGCGGTGGCGAGGAACGCGGCGGCGCTCGCCAGGAACAGGGCGCGCAGCGCCGGCAGCGGCCCGGCGCGGTCGCACCACGACCCGATGGCCACGGCACCCACCGTCCCGCCCGCGAAGGCGAGGCCGGCCTGGAGCCGCGACAGGGCGGCGGCATCCCAGCCCTGCGCCTGCACGAGGTCGACGGAGAACGGCAGCTCGAACAGCGCGAGCGCGGCATCGACCGCGAAGCACAACGCGACGAGCCGCAGGGCGTGCGGCCGGCGCAGGCCAAGGCCCAGCCGGCGCAGGAACCGCCCGAACGGCACGTTCCGCCCGGCGTCGGCGCCGACGCGGCGCGCCGACGAGAGGAAGGCGTCGCCCGGCGCCTCGCGCACCAGCAGGATCGGCAGGCTGGCGAAAATCGCGGCCGCGAGCAGGCACAGGGCTCCGAACCGGAACCCGTAGGCCGCGAGCAGCCAGCCGAACAGGCCGGCGCCGAGGCTGGTGCCGGCGACGAACCCGGCCCGGGTGCAGGCGCTCATCCGCCCGAGCTCGCCCTGTGGGACATGGTCCATCACCATCCGGTCGCAGGCGGTGTCGAGCAGGGCGGCGAAGGTGCTGTGGGCGAGGAACACGAGGCCGAGCGCCCCGAGCGACCGTTCGCCGGGCACCAGCAGCAGCCCGGCCAGCGCCAGGTGGCAGCCGAGGATCGCGAGCACGCTCCAGGCGCGGCGCCGCCCCATCGCGAACCCGCTCGCGCGATCGACCAGCGGCCCCCACAGGATCGGCTGGACCGTCCAGGGCAGGCCGGCGACGGCGAAGTGGAGGCCGACCTCCGCGCTCGACACGCCCTGCGCCGCCAGATGGTTGGCGAGCGCGGTGAGGGAGAATCCGGCGACCAGGCCCTGGTAGAGATAGGTGGCGAAGAACACGCCGTAGCGCGCCCTACGATCCTGCAGGGTCGGCAGCCGAACCGACGACCGACCTGACGACCACCGTGCGGCCGCACCGGCTTGCGGACCCGGCCGCACGGGCGGATCCTCGCCGCCGCTCATCGCCGAAGGTCTTTCATTGCACGCGCACCCGCTCCGCCCCGATCCTACGACGGAAGCCGGCCGAACGCGCGCGCCTTTCGCTCCCCCCGCAGAGAGGGGAGCGAACAGCAGGTTTCCGGCGAAGGCATCATGAGCGACGGTTGGATCGTCACCGAACCCGGCCCCACCGATACGATCCAGATCTGGAGCGTCGACCTCGCCCTGTCCACGGATCGGCTCGCGCGCTGCGATGCCTGGCTTTCGCCCGCGGAGGCCGCCCGCGCCGGCCGCTTCCTCCGGGCGGAGGATCGCGACCGGTCCCGCGTGAGCCACGCGGCGCTCCGCCTGATCCTCGCCCATGCGCTCGGCGTGGCGGCCGAGGCGCTCGCCTTCGCGCCGGGGCCGGCCGGCAAGCCGGAATTGGCCGGGGCACAGGCGGGCGCGCTGCACTTCAACCTGTCGCATTCGGGCACACGCGCCCTCGTCGGGGTCTCGCCCAAAGCCGCGATCGGGGTCGACGTCGAGGCGCTGCGCCCGGTTCCCGACGCGTTGCGCATCGCTCGTGCGCATTTCGCGCGCGCGGAAGCCGAGGCGCTGGCAGCCCTGCGGCCCGAAGAAGTCGATGCGGCCTTCACCGGATTGTGGACACGCAAGGAGGCGGTGGTGAAGGCGCTGGGGGCTGGCCTGTCCCTGCCGCTCGACCACCTCGCCCTGACCCTGCCGCCGGCGCCGCCGCGCCTCGTCGCGATCGTCGGCGACGACCCCGAGGCCTGGAGCCTCCACCACCTCGAACCCGGCCCCGGCACGGTCGGCACCGCGGCGATCCGCGCAGCCGGCGCCACCATCGCCCGCTGCGCGCTGCCGGAGGATTGGCTGGACCGCCACCCGCGCTGAGCGTGCGAAACGGCGACCCCGTGCGAGATGCCGCTTGCGGCCGACCCTGGCCCCGGTTATACCCCCGCTCGCTGGCGAAGCCGCCGGCCGTCGGAGTGTAGCGCAGTCTGGTAGCGCACCACGTTCGGGACGTGGGGGTCGCAGGTTCAAATCCTGCCACTCCGACCAGTTTCCCCTAGGGGAGCGGTCTTCCCGGCTCAGAGAGCAGCGGCCCGGCCACAGGTTCGGCCACAGGTTGGTGCAAGAACCGCTCAATCGGTCCTTCGAAACCCTGCCCGCTCGACAGGCCGAACTTGCCCCTGAACCTTCACGCGAATTGCACCGCTCGCCTCGAAGAAGTGCTGACCGCCGGGATGCGGAAGCTCCAGGTCATCTACGGCGTGATCCTGGCTTGGCAGACCATCGACGTTCTCCTCCCGCTCAACGACGTCGTCCCGAAGCAGGACCGCTTGCCGGTTCCCCTGTCCGCCATGATCGATGAGCGGCCGGTCTCGGACTTCGCCGCCGACCGGATCGGCCGGCTCCTGTCCGACCTCGGCACATTCCAAGACATGGCGATCCCGATTCCCGAGCAGCTCGTCGGGCTCGTGCCCTTCGCGGATCCGGCGCCGATCGCACGGCGGATCGTCGATGAGTTCGCGTCTCTTCCGTGGGACTATGTCTTCAGCCTCCGGCTACCACGCTCGATCGGGACGGTGTTGGCGACCCTGATGGACGGGGTGGGGCCGATGGAGATCGGGGGCGGCATCTCGCTTGTCCGGACGGGGGATGCGCTGCAGGAGCAGTTCCCGCTGCCCTACGCGTCCAACCTGCTCATGGCCCTCGGCGCCAAAGGGGCCTGGGAGACGGACGCCGTCTACCTGCAGGTGCCGGGATCCGGGTACGCCGATCGGTACGGGACCACGGGTACGGTGCTACGGGCGGTCGAGACGCTGCAGACATTCCTCGGCCTCGGCATCGCGCTGCACCTGTTCCGCTACAACCCGTCCTCGAACTCGACCCCGTTCGGTCCGCCTCGCAGCTCGTACCACGTACACCGGCACGTCGCCGGGGCGTGGGTGCACGACGCGAGCGTCGACATGGAGGCGACCGTCGTCATGGGGCTGGAGGGGTTCGACTGCACCGGCCTGGCGGGCAGCCAGAGCTACGTCGGGTTCGTTGGGGCGGTGCTGCAGACGATGAAGTCCTGCTTCTCCCTCCCGAGCGAGGCCGGCCGGATCCTACGAGCGGCGCAATGGCTCGCAGGCAGCTACGCGAGCCGAAACGAGACCCTCGCGTTCGTCCAGGCCATGGTCGCCATGGAGATCCTGCTCGGCGACAAGAAGACGAGCGACATGGTCGGGATCGGCGAGCTTCTCAGCAACCGGTGCGCCTACCTCATCGGTGAGAGCCAAGCCGATCGGGAGGCGGTCCTCGCCGAGTTTCGCGGCCTCTACAAGGTCCGGTCGGAGATCGTCCATAGCGGCAAGACCCGGCTCTCCTACTCCGAGCGCGAGAAATTCCAGATGCTTCGCAGCATCTGCCAGCGTTCGATCGCCGCGGAGATCGAGCTCCTCAGGAAGAATCAGGCGGGCTAGGCAGCCCGCTTCCGCCCCCTCCCGCCGAGGGCCGCCCGCGCCCCCTCCATATGGGCCGGAGAATGGTGCCCGTACCGCCGCTCGATCATCTCGACCGTCATGCCGACGTATCCGGCGAGCTCCCAAATATCGACGCCGGCCTGCATGCCCCAGGTCACGGCCGTGTGCCGGAGCGAGTGCCGGACCACGTCGTCGCCGAAGCCGAGGTCGTGGCACAGGTTGGCGAAGGATCGTTTCGTCGATCCCACCGGCTTGCCGTTCCACTCGACGACGTAGGTCTGGCCGAGGACGTGGTGCCAGCGCCAGAGGTGGGCGACGAGGCTGTCCGGCATCCGGACGGTCGGCGCCTTCTTGTTCTCCTTCTCCCGCGTGCCGAGCGCCTTGCGGTGAAAGATGGCCACCCTCTTCACCACCGGGACCTGGATCCGGCGCTCGTACTCGGCGCCGTCGACCACGACCTTCTCAATCCGGTCCTCGACGGACTTCTCGGTCTTCAGCTCCATCCACGGCTTGCCGACCTCGCGAACGAACGAGGCGTTGCAGACGGGTCCCGAGCGCGTGCCGGTGCGCAGGCCGACCAGAACGAATCGCGCCAGGTGGCGACCGACGAGCCGGCCGACGACCCTCTCGCCCTTGCGAGGGCCCGAGTGGACGGTCTGGACCTCGCGCTTGCGCCAGGCGCCGAGCAGGATCCGGGCGGCCTCGGCGGTCGTCAGCCAGCGATCCCGCTCCTCGCCCTTGGCCGGCAGGGTGACCCTGACGGCATCGCGAGTGAGGCCGTCGTCGACCGCATCGTTGATGGCGGCGCGCAGGTCCTCCAGCTCCCTGCGAGCCCCGCCCTCGGAGACGACCCGCGCCTTCGTCGGCTTGGAGTGCCCGCGCCGCAGCGGCTTGCCGTCGCCCGCGCGCGGCTCGCCGTCGCGGCCGAGACCCGCCCGAGCGTGCGCCTTCCACGGCGTCCCGATGCGCGAGGTCACGTACTCGGCGCAGGTGGCGCTATCGACCTCGTCGAGCGTGCGGGTTCCCCACCAATCGAGCAGCGTCCCGATCCGCTGCGCCAGCTCATGGTGTCTGGACACGCCGCCCTTCACCTCGCCGGTCGTGGGATCGACCCGTCCCTTCTTCGCGGTCAGGTACCGATCCAGGACCTCGGCGACGAGGACCTCGTTGGCTGGTCGATTCTTCCGGGGGCCGCCGGCCTCCTCCGGCGCGATGACCGACAGGCTCGCCGTGTAGTCGTCTAGGGCCTGGAGCGCGCCGCGTTCCTGATCCTTGCCCGCACCGCAGCCAGTGCTTCGGACCTGCTTGCCCTTGTGAACGATCCACCAGCACCCGCCCCGCTCGACGCCGTCGGTGTCGATGCGGCCGGGCCGCCACCAGAGATAGGGGAGCCCACGGCCTTGCTTGCCGAGGGACTTGGGCTTTGTGGCTCGCGGCTTGCGGGGCTTGGCACCTGAGGCTGGTGGCATGTCTCTCTCCATTCGCGCAACTGCCGCCGCGTCACCTCGATGAGCCGTCCCCTCCGGTGGTGCCGGAGCTCCCCCCGGCGGATCGCCCCCCGGAGGTCGTCCACCGAGAACGTCGGGAACCGCATCATCCCGGCCCGCAGCTCTAGCGCCCACGTCGCGGTTTCGAGGCCCAGCGGCTCGTCGTCGCCGGCGATCTCGGCGAGCGTCATCCGGCCCTCGCTCGCGTCGCGGGCGACGTCGGTGGACACCAAAATTTCGTACGTCGGCTTCGCGCTCATCCGGAGACGCTGACGCATTCTGTGGCCGCTTCCAATAGCGCCGGAGGTCGACGGTTAACGTGTCCGGGCGCCGCGGTCGCGGAGTCCGACTGCGCACCGCCCAGGCTTTTCGAAACCCTATTCACAGGATCCTGTTGTGCCGGTACCCGGGCCCTGACACTCTCAGGCTCTTAGGAGATCCACCCGTGAAATCGTTGCGCGCCCCCTTCCGACCGTCCCGCTGACCCCCGGAGAGCCGCGCGCCGTGCCTCCGAAAGGAGGCCCCCATGGCCGTCACGTACCTGTGTAAAGGGCGGACCAATTCCAGGCCGCTGTGGCGGAGTAAAACCAGGCCAGTGGCGGCCGGCAGCTTGAACGATGAAGGGGCCCGATCGGGCGCCTTCATCGTTCAAGCTGCCGGCCGCCACTG
>NZ_BPQG01000087.1 GCF_022179125.1 Methylobacterium cerastii
GTAGGCCTCCTGGATCACCGCTGTCAGCGCTTTCTCGGCCATGCGTCGTGGCTCCAGGAAACCGGGGAAGTACGAGCCCTTGCGCAGCTTAGGGATACGTAACTCCACCGTGCCGGCCCGCGTCTGCCAGTCCCGGTCGCGATACCCATTGCGCTGGACCAGACGCTCGGCGCTCTTCTCGCCGTGGGCCGCGCCGGTCAGGCCGCCCACCTCCAGCTCCATCAGTCGCTCGGCTGCAAAACCGATCATCTCACGCAGCAGATCGGCGTCGGCACTCTTCTCCATCAGCCCGCGCAGGGCCATGATCTCGTCGGTCATCGGGGGTCTCTCGGGTTCGGGGTTGGTCGTCGCAACCCGACCCTACCCGGCAACCGCCGATGACCACCCCTCAGCTACACCACCGCCTGGGACACGACCCGGTCGGGACGTCGCACCGAGGGCAGACTTCGTCTCAGGGGGTATGAGAACCGGCGCCACAGAATGAGGGCAGGCCAGATTCCGCCTTTGCGCCTTCCCCTTGCGGGGCGCGCTTTGCTCACAACCCCAAGAATCCCGATTGCTTCTCTGAAAAATTTCCAGACAAATACTAACAGGATCGCGCGAGCCGCGTGTGTTGGTCACCAACCGCAGTTTGGATGCAGGAGAGCACTATGTCAGTTTACAACATTTACCTAGTGGACATTGAGGATGCCATAGGTTCAGACAATAAGAGAGCTGAGGTAAAGCATTTTATAAAAGACTACTTTGACAAAGTTTGCAAAAAAGCTGGGATCAAAGAAGGATGCTCAGTTCAGTTTGTGACTACGAACCCTCAGGCCAAAAAACATGAACTAATAATGTATTACATGAAAAGAACACCACACATCGTCGAAAATATCAAGCACGATAATTTGCCACCAACTCACGAGACATCAACTGGTTTTACAAAATGGAACAGCAAAGAACACGGGTCAGATATGGAGGCAAGCTCAGCAATGGATTCGCGCGATATTGCGAACATCACTTTCCACGAATTTATGCATCAAAAACTTCATCTCTCAGACAAGCTTCACACCAAAGACGGTCTTGCCGGAGATGTTAACTCATCGCTGTCGGAAGATAATATAAAACTGATGGCCGCCAAGCTGATGGCGAATCATCCTCAATGGACTGGTGGATTCGCAATCTTGGAAGCGAGAAAAAATGGGGATGTTCTTGCGTATTAATTAGTTCAGATTTTGGACGTCTTAGAGGCGGAAGATTGATATGGCCCTGCTAGGCCTGCGAGGCTTATGTCGTTGTTCAAAAAATGCGATACAGGGCCCTCGACGGTGCTGCTGCCGGTGCTCACCGTGATCCTGCTGATCTTGGCCGTGAAGGTCTGGCGGCACGCTTGATCGAGCGCACGTCCGCATAGGGTCGGGACCTGTCTGTCCGCTCTACGACTGGGTCGGGTGGATTTCCGCAAGTCTGCTTCGGGGCGAGAAATACCGGAAGCGGACGCCGTATCCGCGTTCGCCCGCGATCCGGAACGCACGCGATAGCCGGGGCGCAAACATCGCGGCTACGCTGTGAGGCGCCTCTGCGCCAAAGAACCGAGCAAGGTTCCGCCACTGAGCATCCCTCTATGAGCCGAGCCGGTTGGCTCGGCGCAGTGCTCAACGCGGGAAGGTGACGCCGGAAACGCGCTCGCACGCGATCAGGAGAGCGTCCTGGGTCGCTTCGATCGCGGTCACCGGATCGGGCTCTCGTGTAGCTCGATGATAAAAGTACCGGCCTGTCGAGCGCGCGAGAGCGTCGTCGCCCGTGGCGAGCCACGCCTGCGTGAGGTGTCCTTGGGCAAGGTCGTCGGAAGCGCCTGCGCCGCCCATTCGTGTCGCCACCCAACCTGGCTCCAGCGCGTTCGACAGCACGTCCGGCCATAGGCGGGCAACTGCGAAGGCCAACAACACGTCGTGGAGCTTGCTCTCGGCATAGGCCGCCAACCCCTGCCAGCGACGCCTCCTCCAGAGCAGGTCGTCGAGGTCGGCCCCGGCGCCGTGATGAAGGCCGGAACTCAGGTAGACCAGTCGCTCGGGACGCTCAATCAGAACGGTCAGGAGGTAGGGCGCCATCGTATTGACCGCGAACACGTGTGGCAGCCCGTCCTCGGTGTCTATCCGTCGGGGTTCGCGGTAGCCGACACCGGCATTGTGGATCACGGCATCGAAGCGGCCCAGGCGATTGACCTGCTCGGCCACCTCCCTGATCCCGCGCATCAAGGACAGGTCACCCGTCACTACTCCGACGGCGCCCGATGCCTCCCTCAAGGCGGTGTCCGACCGGCGCGCGTCTCGCCCATGCAGCACGACCTCGTGCCCCTGCTCGATCATCAGCTGGCCGGCCATGAGGCCCAGCCCGGTCGACGACCCGGTTATGAAGATGCGTGCCATGGTGCCTCCGACTTGCGGGTGTTTCCGACGTTGGCGTTCAGGCTCGGGCCACGAGTTGGCGGACGACGGCGTCGATGCCGGTGGCTCCCTTCGTCGAACCGGCTTGGCCGGCCTCGAACTCGATCCAGCCGGCGTTGAAGCCGTCGATCATGCGCGCCCTGGGCCCGGGATTGCGGGCACCCGCCGACCGGAACGTGGCCTCCCATGCTGCGCGCGGGACCGCCTCCATGCGCACGGGATGCCCAAGCGCTGCGGCGAAGGCTGCCGCGACCTCGTTTGGACGGACGCGAACCGGACCTTCCAGTTCGACCACGCGGCGACCGACCCACCGCTCTCGAAGCATCTCGGCGGCGACGCGACCGATGTCGGCCACCGCGACCATCGGCAAGGGCTTGTCGAGCGGCTGTAGGTAGCTCGGGATCAGACCCGTGCGGGCGGAAGCGACGTCGCCCGCGGCGTTCTCCATGAACCAGGCCGCGCGGAGAAACGCGACCGGCAGCGGGAGCATGGCGAGCGACCGCTCCACCAGCCCGAGCTGGCTGAGGAGGTTCGGCTCTGCAGCCTGGGCGCCGATGGTGGACAGGCACACCACCCGGCGAGGCCGCGCCTGCGTTAGGGCTTGGCTCAGGGCAGCGATGACACCTCGAACCTCGGGAAAACCCGGCTCCGGGTCGAATATCGGCGGGATCACGACGAACACTGCATCGACGTCAGCGAACGCGCTCGCCAGGGCGTCCGCATCGGTCATCTCGGCCAATGCGACCTCGCAGCCGCGCTCCGCCCACGGGTCACCCTTCGCAACATCACGGACGATTGCGCGGACCCGCGCACCGACTTCGAGAAGCCTGCTCGCAGCCGCCCCGCCAACCTGACCCGTGATACCCGTGATCGCGTACATGACTGTCACTCCACACTTCGCCGATGCCAAAGGATTGACATCCGAGCTGTGTTGAGGCGAACGCATTCTCCTCAGCTTGAGGATGCTAAAACGTCATCATGGCCTACGATGCACGGGTGCTCAGCGGGATCGGCGTCCTCGCCGCCATCGTCGAGGCCGGGGCCTTTTCCCGGGCCGGCGAGGCGCTCGGCCTGTCGCAATCGGGCGTTAGCCGGGCGGTATCCCGACTGGAGGGGCGTCTCGGCATCCGCCTGTTCCACCGCACCGCCAGGGCCGTGACCCTGACCGACGAGGGCCGCCGTTTCTACGAGGAGGTCCGCCCACTGCTCGACGGCCTGGAGGATGCCGCCACCCGGGCCGCGGGATCGGCGCGAGCCGTGCGCGGGCAACTGCGGATCAACACCGATGCCGCCTTTGGGCACTTCGTGCTGGCCCGAAGGCTCGGCGATTTCCTGCAGCGATTTCCGGACCTCTCCGTCGAGGTGGTGGTCCGGGACCGCATGGGCGACCTCGTCGCGGAAGGCTTCGATGTCGCCGTCCGGTTCGGCGAGCCCGAGCCGTCTGCGCTGATCGCTCGGCTGCTTTTGCGGACGCGGGTGCTTACTTGCGCGACGCCCGACTATATCGCCCGTCATGGCCGACCCGATCACCCCTCGGACCTGGACGGCGGGGATCATACCGTCATCCAGTTCAGGAACCCCGCCACCGGACATCCCTTCGATTGGGAATTCCACCGCGGCACGGAGCGCGTGGCAGTCCGGGGCAGCGGTCGGTTGACGGTGAACGATACCGGGACGCTGCTCGGGGCCTGCTTGTCCGGCCTCGGCATCGCGCAGCCGTTGGAGCTGTACGCCAAGGACTACATCGAAGACGGTCGCCTGGTGCCGCTCCTGGAGGCGTGGACGGGGGAACGCTTCCCGCTCCACGCCTACGTCCCGACCCGGCGGCACACCTCCGCCAAGGTCCAGGCGTTCCTGGCCTTCATCGGCGAGACGGCCAGGTCGGCAGAGATATCTCACTGACCGACCTATGCAGACGCATCACCAGCGATGGTGCGAACCCGCATGACGGAACCCGCCCCAGCGATGGCCGCCGCCGTGCCAACCGAAGCGACGATGCCAGCTGTAGTGGTAGCTGTAGTGCCATCGGCGGCCGCCCCACCCGTGATGGCCGAAGCGACGGTACACGGGGCCGTAGGCGAGCGGACGGAAGCCGAGGTTCGGACGGCACCAGCCGTAGAAGCCACGGTGGAAGCCGGGACCGCAGCCGTCACGGGCCTCGGCCGCCGAGCCGGCCGTGACAAGCCCCGCGGCGAGGGCAAGGGGTACGACGATCCTGCGGAACATGTCTCGCTCCTGAAGTATCCGGCACGCGACCGGATGTGGGGAAAGGGAAAGGGTTTGGACGGCTCAGTTCGGCCAGCAGCGGCGCCCGTAGGGCCCGATGTGGAAGCCAGCCGGGCAGGAGGCGCCACGAACGTAGCCACCGGCCTGACCACCGGTTCGGCAGCCGCCGTAGGGGCCGCGATGGGCGTAGGGTCCGCAGCCGCCGTAGACTTGGATGATCTCGGCACCATCCGACCCGTTGGAGACGGCATCCTGGATCAGGGGCGCGGCGGTGACCGGGACCGTGATGGCGGCCAGTAAGGCGACCGGGGCGAGATACTTCAGCATCGTTGCATCCTCTGCTCTCGTCGGGGCTCGGCGCCGCGACCGATGAGGGCAGGATCGTCCCGGGCTTCTTCCCGGATGTGACGGGCGGATGCGTCGGCGTAACGATTTGTAACGACGGCCTGGGTGGTCAGGCGATGGCGGGCAGCGTCAGGACGAGCCGGGCGCCGCCGAGCGCGGTCGCCTCGGCCACGACGGTACCGCCATGCGCCTCGGCGATCTGCCGGGCGATGGCCAGCCCCAGCCCCGTCCCGCCGGTCCCGCGGTTCCGGGAGCGCTCGATCCGGTAGTACGGGCTGAACACCGCGGAACGCTCCGATTCGGGAATGCCGGGGCCGTCGTCCTCGACCGCCACCTCGCAATCCGGACCCGTGCGCCGTACCGCGACCGCCACCGAGG
Organism: Methylobacterium cerastii; assembly: GCF_022179125.1. Lineage (GTDB taxonomy): Bacteria > Pseudomonadota > Alphaproteobacteria > Rhizobiales > Beijerinckiaceae > Methylobacterium > Methylobacterium cerastii. The sequence goes on from NZ_BPQG01000087.1 coordinate 5,379, forward strand.
AGCGCCCGAATTTGACGGCGTTGCCGATGAGATTGGCGAGCACCCTGCGCAGGGCAACCACGTCGCCGGCGACGACGGCGTCCGGTATGTCCTCGCCGGTCAAGCCGATGTTCACGCCCTGCGCGGCGTGCTCGGCGACCTCGATGGCCACGAGGTCGCCGAGATCGACGGGTGCGCGGCCGACCTCGACGGCGGTGCCGCGGGCGAAGCCGAGCGAGGTGTCGAGCAGGGCGGTCATCGCGTCGAGGTCCTCGACCAGTCGCTCCCGGCGCTCCGGTTCGGCCACGCCCTCGGCGCGTAGCCGCAGGCGGGTCAGGTACGTTTTCAGGTCGTGCGAGATCGCGCCGATCAGCAATGAGCGCTCGCCCATGAGGCCGACGATGCGCTCCTGCATGGCCTGGACGGCCTGGGACAGACAGCGGATCTCGGGGGCGCCTTGCGGAACGAGGGCCGGCTCGGGGGCACGACCGTCGAAGCGGGAGACCGCCTCTGTCAGCCGCCGCAACGGCGCGAGTTCGTGACGTGCGCCGACGAGGACGAGGCCGGCCACGACGAGCCCGAGCACCGCGACCCACAGGCTCAGGGGCTGGCCGAGCAGCCACGGCATCAGCGAGTGGTGACGCTCGATGGCGGAGACGACGACCGTCCGGCCGTCGGGCAGGGCGTAAGTGGCGGTCGCCAGACGGCCCATCACTTTCCGATTGTCGGCGTTGGCGACTTCCGCCGGATCGACGCCCCTGCGCAGCATGTCGACATCGGTGAAGGCCCGAACCTGGCCATTCGCGTCCCCTGTCAACCGCCGCAGGCGCGCTTCGAGGCGCGGCTCGCGGATTAGTCCGGTCTCGGACGGAGGTGCGTCCGTGATCTCGGCCCTCAGGGCTTCCCCGTTCACTGCATTTAGGATCGCCGGGCGTTGCGCGGGGTCCGCGTCCCGCAGCAGGGTCATGATGCCGGCGGCCTGATCGAGGCGGGGGAAGCGCGTGGCGTAGGGCGAGGCCTCCTCGTGCCGCTGCCATTTGTCCACCGCGAAGGTGGCGAGGACGAGCAGCGAGAGCGCGCCGAGCAGGATCAGCATGATCCGGCCAAGCAGGCTGATCTGCGCCATCACGATGCCCGTCCCACCGGCGCCGCCAGGATGTAGCCGGCGTTGCGCACCGTCTTGAGCAGCGCCGCCGCGGCGCTGCCCGAGGCATCGAGCTTGTGCCGCAGGCGGCTCACCTGCACATCGATGGTGCGGTCGAAGGCGTCAGCCGTCCGGCCGCGCGTCCAGTCCAGGAGTTGGTCGCGCGAGAGCACCCGCTGCGGCCGGGTGACGAAGCAGTGCAGCAGGTCGTACTCGGCGCTGGTGAGGGGGATCTCGGTCCGTGCCTCGCCGACCGTCACCCGGCGTGCCGCGAGGTCGATGACGAGATCGACGACGCCGAGCATCTCGGCGGCGTCCTCGGACGCCGGGGCGCCAGTCCCCTGTGACCGTCGCAGGACCGCGCGGATGCGGGCCAGCAGGACACGCGGGTTGAACGGCTTCGAGACGTAGTCGTCGGCTCCCATCTCCAGGCCGAGCACCCGGTCGATGTCCTCGTCCTTGGCGGTCAGCATCACGATGGGCGGCCCGCTCGCAGCACGCAGGCGCCGGCAGATCGAGAGGCCGTCCTCGCCGGGCAGCATCCAATCGAGGACGATCAGGTCCGGGGCGGGTCCGGCCGCGAGAAGTCGGTCGAGACCTGCGCCTCCGTCGACGCCGACGACGCGGAACCCCTCGCCCTCCAGATAGCCCGTGAGTTGGATGCGGATGTCGTCGTCGTCCTCGACGATGGCGATGGTGATGCTGTCGGGCATGTCACGAGGATAGGCCGCCCCGACCGGGCCGCAACGCGAAACCGGTCGCTGTCACAAAACGTTACACGGCACGCGCATCTCGTCACATCCTGGATCGGTCCGGCCGCGATGGTCACCGGCATCGCAACGGAGGCCCTCGGATGGGCCCCGACGAAACGAGGCGACGGACGCATGGCTCCAGCCCAACTGGCATCCCCGCTCTGGCATGTCGTGACCGCGCTCGCCCTGGCGGGGACGATGGCCGTCCACGGCGGCACGGTCGACGCCGCACCGCGACAGGTCGCGGCCGCGACGTCCCGATCCGGTGATGGGAGCGAGACCTATCGTGGCTATCTGATCGAGATCGGTCCGGATGTCCCGAACGCGGAGCTCGACCAGTTGCGTCGAGCGGCCGAACACCAGGTCGACCTCGTCGAGGCCACCGGGCTCGATGCGCGCACCAAGGCCTTTCTTCGGCGCTTCCCGGTGGTGGTGCAGACCGGCGCCAACGTTGGCGGCCACTACAGCGGCGGCGACCGCGTCACCATCGCAGTTGCAGACCCGAACGACGACCGACCGATCCTGCTACACGAGTACATGCACATCTACCACTTCCGGATGCTGCCAGGCGGGAATCGGAACGCGGACATCCTGACCTATTACGGGCGGGCCAGGGAGGGCGGGTTCTACTCGGCGGGCGCCTATGTCCTGAAGAACCCGGGCGAGTTCTTCGCGATGACCGCGAGCGTTTACCTGCACGGTCGGCTGGCGCGCGAGCCCTTCACACGTGAGGAGCTTCGGCAGAAACAACCGGTCTACTTCGGCTATTTGCACCACCTGTTCGGTAGCCCGCGTGCCGTATCGACCGAGCCTCCTCAAACCTCCGGGACGGCACGGCCATGATCATCGACCGACGCTCGCTGGTTCTCGGCACCGCCGCCGTGCTCGCGGCGGGCCGAGCCACCGCCGGAACCGCGTCCCTTCGGCTGTGGCCCGGCGAACCTCCGGGTGGGGGCGGACCCGACGGGTCGCCCGAGGTCGACGGGAAGGGGGCGGTCAGCAACATCGCCGTTCCCGGCCTGGAGGTGTTCGTGCCTTCCCGGCCGACCGGCACGGCGATGCTGGTCGCCGCCGGTGGCGGCTACAAGCGCATCGAGATGGAGAAGGAAGCGCGTCCGGCCGCCCGCTGGCTCGCCGCGCGGGGCATCACTGCGTTCGTTCTGAGCTACCGCCTGCCCCGGGAGGGCTGGGCCGACGGACCATTGGCCCCGCTGCAGGACGCGCAGCGCGCCCTGCGCCTGATCCGGTCGCGGGCCGGGGCGTACGGCGTCGATCCGGATCGGATCGGCATCCTGGGCTTCTCGGCCGGCGGCCACCTGGTGGGTCTCGCCGCAACGCGATCGGCCTTCGCATCGTATCGCCCGATCGATGCAGCTGACGACCTGCCCGCACGCCCGTCCGCCGCGGCCCTGATCTACCCGATCATCACTTTGGAACCGCCCTACGACCATACCTCGACGCGCGTCCAACTGGTCGGTCGCCACCCGACGCCGAGCGAGAGCGCGGAATGGTCGGTCGAGACCCATGTCCGGTCCCGTTGTCCGCCGGTCTTCCTGACTCAGGCGGCGGACGATCCGATCTCCGACATCGCGAACAGCCGGATCATGGTGCAGGCGTGCGAACGCGCCGGTGTCCGCGTGGAGGCGCATACGCTCGTCAGCGGCGGCCACGGCTTCGGGATGGGCCGGCCAGGCACGCCGAGCGCGCAATGGCCGGGCAGGTACGAGGCCTGGCTGCGAACGGTCGGCGCTCCGGCCTGACATCCGACGACCACCGATCATGGGAAAGACCGTGAACCCGACGCGATCGCGACCCGTATCCGCATGCGTCCTGGCCCTGCTCGCCGGGCCGGCGATGGCCGACACCTTGCCGCTCCGCCACGGGGCCTACGTGACGGTCGGCACGGACTGCAAGGATCCCCCGAACGTCGCCCTGCGGACTTACGACGGCGCAGGCATCGGCAGTTCCAAGTCGAACGACTGCCGGCCCCGCGTCGTGTCCCGGCAAGGAAACGTGTTCGAGATCGAGCAGTCCTGCCGGCAATACGGCGGACCGGATCTCCCCCGGGCGACCGAGCGTTCGACCGTTCGCGTCGACGGTCCAACGGCCTTCACCGACCTGACGAACAGTGCAGCCGAAGGCTACCGCCTCTGTCCCGAACTGAAGCCTTGAGCATGCCGGTCGATGATGACGGAGGACCTGGGATGACCTGCGCGATCGAGACCGTTCACGTGGCTTACGGCATCTCCAGGGCGGATGCGATCCGCGACGCCCTTCGTATGGAAGGGTGTACGGAACGCGTGGTCGCGCTTCCCGCTACCCTGAGCCATGGCCCCATCGATCCGCCGGACCCGGACACGCGCCAGGCGTGGGTCAGAACCGTCCTGCGGTGCGCTCCCGACGATGACTGGCGCGAGCCCGAGGAGCCTTGGGCCGAAGCGACCACGGCCGACGTGTATCCGGTTTATTGGGTCTGTCTGACCGACGCCGGGGAGCACGCCTGCTTCCTGGAGTTCGCCTTCCGCATGGCCGTGCGTCCGTTCGACATCGTCGATGCGACCGGTCTGGACTTCGTCACCCGGGACGGCGTGCGATCGCCGTGGTCTCTCGGCCTGATGCGGCCCGAGGACATCGTCACCTCCGGCCTGAGGGAGAGACGACGCCCCTACTCAGAAGCCGAGGCCCACGCGGCGTCAGCGACATGGGCACGGTTGCGGGCCGAGAATGCGCCGCTCCGCATCGTGCGGGACGGATGCCTGGTGTCGGCGCCGTTGACGCACTTCGATGCCGCCCTCGTCGCGCAGGGCAGGCCGGAATGGGAGATCGTCGCCGGGTTAATCGGGCGGGCGTTGCATCACCTGTCCTTCGAGGTCGACCCACCGGGCCAGTGCGTCGGCGACGTTGTCCTGTTCGGCCGCGTGCTGGCACTCGGCGCCGAGGGTGCCCTCGACGTCAGGGGCGCCGGGCCAGGGATGCGCGACTACGAGGTTCGCCTTCCGGCCATTCGTCCGCATCCGGACAGGATCCCGGGCTGATCAAGTCGGTGCCCTCGATAGGATGATAGGAATGATCGATACCTCAAGCCTCAACGTCCGCCGCGCCGACCACGTGGGGTTCGCCGTCGCCTCCCTCGACGAGGCGCTCCGCTTCTGGGTGGAGGGGTTGGGCGCACGTCTGTTGCGGACCGGCGACATGGGCGGCAAGTTCCTGGGGCAGGTCACGGGTGCCCACGGCGCGCGGGTGCGCATGGCAGTGGTGTCGCTCGGGGGGCAAGCTGTCGAACTGCTTGAGTATCGGGGAACGAGCCCACCTGCGGCGGCGCCCGCGCCGTTCGATCCGGGCTCTGCACATCTTGCCCTGATCGTCGACGATCTCGACGCGGTCTTGTCCCGCATTGTGGGCCATGGCTGGAAGGCCCAGGGCATACCGCAGCCGATCCCCACAGGCGAACGGGCCGGAACGCGGGTGGTCTATGCCGTCGGTCCGGACGGTTCCACCATCGAATTCATGCAGCCGCCGCCCGCGGGGCGCCACGCGACTTTGACTTAGGATATAGGTCGAGCCGTTTTGGTCTTCGTTAAGGCACCGCATGGTCGGTCCTGAGCCAAATCCATGTCCGCTTCCGAGTTCCGAGATCCCTTTGAGGGCTGATAGGCATCCGCATTGGGTCGGATGCGGCAGGTCCGCCTCCAGAGAAGGGTCAGGGTCTGCAAAAGCTTATAACAGCTCTCGGCCATCACCGTATTTCGATGCAAGCGGACACATCGGACGCTTCACCCGCCGCTGCAAACGCCCGACGGGCGCGCTCGATCTCTGCGTGGTGGGTCTCAGCCCAGATCCACACACCACAGAACGCTGCCCCCAAGCTCTCGCCGAGTGGCGTCAGCGTGTAATCCACGTGCGGCGGGATCACCGGATGCACGGTACGTCGCACAAGACCATCCCGCTCCATCTGCCGAACCGTCTGCGTCAGCATCTTTTGGCTGATTCGACCCACCGCCTTGCCGAGTTGCGTGAACCGTAGGGTGCCATGCTCGTCTAGAGCCTCAAGGATCAGCATAGTCCACTTGTCGGCCACCTTGGCGATGATGTCGTTCACCAGCACCTCGATCGTCGGATCGACGTCCTTCGGGATCGGCCCCCTCCGTCGTGCCTCGATCATGGGGTCTGGGGTAGCCCTACGCATCCGACGCTCTCCTTTCGGTAAGTACCAATCTTTTCGGTGCCTACTTCAGTCTGGAGAGCGTGATCGATAATTTCTTCGGCGACAACAACGAAGGTCGCCGTCATGAACTTCTCAGGCAACACCATCCGCTGATCGCACTGGCCGGCTGGCGCCTCGGACCGCGGGCAGCTTGCGGCGTCGCGCTGGTGGCGGCCTTCCTCAACATCCTCCCCATCCATGGGTTCGACGCTGGCCTGTCACCGCTCGCGGCGACGGTCCGTGCCGTGGTTCGGCTCGGAGCCTACGCGTTCGTCGTCGCCACCGTCTGCGTTTTGCGACGGGTCTACGAGCGGGAGCGATACGCAGCCCGTCACGACGCGCTGACGGGTATCCTGAACCGGGCATCGTTCGAGGCGCACGCTCACTTGGCCCTGGGAGGATGCGCGGCGAACGGATCGGTGACGGTGCTGGCCCTCGCGGACATCGACGGCTTCAAGTCCGTCAACGACACGTCCGGACATGCGGAAGGCGACGAGGTCCTCATCAGGTTAGCGTTGGCCGGCGTCGCAGCAATCGGTTGGGGCGACCGCTTCGGGCGGCTCGGGGGAGACGAGTTCGTCTTCCTGTTGCAGTCGAGCACGGTCGCGGCGGCGGTCTCCCGTGTGGAGACGATCCACCGGCGCCTCCGCGACGGCCTGAGCGGATCGAGACATCACATCGGCGTCAGCATGGGAGCCCTCGTCGTGAGTCCCGGCACGACCCTGGACTGGGCGACCGCGATCCGCGAGGCCGACCGCCTCATGTACGTCGCGAAGCGCGCCGGGACGGGGGGAGTCCGGGTCGAGAGTTTCGGGGGAAGCACAGTCTGTAGGTCAACAGCGGCAGGCGCCGACGAGGCGCCGCTCGCAGCGGCATGACGCATCCCCGCCGGGCTCGGCCAGCCTTGGTGGCCGGTCGCAGAAGTGAAGTCGCTCAAACCGCAACCCGAAGCGGCCGGCAAGGCCGCCTAAGGTAGGGCGCCGATCATGCCTTTGGCCTGGGTCATGGTGTTCTCGCACGAACGCTTGTCACCCCTCCGGTTCTCGTCGGTGGCCCGGTTGATGAACGTTCTGGCGACGGCGACGTGGTCGGCGGTCGTGACCATGTCGGGATCGCTCGGTGCGGCGAGGCGCGCCGTGGTGATGCCTCGCGGCGAGCCGGTTCGGAGGGTGTGCCCCTCCTGCAGGCCGGCGACCTGAACCGCCCCGGCGCTATCGAGACGGCGCTCGATGGTGCCGATCTGCTCGGCGTAAGAGGAGGCCATCGCGGGAAGCCGGAGTATGGCGAGGGTAAGGGCGGCAAGGTTGGGGACGATGCGCATCGGGGTGGCCTTCGACTTGACGGCAGCATCCTGGTTCCGCCCGTCGAGCTTTCGACCCGATGCCGTCCCTCACCCGTCGATGCGAGGGTAGCGCTTCCCAGAGCGTACGCCCCTCGCCATGCTGCGTCGCAACATGAAACGCGTGGCAGGTCCGTCTCCCGGTATCCCCAGGTTCGCCTGGCCATCGTCGAAGCATCGGGCGGAGCACGCGATGGCGACCGATAGGCCGGATCGGACAATGCGGATGCGATCCGGCGTCTACTCCAACATCGCCCGGCGTCGCAGGCGCTTGGAGGCGGCCCGACGGAGGATACGCGACAACGCCTCGACCGAGTACGGCTTCTGCAGGAGCTCGAAGCCGTGGTCGGTTTCCTGGGCAAGCACATGGCTGTAGCCGCTGGTCAGCACCACCGGCAGGCCCGGATACAACCGTCGCACCTGGCGTCCAAAATCGACGCCGTTCATGCCCGGCATGACCACATCGGAGAAAACGACATCGTAACTGCCGGGGCTTCCTGCCAGCGCCGCCAGGGCGTCGTCGGCGTTCGTCACCCAATGGGTGCCGTAACCGAGTTCCTGGAGGGTCTGGGTCGAGAAGGTCCCGACCTCGCGGTTGTCCTCGACGACGAGGACGTGGGTGCCGCGTCCGTCGACGACTTTGTCAACGAACGTGGGTTCTTCGGGTATGCCGAAATCGATCTCCGCGCGCGGGAGGTAGAGCGAGAATGTGGTGCCGCGTCCGACCTCGCTCTCGACCACGACCTCGCCACCCGATTGCTTGGCGAAGCCGAACACCTGGGACAGGCCGAGGCCGGTGCCCTGGCCGACGCCCTTGGTCGTGAAGAACGGTTCGAAGATCCGGTCGATCTGATCCACGGGGATGCCGGAACCGGTGTCAGTGAGCGAGATCCGGACGAAGTCGCCGTTCCGCTCGGGTTGCGAGCGCATCGCGGGCACGACGCCCACCGCCTCCACAACAATGTCGAGTTTCCCCTCCCCCTCCATCGCGTCGCGGGCGTTGACCGCCATGTTCACCAGGGCGGTGTCGAGTTGGCTCGGGTCCGCATTGATGTAGCAGGGCTCGCCGCCGACGTGGATCGCGACTGTAATCCGTGCGCCGGTAAGGGTGCCGACCATTTCGCCGATGGCCCGGACGCTGCGCCCGGCATCGAACACCTCCGGGCGCAACGCCTGCCGACGAGCAAAGGCGAGGAGCTGCCCCGTCAGCTTGGCGGCTCGGTCTACGGTGTCGGAGATCGCGCCGACGTACCGGGCCCGCCGGTCCTCGGACAGGTCCGGGCGCTTGAGCAGGTCGGTCGATGACTTGATGACCGTGAGCAGGTTGTTGAAATCGTGCGCTACGCCCCCGGTCAACTGGCCGACGGCCTCAAGCTTCTGCGATTGCCGCAACGCCTCCTCGGCCTGCAAAAGGCTGGCGGCGCGCTCCTTCTCCAAGGTGACGTCGCGGGAGACACAGTAGAGCAGCCCTTCAACCGGAACGGCTGTCCAGGACAGGGTTCGATAGCCTCCGTCGCGCGCCCGAAAACGGTTCTCGAAGGCGAGCGTGAGCGCACCGTCGGCGAGGCGCTTGACCTCAGCCCGCGTCCTTTCCCGGTCCTCGGGATGTTCGAGCCACTCCGAGGTCTTCCCGACGATGTCGTGGTAGTCCCATCCCAGGATACGGTGCCACGCCGGATTGATGCTCACCCAGATCCCGTTCGCGTCGGCGACGCCAAGCATGTCCTGGCTCACATGCCAGATTCGGTCGCGCTCCTTGGTGCGCTCGGCGACCTGGGCCGCCAGCGTCTCGTTTAGAGCCCGCAACGCGCCCTGGGCGCGGACGCGCTCGACTGCGTCCCAGATCCGGGCCGAGACCTCCTCGACCAACCCTACCTCGTCGGGCGTCCAGGCCCGCGGCTCCCGCTGGTTCACGTAGACGACCGAGCGTAAGCGTCCCTCGTGGACCTGGGGGACGGCAACGATGGCGCCGATGCCGAAGGCGTCCATCCCCAGGCCGGCCGTGTCCGCATCCGCCTCGACGTCGGGATAGACCGACGTCCGGCCGTTCCGGAGGTTGGCAACGTTCCCGGGGCCGAACGCATCAAGGGGGTAGGTGTCGGCGAGCGTCGCGACGCCGTCGACGTACTCGGTGCCGAGGGTGACGGAGAGGCCGTCCTCCTCGACGAAGCCGTAGCCCACCCGGCTCGCGCGGAGATGGCGTCCGAGGGCGTCGACGGCCGCCTGCATCCGCCCGCGCGGGCCGCCCTGGTCGCGAAGGGTGTCGGTCAGGTCGAGCAGGAAGCGCTGCCGCGCCTCGGATGCGCGCTGCTCCGCGACCCGCCGCTCCAGTTCGGCGTTGACCTTCCTGAGGCGACGCTCGTCCAGACGGCGGCCGGTGACGTCCGAGACGGTGAGCACGGCCCCGACGACCGCTCCGCCCTGGAGGATGGGGGCATTCGAGCAAACGACCTCGATGGGCGTCCCGTCATGATGGAAGAACGTGGCGTCGCGCTGCCGGAGGGTCTTCCCCTCCCGGATGGCTTGCACGAAACAGCATTCGGACGCCGGAAACAGCCGCCCGTCCGGATGATGGTGGTGGGCGGCCTCGTGCAGGTCCTGTCCGAGTAGGGCGTCGGCGTCCCATCCGAGCAGGATGTGCGCGGTCCGGTTGGCGAAGGTGACCAGGCCGTCGCGGTCGAGTTGGATCACGGCCTCGCTGACGTGGTCCGTTACGGTCTGGAGTAGGTCGGTCTGCCGCTGCAGCGCCTCAGCAGCCAAACGTTGGTCCGTCCGGTCCCTCAGGATCTTGAGATAGCCGACATGCGTACCGTCTTCGGCGCGGAGCGGCATCATCTCGCCCAGGCCAAAGAACCGCGACCCGTCCTTGCGCACGTGCCAGCGCTCGTCATTGCCGCGGCCCTCCTCGCGGCTCACGCGCATCTCGCGCTCGGGCGCACCGTCCACCGCGTCCTCCTCGGTGAAGAACAGCCGTGCCGGCCTGCCGAGCATATCGGCCTCGGACCAGCCGAGGATGGCCTCGGCACCGGCACTCCAACCGGTCACGAGGCCGTCGAGGTCGGTTGTCACGATGGCGTAGTCGCGGGCGCTGTCGAGGATCTGGCCGTGGCGGACGTCCGCTTCCCGGGCGGTGCGCAGGGCGTCGTCGCGCGCCACCATCGACCGACGCAGTTCCATCTGCGCCATGACCTGCCGCCCCAGTGCCTCCAGGGCCTCGGTCTGTTCGGTCGTCAGCCCCTCCGGTCGGGGTTTCATGTCGATCACGCACAGAGTCCCCAGTGGAACGCCCTCGGGCGTCTCCAGCCGCGCACCGGCATAAAACTTCAGCCGCGGCTCCCCGGTGACCAGCGCGTTGTCGCGGGTCCGGGGGTCGGCGGTTAGATCCGGGATGACCAACAGGCCGGGCTGCCGCAGGGCGTGGGCACAGACCGACTGCGACAGCGGGGTCTGGCAGGGGTCGAAGCCGACCCGGGCCTTGAACCACTGCCGGTCGCCGGCGACGAGGCTGACGAGCGCGACCGACGTCCCGCAGATCCGGGACGCCAGCAGAACGATGTCATCGAAGCCTCGCTCGGCCTCGGTATCGAGGATGCCATAGCCGTCGAGCGTCGCGAGCCTCGCCGGATCGTAGGCGGCTTCCGCGATGGCATCCTCAGGCGCGGCCATGGGCCGACCCGTTCGATGCTGTTACGCGGAGGGACTTCGCCTCGTCGTGCTCGATCAGAAGTCTGAGCGCCGACCTGACGACCTCGCTGATGGATGTGTAGTCCCCCTTGGCGACCTGCCCTTCGACGTAGGCGATCAGCGGCTCGGTCAGGGCGATGTGTCGGGAGTGCTTGGCGGCCATCCGCTGCCCCTAGCATCTCCCTGGGACGGTGTCGCACCTGCGACACCCCCATTCGCGGAGCTGCGTCGTCACACCGACCGCCGGCTGGGCATGTCGTTGCTAGAGCGGCATCCGATCAGGTTGGATCATAAGCGTCGTATCCCGCGGCGGCGAGGTAGCTCCGGCATTCGTCTGGTTTGAAGGCAGCGAAGGCGTTTTTGATGGCGTCCCAGAGGTCGGCAATGGTGCGCTTTGCAGCCGATCGGAGCATTGCCTTGAGCTTGGCAAAGGCCATCTCGATCGGGTTAAGGTCGGGGCTGTAGGGCGGCAGGTAGAGCAGCCGTGCACCGGCGGCCTCCACGGCCTCGCGCACGCCTTTGACCTTGTGGGCCGGGAGGTTGTCGAGGATGACGGTGTCGCCCTGCCTCAGCGCAGGGGCCAGCGTTTCGACGACGTAGGCACGGAAGCGTTCGCCGTTCGTGGCCCCGTCGAGAAGCGCGGTCGCGATCAGACCGCTGGTACGCAGGGCGGCCGTGACGGTGGTGGTCTTCCAATGTCCGAACGGCGCGGCGACCCGGCAACGCTCGCCGCGCGGGGCGCGTCCGTAGCGGCGGACCATGCTGGTGTTGGCCGCGGTCTCGTCCAGGAACACGAGGGCATCTGGGTCGAGGTCGAGTTGCCCCTCGAACCACGCCGCGCGGGCGGCCTTCACGTCCTCCCGATCCTGCTCGGTCGCGTGGCCGGTGTTTTTTTTCGCGTGATGCCGTGACGCTTGAAGAAGCGCGACAGGCTGCTCACCCCGACCCGCAGGCCGCGCTTGGCCAGCTTCTCCTGTAACTCCGGAAGGAAGATCTCGGGCTTGGCCTCGTAGGTCGAAACGATCAGGTCGGCCTGCGCTTCAATCGTCTGCGAGCGCTGATCCCCGCCCATCGGTTTGGGTGCGATCCGCCCTTCTTGCGCGAAGCTCTCGTACCAGCGGATCGCGCTGGTCGGGCTTACGCCGAACAGCTTGGCCGCCTGACGGCGCGACGCGCCTTCCTCGACGGCGGCCACGACACGCTCGCGCAGATCGACGGATAGGGCAGATGGCATGCGGCTCTCCTGCGAAAGCCACGCAGGGAATCACATCAAACCCCGACCGGTAAACCCCGGTGATTCAGCCCGGTCGGATGCCGCTCTAGGTCGACCGGGTGATGCGGCGGCCGATAATGGGGCGTCGGGAGTAGCGGCACCGCGACTGATATTCGGTCGATTTCGGACCCCGACTGAGTCCCAAACCTGAGTTAACAACCGTTCCAAACGGAGGCTGTTCCCCCTGCCTGAGAAGTCTGCCTCCTCCAGGGGGGGCCGTACCGCCCGTCCACGTGCATCGACGATTGCGGCCCACGTTCGAATTCTCACCGTCGAAGCCGGGGTAAGGATCGCGTCTAGGGCGGTTCCCTGGGCCGCCGAATGACCCTTACGGCCCCCAGCGCGTTCACTGCCGTGAGCCCACCTACGCAGGAGCGCCGATGTCGAGCATGACCAAGCGCAAGGCACGTCTGATCGTCCACGGCGACCAGCCCTACAACGCCGAACCGCCCCTCGACCGATTGCGGGCCTCCTACCGAACACCGGCGGAGGACTTCTACGTCCGCTCGCACGGCAACCTACCGGACCTCGACGCGGCAACCTGGCGCCTCACCGTCGATGGCGGGACCGGCACCACGCTTGAGTTGTCGCTATCCGATCTACGGACCCGCTATCCGGTAGCCATGGTCACGGCCACGATGCAGTGCGCCGGCAATCGCCGCGCCGACATGCGGATGGTCGCCCCGGTGTCGGGCGACCCGTGGGACGCCGGAGCCATCGGCACCGCCGAATGGACCGGGGTGCGGCTCGGCGACGTCCTACGCGATGCGGGGGTAGACGAGCGCGTGGGTCTCCATGTCGCCTTCGAGAGCCACGACATGGTGGAAGGCCATCCCTACGGCGCCTCGATCCCGCTCGCGAAGGCGATGGCGACCGAGACCTTGCTGGCCTACGCCATGAACGGCGAAGCCTTGCTCCCGGAGCACGGCTTTCCGGTACGCGCGGTGGTGCCGGGCTTCGCCGGCGTGCGCAGCCCCAAGTGGCTCCGGCGTTTGACCGTCCAGGACCATCCATCTGACAACCCGATCCAGGCCGGCGACTACAAGCTGTACCCGGCCGACGTGACCGCCGAGACTGCCGATCCGGCCAATGGCCACACCATCGATACGATGCCGTTGAACGCCGCGATCTGCGAGCCCGGGTCTGGGGCCGCGCTCAAATCGGGGAGCAACAGGATCCGCGGCTACGCGGTGAGCGGGGATCGGGCCGTCGTACGCGTCGACGTCTCCGGGAACGGGGGCCGATCCTGGGTGCAGGCCGAGCTCGAACACGAGGCCGACGCTCCGTTCGCATGGACGTTCTGGAGCACGAGCCTCGACCTGCCTCCGGGCGAGCATGAGCTCGCCGTGCGCGCCTGGGACGAAGCGGGCCAGACGCAGCCGGCACTGCCGGACGAGACCTGGAACCATAAGGGCTACCTATGCGCCTGCTGGCATCGGGTGCGAGTGAACGTCACCTAGGGACGGACGGCCTGGCATGTCGGCTACCGCCACCCTCATGGACGACGTCATGCCTGGCGGTCATCCCGATCCTGTCGTGCATGGCGCCGCAACGTCCCACGGTGGCGGGAGTTTCCCGTGCGTCGAGGCGCTGGGCGCGCCTTCGCCAGCCCCGAGCCCCAAGGAACATCATGTCCCGCGAGACCAGCATCCAGGCGACCGAGAAATTCGGCGAACTCGTCAACAGCGGCCATTTCGACGCCTTCCCCGAGGTCGTCGCACCGGACTGCCACGACCACGACCCGGCGCCGGGCCAGCACATGGGTCCCGAGGGATACCAGGCCTTCTTCACCGAACTCCGCACCGCGTTCCCCGACATGCAGGTCGAGGTGAAGAAGCTCGTCGCGGACGGTGACAGCGTCGCCTTCGCCTACACGCTCACCGGCACGCACCAGGGAGACTTCAACGGCCACAAGCCGACCGGGAAGGCCGTCAAGGTCCGCGGCATGCAGATCGGTCGCTTCGTCGACGGCAAGATGGTCGAAAGGTGGGGCTCGTCCGACGAGCTCGGCATCCTGAAGCAGATCGGCGCCATCAAGGGTTGATGGAGACATCCGCCAAGGCGTCCCGGCCGCGGGACGTCTCCAAGACATGACCCGGGGCGACTTATGGGCCGCCCCAGGCTCTCAAGAGCTAATCGTCGGCTTCCCGACTCCTCAGGCGCTCCGAGCCTGATCGGGATGGCGGCCCTCCGCGAACTCCTCGACGATCTTGGCGCAGAAGGCCGGCAGGTCCTTGGGCGTGCGGCTGGTGACAAGCCCCTTGTCGCAGACGACCTCCTCGTCGACCCAGGTGCCACCGGCGTTCTCGATGTCCCGCCGTACGGTGGGGTAGGAGGTCAGCGTCCGTCCCTTCACGACGTCGGCCTCGATCAGGGTCCACGGCCCGTGGCAGATGACCCCGACCGGCTTGCCCGCGGCGAAGAAGTCCCGGACGAACGCCACGACATCCTTGCTCGCCCGGAGCTTGTCGGCGCCGACGCATCCGCCGGGGATGACGAGCCCGTCGTAGTCCGTGGCCGACGCCTCATCGATGGTTCTGTCCACCTTGTAGCGGCCGGCGGGATCGAGGTCGTTGTTGACCGTCTCGGCCTCGCCGGCCTCCAAACCGATGACCGTCACGGTCGCCCCGGCCTGCTTCACCGCCTCATGGGGCTTGGCGAACTCGGGCTCCTCGGTGCCGCGCGGTGCGATCAGGATCGCGATCTTCTTGCCCTGTAAGCTCATCTCATCATCCTTCTGGGTGTTGGGCTTCATCAGAGGCGCGGCTTGCGCCGTTCCTCACGCCGGGATGCGGTCGATGCCGGCGGTGTCTTCGGCCGCCACGCCGTTCTCGCGGTGGCGGAAATCGCTCAGCGCGCGGTAGACCTGTAGCCGCGCCCGCATCACCGAACCGAGCGGTCGATGCGCCGCGAGGCTGTGCGCCGGGCGGAAGGTCATGACCTCGTCGAAGTAGCGCACCCGGTCCGGCGAGTAGGCGTCCTGGCGCGGCAGGCGGAGCGTCGCCACCGTCCGGTACGGGCTGACCGAGACCGGCCAGTCGACCGAGGCGTCCTCGATGGGCTGCCGCTCGGCATCGGCCCAGAGCTGCGCCTTCAACTCGAACACCACCTCGATGTCCCTGAGGAAGGCGACCGTGGCGTGCCGGAAACCGTCCTCGTCTTGGTTCGGGTCCAACTGCCACTCGGACAGCGCGCGCTGCGCCTCGGTCGCGGGCACGGCCCCGAGCTTGGCCACGTAATCACCGAAGCGTACCGGCGCCTGGCTGAAGTAACTGTCGGCAAGCGGATGGCTGTAGGGGTGCCCGAAGAAGTCGGCGAACGCGCTCTCGGTGCCGAAGGCATGGAGCGCCTTGTTGATGTTGCGCATGGTCGACGACACCGCGCTCTTCACCCCCTCCGGCAGGCCGGTCGACTTGCCGATGACCGTGCCGTCGCGCAGGAAGCCCGCCGCCGTGCCGGACGGGAAGGTGGTCCCGGTCGCCAGCACGAAATCCTGGGTGTCGACGGAATGGCCGGGTAGCTTCTTTCCCGGAACGTCAAAAACCTTGATGGACATGCCGCGGTGGGTCGACACCCGGTCACCCAAGGTCTCGCCTGGTCCTTGAGCGAAACGAACCGCCACAGGGTGGGTGCCGGGCGTGGCGAACAACCCCTGCGCCAGTTCGGGTGGCAGGCCGGCGGAAATCGTCAACTCGCCCGTCACGCAGGCCGAGCTTTTGGCATGGCTGGCACGCACGGCATGGTGCTCGCGTGCCTCGACCGTCTCCGATTGCTGCGTCATGCCTTGGATGATTCCGTCAATCGTCTTCTGCTCGTCCGGCGCGGGCCGCTCAATGTCGGGCGCGTATCGAAGGTAGGTCAGGATTTTCCTCCCGGTGATCAGGGAACTGAAGCGGACCGCGGCAGGGGAGAGCGCAGCGGACGCGGGGTTCGACGTATCGAGTCGAAAAGGGAATCCTGTTTCGAACATCGGGGGGCTGCGCGCCGTTCCCGACCCATGATGAATTCGTGTCCGTGTAAAGTCCGCCTGAGTTCAGCTGCGCTATAAGTTGGCCTCGAAGCGCTGCTTCGTCTCGGCGGCAAAAGCAGTTGGACCATGGACCAGTTGCTGAGCGGAGGAGGCAAGCTTAGCCGCTATGTTCGACGACCCTTGGATGACCGTGGGCTCGGTTGTTCGACGAGCAATTTAAGGCGCATCCTTACCAACCGTTTCAAGGATTACCCGCACCGTCTCGGCAGGCTGATCCCAGTGCGGGAAGTGGCCGCAGTGCTCGAACCAGTGCAGATGGGCCGACGGGAATGATACCTGGGCGCGTGCAGCCTGGCGCGGCAGCAGCAGGTGGTCCTGGCGGCCCCAGCCTATGGCAACAAAGCCGGGGGTCGTTGCCGAACCCTGCTGCAACGGCCCGTGTGCCAGCTCACGCAGCATCGCATCGAACACCGGTGTGGCCGCCAGACTCTGCAACTCCCCTACGACAAGCTGCGGTGGCAGCGCCCACGGACGGGCCGACAGTTGGGCCAGTAGCAGCGTACGGGTGACGGCGTGGCGCGACAGGCCGGGATGGAAGGGCTGCAGCAACCGCACCAAGCGTATCGATGCCGCGAGCGTCCAGTGGAGCCAGCGCGTTTCCCACCCACGCCAGAAGCCGCCAGGATCAAGCGCTACGCAGTGCCGACCGATGCCCCGCCGCGCCAGCTCCAGCACCAGCCGGCCTCCCACCGAACTGCCGACAAGGTCCGCTGTCGTCAGGCCTTGAGATGTCACGAAGCCGGCGAGGGCGTCCGCGTGGGCCTCCATCGTCTGCCGACCGGCGAGCGGGGCCGACCTGCCATGTCCCGGCAAGTCGACCAAAATCAGTTCGCGCAAGTCGCGCAATGCGGGCAGGAGCGGATCCCAGGTGCGGAGATTGGACCCGAGCCCATGGACCATAAGCAGCGGCCGGCCCGTGCCGAGGCGTTCAAAATGTAGGGACATGATGGCATTGTCCTTCAATATTTGCGCTGCAATCCGAACAGTGGTCCGTCGCAGATTTCGTCAGGCCGGACGTCTCCGTCAGGTCCATGGGCCACTCATATCGGACGCTTCTGGGCAAGGTCGCCGGTCTGATAGTCTGCTACGGTGCGGGGCCGATCCGGCTTCGCAGTTTTGGAAGCGCCGGATGTCACCGGTGTGAGACATCACAGATGGTGCTTCCCCTCGTGGGAAGGTCAGCGCCCCTCCCATCGTCGTCTACCTTCGGACGCGACGAACGGTACGTCCCGGGTGCCGCTACGAACGTTGGAATGCGGCGCGTGGCCTTCCGGACATCATTGCCACGTCCGCACAATCCATACGTCCGTTTTCGGGATCCGCACGGCCTCGCGTGAATGACTGCGTTGGGTCGGGA
Organism: Methylobacterium cerastii; assembly: GCF_022179125.1. GTDB lineage: Bacteria > Pseudomonadota > Alphaproteobacteria > Rhizobiales > Beijerinckiaceae > Methylobacterium > Methylobacterium cerastii. The sequence continues at coordinate 23,141 of NZ_BPQG01000087.1, forward strand.
GCCGTCCGTCCGCTCTATGAACAGGTTGGGTGGATTGAAGCTGGTCCACTTCGGAGCAGCAACTGACAGAAGCAGACGTCGCCGCCGGACCCTCTAGAGCCTGTTTTTTGGCAGTGCGGGTGTTGCAGCTCGGCCTCGTGTTACTGGCGTAGGACATGTTCAGGCTAAAGGTGATACTTAAGAAGTCCACCTTCTGGATCGCGGCGTCCTGAGCCGACCTCGTTGCGTAGTGGCGCCGTTAGAAGCGGTAGGTGACGTTGCCCTTCGCCCCGTGGTCCTGCGCGCGGCTGCCGATTTGCCCGGCGTAGGATAGGCCGACGGTCATGTAAGGCAGAACGATCCAACTAAGACCGGCCTCCATCACCACGGCGCTGCGATCGACCGGCGCGCCGCGGGTCAGCGCCGAAACGCCACCCGTGTTGAAGGCTAGAAGTGCGGTTGGCGTCACATCACCGAAGGCGCCGCGATAGCCGACGAGCCCGCGCAGCAGGATCGGCAAGCCGCCGACGAAGCCGTCGATCCGCGCCTCCGCCCGCACGCCCGCCGTGGCGGTCGTCACGGTGGTGTCGCGTGCCGCGCCGGCCAGTGCCGCCGCGCCGCCCAATTCCGAGAAGGCGTCCTGGCCGACGCGGATCATCGCGCCGCCGGCGAAGGGCTCCAGCGTCAGGCCGGCGAGATCCATGCGGTAGCCGACCTCACCGAACGCCTGCGCGACGCTGCCGCCGTAGGCGGCGTGAGTGTTGTCGCGGAAGCCGGCGAAGGCGACGTCGCGCCGGGTCTCGGTGTCGCTGACGCCGTAAAGGCCGCCGATCCGCAGGTCGAACGCGCCCAGCCCGATCCCGGCATAGACCGACCCGAACCCGGTCTGGACGTTGCCGCTCGACAGTCGCAGCGGCACTTCGAGCGCGGTGTCGGTGTAGCCGGCTGCTGCACCGACGCGGATCATGTCGCTCGCCGCCACGTCGCCGCCAACGACTAGGCCCGCGGTGTTGCGCCCGAGGGCGGCGGCGTTGCCGTCCGAGGCGGAGCGGCCAAAGCTGCCGAAGCCCTGGCCCCAAAGGCCGACGACCCGCTGGTCGAGGCTGCCGGGTCCGAGGCCGGTGCCGCATTCGGGTACGGAGTTCAGCGGTACCCGGGCGACCGGCGCGCGCTCGGCCGGCAGGCCGGAGCCGGCCGGCGTGCAGGTAAGGCCGGCGCCGTCCGCCCAGCGCATCCTGTCGAGAATCGCCTCGCGCACTAGTCCGCCGGCCTCGACGAGGGCTGTAACCGCGCTGGCGTGGACCTCGCCCGAGAGCGCGTCGAAGGCCTGCCGGGCCTGTGCGGTGGAGAGTGGACCGACCGCGTCGTAGACGGCGTTGCCGGCGCCGAGCGACTGCGCGCGCCGGCCGGCGCCGACGCCGTTGAAGGTCGCGCCGGCGGTGTCGAAGCCGAGGTCGTTGCGGGCGAGATATAACTGCACGGTATCGTTCGCATAAGTCAGCGACGGCGTCAGGAAGGCGAAGTTCGCGGTCACGCCGGCGAACCGCCCCTGCACGCCGCCCGCGGCGTCGAGGATCGTGTAAGTGGTGTTTGCGCGGTAGGTGCCGGCCTGCGCCTGAACGTCGACGAGGCCGCCCCGCAACGACGCGATGCCGCCCGCCACAATCCGGTCGCTGTGACCGGCGGCGTCCGCCTTCACCTGGTAGGTCGAGGCCGCCTCGAACAGGACGTTGCCGTTAGCCGACAGCGTACCAATCGCATCGTAGCCGGGAGCCACGCGGCCACCACTTCGGATGTTGAGGCCGCCGAGCGTGCCGGTACCCTCGATGATCGCGCCAGAGGCGACGGAAACGTCGGCCGCGCCGAGGTTGCCGCCGACCCGCAAGTGCCCCTCCGCCACCGTCACGCTGCCGGCAAAGGGGCTGTTGCCGGTGAGATCGAGCCGCCCGGCGCCGGCCTTCACCAGCGCGCCGGTGCCGTCGATGGTGCCGGAGAACAGCGCATTGCCGCCATTCGAGCCCACGGTGAAGGTGGCGCCGCCGAGTGAAACCCGGCCGTCGCCGTTGAGCGCGGCAACGCTCTGGTTGGTGCCGGCGAGGTCGAGGCTTCCGGCCCCGGCGACGATCAGTGTCGTGCCCGCGGGGAGAGCGCCGGCGATCCCGGCCCGCAGGATCCCGTTGGTGACCGTGGTGGCGCCGGAATAGCTGTTCGCTTGGGTGAGAAGCACGGTGCCATCGCCGCTTTTGGCAAGGGAGCCGGACCCCGACAAGACCGCATCGACGGTGCCGGCCTGAAGCCCGTAGATTGCGCCGCGCAGGGTGCCGTTGCGGATGGTACCGGCGGTGAGCACCACCGGGCCGGCGCTCGCGCTGGTGCCGCCGAGGTCGAGCGTTCCGCCGCCGACCACAAGGGCGGCGTCCGCGGCGCCGAGGCGTCCGGTCGAGGTCAGTTGCAGCGTGCCGCCATCGACGCGGGTACCGCCTGAGTAGGTGTTGGCGCCCGACAGCGTTACCGTGCCAGCGCCGGACTTCACGAGAGGGCCGGGGCCGGTCAGCGCGGCATCGATACTGCCGGATTGCACGTCGTAGACCGAGCCGCGCAGCGTCCCGTCGGCAATGGTGCCGCCGGTGAGCCGGACCAGCCCGACGTTTTGCGTCGTGCCGCCGAGGTCGAGTCGTCCGCCCGAGACCACCAGCGCTGCGTCGGGCACACCGAGCGTCCCGGCCCCCGTCGTCGTCAGCGTCCCGGCAGTGAGGCTGGTGCCGCCGGCATAAGTATTGGCGGCTGAGAGCGTGACGCTGCCCGTGCCAGCCTTCGACAGGCCACCAGAGCCGCCGACCGAGGTCGCCAGAGTCACGTCGTCCGGCCCGTCGCAGGCGAGACCTGTCGTGGTCGCCGCGCAGGCGGCATGCGCCGGACCCACCGGCACTGTCATCGCCGCCATGCCGAGTATCAGCGGCAGCAAGGCGGTCGTCGCGAGTAGGCGGCTTCGTGGCGGGCAGGAACTGGCGTGCGACATGCGGCCATCCGAAGGCGCGGAGAGACGGTCCGGCGGCCGCATGGCCGCCGGCCGGGTGCCGAGTGTGACGGCACGACGACGCGGTGAAGACGAATTCCAGTTGGCGGCGAAACGATTAACGCAACCTCAACCATGTTGAAAAAATACAATCGTGGGTTGTTTTCCTTAAATCGATATCAGTGCCGCGGTTGCCAAGCCGTGTGTAGGTGCCTGAGGGGCCGCGAGCGCCGTCCTTACCTTCGCCTAGCCGGCAGCGGCTGTCCCATGTCAGCACCTGTGGGATAGATTGAGGGTCCTCACGAACGGAGGATGGCCGGTCCATCGTAGCCCCCGAGGAACGAAGATGAAGCAGACTTGAAGTGCATGACGCGCTTGCCGGCCACACGGGCAGCGGTAGTGTTGGGCGGAGCTACGGAAGCGGCTTCGGGTTGAGGGCCCTGGCGGAGGAGATAGCTCGGATCAAGGCGCCTGAGGCGGTGCGAGGCCTGACATCAAACCCGGACGCCCGCCCCTGAGGTTTCCTGAGTCTGTCGGGGACCGAACAGGAGGCCACGGCTTGACCGACCACATCAGCCACCAGCCGTTCAACATTGAATGCTGCGCGCTCCTGCGTAGTTTGCGCTGTATGAACAGTTTCGATCAGTCAGGCGTTTAGATCAGCAAAGCGTATAATCTTCGCAGTATGGTGCCGCTCGCTAATGGTAGACTTGATGAATTCGGAATTCGACGGTTCGGTCGAAACGGATCAGACCGGATGGCTTGAGCGCCTGCGCACAAGCCTGACGACGTGGGCAGCATTTGCGCTGCTTTTGACTCTCCTGATCGTCACTATCGCTCTGTGGGGCTATGCAGCTTGGTGGGCTCTGATGAAGTTGATAGAGCTATTCGCCTGATGGCTCATGCCCAGGCGCTTGGTGGCACCAGATCGCGAACTCGACAGTGCCGGCAAGCCAGCATGCACAGAGCAGGATCGGAGCGCTAAACACAAAGTTCATTTCTGCACCCTCCCTGGTTTTAATTAAGAACTAGTGGCTAGGAATTACTTAGGTGGCAACGAAATTCGATGCTGCACTGCGACGCGGCGACGCTTTGGGCGCTCCTATCTTGGAGCAGACCACTGGCAAAAGGCGCGACGGTCTAGAAATGCCGTAAGCCAGCGCTGCGTGCGGTGCGCGGCCGATCTCAGCTGCTCCGCGGTCTCCATGATCGCCGCAACATACTGAATGACGTCCATGACCCGGGCGCCGTGCACAGTTGAAGTTACTCTCGCAGGAACTCCGACGTTGAATCCGGGAAAAATTCCGCAGCTTGAAACATGGCGTTATGCTAGATGATTATATATTAATATTGACGGAGTAACAATCGTACTCGTAATTGATAACTCCATAAGAAAAACAACAACATCACCGTGTGTTTTTGGCTTATCCTTTAGTATGAAATCAGCCGGCACTGACAACAAAAGAAATGGCAATGAACATGTGACGAAGACAGCGCACAAAGCGTAGTATGGGATCACTGCCACGATTAGCAGCGGGACCGAGAAATCAAGCCGTTTCGTTTCGCTCAACGTTGCAGACATGTAGGGCATGAAGCAAATCCCTGTTCCACCTAGAGTGCAACCAGAGATAGAATTACATTTATTGACACAACCGCAAGGGCATGGCGCCGCATTCGCGCGTCGGAGAATACGCAGGCTCGCGTTTGATATGTGGCGTCGGTTCCGAGGCGTCCGCACTCAGACGGTGCCTCTGAGCGAACCTGGCGGCGTCGTACGAGCGCTTACGCAGACACGAGCTTCTACGGACCGTGGCCGCTGCGCACTGGCTGAGTAAGTGCCGGCATGCCACGTCAGGCTATGACAAAACCGGATGCGAACCACTGCGAAGTGCAGGTCGATGGTGCCTGGAAGCTTATCAGCCTCATCGAGGCACAGGGGATATACGTTAAAGCGGGAAAGCGCTGTCCGGCCTGCCACGGCCGTGTTGCAGTTTCTGGTTCATACACTGCGCTCGGCAAGCGAGTGCTCGTGCATCGTCGAAACCACGATGGATGCCCGCTGATTTCCAAGGCTTATTGCGGCATACCTTCGCTGCATCCAGAAGCGGTAGAGTAGCCTCGTAATGAAGGCGTCTTCGGAGCAGTGGCAATGAGCACCACGATCACCAGCGACCTGCTCAAGGCCAAAATCGTCACCGATGACGAGGTGAACGCTGCCGTGGACGTGTTCATGAAGGACGCGACAGTGAACCTGTTCCGGTTCGCCAGCGGCCACACGATGGACCCTGCAGCCTCTGTGAAAGCGTACAAGCCAGCGCGCGGCGGTGGCCGATCCAGACCGGACGGAAAAGTTTCGGCGGGGGATGGTGCGGACCGCCATCCTGCTAGGATGTACGGAGGTTTCGTGAGTGACGATCCCTGTCAAGAAGCCGCTGACGTTCTCCGCACGATTGGATGGAAGGTGGAGCCGGCCGGCGACGATCTGGGCTCGTGGCTGGTAGACGGCGAGCAACTTGGACATGCCGATCTGATGGCACTTGCCCGCCTCATAGGGCTAATTGCCGGCCCCGAGCTTATCCAGTGAAGCCGACCGAAACCGCACCGGCCAACCACAGAACGGCGCGGTGTCGGCGGGAATCGCCGAGCAGGTCTTCGGATCACTCCGCCGCTTGTTGAAAGCGCAGACGCTGGTTCTGCCCGATGGTGCGCGAGATCAGGGAGCGGCGCGCGCTGTAGCTCGGCGCGACAAAGGGATAGTTCACCGGGAGGCCCCACTTGGCGCGGTAGGCCTCGGGCGACAGACCACGCTGGGTGAGGTGCCGGCGCAGCGCCTTGTAGGGCTTGCCGTCCTCGAAGCTGATGATGGCGTCCGGCGAGATCGACTTGCGGATCTCCGCATCGGTCGGCTTCGTCAGTACTGGCTTCGGCGAGGTCGCCAGGTCGGTGATCGAGCCATGGACCGTGCGGATCAGGTCCGGCAAGCTCGTGGCCGGTACAGGGTTGCGAGCGATGTAGGCGGTGAGGATCTTGGCGGCAATCTCGATGGGGTCTGTCGTGGTCTGCACGGTTCGTCTCCTTCCGAATGCTGTCGGGTCGGTGCGTGTCCAAACGTGCTGTCGCCCGGCGCAGGATATTTTCCGTCGTCGATCACCCTGGACGGTCACGGCAAGTCGGCCTGCCGTCGGACGATTATGCGCCAGCAACCTGGAAATACAACTTCTGCGCGATTTGATTGTTGGATGCGATCTACTTAGAATTGATTAACAGGCTCAATTCGGTTGCGATGAGAATCCGACTAGGGCGAGACCCTGCCATTTTGCCCATCGAAGCCTCGGTTTAGGCACCCGTTGCGAGCCTCGGCCCCGCCCTTCAGGCATGCAATTAAAGGTTGTGTGAACGGCCTCCGCCTGTCGCCCCATCTGAACGGTTTGGGGGGCCTGCTGCCACGAACGGCAGAGGTGTAGGTGAAGATGTCAAGCCTCAATCAGGCTTGGTGCATCGCGCTAGCGAAACCAACCAGAAGGCTTTTGGCCATTTTCTGCTGTTTGCGAGAGCGGGGGGTTACGTCCGCTTTCCGGCGACGACGATGTCGTCTCGTACGGCCGAGTTGGGTCGGATGCGGAGCGGCCGCTTCTGGGCGGACAGTCGGACTCCGCCGACCAACCGGTGCGATCGTTCGGCGCGGGCACCAAGCGTCAGACTTGGGTTCGTCCGCACCACTTCTGTCGCCCGTCGGACTCGGCCAATGGGCGAGCCTTATTAATCCGTGGGATGACACGGAGCTGACACGCGCCTCATGCCTCTGCAGACTACCGCCCCATGAGTTCCAATACCGCGCGCACATGCGGCTCCGGGGCTTCGTGCGGCAAGAAGTGGCCGACATTGGCCAGGACCCGCCGATCATAGGGACCGGTGAAGTATCGAGCATGTCCGGCACTGCCCTCGGCCACGGTTACGCCGTCCATCTCGCCCTGGAGCGTGATGGAGGGCACCGCGATGGTCGGTCGTTTGGCAAGGCCGGCCTCGATCTCGGCAACGGCCGGGTCACCGGGCGCCGCGCCGTAGCGGTGACGGTACGAATGAATGGAGACGTCGACGAAATCGGGATTGTCGAAGCTCACTGCGGTACGATTGAACGTGGCGTCATCGAACTTCCAGGTCGGCGACCACTGTTCCCAAAGCTGCCGACAGAGGGGGCGGCGGTTCTGGGTGAGGCCTGCACGGCCGCGCTCAAGTTGGAAGTACCATTGATACCAGAAGCGCACTTCCAGAGCCGGTGCGGCGGGCTGTCCGGATGCGGCTATGTCTTGGATGTTGTAGCCGGCGCCGGTGACGAGGCCGGCCACGCGCTCGGGCCACAGTGCGGCGACGACGCAGGCAGCCCGCCCGCCCCAGTCGTATCCGACCAGGATCGCACGCGGGATGCGTAGGGCGTCCATCAACCCGAGTAGATCGTGACCGAGCGCAGCCTGCTCGCCCGAACGTGGCGTCTCCGCGGAAAGGAAACGCGTTGCGCCGTAGCCGCGGAGATACGGCACGTAGACCCGGCAGCCGGCGGTTGCGAGTTGTGCCGCCACGACGTCCCAGGCGCGGGCATCGTCCGGAAAGCCGTGCATGAGAATCACCGCGGGTCCGGCCTCGGGGCCGCGCACCTCGCAGGCAATCTCAAGCGTGTCGGTACGGGGTCGAAGAATGGTGACCTGTTGGCCGTCCTGCTGGGCGTTAGCGGGAGTCATCATCGATCCTAGCGTGGAGCCGGCCAGCAAGTTCTGGAAGCCTCTTCGTGTCAACATGGGATGCTTCCCTGCAATGGCGGGCGTAACCATACGTGCGGGGCGCTCGTACGCGCCCCGCACATTATTGATTCACAGTATCTTCGAAGCTTACTCGAACATGTCCGGCTGGGTTGCCGCGATGTGAGAGTACAGCGTCTGGAAATGCAGCCACCCGATGTAGTCGCTTCCCACGTGTTCGCGGCTGTACTTGGCGGTTTTCTCGGAAATGGTCTCCGGCTTGATGCCGGTCGCTTCGACGAGGAGTTGCTGCTTGCAGGCCCGCTCCAGGGCGATGAACCAGAACGCGGCGTCATCGATGCTGTGGCGGCTGCACGTCAGCAGACCATGGTTCTGGTGCAGCACGCCCCGGTTGCGGCCGATCTGCTTGGCCACGGACGAGCCGCTCTCCTTCTCGACCGCGACCGCACCGGCGGAGGCGCCGATCACCGCGTGGCTGTTGTAGAAGGCTGCAGCGTCCTGGCTGATCATGTCGAGGGGCCGCCCGGTGGCGCACCACGCGGTACCGTAGACGGTGTGCGCATGGCACATCGCCATCACGTCCGGGTACTCGTCATGCACGGCGGCGTGAAGCACGAACCCGGCGCGGTTGATCGCATACTTGCCCTCGACCACGTCGCCCTTGTGGTCCGCCAGGATCAGGTTGGACATCCGCACCTGCGAGAAGTGCACGCACATCGGGTTGGTCCAGTAGAGCTCGGGGCGCTCGGGATCGCGGATCGTGAGGTGGCCGGCGAAGCCGTAGTCGAACCCGTGCATCGCGAAGGCGCGGCAGGCCGCAACGAGGTGCTGCTTCCGGTAGGTGCGCTCTTCCTCGAAGTTCTTGAACTCCGGGATCTCGGGGAAGATCAGGCCGGACTGCTCCGGCTGGTAGATCGAGATGCGCTTCCGGCCTACGCTATCCGGCGTGAGCTCGATGGCGACGTCGTGGTCGTGTTCGTCCAACATGTTCACTCTCTCTGCTGGGTTGGTGAGGGAAGGCTCAGCGGTTGACGAGGCGCTTGGGCATCGTCAGCGCGAGGAGGCTGCCGACTGCGAGACAGGCGGCGAGCGTGTAGACCCCGAGGCTGGTCGACTGCGTGCGGTCGATGATCCACCCGATCAGGTAGGGGGAGACGAAGCCCGCGAGATTTCCGACCGAGTTGATCACCGCGATGCCGGTGGCGGCCGCCGCGCCGGCCAGGACGGCCGTGGGCAGGCACCAGAACTGGGCCAGGGTGACGAGGACTCCCATCGTGGCGATGGTCAGGGCGATCTCGGCGACGACGAGATTGGTGGTGAACTGGATGCTGACGAGCCACCCCAGCGCTCCGATCAAGCCGGGCACCACGATGTGCCAACGCCGCTCGTGCGCCACGTCCGACATGCGTCCGACAACGATCATCGCGACCGCCGCGGCACCGTAAGGAAGGGTCGTCAAGACACCGATGGTCAGCGGGTCGGAAACGCCCGCGGCCCTGATGAACGTCGGCAGCCAGAAGCTGACGCCGTACAGTCCCATGATGAAGAAGAAATAGATCCCGCTGAGAAGCCAAACCCAGGGACTGGTGAAGCCGTCGCGAAAGCGATGGCCCGTCGCGCTCGCATTGTCGGACGCAACGTTTCGAGCCAGGATCGACTTTTCCTCAGCGGTCAGCCACTTGGCCTTGTCGATGCCGTCATCGAGATAGGCGATGACCATGAAGCCCATCACGACGGACGGCAGCGCCTCGATCAGGAACATCCACTGCCATCCGGCCAGGCCATGGAGTCCGGCCATGTTGTTCATGATCCAGCCCGAAAGCGGCCCGCCGATGAGGCCTGCGATGGGTATTCCGGTCATGAACATTCCGATGATCGCACCACGTCTCTCGGCGGGGTACCAATAGGTGAGATAGAGGATCACGCCCGGGAACAGGCCGGCCTCTGCGACGCCAAGGAAAAAACGCAAGACGTAGAACATGGTCGGCGTCGTCACGAACATCATCGCTGCGGAGATGATCGCCCAGCTCAACATTACGCGTGCGATCCAAAGGTGCGCGCCAACTTTGTGCAATATCATGTTGCTTGGAACTTCAAACAGGAAGTATCCCAGAAAGAATATTCCTGCTCCAAGGCCGTAGACGGTCTCGGTGAACTTGAGATCGTTCAGCATTTGCAGCTTGGCAAAGCCTACGTTGACGCGGTCGAGATAGGCCGCGACGTAGCAAGCGAATAGGAACGGGATCAGGCGCCACGTGACCTTTCGGTACAGGCGTGCTGTCGCGTCGATTTCAGGTCCCGTAAAGGTAGCTACCCCTTGTACCATGGCGGCGTCTCCTCGGCATTATTATGCGAGTCGCCGGTCGAGCGGCGTCTCGGTCGGACTTTTCCTGCCCAGGCCACTTTTGACAAACGAGGAATTTTCTTGGATGGGTGAATTGTGTGTAGGGCGGTGACAAAA